>CAYMAC010000002.1:0-226351 GCA_964388325.1 uncultured Simplicispira sp. | reverse complement strand
TCTGGGGTGGGGCTTCTTGCCTTATCTCCGTGTCCGATTTCATTGAACCACAACATGTGGCCAAAAAGCAGCTCTCACAAAGAATGCACTGCTGCGAGCAATGCGGGCACCAGGAGAACAGAGATGCGGCTTCAGCGCGTGTGGTGTTGCGCTGGGCTTTGGAATCAATATCGGGTCAGGAAGTGACCGAAACGGGGGTTTATGACCGGAGTCTTCGCGGCAAGCCTCGGGGTTCAGCCCTTGTCTTTACCCACATCTTAGGAATAAATTGCCCCCAAAGCAGCACTCACTCGGGAGGACTCCATGCAAACCGATCCTATCGAACTGGCAGAACAATTTGGACGTGCCTGTCTGGGCGATGTCAGACGTTCGCGGCGCGCGCAAAAGCTTGCTTTGGGCATATTGCAAGCGCCAGATCAGGGTTTGGCTGCACAAACTGTCACTTGGGGTGGCTGCAAAGCAGCATACCGTTTACTCAACGACCAAGCCGTGACCCATCGCCAATTGCTAGAGCCTCATTGTCAACAAACGCGGCAAGAGGCAGTCCGATTGCCCGTGGCACTGTTCGTGCAAGATACGACAGAGCTTGATTTCACTTCTATGACCCAAACACACGGTTATGGGCCTATCGGCGACCACCGAGGACAGGGCTTATTGGTGCATACCCTGCTGGGCATCGCTGTGGATGGGCATGTGCTGGGAGTGGCTGCACAGCGCTGCTGGGCACGCCAACAGAACAAAGCCTACAAGCAAACCGAAACACGCACGCAGCGCTATCGGCGCAAAGACAAAGAGTCTGATGTCTGGCATCAGGTGCTCGCTGATGTGGGCGCAGTGCCTACAGGCCAGCGCTGGGTCAGCATTGGAGACCGAGGCAGTGACTCTTTTGCCTACTGGGCGCAAGCGCGTGAGTTAGGCTGGCAGTGCTTGTCGCGTATTTTTGTCGATAGGCGCACCAACGAATCAGATTATTTGGTCAGTTTGGCTCGTTCTTTGCCTTCACAGGGACAATTTGAGCTACACCAACGCGCCAGGCCAGGACAAGCCCAGCGCACTTTGCACCTGCATTTGGCTTGGCAGCGCGTGCAAGTGCAACCGGCCAGAAACGATCCCAGCCAGAGCAAGCTAGCGCCCCTAGAGGCCAGCGTGCTACGCTGTTGGGATGCACAGCACGATGTAGAGTGGCTGCTGCTGGCGACATGGCCAATAGAAGACTGGCAGCAAGCGTGCCAATGTGTCCAGTGGTACGCCCAGCGCTGGTGTATTGAGGAGTACCACAAATGCCTCAAATCGGGCTGTCGCATTGAGCGCAGCCAACTCAAACAAGCCCAAGCGACGCAGGCACTGTTGGCCTTTTGTAGCGTGGTAGCTGCAAGACTACTGGAGTTAAGCCGCCTGGCACGAGAGCAGTCACAAGCGCTGGCCTGTGAACACATAGATTCCAGTTATGTACAAGTATTGTGTGAACATCGCCGCTTGGATGCCCGGACATTAAGCGTAGAAGGTTACTGGAAAGAGGTAGCTAAGTTGGGCGGTTTTTTAGGGCGCAAGCACGACAAGAGTCCGGGCTGGTAGACCTTATGGCGTGGACTGACTAAGCTGGACAACCTCGTTTGTGGCTACCTGTTAGCGCTTCAGCAACGATGTGGGTAAAGACAAGAAGGGGTTTAGCCCGGAGAGGATGTCAATCCCGTGAAACACCATCCTTTGCAACGCATAGGGTGGAGTAGTTCATAAAAGTGCGCCAATTTTGCAATTTGCCCTCAAGTTTTGGCCGCGCTGTCCGAAAACCTTTTTACTAGGATGCAACAGCGTTGCTATCGGGCTGTTTGTTCAATGCAAGTAGGCCAAAGCCGGTGCATACTGTAGTTTCCTTGTTGGCGGCAACGCCTTCTTTCAGTCGTTTCTTTGTAGGAGATTTGTCATGGCATCCACCATCAATAGCAACATTGCTTCCCTGACCGCGCAGCGCAACCTCAGCACTAGCCAGTCTTCCCTCAACACTTCTATCAGCCGCCTGTCGTCTGGTTTGCGTATCAATAGCGCTAAAGACGATGCAGCTGGTTTGGCCATTTCTGAGCGTTTCAGCAGCCAAGTGCGTGGCACCAATCAAGCCATTCGCAATGCGGGTGATGGCATTTCTTTGGCGCAAACCGCTGAAGGTGCACTCAAGTCTTCTGGCGACATCTTGCAACGGGTGCGTGAACTGGCGGTGCAGTCGGCTAATGCTACCAACAGTGCCAGCGACCGCAAGGCATTGCAAGCTGAAGTAAACCAGCTGGTGGGTGAATTAGACCGCATCTCGCAAACCACCGAGTTCAACGGTAAAAAGCTGCTCGATGGTTCGTTTGGTACACAGCAGTTCCAAGTGGGTGCTAATGCCAACCAAACTATTGGTGTTACTGTGGGCAATATGCGTACCAGCAGCTATGGCAACAACCAAATGGTGGCCAGCGGCCTGGCCATGGGTGCAGCTAACGCCACTGCTGCGGGCACAGGCGTTATTTCTGGCCCAGACGGCACGGCCAATGTGGTCACACTGGGTGGCGAAAGCGCCAAAGACTTGGCCGCCTTGGTCAATGCCCAAAGTGATACTACCGGTGTCTCGGCCAGTGCTATCACCAAGGCACAATTGGCCTTTACAGCGACCGGCAGCTACACCCTGGACCTGAAATCTGAAAACGCAGGTGCCAGCGGCTTGGCGGTTACTTTCTCTGTGTCTGCTACCGGCACGGCTGATGGTTTGACAGCAGCAGTCTCCGCCATCAACGATGCTTCCTCTAAAACTGGCATTACTGCAGCAGTCAATAAGAAAGGTGATGGCATTGTGCTGACCAATGCTGCTGGCAACGACATTGCAGTGAACGAAAATGCAGCTGCTTCCGGCACTACCGGGGCCACGCTGGCAAAAATTGACCAAACAGGGTTTGTAGCCGCTTCTGCATCTGCAGCCACTGTGCAAGTGGTTAGTGGTATTGTCACCATGGATGCCAGCAAGGGCTTCTCGGTCACTGGTTTGCCCGAACTGGCTGGTAGCGAGGCAGATCCTGCCGATCCTAGCTTGGGAGCTTCGGGGGCAGTGACGAGTGCCGCTTTGCAGACTGTCGCCAAGCTCGACATCACCAGCTTTGAAGGCGCTACCGCAGCACTGAAAACAGTAGATTCGGCTATTGCCAACATCAGCAGCGAACGCGCCAAGTTGGGTGCTATGCAATCGCGCTTTGAAACCGCCATCGGCAACCTGAGCGTAGCTTCGGAAAACATGTCTTCCGCCAAATCGCGTATTCAAGATGCCGACTTTGCGGTAGAAACCGCCAACCTGTCACGCGCCCAAATTCTGCAACAGGCTGGCACGGCAATGGTGGCGCAAGCCAACCAGTTGCCACAAGGCGTGCTGTCACTTTTGCGATAAGCCGCAGGGGCTGGAGGGGAGTTTTTCGGCTGCTGCTGCTCTAGGCTCCTCTTCTTTCTCGTCTGAAGCCTACCGCCAAGCGTTGCAACCCGCAGAGCGGCAGAAAGAAGAAAAAGAGGAAGAAGAGGAAAAAAAAACCAAAGAAACAAAGCAGCCCGAAAAAGAAAAAAACCGCTCCGAGAAGGCAAAGGAAGCACAAGCGCTAGACAAGAAGCCTGCCGATGCCCTCTCCCCCAACGCCAAAACCCGCAACGATGCGGGTTTTTCGTTGGAGCAAGCATCCTCTCCAGAGGCAGGCACCATCGACGCCAGCCAAGCGCAGCAGACAGCCCAGCTGTCGCGCACGCAAATGGTGCGGGGCACCGACGCGGCCTTGGCGGCTCAAGCGCGTCGTCTGTCTCCTAACGTGTTGGTTTTGTTGTATTAGTCGATTCGTCGATGCCTTCCAAGCATTCTTTTCGGGCGGTGGCAGCGGTGCCGCCGCCTTTTTTACGGCACTTTTGGCCCAAAACAAGGTCAATAGCTTGCGAATTGGCGGGTTTAGGCGTACGTTTACCAAGGTTTACGGCGCTGGCGCAGCGTCATAATTTCCCTTGAAATTTCAGGAGTTTGATATGGCATCCATTTCATCAATCGGTGTAGGTAGTGGGCTGGACGTTAAGTCCATCGTTTCCCAGTTGGTGGAACTGGAAAAGCGGCCACTGCAAAAGCTAGAGCTGCAAGCGGCCACCGTCAATGCCAAAATTTCGGCCTTTGGCCAAGTGAAGTCTTTAGTCTCTACCCTGTCCGACGCGGCCAGCAAGCTTACCAGCGTCACGGGTTGGAACGGTGTTAGCACCAGCTCTTCCGATAGCACCTTTGTCAGTGCCACGGCGGTGGGGGGTACCTTGCCCACCAGCTTTAGTGTAGAAGTGACGGCGCTGGCCAAAGCGCAATCTACGGCTTCTAACTCTATCAGTGGCATTGTCGGCTCGGGCACCATGACGATTGCACTGGGCAAGTGGGATGCAGCTGGCCCCGGCGCTACGGGTGTCTTTACCGGCAACACGCCGGCATCTTCGGTTGATATCACCGTCTCGGCCACTGACACCGTGGCCGATATTGCCAGCAAAATCAATGGTGCCAACGCAGGTGTTACGGCCACTATCTTGACCGATGCCAATGGCCAACGTTTGCTATTGAGCGGCAAAAATACCGGCGAAACAGCAGGTTTTAACGTTACCACCACGGGGGGAACTCCGGGTGGGCTTGATCGTTTGGCCACTACAGCCATTGATGCCACTGCTGGAGCCGTACAGGCTGCTTCCAATGCCACGGCCAAGGTCAACGGCCTGACGGTCACCTCTAGCACCAACACTTTTGCTAATACCGTGGCGGGCGTTACCTTCAAGGCAGAAAAGCTCACTGAAGCAGGCAAGCCCGTTCAGATTAACGTTACCAAAGACAACAGCGCCGTACAAGCCAACATTACTGCCTTTGTCGAAGCCTACAACGCCGTCAATTCTTACTTGTCGGAGGCCACCAAATACGATGCGGGCACCAAACAGGCCGGTTTGTTCCAAGGGGACTCTACGGCGGTTAGTTTGCAAAACTCCTTGCGTGCGGTGATGCAATCGGTATCCACAGGCTCTAGCGTCTATAAAACCCTGAGCGATATTGGCGTTGGGGTGCAGCGTGGTGGCAATTTAGAGATTAACTCTACCAAACTGTCTAAAGCACTAGAAAACCCCGACGAGCTGAAAAAAATGTTCCGTGGCTCTGATGCCGTGGCCAGTGGTATTGCCGCCAGCATCAAATCGTTAACGACCACCATGCTCAGCACCGACGGCTTCTTCAAAACCAAAGACACCTCGCTGCAACTGTCGCTCAAGCGCAACAGCGAAGACCAAAGTCGCGTCAAAGAGAAGGCCAACACTGTAGAGGCCCGCCTCAATGCACGCTACAGCGCCTTGGACTCGAAGATGGCCACGCTTAATGCCCTCAATTCTTACATCAACCAGCAAGTTACCACTTGGAACAAGCAAGGCTCTAACTAAGGGATACCACTTTAGTTTGGGACTGACTGGCCGATATTTACCACTATTATTCTTCCGTAAGGATTAACAGCATGTTTGGCCCCAATCGCAACCGTGCAGCTTCTGCTTATCAGCGTATCAACGTTGAGACCAGTATGCACACAATGGATCAGCACCAGCTGGTGCATCTGTTGTACCAAGGCGTGCTGGAGGCCATCACCGCAGCGCGGGGTGCCTTGGCGCGCGATGATGTCGCACTCAAATGCAACAGCATTGCCAAAGCAATGCGGATTATTGAAGAAGGGCTGGCCACCGCCCTAGACCGTGAAAACGGTGGCCAAATTGCTCAAAATTTGAGCGATTTATACGAGTATTGTTTGGCCCGCTTAGTGCAGGCCAACATTCACAACGACGATTCCATTTTAGAAGAGGTCGCCCGCATTATTGGGCCGATTGCCCAAGGTTGGAGCGAAATGAAAAACCCCGGCGCAGCCAACCCTGCACCGGACAGCGCGCCGCCAGTCGGCCATACGGTGACAAGTGAGGGTTGAGCCATGCCAGAAATGTTAATCGATTACTACAAAGCCATCGAAGCCAGCAGCGTCAAGATGCTAGAAGCTGCCCAGCACAAAGATTGGGATGGCGTGGTGCGTTACGAGACGGCCTGTGCTGTGCTGATTGAGCAGCTGCGTACCAAAGCCACCCAGATGGAGCTGCTGCCCGAGCATCGGCGCGAAAAAACACGCATCATGCAGCGTATTTTGCACAACGATGCCCAAATTCGCTGTCTGGCCGAGCCTTGGCTCACACAGTTTGAACATATGTTTGCTGGCCAGCCCCAGCTGATTCACTAAATTCATTCACTTGTTAAGCGCACTGCGCCGCCAGTCCTTGTTGTTGGGGGCTGGCGGCGTAAGTTTTTGGGGGCAAATTTTGAGCGGTTAGCGCCCGGCCAACAGAACAGTCTAGCCTCTAGCCAACAAAAAGCCCGTCCTGTGGCAAACACAGGGCGGGCTTTTTGCAGTGCAAACTGGGAGGGGGTAGGGGCAAAGAAAATGGGTTCAATGGATGGGAGCCTCCTGAATAATCAAGCCGGTGCGCCGCTCACACTTGCATGTTCATGATGTCGGTATAGGCTTGCACCATGCGGTTACGCACATGCAGCGAGGCTTGGAAGCCAATTTGTGCCTTCTGCATGGCCAGCATAGTCTCTTCTAAGCTGACGTTGGGATTTTCTAGCTGCACTTGGCGTTGCAAGTGGCTGGCTTGGTTTTGCGTTGAACTGACCGATTGCAAGGCATTTTTAAACGCCGTGCTAAACCCCAAATCCTCAACGTTGCTGCGTTGACCGGTCTCTGGCGTGCGGCGCAGGGGTGCAGTGCTAGAAGAAGGGGCGGAGGGGAAGACAGTGCGGATGTCCATGATGGTCTTGCTCTGAAAAGGTGGCGATGGCAGTGATGGTAGGCACAAGCGCAGCGGCTATCCGGGCAAATAACAAGCCAAAGGCCGGGCTTATCTACCGAGTGCAAGGGCAGCCAATTCCCATAATCGGACGCACGCAAAGTCCGTGTATCCGGGCGCTGTCCTATTGGAATAAAAAATGTCTGCCATCGCCGAACTTCCTGCCAATGCCAATCCGCCACCCGCCCGGCCTGTCTGGTTGCAGCGTCTGTCTGCGCTAGACAATGGGCAACGCCTGCGCTTAGGGGGCGGTGTCGCCCTGCTGGTGGGCGCAGTGCTGGTGGCCTTGATGCTCAACCGCCAGCCCGATTACAAGGTGTTGTTTTCTAATCTAAGCGACAAAGATGGCGGAGCCATCGTGGCGCAGTTGGCACAGATGAATGTGCCCTACAAATACACCGAGGGCGGCGGGGCTATTTTGATTCCCACCGACCGGGTACACGATATTCGCTTGCGTTTGGCCTCGCAAGGGCTGCCCAAAGGCTCGGTATCTGGGTTTGAGCTGACCGAAACCAATCGCTTTGGCACCACGCAGTTTCAGGAGCGCCTGAACTTTCAGCGCGGCTTAGAGGGTGAGCTAACGCGCTCTATCCAATCGTTGTCATCGGTGCAAAGTGCGCGCGTGCATTTGGCGCTGCCCAACCAAAATGGCTTTTTTCGGGAGCAGCAAAAGCCTTCGGCTTCGGTGCTGGTCAGTTTGTATCCGGGGCGCTTGCTAGACAAGGCCCAATTGGCGGGCATTGTGCATTTGGTGGCGGCCAGCGTGCCTGAGTTAGAGCCTACCGCTGTGAGTGTGCTAGACGACACTGGCAAGCTGTTGTCTAAATCACCCGATGGCAATGACGATAAGGGCTTTGATGCCCAGCAGTTGATGTACGTGCAGCAAATTGAGCAGATGTACACCAAGCGCGTCATGGACATTTTGGAGCCGGTGGTCGGGCGCGACAACATCAAAGCCCAAGTGACGGCAGAAATTGATTTCAGTCGCACCGAATCCACCCAAGAGCAGCACCGCCCCAACCAAAACGCCGAGGCCGGTGCCATCCGTAGCCAACAGGTGCTAGAGAGCAGCACCAACCAAGCAGTCCCAGCACCACCTACGGGTATTCCGGGTGCGGCTACCAACCAGCCACAGCCCCCTCAACCAGCAGTTGCGCCCATCAATGGTGCTAATCCGCCGCCAATGGCTGCCGGTGCCCTCAACAGCAATAACACGCTCAACAGCAAACGCGAGTCCATTACTAATTACGAAGTGGACAAAACCATCCGCGTCACCCGTGGCAACAGTGGTCAGGTCAAGCGCTTAACGGCAGCCGTGGTGGTCAACTACCAAAATGCTGTCGATGAAAAAGGCGTGCCCATTACCAAGGGCATGACCCCCGAACAAATCGCCCAAATGACTGCCTTGGTGCGCGAATCCATCGGTTTTAACCCCGAACGCGGCGATTCGGTCAACCTAATGAACACCCCGTTCCAAGCCGACAATGCCAAGGCCGTAGATATACCTTTGTGGAAACAGCCCGAAACCTTAGAGTTGGCGCGCAGCTTTGCTTGGCCAGTGGGTATTGCCCTGTTTGCTGGTTTGGTTTTGTTGGGCTTGGTACGCCCGGCCATCAAAGCATTGGCACCGCCACCACCCAATGCCGATGGCAGCCCACAGCAGCCCTTGGATGCGCTGGAGGCTGATGTGCTCGACCGCCCAGCCCTGACAGCACCGGGCGACCTGACACCAGAACAACACCGCTTAGAAGAAGCGCGCGCATTGGCACGCCAAAACCCGATTGCAGTTGCTAACATTGTGAAAGCTTGGGTGAATGGCGAATAAAGCTGGCCCCCTACTTGCATAAGAATGGACTTTTATCATGGATGACCAAGGGCTAAATGACGCTGCCGTGTTTTTGATGTCTCTGGGCGAGGAAGAAGCCTCAGAGGTATTCAAGCACTTCTCACCCAAAGAGGTGCAAAAGCTGGGCGAGGCCATTGCGCGGATGCGTTCGGTGTCGCACGACAAAGTCAATGAGGTGGTGCTCAAGTTCACCAATGCCGCTGCGGCGCAAAGCCTGTTGGTGTCTGATACCAGCGACTATGTGCGCTCGGTGTTGCGCCGTGCTTTGGGCGACGATAAGGCATCCTTGCTGATTGACCGCATTTTGCAAGGCGGCGACGTGTCGGGCATTGAGAGCCTCAAGTGGATGGACCCGCTGTCAGTGGCCGAACTGTTGCGTAACGAGCACCCGCAAATCATCGCCGCTATTTTGGTGCATTTGGATTATGAGCAAGCTGCTGCGGTGCTCAAGCAGTTTACCGACCGCCAGCGCAGTGAAGTCATGCTGCGCGTAGCCACCTTAGAAGGCATTCAGCCGGTAGCACTGAAAGACTTGAACGAAGTGTTGTTCAAAGTGCTGGCTGGCGGCGACAAAATTCGCAAAACATCCCTCGGTGGGGTTAAAACAGCGGCAGAAATTATCAACCTGCTCGGCTCCAATATCGAGTCTTCAGTGCTGGAGTCGATTAGCAGCCACGACCCCGAGTTGGCACAAAAAATCATGGACAAGATGTTCGTGTTCGAGCACATGGTCAAGCTCGACGACCGTTCTATCCAAGTGGTGCTGCGCGAGGTAGCTTCCGAGACCCTCATCATTGCCCTCAAGGGTGCTTCGGGCGAGTTGATGAACAAGTTTCTCAACAACATGTCCAAGCGTGCCTCGGCAGCCCTCAAAGAAGACTTGGAAGCACGCGGCCCGATGCGCCTGTCCGAAGTCGAAGAACAACAGAAAGAAATTATCAAGATTGTGCGCCGTTTGGCCGACGAAGGCCAAGTCGTGATTGGCGGTGGTGCCGATGACAGCTTCGTCTAAACCGCGTAGCGTCTATGCCCGCTTCATTCCGCGTGAAGAAGTGGGGCATGTGGTGCCGGTGCAATTTTCTAATATGGAACAGGGCGGTTTTGCGGCCCTGAGTTTTGGCCCCTCCAGCTCCAAGTTAGAGCAAAAAGCCAAAGAAGAAGCCCTGCGCCAGCAACAGCGCCAGCTGGAACTGGAACAGCAAGCCCTGCAACAGCAGCAGCAATACCAACAGGAACTAGAACAAGCGCGCCAAGAAGCCTATGATTTGGGCGTAGAGCAGGGTTTGGCCGAAGGCTTAGAGCAAGGCAAACAACAAGGCCACACCCAAGCCACGCAAGAATGGCAACAGCGCATGGATGACTACGTGCAAGGCCAAGCCAAAGAAGCAGCGGCGCGCCTCGATGCCGTAGTGCGTGAGTTGGATGCCGATTTGCAAGCCATGCAAGGCTATTTGGCCCAACATGTATTAGAGCTGGCCTGTGATATTGCGCGCCAAGTGGTGCGCCAAGAACTGCACACCAACCCCAAAGCCCTAGAGCCGGTGGTGCGCGAAGCGCTGGACATGCTGGTCACCGATGGCCGTCCGGCTACGGTGCGCCTCAACCCCGAAGATTACGCCGTGGTATCGGATGCCCTGCGCGCTGAGTTTGCCGATGGTAGCGTGCAATGGGTGTCTGATGCTGCCGTGGCCGCTGGCGGCTGCATGGTTGAATTGGCTGGCACGGTCATTGATGGCCATTTAGAAAAACGCTGGCAGCGTGCTGTGGCTACGCTGGGGCTAGAGCTGCCTTGGCAAGTAGAACCCAGCGCAGCGCAAGGCCAAGCCCATGACCACTAAAGACCCCCAAGCCCCTCAAGACCGCACGGCCACTTGGGCGCACTTTATGGACGGTGCCAAAGCGCGCGTCTCTGGTGGTGTAACGCTAGAAACCCGTGGCACCCTGACGCGCCTGACCGGCTTGGTATTAGAAGCCAAGGGTATCCGCGTGCCTGTAGGCTCCCAATGTTTTTTAGAAATGCCGGGTAAAGAGCCGGTATTGGCCGAAGTGGTCGGCTTTGAGGGCGAACGCGCCTTTTTAATGCCCGCCGGAGACATCCACGGCATGTCCAGTGGTGCCAGCGTGGTGCCTGCACCGCCCTATGTGCAGGTGCCGCGTTTGGGCGAAGAAATACGCCCCATCAGCGCCGTCAGTATGTTGCGCCTGCCGATGGGCGATGGTCTGCTGGGCCGGGTGGTGGACTCGCAAGGCGTGCCCCTAGACCACGGCGGCCCGTTGCAACATGTCAGTGCCGAGCCGATGAACCGCCAGCCCATCAATGCGATGGATCGTGACCCGGTGCGTACACCGTTGGATACCGGCGTGCGCGCCATCAATGCACTACTGACAGTGGGGCGTGGGCAGCGGCTGGGTTTATTTGCTGGCTCCGGTGTCGGCAAAAGCGTATTGCTGGGCATGATGGCGCGCTACACCCGTGCCGATGTGATTGTGGTCGGCCTGATTGGCGAACGTGGCCGCGAAGTCAAAGAGTTTGTTGAAGACATTTTGGGTGCCCAAGACCGGGGCCGTGCCGTGGTGGTGGCCGCCCCCGCCGATGCTCCACCCCTGCTACGGATGCAGGGTGCCGCCTACGCCACCGCCGTGGCCGAGCATTTCCGCGACAAGGGCCAACACGTACTGTTGCTGATGGACTCACTCACCCGCTACGCGATGGCACAGCGCGAAATTGCCTTGGCCATTGGCGAGCCACCGGCCACCAAAGGCTATCCGCCCTCGTGCTTTGCCAAATTGCCTGGGCTGGTCGAGCGCAGCGGCAACGGCCTGCATGGTGTCGGCTCTATCACCGCGTTTTACACCGTGCTATCCGAGGGCGATGACCAACAAGACCCGATTGCCGATTCTGCGCGGGCTATTTTGGATGGGCACTTTGTGCTGTCGCGCGCCTTGGCCGAAATGGGGCATTTTCCAGCCATTGACATTGAACAATCGGCCTCGCGCGTGATGAACAACGTGGTCAGCCGCGAACATTTTGAGCTGGCGCGCCGCTTTCGTGCGGCCTACTCGCGCTACCAAAAGGCACGCGATTTGATTCAGGTGGGGGCTTATATGAGTGGCTCTGACCCCCTGTTAGACGATGCCATTCGGCGTCAACCTGCCATGGTAGCCTTCTTGCAGCAAGGAATGCACGAAGCCTCCTCGCTAGAAGACAGCTGCGCCATGATGGCGCAAATACTGCAATAACGATACACAAGGGAATCACCATGTCTTCGGCATTGCGCGGCTTGATGGTGGCAGTAGATGCTGCCGAGCGCCAACGTGACGAAGCGCGGCGCAACCTGCAAAACACGCGCAGTGCCCAAAAGGCGGCGCAAGGTCAACTCGAACAACTGCAAGCCTACGCCAACGAGACCGAAGGGCGTTGGGGAATGCGCGCCAACGCCATGATGGCCCCCGAAGTAATGTTTCACCATTACCAATTTATGGATCGCTTGGGCCATGCGATGGGTTTGCAAACCACCGTGGTGCAACAACACAGCTACCGGGTAGAGCAAGCGCAACAAGTGTTGTTACAAGCCGAGTTGCGCCTGAGCAGTTTGCAAAAATTGGTGGCCAAGCGCCGCCAAGAAATCGAACTGGCCCAAATGCGCCGTGAGCAAAAACAAACCGATGAACGTGCTGCCCAGCAGTATTTTCAGCAACGCAAACCCCTGTAAGGTTCAGGAGCCAAGACCATGGAAAAAATGCACGTAGCGTCGTCTGCCAACCACGCAGCCTCTGGCACAACTGCCGCCAAACACCGTGCATCCCAAGGCGCACCAAGCCAAGAGGCTAGCGCTGGTGATTTTTTGGGCTTATTGGCCGCTTTGGGTGACAACCTATTGTCTAGCAATGGCACACCGGGCGAGGCATTGTTGCCCCAGTCAGACCAGAAGCCACAAACACTGGCAACACCTAACGGAGAAGCCGCCCCCGGTGCATTGATGTCTTCTTTGTTGGCCTTGCAGGCCGGGTTTGCTGGTAACAATCCAGCCGCATCGGGGCAGTCAGCATCACCTCTGCAAAACATGGCTACTGTGCAATTGGGTACAGGACAAAACCATAGCACCCTGCTGGCCCAAGCCAAAACGGCAGAGGCAAACCTACTCGGCCCAACGTCAGGGCTACCTATGCAAGCCTTGGGTGAGGGGCTTGCAGTGGGTGCGCGTAGTGTGGCGATAGCCAGCAGCGGTGGCGAGCTAGGCTTGGTGGCGCAAACAGCGGCCTTAGATACCGCCAGCGAATCAGCGCAAACTTTTGGTTTAGGTAAAAAAATACTGGGCCGTAATTTCGCCGCTGCCAGCAGCGTATCCACTACCGAGGCTTGGGCAGCGCGCACAGCATCCAACCAGCGTTTAGATGCCCCCCACATGACCAACGTGGCCACCACGGTGGTGCAGGCAGCAGTCAACAACGCGCAACCACAGCAGCAGCCGCACGATTGGCTGCCTGCGGGCGGTGGTGGCCTGCCCACCACCTCCAATGAGGCTATGAACGCGCCTGGCAGCGATGTTCTAGGGGGCCTGTTGGCCGGACAAGGCCAA
Organism: uncultured Simplicispira sp.; assembly: GCA_964388325.1. Classification (GTDB taxonomy): domain Bacteria; phylum Pseudomonadota; class Gammaproteobacteria; order Burkholderiales; family Burkholderiaceae_C; genus Simplicispira. The sequence continues at coordinate 213,037 of CAYMAC010000002.1, read as the reverse complement.
GGCGCAGGGCGTGGCAATGACGGCGGGCGTGGAGCCTCTGCGGGGCAAAACCCCGATGCCCAAGGGCTTTACGGCTTGAGCGGGCCAAGTACCGACTCCGCAACATTGGCAGAAAACCCGATGTTTGATTTGGCCAGCGCCCTACCCACCGAAGACAGCGTGGCCGAGCAGGTGTCTTATTGGGTGAATCAAAATATCCAAAATGCCGAATTGACCATAGAGCATGACGGGCATCCGGTACAAGTGACGGTCAGCCTGAACGGCAATGAAGCCCATGTCAGCTTTACCAGCGACCAGAACGAAACCCGCGCCTTGCTCGATGCCAGCGTGGCCCAATTGCGCGCCCTGTTAGAGAGCCAAGGGCTGGTGTTGTCGGGCATGAGCGTGGGCGAATCTGCCACCCAAGGCCAAAATAACAACGCTAACGGCCAGCGCAACAATGCCCCCACAGACGCGCGCAAAACCACGGTAGAGGCCAACGCCCTAGCGCAACGTCCACGCAGCGCAGACATTATCAGCGACAAGGCTGTGGATATTTTTGTCTAAGTTAGGCTATAGGCTTAGAGAATGCCAAGGCTTTGGTGTTTTATTCTGGCTATTATCCAAGGATCGCCGTGCCCATAATGCACCTCATCTACCGCTGCCAGCCCGTGCCTAGCACTGGGCCAAGGTTGGCGTTTGTTGCAAGGAAATTTCATCGTGCCATCTAACACCCCGGCTGACGACTCTGCCGCCCCGCCTGCCAAGGGCAAGAAAAAGCTGCTGATTATTGGCGCTGTTGTGTTTGTGTTGCTGCTCGGCGGTGGCGGCGCTTTTTGGATGATGTCTAAAGGTGCTGCTGGCGAAGAAGGCGAAGCACAAGCCGAATCCAAGGCCGTTATACCCACCTTCTTGCCACTCGAAAACATGGTGGTCAATCTGGCCGACCCGGGTGGTGAGCGCTTTGTGCAATTGGGCATCACGCTAGAAGTAGGCGACGAAAAAACCGCCGATCAGCTCAAAAAGCTCATGCCCAGCGTGCGTAGTGGCATCCTGATGTTGGTGTCGCAACGCACCGCTGATGATTTGTTGCGCCGCGAAGGCAAAGAAAAATTAGCCACCGACATCCAACGCGAAGCCGGAAAAGCGCTAGGCTTTAAGCCACCCGCAGCACGCGCCGCCCCAGAGGAAGAGGAAGAGGTAGCACCACGCCAACGCCAAAACCCGGTGCGCCGCGTGCTATTTTCTAGCTTCATCATCCAATAACGCCGATAGGGTCGCCGCTATGAGCGAATCATTTCTCTCCCAAGAAGAGGTCGATGCCCTTCTGGAGGGCGTGACGGGTGAGAGCCAAAAGCACGCCGAAGAGGTGCATGAAGAAGGCGAGGTGCGCCGCTATGACATCTCAAGCCAAGAGCGCATTGTGCGTGGGCGTATGCCGACGATGGAAATCGTCAACGAGCGCTTTGCCCGCAATTTCCGCATTGGCCTGTTCAACTTTATCCGCCGCAGCCCCGAAATCTCGGTCGGCACGGTGGCCGTGCAACGCTACAGCGCTTTTTTGCGCGAGCTGGCCGTGCCCACCAATTTCAACATCGTCGCCATTCGGCCCCTGCGCGGCAGTGGCCTGATTGTCTGCGAGCCGTCGATTGTTTTTGGCATTATCGACACCCTGTTTGGTGGGGTGGGCAAATTCCAAACCCGCATTGAGGGGCGCGACTTTTCCCCCACCGAACAGCGCATCATCAACCGCTTGGTCGATGTGATTTGTGCCGAATACAAAAAAGCTTGGCATGGCATCTACCCGCTGGAGCTAGAGTACCAACGCTCCGAAATGCAGCCCCAGTTTGCCAACATTGCCACACCGAGCGAAATCGTAGTTTCTACCGCGTTTCAGTTGGAAATTGGCGACTTGGCAGGGGCCATCCATATCTGTATGCCCTACGCCACGATGGAGCCGATTCGCGATGTGTTGTATTCGTCCACGCAGGGTGACTCGATTGAAGTGGACCGCCGCTGGGTGCAAGTGCTCACGCGCGAAATTCAATCGGCAGAAGTGACGCTGGTGGCCGAACTGGCGCGTGCCGATGCCACGGTAGAACAATTATTGGCTATGAAGCCAGGCGATTTTATTGAACTGGACCGCGAACCACGCATTCGCGCCTCTATCAGTGGCGTGCCAGTATTTAGCTGCCAATACGGCACCCACAACGCGAAATATGCAATTCGCATCGAGGAATGTCTGCGTACTACAGACCTAGGCTGGATGGGAGATAAGAATGGCAAATGAAGAAGAAAACAAACCTGCAGCAGGCGATGATGCCTTTGCTGGCTGGGCTGAAGCCCTAGAAGAGCAAAAAAAGGTGGACGATTCGTCGTCTAGCCTGAACACGGAACAAGGCGGGCCTTTGACTGGTGAGCCTTTGCGGCCTTTTGGCCCTGGTGCAGACACATCACCCCCCATCAACGATATCAACATGGTGCTGGATATTCCGGTGCAATTGTCGGTAGAGTTGGGGCGCACCAAGGTACCCATCAAATACATTTTGCAGCTGGCCCAAGGCTCAGTGGTAGAGCTAGACGCGCTGGCTGGTGAGCCTATGGACGTGCTGGTCAATGGCTACTTAATTGCCCAAGGCGAGGTGGTGGTGGTGAACGATAAGTTTGGTATCCGCCTGACCGATGTGGTCACACCCTCGGAGCGGCTACGCCGCGTCAGCCGTGGCGGATAGCGGTAGCATCACCCAGACCTTGCTGGTGGTGGTGCTGTTTATCGGTGCAATGGCCAGCGCACCGTGGTTGCTGCGCCAGTGGCAACAGCGCCATGCTGCCCAAGCCCAAGCGGGGGTAGCGGCCAAAGTGCTGTCGGTGGTGGCCGTAGGGCCACAGCAGCGCGTAGTGATGGTAGAAATTGCCACGGAGCAAGAAAAAACCCGCTTGGTGCTGGGTGTCACAGCGCAAAACATCAGTTGCCTGCATGTTATGCCAGCTTCAGTGCCACCAGTGCCTTTTGCCCAAGTGGTGGCACAAGCCACGCAAGCGAGCCACGCCAAGGACGGCAGCCATGTCCAAGTCTAGGCATCTCAATTTGATTGGAGCCGCCAGCGTTTTAGGTTTGCTGGCGCTGCTGGCCTTGCCCAGCCCGGCACTGGCCCAAGCCGCAGGCAGTTTGCCCATTTTGGTCGGCTCGGGCAGTTCGGGCACCAGTTTCTCGGTGCCTATTCAGACGCTGCTATTTTTTACGGCACTGTCTTTTTTGCCCAGCATTTTGCTGATGATGACCGGCTTTACGCGCATTGTGATTGTGCTGTCGCTGATTCGCCAAGCGCTAGGCACGCAATCATCGCCACCCAACCAAGTCATTATTGGCCTATCGCTGTTTTTAACCATGTTTGTCATGGGGCCGACGCTCGACAAGGTGTACCAAGAGGCCTACGTGCCCTACACCACCAATGCCATCACGTTTGAGCAGGCCGTGGCCAAGGCCGAAGCGCCCATGCGCTCGTTCATGCTCAAACAAACGCGCCAGTCGGATTTTTCTTTGTTTGCCAAACTGGCCAAACTAGACCCAGCTACCACGGCAGAGACCGCACCGCTGCGCGTACTCGTGCCCGCCTTTGTCACCAGTGAGCTGAAATCGGCCTTTCAAATTGGCTTCATGATTTTTATTCCGTTTCTGGTCATCGATATGGTGGTATCGAGCATTTTGATGTCTTTGGGCATGATGATGCTGTCGCCCGTGCTGGTGGCCTTACCATTCAAACTGATGCTGTTTGTGCTGGCCGATGGCTGGAACCTGCTGGTAGGCTCTTTGGCAGCCAGCTTTGTCACCTAGATGGGCGAGAATTTTCCATGACACCACAAATGGTTTTGACCATCGGGCGCGAGGCCCTGACCTTGTTACTGATGATTTCTATGCCCGTGTTGGGCATTGTGCTGGCCGTGGGCCTGCTGGTAAGCATTTTTCAGGCGGTTACGCAAATTCACGAGGCTACGCTGGCCTTTGTGCCCAAGCTGGTGGCGGCTATGTTGGTGTTTGCGCTGGCTGGCCCGTGGATGCTCAGCACTTTGGTCGATTACATCCGTCGCACCATTGAGTCCATTCCCGGAATCATGGGCTAAATGGGTTCTACCGGCCTCATCACCTTTACCGAGGCACAGCTGGTGGGCTGGCTGTCGCCCATTTTGTGGCCTTTTTTGCGCGTGCTGGCGTTGTTTACGGCGGCACCGCTGTTTTCTATCCGTGTCATTCCAGCACGGGCCAAGGTGGGGTTGGCTTTTTTTATTGCCCTGTGCGCGCAGCCCATGCTGATGGAGCAGCCAATGGTGATGTTCAATGGCCCGGCAGCGCTGGGGGCGGTGATGCAGCAATTGGCTATTGGTTTATCTTTGGGCTTTGCCGTGCGCTTGGTATTTGCCTCGGTAGAACTGGCGGGCGAAATCATTGGCCTGCAAATGGGTTTAAATTTTGCCTCGTTCTTTGACCCTACCAGCAATACCCAAATCAGCGCCGTGGGGCGTTTTTACGGCCAAATCGCCCTGCTGCTGTTTGTGGTGATTAACGGACACCTGCTGCTCATCATGGCGGTGGTGGAGAGTTTTACGCATTTTCCGGTTGATGGTAATTTTTTGCAGGCTTTGGGGCGCATGAAGTTGCACGAACTGGGCGCGTCACTATTTTCTAGTGCGATGTGGATTGCCATGCCGCTGATGGCGCTGCTGTTGTTTGTCAACCTGACGATGGGCATTATTTCGCGCGTGGCCCCGCAAATGAACATCTATGCAGTGGGTTTTCCAGTCACCCTGACGGTAGGCTTGTTGGGCATTACCGCCACTTTGCCTATGCTAGAGCAGCCTATCCTGACCTTGCTACAACAGGCGATTGACCTGTTTGCCAGCAGGCGTTAGCGGCGGTGGTGGCCTTACTTACTCATGCCGCAGTGCCTCAATGGGGTCCAAGCGTGCGGCACGTCGGGCAGGGAAATAGCCAAACATCACCCCAATGCCCGCCGAGAACACAAATGACAGCACGTTCACGCCCAAGTTAAACACATAGGGTATGCCCATTACCCCGGCCAAGGCTACCGAAGCGCCAGTGGCCAGCACAATGCCGATGATGCCGCCCAAGCAGGCCAGCACCACGGCCTCAATCAAAAATTGCAATAGCACCTCGCGTTCTAGCGCGCCAATGGCCAAGCGCAGGCCAATTTCGCGCGTGCGTTCGGTCACGCTGACCAGCATGATGTTCATAATGCCGATGCCGCCCACCAGCAAACTGACGGCGGCCACTGCGCCCAGCAGCATGGTCATCACCTTGGTGGTGCCGGACATGGTTTCGGCCAGTTGTTGCGTATCCAAGATGTTGAAGTTGTTTTCGTCAGCGGCGGCCAGTTTGCGCCGCTCGCGCAGCAATTGCGTCAGGCTGGCCTTGACGCGCTCGGGGTCGCTGTCGTCTTGCATTGATACCAGCAAGGTTTGCACGCGCGTGCTGCCAGTGACGCGCCGTTGCAGCGTTTTGAGCGGCAGCAGCACCACTTCATCTTGGTCGTTGCCAAAAGCGCCTTGGCCTTTGGCGGCCAGCACGCCGACAATTTCGCACGACATTTGCTTGACGCGCAGTTGCCCGCCCACGGCATCGCCCTCGCCAAACAGCTCACGGCGGATGGTTTCGCCAATCAGGCAGACGGCAGCTCCGGCGCGCAGCTCGTCGTCAGAGAATTCTCGGCCCAAGCGTACTGTCCAATTGCCGGTTTGCAGCCATGCGTTGGTGCTGCCAATTACGCTGCTGGTCCAGTTGCGCCCGCCAGCCACTACGGTGGTGCTGGTGCGCCCTTCGGGGGCGACGGCCAAAATGCCGCCTATTTGTTGCGTGATGGCATCGGCATCCACATCTTTGAACGAGGGCACGCCCCAGCTACCGCCGCCCGGCCCCATGCGCTGGCCGGGGCGCACTTGCAGTAAGTTGGTCCCTAGTCCGGCAATCTGGTTTTGCACCGCCAGCGTGGCACCGTTGCCCAGCGTGACCATCGTAATCACGGCACTGACCCCAATCACGATGCCCAAAATGGTCAGAAAAGAGCGCATCAGGTTGCGCCGGATAGAGCGCAGCGCCAGCAGCAAGGTGTTAAACAGCATTAAGAATTCTCCGGGGCGCGCAGCCCTGCGGGGTGCGCGTTGGGCGTATCGCTAGCCACCAGACCATCGACAAAATGCACAATGCGCCGGGCATAGGCGGCCATGTCCGGCTCGTGCGTCACCATCAGTACCGTAATGCCCTGCTCATGGTTGAGCTGCCAAAGCAGTTCCATAATTTCGTGGCTGCGCTGGGTGTCTAGGTTGCCGGTAGGCTCATCGGCCAGTAAAACTGCCGGTTGTGTAACGATGGCGCGTGCAATGGCGACGCGCTGTTGCTGCCCCCCCGACAGTTCTGCCGGGGTGTGGTGCTCCCAACCGGCCAGGCCCACCGATGCCAGCGCGCGCTGTGCGGCCGCATGGCGCGTGCTGGCAATTTCGCCCCGGTAGAGCAAGGGCAGCTCGACATTTTCTTGGGCCGAGGTGCGCGCCAGCAAATTAAAACCTTGGAACACAAAACCAAAATAACGCCGCCGTAGCAGGGCGCGCTGGTCGCGCGTTAGGGCTTCCACATGCTCGCCGCGAAACAGGTATTCGCCGGTGGTGGGGCGGTCTAGGCAGCCTAAAGTGTTCATGGCGGTGGATTTGCCCGAGCCACTCGGCCCCATGATGGCGACAAAATCGCCTTGGGCAATCTCCAAATCCACCCCTTTGAGCGCCTGAAAAGCCAGTGCCCCCTCGCCATACACTTTGGTGATGCCGCGCAGTTGAATCAGCGGCTGGGTGCTGCTGGCCGTCATGGTGCTGCCTTGGTGCTGCGCTGGTCGGTAATCACTGCCATGCCCGGCTCTAAGCCCTCGCCGCTGACTTCGGTTAGGCGGCCATCGCTGATGCCTGCCCGCACTTGTAGGGCTTCGGGCACGCCGTTTTTGAGCAGCCAAATTTGGCGCATTTTGCCCACGCTGCTACCAGCTTCACCGGCTTTGCGTGCGCCTTGGCCTGGAGCGCGTGGGGCGCGTGGCATCAGTTGCGACACCAATCCGCCGCCACTGCCAGCGGCTTTATCGGCGCTGTCAGGGTTGCGCGGCGTAAAGCGCAGGGCGGTATTGGGCACCAGCAACACTTGGTTGCGCTCGGTGGCGGTGATGGTGGCCGCTGCCGTCATGCCGGGGCGCAGGCTGCGGTCTTGGTTGTCCACATCCAGCCAAGTGATGTAGGTAACCACGTTGTCGGTTTTGGTCGAGCCATAGGCCACGCGGGTGATTTTGGCCGGGTATTTGCGCGACGGGTAGGCACTGACGGTAAAGCTGGCTTTTTGGCCCACTTGCACCGCGCCCACATCGGCTTCATCCACATTCACTTGCAATTCCAGTTTGCTCAGGTCTTCGGCCAGCGTCATCAAGGTAACGGCTTGCAGTGAAGCGGCAACCGCATTGCCCGGCTCTACGGTGCGCGATAACACCACGCCGTCAATCGGGGAGCGGATGGAGGCTTTGCCCAGATTGGTCTCGTCGGTAGAGAGGGCCGCTTTGGCATCTTCGACGCTGGCTTTGGCGCTGGTTTCTTCGGCTTGGGCGCGGGCCAAGGTGGCGCGGCCCGTGTCGAGTTCGGCCTCGGAAGGTACTTTGCCCCCTGAAAGGCGTGCCACTTCTTCTAAGCGGGCCAGATTGGCGCGTGCCTCTTGCACGGTGGCAGCAGCTTGGGCCTGCCGGGCGTGGGCCGAGGCCAAATTAGCGCGTGAGCGCAAGACTTGCGCCGACAATTTGGCGGTATCCAGCTCTACCAGTAATTGGCCTTTTTTTACTTGGTCGTTCACATCCACCAACACCCGGCGCACCGTGCCCGATAGTTCGCTACCGATATTGACCGAGCGCGTGGGCTGCAAGGTGCCGTTGGCGGCTACTGTCAGGGTGATGTCGCCCCGGCGTAGCTCCTCGGTGACAAAACGCGGCGCGGCATTGGCCTGTTGGCGTTGCTGCCAATATTGGTAAGCGGGCACCGCCAGCAATACAGCGATGAAGCACAGCCATAACCAAGGGCGCTGCCACCAGCGGCGGCTGGCGGTGGTGCCCAACAGGGCTTGCAGGCCCGCCGCAGGGGCCGAAGGGGGAGCGGCAGTGTGGACATCAGGAACGGTCATGGTGGCATTCAGAAAAAAAGAGGCGCTAGGGCGCAAGCAGACAACAAGGCCGAGGGGTGATTTAGGCCGGTGTCCAACCACCGCCTAGCGCCTTGTACAGGCGCACATGGTTGGCGGCCATGCTGGCGGCGGTGCTGGCCACGCTGTCTTGGGTGGATAGCAGGGTGCGCTGGGTTTCTAGCACCGATTGAAAATCAATCAGCCCACTGCGGTAGCGCTGCTGGGCGAACAAGGCGGCGTTTTCTGCCGCTTGGGCAGCGGCTTGCAAGCGCGCGAGCCGTTCGCGGTCGCCTTGCAGGGCGACGAGGGCATCTTCTACTTCTTGCAGTGCGGTCAATACCGTGGCTTGGTAGGCGATGCGTGCTTGCTCTAGGGCGGCTTCTTGCACCTGCACTTGGGCGCGGGCGGCTCCGCCATCCAATAAGGGCACCGAGACACTGGCCAGCAGTGCGTTGGCTACGGCAGCACCCGTGCCCAGCGTGCCCAAGGTCAGCGCGCTCAAGCCGATAGAACCACCCAGCCTGAAGCTGGGGTAGCGCGCTGCGTCAGCCTGTGCCACGCGCGCCAAAGCAGCGCGAATGCGCTCTTCAGCCATGTACACATCAGGGCGCTGGCGCAGGGTTTCGGCGGGCAAGGCCCGTGCCAAATCAGCAGCGGGTTGTGGTATGGGGCGGGCATCGGCCAGCAAGGTATCTAGCGCTGCTGGGGCTTGGCCGGTGAGTACCGCCAGACGATGCCTTGCTTGGGCCAAGCTGCTGTGCAGCTGTGGAATTTGCGCTGCCGTTTGCTCGGTGCTGGCGCGCGCCTGCTCGGATACCAGCGCGCTGCTCAGGCCGGCCTGTACGCGCCAATCGGTCAGTTGCCACGTTTCGCGCTGACTGGCTAAATTGCGTTGGGCAATCTCCAATCGGGCTTGCAAGCTACGCAGGTTGATGTATTGCAGTGCCACCTCAGCGGCCAGCGTGACTTGGGTTTGCGCCAAACTGGCTTGGCTGGCTTGGGCATCGGCTTGGCTGACTTCTACACCAGCATTTAAGCGGCCCCAAACATCCCACTCCCAACGGGCATCCAAGCCCGCCTGAAAACGGTTGCCGCTCTGGTTGTTGGCACGACTGCGCTGCGCCGAGGTGCTGGCATCAAGGCCAGGGGCCAAGTTGGCCGTTTGCACCTCCACTTGGGCGCGTGCTTGGCGCAGTGCTGCTTGGGCTTGGCGCACCGTGGGGCTGGCCTGCAAGGCGTGCTCTATCAGGGCGTGCAGGGGGGCATCGTCCCAGCGTTGCCACCATGACGCCAACGGGCTGGCTGGGGCCAACTGTGCCTCGGGTAGCGCATCAGCCCATGATGACAAGCGGCCAGCAGGACTGGCACAAGCAGTGGTCAATAACGCCAGCAGCAGCAAGGGCACGAACTTAGCGGGCTGCTGAAAGCAAGCACGGGAAAAAGAAATCAGCAGGGGCATAGCGCGCACAAACAAGCGTTATAAGGAAGCCCATTGTGCCGCCCTTGCTTGTCTGGGTGGTGGCGGTTGTATAAAGTTGCATAAACTGCCAGCCTATCCGACGGGGATGTGCCTACTTAGGGCACTACGCGCCGAATGACATCGGCGCTAAAACCACGCGCGGCCAAAAAACGCATTTGCCGTAGGCGCTCGCGTGGCTCGGTGGCCGTTTGGCCAAAACGCTGTTGCCACAGGGCTTGGGCGCGTTCTTGCTCGCTGCCCTCGGGGCTTTGTTGCAGTTGTGCCAAGGCTTGTTGTATGGCATCGGCGTCCAAACCCTTGGCGCGCAGTTGTTGGCGCAAGCGTAGCGCCCCCATGCGCCCGGCTTTTTGGTGCAACACCGACTCTATCAGCCGCTCCTCGTTGATAAAACCCTGCGCCTGCAAATAGTCTAGCAGCGCGGGCAAGTCATCGCCCTCTTGCACATGCGCGGCCAGTTTGCGCTGCAATTCGGCGCGCGAGTGTTCGCGTGCCGCCACATAGCGCAAGGCCCGGCCTTTGAGCGACAGCGGCGGGCGATGCAGTGCGGCCATTATGCGTCGGTGCTGCCGGTATCTGCCGCCTTGGCCTCGGCAGCTTTGCGCCCACGCGGTGCCGGTGCAGCGATTACATCGGTGCTGCTGTCTGGGCTGCTGGGGGCGGTGCTGGCAGGCAGCAGGGCAATGCCCAAGCTGGCACGTACTTTGTTTTCGATTTCGTAGGCCAGCGCAGGGTTTTCGCGCAGAAATTCACGCGAATTGTCGCGGCCTTGGCCGATTTTTTCGCCGCCGTAGGCATACCAAGCGCCCGATTTTTCGACCAATTTGGCCGCTACGCCCATGTCGATGATTTCGCCCTCGCGCGAGATACCTTCGCCAAACAAAATGTCAAACTCGGCCGTTTTGAAGGGCGGGGCTACTTTGTTTTTAACCACCTTGACCTTGGTTTCGTTGCCAATCACTTCTTCGCCCTTTTTAATCGAGCCAGTGCGGCGAATGTCTAAGCGCACGCTGGCGTAGAACTTGAGCGCATTGCCGCCGGTAGTGGTCTCAGGCGAGCCAAACATCACGCCAATTTTCATGCGAATTTGGTTGATGAAGATAACCGTGCAGTTGGTCTTTTTAATGCTGGAGGTGAGTTTACGCAGCGCTTGGCTCATCAGGCGCGCTTGCAAGCCGGGCAGGCTGTCGCCCATATCGCCCTCTAGTTCGGCCTTGGGGGTCAGGGCGGCTACCGAGTCAATCACAATCAAGTCCACCGCGCCAGAGCGCACGAGGCTATCGACAATCTCTAGCGCTTGCTCGCCGGTGTCGGGCTGGCTAATCAGCAGGTCTTCTAGGTGTACGCCCAGTTTTTGCGCGTATTGGATGTCTAGCGCGTGTTCGGCATCGACAAACGCGCACTGGCCGCCAATTTTCTGCATTTCGGCAATCACTTGCAGCGTCAGGGTGGTTTTGCCTGAGGATTCGGGGCCGTAAATTTCAATCACCCGGCCACGCGGCAGGCCACCCACGCCCAAGGCAATGTCTAGCCCCAAAGAGCCGGTAGAAACCACTTGGACATCTTCAATTACCTCGCCTTCATCCAGGCGCATGATGGTGCCTTTGCCAAATTGTTTTTCAATTTGCGCCAAGGCAGCGGCCAAGGCTTTGGCTTTTTCGCTATCGGCGGGCATACTGCGGGTGGTGGGGTTGCTCATGAAATATCTCCTGAAAAATCAAAGGGTTGGCTGGTAAGCCGGGTTCCAGGGAAACAAAGTGTGGACTGGCTTGGACGCAAGTTTATCGGATGGTTAGAATAGAAAAAACCATTTTTTAGTCAGTTTGCCTGACTATATCCATGCCTGAAAATTTCTCTCCTGCGCCGCTAGACGACGGCTGGCGACAAACCCACTTGGGCCGCCTGATGGGCCATGCCTTGCGCCGTTTTGATGCGCGCGTGTTAGAGCTGATGGCGCACGATGTCGAGGTGCCGCTGGCGCTGTCGAACTTGGCCGCGCGCAACCAAGTCAGTGCCGCACATATCCACATCACGCGCCATCTGTCTTTGCAGGGCGACCGCCTGACCGATTTGGCCCAACGTGCCGGCATGAGCAAGCAGGCGATGGCCGATTTGGTGGACCAATGCGCGGCTTGGGGGCTGGTGATGCGCCGCCCCGACCCGCACGATGCCCGCGCACGGCGGGTGTGTTTTACCCCGGTAGGGCTGGCGTGGCTACAAGCGTTTCACGATGCAGTAGCCCAAGCCGAGGCCGAATTTCGCGCCGAAGTGGGGCCAGACATCGCCACCGTGGTGGCGCTGGGCTTAGAAGCCTATGCAGGCAGTTTTTAACGCGGCCACAGTACCCACAAGCGCAGGTTCTGTTTCAACCGTCCGGCAACATCGCCCGCTTGGCTGCCCCAGCCGGTAAAGTAATCGGCGCGCACCGCCCCGACAATCGCGCTGCCGGTGTCTTGCGCCAATACCAAGCGTTGGATGTGCCCGGTGGGGCCACTAGAGGCCATCCACACCGGGGTTCCATACGGAATGCTTTGCCGGTCCACTGCAATCGAGCGCCCCGGCGTTAAAGCCACCCCTTGCGCCCCTTTGGGGCCAAACTCTTTATCTAAGCCCTGCAAAGCCTCTTCTTTGAAAAACACATAGCGCGGGTTGCTCCAGAGCATTTCTTGCACGCGCTGCGGGTTTTGGCCAATCCACGCCTTGATGCCGGGCCAAGAGGCATCACGAATCAAGCCTTGGTCTAGCAGCCAGCGCCCCACGCTACGGTAGGGGTGGTCATTGGTACCAGCAAAGGCCAAGCGCACCAGGCGCACCCGGCCATCAGGCTCGGTAATACGCAAACGCCCCGAACCTTGGATGTGCAGCACCAGCGCCTCTATGGGGTCAGACACCCAAGCAATCGCCCGGCCTTGCAAGGCAGCTTGGGCTTCGGGCAGAGTGTCAATTTGTTGGCGCGAATACCACGGTTTGCGCGCACTCAAGTTGGCCGGCAGACCGTAGAGCGGCACGTTGTAGCCCGGACTGGGCAAGCGCGTGGCGTTCATTTCTGGCTCGTAATAGCCCGTCAGCAGGCCATCGACACCGCCATTATTGGTTTCGACCCGATAGGGTTGCAAACGCTCAAATAAAAAAGCGCGCTGCTCTTGCGGCGTGCCAATGCTCAGGCGGCGCACCTGTGGGCACAGCGTTTGGAAGGCAGGGTGCGGGCGCTCACAACTGCGTACCCAAGCATTCCACGCTTCGTGCAGTGCGTCTTCATTCAAACCGGGTAACTCTTGCCAAGGTACGGGCACCCAGCGGCTGGCCGATTGGGTAATAGGGGAAACGCCCAGCAACGCGGGTGGTGGCAAAGGGACATAAGCAGGCGCGGGGGGCGGCGGCTCGGGGGGTGTGGTAGAACAAGCGGCCAGCATGGCGGCTACCACAGCGGCCATGCCAAGGCGCAACGATGCGATGGTCATGGGCGCGATTGTGCTTGAAGCCTTGAGCACCTGTGCCACTTCAGGCCATCGTTGCACACTGCCGATTCGATTGAAAGGAAATTTTTATGTACCTGCGTCAACATCTCATCTTGGGCACCGCCATCAGCGCCTTGTTTTTGAGTGGCTGTGTCACCATGACCGACACCCAACGGCGCACCGCCACTGGCGCGGGCGTAGGAGCCTTGGCTGGTGCTGTGATTAGCTCTTCTACCGGCGGCAAGGCTGGTACCGGTGCCGTGATTGGTGCGGGCGTAGGGGCCTTGGGCACCTATATCTGGTCGCAAAACATGGAGCGCCAAAAGCGCGAAATGGAGCAAGCCACGCAAGGCACCGGCATTGCGGTATCGCAAACCGCTGACAACCAGCTCAAGCTAGACATTCCCAGTGACATCTCGTTTGATGTGGGCCGCTCTGACATCAAGGGCAACTTTGCCCCGGTGCTAGACCGTTTTGCCGCCAGCTTGCGCGCCAACCAAAGCACCGACGTACGCATTGTCGGCCACACCGACAACACCGGCAGCGATGCGGTCAACAACCCTCTATCGGTCAACCGTGCCAATAGCACGCGCAACTACCTGACCACCCGTGGCGTGAGTGGCGCGCGCATTCAAACCGAAGGCCAAGGCTCTTACCAACCCATTGCCAGCAATGCCAGCGCCGATGGCCGGGCACGCAACCGCCGGGTAGAGATTTTTGTGGGTGAACGCCAAAACTACTAAAGCGCCCACGCCCAACGTCGCAACATGCACCCGCCTGTGCTGTGGCGTTGGCGCAGTCCTTGGACAATAGCGCCTTACGTATCTGTTTGATGAAGCCCAATACCCATGCACGCCCTTACCGCCCTTCAGGCCACCGACTCCAGTAGCAGCACCGACGAGCAACACAAACTAGAAAAACGCCTGTACCGCCAAGTGCGCCAAGCGGTGGATGATTTTGGCCTGATTGAAGATGGCGACCGCATCATGGTGTGCCTATCGGGGGGCAAAGACAGCTATGGCATGTTGGATTTTTTGTGCAAACTGCAACGCCGCGCCGCACCACGCTTTGACATCGTGGCCGTCAACCTTGACCAGAAGCAGCCCGGCTTTCCGGCGCATGTGCTGCCTGAGTACCTAACACGCTTGGGCGTACCGTTCCATATCGAAACGCAAGACACCTACAGCGTAGTGAAAAAGCACATCCCCGAAGGCAAAACCATGTGCAGCCTGTGCTCGCGCTTGCGCCGGGGCATTTTGTACCGATTGGCCGATGAGCTGGGCTGCAAAAAAATCGCTTTGGGCCACCACCGCGACGATATGCTGCAAACCTTCTTTTTGAATATGTTTTTTGGCGGCAAGCTCAAGGGGATGCCGCCCAAGGTAGTGAGCGACCGGGGTGACCATCTGGTGATTCGCCCACTGGCCTATGTGGCCGAGGCAGATTTAGCCCGCTGGGCCGAACTGCGTGCCTTTCCCATCATTCCGTGTACGCTGTGTGGTAGCCAAGAAAATCTACAACGCCAGCAGATGGGGCAAATGCTGCGCGATTGGCAAACCCAGTATCCGGGCCGCATCGAGAATATGGCTGTGGCGCTGCAAAACTTGGTGCCCTCGCACTTTATGGACAAGCGGCATTTTGATTTCAAGGCACTGCAAACCACCGGCGTGGCCGACCCAGCAGGCGATAAAGCCTTTGACCCGGAAGAGTTTCCGGCCTTTGCACCCAGTGCTTTTGCGGGGGTGCCAGTGGTGCCGCAGTCAGCGGCAGTTTTTTAAAACGGCGAAATACTATTAAAAAACCGCCCCAGCCAACCCATTACCTGCACTTCGGCTTGGGCACCCCGACCACGCGATTCGATACGCACATTGGCCACCTGGGTGGAGGCCACAAGGCTGCCTGGCTGCAAAGAGCGCGGGTCCACTGTGCCCGAGAAGCGCAGCACATCCACGTTTTGATTCACGCCAATTTGCTTCTCGCCCGCAATCACCAAATGGCCGTTGGGCAGCACTTCAATCACGCTGGCAGTGATAGAGCCGGTAAAGGTGTTGGCGCTTTCGGTGCCACCCTTACCCGAGAAGGTGTTGGTGGATTCGGCACCAATTTTGGTTTTGTCGGTCAGGCGGGCCGCATTCATGAAGGGCAGGGCGGTAATGCCGCCACTGATGCCAGCATCGCGGTCCACGGTAGAAGAGGAGGTTTGTTTGGCAGTGATGTTTTCGACGATTTGCACCGTCACGGTATCGCCCACCAAACGGGCGCGGCGGTCTTCAAACGCTGGGCGGTAGCTGGCACTGTGGAACAAGCCACCGGTGACCGGTGCAGCATGGCTACGAAATGCGGGCGCGCTGACCACGGGTGCGCTAGTGGGCAACACATCCACGGGTGGCGGTGGCGACAGGCTGGCGCAACCGGTAAGTAACAGCGCCAGCGCGCTACCGGACAGGGTGATGGCAGTGTGGCGCATGGCAGTGTCCTTAGAGTTGGTTGAGCTTGGCCAGCATCTGGTCGGAAGTGGAGATGGCCTTAGAGTTCATTTCGTAGGCACGCTGGGTTTGAATCATGGTTACCAGCTCTTGCACCACATTCACATTGGAGGTTTCTAGGTAACCTTGTTTGACCACGCCCAAGCCGTTGGTGCCGGGTTGGCCCTCTTGTGGTTGGCCCGAAGCAGCTGATTCACGGAACAGGTTTTGTCCCAGCGGCTCTAGCCCGGCTGGGTTGATAAAGCTGGACATGGCCAATTGGCCCATCGGCTGGGGTGCTGGGTTGCCCGGCAACAAGGCCGACACTTGGCCCGTGGCATCAATGGTGATGCTGGTGGTGCCGGGAGGAATGGTGATGCCATTGGCCACCGGCAGGCCGCTGGAGGTGACCAAGCGCCCTTGGGCATCCAATTGAAAGGAGCCATCGCGGGTATAGCCCAAGGTGCCATCGGGCATGGTGACGCTAAAAAAGCCGTTGCCGTTGATGGCCACATCCAAGGCGTTGTTCGATTGTTGCAGGCTGCCTTGGGTAAAGTTGCGGCTGGTGGCCACCGTGCGTACCCCCAAACCTAAGTGCAGGCCGGTAGGCAACTGGTTTTGCTCGGTGGTGTTGGCACCCACTTGGCGCAGATTTTGGTAAATCAGGTCTTCAAACACCGCATTGTTGCGCTTGAAGCCGGTGGTCGAGACGTTGGCCAGGTTGTGCGAAATGACATCCAGCTGGGTCTGCTGGGCTTCCATGCCAGTCTTGGCAATCCACAGGGAGTTAATCATGGCAGTTTCCTTTTAGCCGTTGATGTTGAGCAGTTGGCTGGCGGTTTTGTCGTTGGTTTCGGCGGTTTGCAGCAAGCGCATTTGTTGCTCAAACTGGCGCGAGGCGGCAATCAAGCCGACCATGCTTTCCACTGCGTTGACGTTAGAGCCTTCGGTGGCCCCGGCCAGCAGACGCGCGTTGGCATCATTGGGCAAGGGGTTGCCCGAGGCGGGCCGGAACAGGCCATCGTTGCCACGTTGCAACGGGTCTTCGGCGGCTGGGGTAGCTAGCTTGATACGGCCAATGGCAGCGGGGGGCTGGTTGCCGGTTTTGGCGGTCAGGGTGCCGTCCGAGCCTAGCGATACTTCGGCCCCTTGGGGCACGTCAATCGGGCCGCCACCGTCGGACAATACGGTCAGCCCCGTGCTGGTCACCAATTGCCCGGTGGGCGTCACTTCAAAGCTACCGTTGCGCGTATAGGCTTCGGTGCCATCCAAGCCTTGCACGGCAAACCACGCATTGCCCACAGCCATGGCGTCTAAATTACGCCCGGTGCGTTGTACGGGGCCGGGGGTTTGCACATGGCCTGAGGTGGCCTCTAGTGCAAACACGCGCGTGCCCGAGCCTTCGCCTTGGATGGGCACCGAGCGAAAGGTGGACATTTCGGCCCGAAAGCCTTGGGTAGAGACGTTGGCCAAGTTGTGCGACAGCACCGCCTGCCGGTGGGCGGCAGCGTTGGCGCCGGTCATGGAGGTGTAAATGATGCGGTCCATGGCGTTTCTCTGGGTTCAGGGCAGGCGGGCTAAGGCGATTAACGCAGGTTGACGATGGTGGACAACACCTGGTCTTGCGTTTTAATGGTTTGGGCGTTGGCTTGGTAGCTGCGCTGGGCGGTCATCATGCCCACCAGCTCGGCGGTTAAATCGACATTGGAGTCTTCTAGGGCACCTGAGCGCAGGGTGCCAAAATTGCCATCACCAGGCTTGCCCAACATGGAAACTCCCGATTCAATCGTCTCTACCCAGTTATTGCCACCAACCGGTGTTAAACCCTGTGGATTGCGAAAGCTGGCCAAGGCCACTTGGGCTTCCTTGCGGGTGACACCGTTGGAGTAACTGGCAACAATGGAGCCATCATTACCGACGTTGATGCTAGTCAGGTTGCCGGCGGTGTAGCCGTCTTGTTTTAGGTCAGAGATGGCAAATTTGTTACCAAACTGGGTAACTTTGTCTAGGCTCAGAAAGACACCTGGAGGCTCGGCAGTGCCGTTGATGGTGACATCTTCGGCCAAGTTGGGGTTGTTAGGAACAATTTCTGCCAACCGAAAACCAATACCAGTATCGGGTTCTTCTGCTGCTGGTTCAATTATTTTTCCGTTGTTATCAAAAACAATTTGCGTGTCAAGGGGTTCAGCATCTGCAGCCAATGAGGTATAAACATCCCAAGTATTGGGTTCAGACGTTTTTACAAAATACAGCTCTACTTGGGTGGCTACGCCTTCACTGTCGTACACGTCGATGGAGGTGCCATAGGTAGAACGGGGTGTGGGCGGTACGGCGGGCACTGCTACGCCGTCGTCTGTATCTTCTGCTGGGATGGCCGGGATACCAGCTGCATCTTTAGCACGGGCATCTAAATTGAAAGTTGCAGTAATTTTGGTAGTTTCTTTAGGGTCAATCGGTGCCCCCAACGGAAAACTCAAAGGCACGGTGTTGACACCTGCAATACCAGTGGCTGGATCGACTTCAAAACCCATCACCTGCGCCCCCCCATTGGTACGCACATCCCCATTTTTGTCTAACTGAAAATTACCCGCACGGGTGTAGGCATCTTGGCCACTGGGCAGCTTGACCTTAAAAAAGCCATTGCCGTTGATGGCCAAATCCATGCTGTTGCCGGTGGCCGTGATATTGCCTTGGGTGAACTGCTGGGCCACGCCCACTACTTCTACCCCCATGCCGTTGTTTTGCCCACTGGCTACGCCCATGGCCGAAGCGACCATGTCTCCAAACTCAGCGCGTGAGCTTTTAAAGCCGGTGGTGTTGGAATTGGCGATATTGTTGCCAATAACGTCCAGATTGCGGCTGGCGGCATTCAGGCCCGAAAGACCTTGTTGAAAACCCATGATGTGCTCCTATAACCTTGACGAGGCCGACGAAATTAAAGAATCGCTTTGACTGCCGATTGCGTGGTGCTGCCACCTCGGGCTAGCTCTAATTGCAAGGCCCCGTTGCTTAAACTGACAGCAGAAACTTGATCGAGGTTGAGTGCCGTGCTACCCACAGCCGTCTCGCCATTGGTGGCCAATACCTTAAAGCGCAGCGCACCTTCACCTTTGTAGCCCGAAGCGTTCCAGCTAAAGTTGTGCTGGCCTGCGGGCAAAGCGCCCAATTCCAGGGTGCCCACTTCCTTGTTGCTGGCATCTAACACCTGCACCTTGACGCTAGTGGCTGAGCCGGCCAAATCCAGCGCGCCATAGGCCTGTTTCGATTCGTTGTCCAGCGCCAGCTGGTTGCCTTCTACCAATACTTTGCGTCCTACCAGTGCGGTGCCTTGCATCAGTTGTTGGCTGGCAAAGTGGCTGGCCAAACTCTCTACCGTGGTATTGAGTTTTTCGATGCCGGTCACCGTATTAATTTGCGCGATTTGCGAGGTCATCTGCGCGTTGTCCAATGGGTTCATTGGGTCTTGGTTGTTCATTTGCGCTACCAGCAGCTTTAAGAAGCGGTCTTGTTGGGCATCGGCGCTGTTGACGTTGATGCTGCTGGTGCTGCCGACACCGTTGGCCGCTGTGTTGGCCGTGGTCGAGTTGATGGTGGTGCTCATGGCGGGGCGCTTTCTTCAGACGAGGTGGCCGGGCTTACTGGCCCATTTGCAAGGTTTTGAGCAGCAGCGATTTGGCTGTGTTCATGACTTCGACGTTGTTCTGGTACGAGCGCGAGGCCGAAATCATGTTCACCATCTCTTCTACGGCATTGACGTTAGAGTGGTTCACATAACCTTCGGCATCGGCCAGTGGGTGGTTGGGGTCGTGGATGCGCTTGCCGGGGGCATTGCTTTCTTCGATGGCCTTGACGCGCACCCCCGCCGAGCTGTCTGGCCCCATCGGTGCAGTTTGAAACACCACTTGGCGCGCCCTGTAGGCTTGGCCATCGGGGCCAGCTACGGCATCGACGTTGGCCAAGTTACTGGCCACCACGTTCAGGCGTTGCGATTGGGCGCTGATGGCACTGCCCGAGACGTTAAAAATCGAGAACATCGACATACGAGAAATCCTTTATCCAGTTCACTGGCCTTGGATGGCGCTGAGCAGGGTTTTGGAGCTGCCATTGATAAAGCGCAGCGTGGCCTCGTAACGCACCGAGTTATCGACAAAATTGGCGCGTTCGCGGTCCAAATCCACGGTGTTGTTGTCCACACTGGGCTGGGTTTGTACGGTGTAGCCCAAGGCGGTAGGGTCTGGGCCGATGCGTGGTTGGCCAATTTGCACCGTGGGCAGAGCCACATGGGCGCTGTGGTGTACCGGCGCTTTGGGCACTGGGGATTGCTGGCCCAAAACCTTGCCCGAGCGCAAAGACTCTTGCAAGGCACTGGCAAAATCAAAATCACGGCCCACGTAACCGGGGGTGTCGGCATTGGCAATGTTGCTGGCAATGGTGCGCTGGCGCTCGGCGCGCAGCAGCAGTGCGTTGCCCTGAAATTCCAGTTGCCCAGTCAGTTTGTTAATCATGGCGGACCCCTTTGCCGTTACCGTTTTAATATGTGCGTTTTGCTGTGGTTTGCTTGGTGCGCCACTGCCACGCAAAAGGGGCTTGGGCGTGCAGCAATTATGAAAAGAGCGCCCGGCGATAAAGCTGCAAAGAAAGCGGGTTTGTTTGGGCAGTTTGAGCGATTGCACCTTGGCAAAACAGCGATAGTGGTACTTCGTAGCAGCAGAGAAATTTCAGGAAGGTAGATGGCCCATGCTTGTTTCGTTGGTATCCGCTGGGGTGCGCCGCTGGCTGTGCTGTGTTTGGCTGTGCGGCGGTGCGCTGTCGTTGGCCCACGCGCAAGTACCGGGCAGCATCGAAGAGACCATGCGCCAGTGGGTAGAGCAAACCTTGCAGCGCAATAGCCAAGCCAGCACTGGCGTGACAGCAGCCTTGCGTATGGAAGTGGAAGTGGGCCAGCTAGACCCGCGCCTGCGCTTGGCCCCTTGTGAGCGCATAGAGCCTTATTTACCCACCGGCACCCGCTTATGGGGGCGTAGCCGTTTGGGGCTGCGCTGTGCGGTGGGCCCCAGCCGCTGGAATGTATTTTTACCCATCACCATCAAAGCCTATGGCCCGGCTTGGGCGCTGACCGGCCCTGTAGCAATGGGAGCCACCTTGTCGGCCAACGATGCCATGCCCGCTGAAGTCGATTGGGCCGCCGCTGCCGATAGCGTGCTGGCTGACCCAGAACAATGGGTGGGCAAGGTGGCAGCGCGCTCTTTAGGGGCCGGGCAAGCGCTGCGCCAATCTATGGTGCGTGCACCACGCTTGTTTCAGGCCGGGGCGCAAGTGCGCGTAGTGTCACAAGGGGGTGGTTTTGCCATCAGTGGCAGCGGCCAAGCCATGACACCGGGCGGAGCCGGGGATTCGGTGCGCGTGCGTATGCCCAATGGCAAAATCATTACCGGCACCGTGAATGCAGAGGGCATGGTTGAGACGCAATTTTGAGCCGCTGCTGTTTTGTACCCATTTTGTGCCCCTCAGTGCCCAGCTGGCTAAAGTATCGGCCCCATGCGCCGATAACAGCTGCACTAATGCCCCAGCAATGGCAGGGGGCCTGTGGAGAAAAAAACATGAAGATAGGACATCAAGCGGAGTTGCCCAGTGCCGTGGCACAGGCGCGTGCAGCGCCGGTGGCCGAAGGGGTGGCCAAAGGCGCAGCAGCAGCGCAAACGGCGGGTATGCCAGCCACGGTCAGCCTGTCGCGTGGTGCCCGCGAGTTAGAGTTTGCTGGGCGTGCCGCCACCGAGTTTGACGCTGAGCGGGTTAAAGCGATGCGTGCGGCCATTGCCGATGGCACGTTTCAAATCAATGCCGGGGCGATTGCCGACCGGCTGTTGTCTGATGCCCAAGATACGCTGGCCCTGTTGCCAGCGCGTGACGGCTAAGGGCCGGGCTGCTGTGTCCGCCCGGTGTTGTTTTTTATCTCTTTCTCTTTCTTAATACCCTACTGCCGTCAACTACCCCGACCTGAAGGTTGGAGCTTGGGAGGTGAAAGCTTTACAAGTTCGGGTTGACCAGACCCAGCGCCCCGGATGCCTTAATCCGGGCTTCATTGCCGAGTAGAGCGGGCGCTACGTTGTGTACAGGTGCGAAGACTCACCTTGGGATGCTTCCTCAGTCCCAAGCTCTGAAAGTTCTGGTTGCAGACAAGCGACAGGGTAAGCACGAAACGGATTGGAACCACCCGCAAGGGTAAGCCGGTACGCAACATGGTCGAGGGGAGCCGCACCGCAAGGTGCGCGTCACTAGGCCCTTACGGGCAGAGCCGCAAGGCCCAGCAGAGGTGAAAAGCCTTGCACTAATTTGTGTCAACTGGGCTATTGAATGGACGTGAGCAGGTACCGGCCCAAAGCAAGGAACGCGATGCGTTCCGCGCTCTGCCTCCCCGGCATGAATGCCGAGGTTTCACGCGCAACCTGATGACTGCTTCTTCTCCTATCCTTCTTGAACAGGCTTTGCAGACGGTAGAGTTGCAATTGCAAGCCTTATCCGCCGCCCTGTTGGCCGCAGACCCGCAGGCATTGCAAAATTGTAGCGAGCGTATGCGGCAGGTGTCGGTAGATTTTATTAAGGCGCTAGAGGGCTTGCAGGTGGCAGCAGTCACCCAAGGGCTAGAAGAGCGCATCCGGCAAATTCATACCACCTTGTCATTGCAGCGCGATAGTTTGGCGCGTTTGGCGGCACTGGCCGATAGGCAAGCAGCGGTGTTGTTGCCCCCAGCCCATCCTACACACACCTATGGCCCGGCCACTACTGGAGCCGCACGTATTTACAGCGCAGCCGGTTGAGGTCGTTTTTTAGTGGGCGCGCATTTTGGCGCGTAGGCGGGCAATGGCCTGGCTGTGCAATTGGCAAATGCGCGATTCGGTTACCCCCAGCACGGCGGCAATCTCTTTCAGATTCATGTCGTGCTCGTAGTACATGCCCATCATTTGCTGCTCGCGCTCGGGCAATTGTTCAATGGCTTGTACCAAAGCACCGCGCAGGCGCTGGCTACGCAACAGGCTAGCGGGGTCGGCTTGCTGGTCAACCAAGTAGCGGTCTAAAAAATCATCGCTGTCGCTAGCACTGCCTCGGCTCAGGTCTTCTAGGTAAAGCAACTGGGTGCCACGCACTTTGCCCAGTAGTTGTTGGTATTCTTGCAGTTCCATGCCCATCTCCTGCGCTATTTCTGATTCCAGTGGCGCGCGGCCCAAGGTTTGCTCTAGCCGGTGTATCGCCCGTTCAATGTCTTTTTGGCCCTTGCGCGAGCTGCGCGACATCCAATCGCCGTTGCGTAGCTCATCGAGCATGGCCCCACGGATGCGCTGGGTGGCAAAAGTTTCAAATTGCACGCCTTGGCTGGCTTCGTAGCGCGAGAGTGCCTCGGTCAGGCCAATCATGCCCACCTGTACCAAATCATCCAGCTCTACATTGGGCGGCAGCTTGGCCAGCATGTGGCTGGCCAGACGCCGCACCAAAGGCAGGTATTGGCGAATCAGGGCGTCGCGGTCAAGCTGGCCTTTGGCGGTGTACATCACTGCGGGTCACGGTCAGTGGCTTTGGAATAGGTGCGATGCCGCCGAATGGGTGGCCCATTGACCGCTATGCCAAGCCAGCGCACTGGGTGTGCCGATGGTGCTGGCGCTGTCGAGCAGCAACAGGGCCAAGCGCTGCATATCGGCAGCGCTGTTTTCTGGCAGCAGGGTGCCGCGCAAGCGTTGGCCTAAATGGTGTGCCACGCAGCGCTCTAGCGCTTCTAGGCTGCCGCGCGCTTGCTCGGCTTTTTTGCCACTGGCGTGCGGGCTGAGGTAGGCCACCATGCTGGGCAGGTTGGCATGCAAAGCCAAGTGTTTGATTTGACGGTAGCACTCCATCAGGGCATTTTTTCCGGGTTTGGTAATCAACAACGGGATGGTGTTGCTGCCTGCCAATAGTGGGGTGCTCATTAACTCAATCGGAGCATAGAGCACTACCACGGCGTAGCGCCGAAAAATTGGCTCTAATTGGGCCAAGGTTTGTGCCGTTTCGCCTTTGCGTTGGGCAGTGTTGGCCAAGGTAAGCATCCCTAACGCGGCTGGCACTACCGCCAAGGCCGAGGCATCAGCATGAATACCGTGTGCGCTGGCATCGGCCCAAGGCGCATGGGTGAGCAGTTGCAACAAACCAGGCGCGCGTTCGGTCTCGATAGCGGTGGCATCGAGCACCACGACCGGGTAGCCTAGCCGTTGCAAGTGGCCACACAGTTGCCACAGGGTAGATAGCGTTTTACCGCCATCGTCTTGGCTGGTAACTACCAGCAGACGCAATTCGTCTTGGGGCTGCTGGCATTGCAAACCCATACCTTGGTGGAAATGGGTGTCAAGCATGGCCGGCCATTCCTTCTTGGGCAAACGAGGCGGTAGGCCGGGTAAAGAAGAAGTTGAGGTCGGTGACTTTCGGCTCAAAGGCCGAGCGGTTGGTGGCGCGCATCGACAAAGCCACCAGTTTCTTGGCATCGGCGGCTTCCCAGTCTTCGGGCACGCGCTGGCCGTTGGTTACGCCGCGCAACACCATGCGGTTGCGAATCAGGGCATCCAGTGGCGGGCCGAGTTTGACGGCCTCATCCACCTTAGACAAGATGGCCTGTTGTGGCCCCCGGCTCTTGAACGAGGCAAACACATCGTCCAAGGTATCGCCGTGGCTACTGGCATTGACCACCAGCAGGCGCTTGATGTCGGGCAAATCCAGCACATCAAGCATGTCGCGCTTGCGCGGGTCACGGGCGGCTACGCCGGTGGTGTCAATCAGCACCAATTTTTTGCCACTGAGCAGGCCGAGCAAGTCTTGCAGCGCGGCTTGGTCATGTGCCAAGTGGGCCACCACGCCCAGCATACGGCCATAAGAGCGCAACTGTTCATGGGCACCAATGCGGTAGGTGTCTAGGGTAATCAGGCCGACACTGGCGGCACCGTACATGCGCGCGCATTGGGCGGCCAGTTTGGCGCTGGTGGTGGTTTTACCCACGCCGGTGGTGCCGACCAAGGCGTAGATGCCGCCTTCTTGGGGCAAACTTTCGGTTTCAGCATCGGTTTTCAGGTTGCGCTCTAGCACTTCCATCAACCAACGCACGGCATCGCCCGCATTAAAGTTTTCGGGTAAGCGCTCTAGCACGGCACGCGCCAAGGTGGGCGAGTAACCGGCACCAATCAGCTTGAGCATCAAATTGGATTGGATGGGGTTTTGCTTGGCTTGGCCCAACCACGACAGGGTGTTGAAGCGCTCTTCAATCAAATCCTTCATGGATTGCAGCTCGGCCATCACGCCTTCTTGGCGCATCGGCGCTGGGGCCACTTTGGCTGGGGCGCTTGGCTCGGTGCTGCGCCGGGTGGCAATCGGCTGGGCAACGCGGGCCAATGGCACGGGTTCAGGTGCCACAGCATCAAAAGCAGGCGGATAAAAAGGCGTAGCCGCTGCCGGTGGCGCTGGCATGGCTGGGGCGCTGTTGCGTGCTTCGTAAGCGGGGGGGGTGTTGCGTACTGGGGCTGGCTCGGGGCGGCGTGCAGCCATTGGCGCTGGCATCTCGTCGTTGTCCTCTAAAGCGCTCTCATTGCCTTGCAGTGCCTCGTGGCGGCGGCGCAACATGCGTTCGCGCACATAGTCTTGGAAAGACAGGGTGCTCATGGCCAGTTGCTCGGTGTCTTCATGTACCGGGTTGCGCTCTAGCATCGGCTCGTGCGCTGCTGGAGCTTGTTGTTGTGCCATAGGGGCCGCAGAGCGCACCGGGGGCACTGGCCTAAAGGCGGGGTTTGCAGCAGGAGCTGCGCGTGGCGACTCTGCCGGTTCAGTGGCTTGCTGCTCTAGCGAGGTTAAAGACTCTTCTGCCGTGGCTACCACTTCCACTCCGTCGGGGGTGGTGCGGTTGGACAAAATGACCGTGCCGTCCCCAAAGGTCATGCGCGCCTTGGCCAGTGCTTCGCGTGCCGTAGCTGCGTAAAAGCGTTTGATGTTCATGCCGATGCTCCTTTGAGAATGGGCCCAATACGAATGGTGTGGGTTTCAGGGATTTCGCTGTGTGCCAGCACTTGTAGGCGTGGGGCCACGCGCCGTACCAAACGGGAAATAGCGCTGCGGATGGTGTCGGGCACCAACAGGCAGGCGGGCAAACCGATTTCTTCTTGCTTGAGGGCAATTTCTGCCGCACGCTGCGTCAGGATGTCAGCCACGCCGGGGTCTAAAGAGGGGCCGTTGGCATTGCCCAAGGCTTGCACCAACAGGCGCTCTAGGCCGGGCTCGATGGCAATCACGCTCAACTCGCGTGTGGGGCCGTAAATTTGCTGCACGATAGCGGGCGATAGGGCAATACGTACCCGACGCGCCAACTCTTGCGGATCACTGATGCTACCGGCGTGTTCGGCCAGCGTTTCGATGATGGTGCGGATGTCGCGGATATGCACCGATTCTTCGAGCAACAATTGCAACACCTTTTGGAACGTTGTGATCGAAACCATTTTCGGGATCACCTCTTCTATCAATTTGGGGGCCAGCTTGGCAACATGTTCCACCAACTGCTGCGTCTCGGTGCGACTGAGCAATTTGGCGGCTTGAACTTGCATCAAGTGTGACAAATGCGTCGCCATCACGGTTTCCGAATCAACCACAGTAAAACCGGCCATTTGTGCCGCTTCCTTTTGCTGCTCGTCTATCCAGTGCGCGGGTAAGCCAAAAGCGGGGTCAGTAGTGGGGGTGCCAATCAGCGGTGTGGTGATGCCGCCGGGGTTGATGGCCAAGAACATACCGGGGAAGGCTTCGCCCTCGCCCACCACCACGCCGCGCAGGGTCAGGCGGTAAGCGCTGGGCTTGAGTTCGAGGTTGTCACGCACATGCACTGGCGGCGGTAAAAAGCCTACCTCTTGGGCAAACTTGCGCCGCACACCCTTGATGCGCGTGAGCAGGTCGCCTTGGCGTGATTTGTCCACCAGTGCAATCAGGCGGTAACCCAGTTCTAGGCCGAGCAAATCGACGGGTTGCAAATCATCCCAAGTGGCATCGGTTTCTGCTGGTGTGGCTACAGCCGCAGGCGCTTCAGACGGTGGTGGCACTTTAGAGCGTTGCAGCAGTACCCAAGCCCAATAGCCCATTGCCGAACCCACGCCCAAGAACACCATGTGCGGCATACCGGGAATCAGACCCAGCAAAATCAAAATGCCCGCCGTAATGCCCAGCACGCGCGGCGAGGTAAACATCTGGTGCACAATTTGCTGGCCCATGTCCGAGTCTTTGCCCACGCGCGAAATCACCATCGCTGCGGCTACCGAAATCAACAAACCCGGAATTTGTGCCACCAGCGCATCACCCACGGCCATCAAAATGTAGGTATCTGCCGCCTTGCTAGCCGACAGGCCATGCTGCAACATACCAATGGCAAAACCGCCAATGATGTTGATGAGCAAAATCAAGATGCCAGCCACGGCATCGCCGCGTACAAACTTAGAGGCACCATCCATCGAGCCAAAAAAGTTGGCTTCTTCGCCCACTTCGGCGCGGCGGCGCTTGGCTTCTTTTTCGTCAATCAGGCCAGCATTCAGGTCAGCATCGACCGCCATTTGCTTGCCGGGCATGGCATCTAAGGTAAAGCGAGCGGACACTTCGGCAATGCGCTCGGCACCTTTGGTAATCACAATAAAGTTAATCACCACCAAAATTGAAAACACAATCAAACCGACGGCAAAATTGCCACCAATCAAAAAGTGGCCAAAGGCTTCAATCACCGCACCAGCAGCGCCGGGGCCGGTGTGGCCCTCTAGCAGCACCACGCGCGTCGAGGCCACGTTGAGCGACAGGCGCATTAGGGTGGACAGCAGCAGCACCGACGGAAAGGCGGCAAAGTCCAGTGGCTTTCGCATATAGGCCGCCACCATCATCACCATCAGCGCTACGGCAATGTTGATGGTAAAAAATATGTCCAACATCCAAGCCGGAATGGGTAGCACCATCAGCGCCAAAATGGCCACCACCAACAGCGGGGCAGCCATGCCTTGGGCGGCGGCGGCACTGTTGCCCGCCCATTGGCGGGCAGAATTCACAGAAAGGCTCATGGGGTCGCTCCTTGCTGGGCTTTACGGTTCAGCGGATCAAGTTCGGGGGGCACCGGCAGTTCGGGCAGCTCGTCGGGCATCGGGCCTTCGCCGCGCAGGGCAGCTTTGAGGCGATACACATAGGCCAGCACCTGCGCCACAGCGGTGTAGAGGGTGTGCGGAATGGGTTGGTCTATCTCGGCATGGGCATACAGTGCGCGCGCCAACATGGGCGATTGCAGCACCGGAATGCTGTGCGATTTGGCAACATCACGAATCGTCATGGCAATCAAATCGGTGCCCTTAGAAATCACTTGTGGGGCCATCATGCTGCTGTCGTACTTCAAGGCCACGGCATAGTGGGTGGGGTTCATCACCACAAAATCAGCCTTGGGCACGGCACCCACGCTGGCACCATCGGCAATCTCGCGCTGGCGCTGGCGCTGGCGCGCTTTGATTTCGGGGCTACCGTCGGATTCTTTATGCTCTTGCTTGACTTCTTGGTGCGACATCTTCAGCCGGTCTTTGAAGAAGAAGGCTTGCAGCGGCACGTCAATCATGGCCGTTAAAAACACCACCAGCAGCAGCATAGACATGCCACCCGTCAACCAACGCGCTACATAGCCGATAGAGTCTGCCGAGGGCTGCAAAATCAGGGCTGCCATCTCTTCAATGCTGTTGCCCATGTATTTCCAGGCGACAAAGGTGAGAATGGCGGTCATCAGCACCATCTTGGCAACGTTGGTCATCTGTTGTTTAGAAAACAGATTGCCTACCCCAGAAATGGGATTGAGCCGGTTAAATTGCGGCGTAATGGGCTTAAAGCTCCAAACCCAGCCGCCAGAGGCCACGGCGCTGAGCAAGGCTGCAGCACTGGTCAATAAGGAAAAAACGATGCTGGCGACCACGCCCACAATCACCATCTGTTGTAGCCGCTCTAGCATTTGTGCTGGCGTACGTACCGTAGTGGCATCAAACACAAACTGGTGGCTCATCTCCAGTTGCATCCGCTCCATCAGCATCGGTGCCAATACCAACATGCTGGCAGCGCCCATGCCCAAAATGGCCAAATGCGATAAATCGCGCGAACGCGCCGCCTGCCCGTCGGTGCGGGCCTTCTGGAGCTTGCGCTCGGTCGCGGGAAGGTTGCGGTCTTGGCTCGATTCCATGATGGCATGACAGGGTAAGTCACGCCATTGTCGTCAGCAACCGCCAAAGCTAAAGCCCGATAAGGAGGCCACTGGCCCCGCTTATTCGGGCTGTAAAGGCAGTAAAGCGCGGGTTAAAAACCTAAGCTGGCTAACAAGTCATCCACCTCGGATTGGTCGGTAACCACATCGGGCGTGTTTTCTGGGTCCACCACTGGCCCAGCCAAATGCTCGTGTGTTGGCTCTACCGGCATAGGGGGTACCACTCCGGGCGGTGCTGTATCGAGTACCAATTGCAGCAATTGTTCTTCGATGGTGGCTGCCAAAGACACCACACGGGCAATGACTTGACCGGTCAGGTCATGAAAGTCTTGCGCCATCATGATTTCGGTCAGGTGCTCATCCGAGGTGCGTGAGATTTTCTCAACATCGTTGAGAAAATTCATAATTTCGCCCTTGGCCACGGCAGCTACTGGGTCTTTGACCAAGGCTGCCGTGACGCGTCGGGTTTCTTCGGCCAGCAAATCGTTTTGTGCTTTGGCCTGTTCTACACGCCCTAGCACTTTCTCTGCGGCCTCGCCGGTTAGCCGTGCGATGTACGACAGACGGCTTTGGGCATCGGGCAATTCGCTCATGCTGCTGCGTAGCTTTTTGGCATAGCCCAGCTCATTGAGCGAATCGTGTAACTGACGTGTCAGGATACCAATGCGCTGGTGCACATCAACAGCCGCAGGGCTGGCCGCAGGGGGAGTGTTGCTGGTGTCCATAGCGATGGCTTACAGCCCCTGCTTCTTGATAATCAAATTGACCTTTTCTTCCAGTGTGGCCTTGGTAAAGGGTTTAACAATGTAGCCCGCCGCACCAGCTTGGGCAGCGGCCACAATGTCTTCTTTGCGGGCTTCGGCAGTCACCATCAGCACGGGCAGGTGCTTGAGTTTTTCGTCGGCCTTGACTTCGGCCAGCAGCTGAAAGCCATTCATGTTGGGCATGTTGATGTCGGTGACGACAAAGTCAAACTTGCTTGAGCGCAGTTTGTGCAGTGCCGCTACACCATCTTCGGCTTCATCGGCGTCAGAAAAGCCGCTTTCCTTGAGCAGGTTGCGGACGATGCGACGCATCGTAGAGAAGTCGTCAACGATCAGAAAGCGAAGGTCAGACACGTGGGACCCTTTCGGTCGGGATTGCAGTATGTGTTGTCATAAGAAGCGTAATCGATAGTACCAATCTATGGACTGGCACTACTAGCGGGGGTATTTTCCTGCTTTTCATTGGGCAATGGGGCTTCGGGAAGAATCAATGCGCTTTTACTGAGCAATCTTTCCTCCGCTTCGCGTGTTAAGACCGTGATGGTAATACGTCGGTTGGATGGTGCGCGTGGGTCATCGGGTTGCAGTAAATCGCTGCTGGCCAGACCGACCACCCGCGCCAGTTTATCGTCGGGCATGCCCGCACTGACCAGCTCGCGGCGCGAGGCATTGGCCCGGTCTGCCGAAAGCTCCCAATTACTGTAGCCACGCTGGCCGGCACCATAGGGTACCGCATCGGTATGACCGGCCAAACTAATGCGGCTTTCGACATCGGCCAGCGAAGCACCAATGGCTTGCAAAATGTCGCGCATATAGGGTTTGACCAAGGCGCTGCCGCTGTCGAACATCGGGCGGTTTTGGTCATCGACAATTTGAATTTGCAGGCCATCGGGGGTCACGTCAATGCGAATTTGCGATTTGTACTCGTTCAGGCGTGCATTTTGCGTGATGATGGCATCAATTTTGGCGCGCAGCGATTTGATGCGCTGGGCATCTTGCTGTGCTTGCTGGGCTTTGGCCAGCTCGGTTTTATCTTGGGCATCGGAGCGCTTGACTTGGCCATGCACTTTGGCCAAATCATTGCCACCACCGGGCAAAATACTGGTGCTGTTGCCTGCACCATCGCCGCCCGCCATCGCTACTTTGAGCGGCGAATTGAAATAATCGGCAATGCCTTGCAACTGCCCTTGCGCGGTGGACCCCAACAGCCACATCAGCAAGAAGAAGGCCATCATGGCCGTCATAAAGTCGGCGTAGGCAATCTTCCAAGCGCCGCCATGCACGGCATGGCCGCCCTTTTTGACGCGCTTGACGATGATGGGTTGGAGTTTTTTTTCGGTGGCCATGGTGTGGCTTACTTCTTACGCACGTATTCTTCCAGCTCTAGGAAGGTGGGGCGCTCGGTAGAGAACAATACCTTACGGCCAAACTCAATCGCTGTGGCCGGGTTGTAGCCTTGCATACTGGCCAGCAGCGTGCATTTGATGCACAGCAGTTCTTTGGCGGCATCATCGGCTTTTTGTTCCATCAGGCCGCCCAGCGGCTCCACAAACGCATAGGCCAACAAAATACCCAAAAACGTACCCACCAAGGCTGAACCCACCATGCCGCCCAACACCGCTGGCGGCTGGCCCACTGAGCCCATGGTGTTGACCACACCCAACACCGCCGCCACGATACCAAAGGCCGGCAGGCCACCGGCCAGCCGGGCCATTGCTGCCACTGGGGCATGGGCCTCTTGGTGGTGGGTTTCGATTTCGTTGTCCATCAGGGCCTCGATTTCGTGGGCATTGAGGTTGCCTGAGACCATCATACGCAAGTAATCGGTGGTGAATTCGACGACGTGGTGGTCAGTGCCCACATTGGGAAATTTTTTGAACAGTTCCGATTCGTGCGGGGCTTCGACATCGCCTTCAATCGCCATCAAACCTTCTTTGCGCGCTTTTTGCAAAATCTCGTAGAGCATGGCCATCAGCTCTAGGTAGCGTGCTTTGGTGTATTTGGAGCCCTTAAACAGCCCCCCCAAGCCTTTCATGGTGGCCTTGAGTACCTTGGGCTGGTTGTTGATGACGAAGGCACCTAAGGCTGCGCCGCCAATGGTGGCCATTTCAAAGGGTAGTGCCTTGAGCACCACGCCAATATTGCCGCCGTGCAGAATGAACACACCAAAGACGCAGACCAAGCTGACAAGGTAACCAATGATGATGGGCATGCTGAATGAAAGGTGGCTGTGACAGGGGCGATCAGAAGAAGATCAGGGCAGCATCAAGCGCTGATGGTTGTTAATGTACCGGAAGCGCTTGACTTCTGAGGCACACTGTTGCGGCAAAAACCGGGCTAAATCTGGGTTTATTGTCCCGTCCAAGCCTCGTACCAACTTTGCAGGTTCTGGCCAGTGAGTGTCCAATCGCGGGCTACTTGCGCTTGTAGCGCAGCACCATCACGCTGGCAAGCGGCCAAATCGGACACCCGCTCTAAGATGGCATCACGCCAGTCTTTATAGCGATTTTTAACCCGCGTAGCTGGCAAATTGCCTTGGTAGGGCGTAACGTCAGAACATAGCACGGGCACACCACACCAGCCGTATTCCAGTAGCTTGAGGTTGGATTTGCAATCGTTAAAAGCGTTGCTTTCTACGGGAGCAATGGCCAAATCCCAATCTTGGCTAAGAGCCATAAGTTTAGCTGGATATTCCAGCGTGGGCACGCCGGGCACAAACTCTTGGATGTAGGGGCGGATGTTATCCGGGCACATGCCCATAAAAACCCAGTCTACTTGGTCAGCCAAGTCTTTGATGACAGCGGCCACCATTTCCAAGTCGCCTTGGTGGCTGATGCCACCGGCCCAACCAATGCGCGGTTTTTTTCCTGCGCGGCGCTGCGCTTGGCTGGGGCGCTGGGGTGGCACGGCCCCCCACATGGCTGGGGCCAAGCGGTTGTGTACCACGCGCACGTCGTCGTTGTAGCTGCCTAGCTCATGCGCCAGCGCCTCCGTGGAGACCACCAGCCGGTCGCACAGGCCAATGGCTTTGAGCATCTTGCCGCGCAGGTCTTTGGGCATCAAATCGTAGTGGGCGCTTTTTACGGGCACTTTGCTCAGTTGGTCATCCACTTCATAGATTTTGCGTACATTTTTTAACCCTGTGAGGGCTTTGAGGTGCCCCAGCATGACTTCGGTATTGGGGCGCTGAAACACCAATACATCGGCGCCACTGCGTAGGGCCAAATTGGGGGTAAAGATATCTAAAGAGGAGCCGCCTCGGCACAAACCAGCCTCTAACATGGCCTGCATAGGTTGAATGATGCGGTACTGGCCACAGCCTTGCACATCGGCATGAAAGGCGGCAATTTTGTGTTGCAGTGGCTGCGGAAAATGGTCAAAACGCAACAGGCGGTTGGACTCAAATTCGTAGCCAGTGCCAATCAACGATAGGTTGGGGTTGTAGGCCGGGTCATTGGCGATGATGGCAGGCCAGCGCTGGTACATCGCGGCTTGTTCACGCTGAAAGCGCTGTAATTTTTTTTCTGGACTGATGTTTTCAAGCTCGGCCTTTTGGCTGGCCCCACTTTCGTGCAGCAGGGTGGCCAAGGGGGTCCAAACGATGCGCTGGCCACTCTGGCCTATGCGTAGGCACAAGTCCATGCTGCTATAAGAAACACCAAAGGTGGCTTCGTCCATGCCGCCCACGGCCTCATAGACGGCTTTGCGTACCAGCAAACAAGCCCCAGCCAGGGCAGAGAAGTTTTGCGCCACTTGGGCGCGGAACATATAGCCGGGCGCGTTGTTGTCTAGCCCCAACAAGGGATGGTCCGCCGGGCCGCCCAAACCCATCACGACACCGGCGTGTTGTAGGGTGCCATCGGGATAGAGCAGCCGTGCGCCCACCGCACCTATACCCTCGCGCAGGCCGTGGCGTAGCATTTGGCTGAGCCAGTCTGCTTGCAATACGGCAGTGTCGTTGTTGAGCAGCAGGATAAACTCGCCCCGTGCTTGCGCCACAGCCAAATTGTTCAGCCGTGCCAAACTAAACGGCCCTGGTGCCGAAAGCACCCGAATTTGCTCGCTGCCCAAGGCCGACAGGCCCGAGAGAAACTCGCGCGCCTCGGGGGTTTGGCTATCGTTATCGACCAGCAAAATTTCAAAGGCGGGGTAATCGGTTTGTGACAGCAGCGAGTCTATGCAGCGGCTAAGAAAGGGCAGCAAGTCCTTGGTGGGGATGATGATGCTGACCAGTGGTGTTTGCTCTAGCGGATAGATGACATGAAAAGTGCCCGGCCCCGGCCCTTCAATGACTTGGGCACCGGGCGCTTGGGCTTGCAAATGTTGCTCTAGCACTTGGGCTAGGCGTTGCCACATTTCAGAGGAGGTGGTTAATAAACTGTCTGCCGTGGGCGATAAATGCAGTAGTACCAGCGGTAGATGCAAGACGGCCTTACCGGGTAGCACGCTGGCCTGCAAGGCACAGTGGTAGGCATCTGCCAAGTCTGGCAGACCTTGTTGCTCTCCCAGTTGGCGCTGCCCCCAAGCGTTTTGCAATACCAAGGCCCGGCCCATATAGGGCAGGCTACGCAGTAAATCGAGATTGAGCGCAGGCTTGAGGCGGGGGTGCTGCGGCTGGCCGTCAGGCTCGCTGTTGTCGTCGTGGTCGCAATACAGCAGTACGGTATCGGGCGTGGCCTCGTCCACCAAGGTGCGCTCTAGCATGAACAACGCCTGTGGCTCTAGCGTGTCACCGGCGTGCAGCAGCAATGTCCAGCCCTGTGCTGGGGCCTGGTGCCACCACGGGGTTTGGTCATCGTGGATGATTTCTACCCGGTCTGCCGGGCGGGTTTGCTCGGCCAAACTTTGGTGCGTGCGCTCCAATAAAGCCGCTTCGGTCGAAGGCGGGCAGCACAGCAGTACGCTCAAGTGCAAACTGGACTGCTCTGGCACTGGCGTGCAATGCGCGGTGCTGGCACGAAAATCTTCTAGCCAGTTGGCATAAGCACGCTGCTTTTCATCAGTTCGCGCTTGGGCGAGGACTGGGCCAATTTGTGCTTTGAGCTTTTGCGTAATTTGGGACAGCTTAGAGCGGCTGCCGCTGGCGGAGGTGTTCATGCTGGCGGTGGGGCAAAGATGGGTTCAGGTTCCGGCGCGGTATTCTGTGGCACCAATATCTACCGTGTGCATGTAGCCGACGATATTGTCTGGGATGGTGTTGTCAAAAATCTCATGCAGCACTTTTTGCAGCAAGTAGCTGCCCAGCCGTTCATTGCAAAAAGCCAACGCCCGGCGGTGGTAAGCATCGAGTTTGACGGGGCGGTGGTGCTCTAAAAAATGCAAGCATACGGCCTCCAGCTGCTCTGTGATGGCCAGAAAAATATTAATGGGAAAGGTGCCCACCTCAATGCCACCGGGAATGATGGTGGCATGGTTAATGAGTTCAAAGCATTCTTGCGCGCTAATGACTTCCAACTCTACCGCTGTGGCCAAGTAGCGCAAAAAATCCGGGGCCTGGTGCACATGGGCGTATTGCTGAAAGGTGTTGCCAATGTTGCGCGGGCTGGCAATGGAGAAATACTGCGCGGGTTCAGAAAACCATGTGCCATAGCTGGGTACCTGCGCCGCTTGGTTGATAAAGCGCATGGTTGGAAAGCTGTTGGTGGTGCGGCCAAACGCTTGTAGCGAAATAAATTTGCGGTATTGCGTCAGGGTGATGAGGTCAAAGTCAGAAAACTCTGTTTGCTGGTCGCGCAACCAGCGCCGAATGGCAAAAGTGCCTGCTGCACCGGTTAAAAATGGGTGCCAAGCCATCAAATCGGGGCAGGTTTGGTGCACATCCAACAGTGCTTGCTTGGTCTGCGGTGCTTGCCCTGCTGCCCCCAACCAAACCACGGTGGCGTTGGGGTCCAGGTCAATGGTGATACTGGGCTGGTGGGTGATGCAAAAAACAGGGTGCATGGTGCAGATGGAGCAAATTAAGAGGAGGACAGGCGTTGCAACCAAGCACCGGGCCAATGGGTGATGTTTTGGTCAAGTTCGCTCTCATTGAAAGGCCAGCGCGGTTGCTCGATTTTAAATTCGGGGTGCTGGGCGGCAAAATCGCGCGCGGCGCAGGTGGGGTTGTCTGTGACCCAGCCGGGGGTGCCACGCGGCACGTCAGCCAAGTCTTGCATGATGCCATCGGTGGCCACAATGTACGAGCCGGGCGTGACCAAATCGGCATAAGCCTCTAGTTCGGCCAGAACATGGGCATAAGTGTGGTTGGAGTCCAAAATCACCAGCACTTTCTCGCCCGGTTGCACCAGCGCCTTGACTTGGGCCACGATGTCGGGGGCGGTAGAACTGCCTTCAATCAGGGTGATGCGGTCACTTAGAGGGTGGGCTTCAATGGCTTGGCGGTTGTGCGGACGGATTTCGATGTCGATACCAATCACCCGGCCCTGCTCCATTGCTTTGCACAGGCTGGAGTAAAAAATCAAGGAGCCACCGTGGGCTACGCCAGTTTCAATAATCACATCGGGCTGGGTGCTAAAAATCACTTCTTGCATCCGCAACATGTCTTCGGGCAACTGGATAACCGGGCGACCCATCCAGCTAAAAGTGTATTGGTACTTTTGATTCCAGCCTACCCGCACCCAATGCCGCGACAACAGTTCAAAAGCTTGTTTGGAATACAGCGGCAGGGTCTCTGGCTGGCCGGTGTCTTGCACCGTCAGGGTTTGGGCTTTAGTGTCTAGGGTGAGTTTCAAGATTCGCTCCAGTCGATGAGTTCCAGTGCAATATGGGCTTGGGCCAGCAGTTGTAGGTTTTCTTGCCGGTAGTTGGGGTTCATGAGGATGGCTTGCAGCACCCCACGCCGTGGCAACTCTGCCGGGGCGACAATGGGGTGGCCAGTGCCCGGAAGGTAGCGCCCCTGCTTGCGCGGGTTGATGTCTATCACGCAGTCGATGAGTGTGCCATCAGGATCGAGCAAATTGGCCAATGTGGCCCCTTTGGCTCCAGCGCCCCACAAGGCAATTTTGCCGTGGGCGCGCAGCGAATGTAAGCGCGCTAACCAAAGTTGGCGCAGGCGTTGCTCTTCAGCGCCATAGGCTAAAGCCAGCGCAACCGTATCAGGCGGCGCTTGGATAGACAACAGAGGGCCTGTATCGGGCTGGGCCTCTAGCCACAGGTATTGGCCGTTGAACAGGGTATCGACCCGGTTGACGGCAAAGCCTGCCTGCTCGAAGGCGCTGCGTAACGATGCCGCACTGAACAGAGAACAATGTTCATAGAAAAAATCCCAAACTACCCGATGGCGCAGTATCCATTCCACGCAAGGCGTTTCAAAAAACACCTTGGCTTGCGGGGCCTGTGCTAACGCGGCGCGCACGGAACGCAATAGTGCCAACGGCTGGGGCACATGCTCAATGACGTGGCGGCAGATGACGGCATCGGCACGAACGTCGGTGCAAGTGTCGTCGTAGTAGCAGCGGCGAAACTGCAAGCGCCCATCCAATTGAATATCTGGCCCCACATAGCTAGGGTCAAAGCCGAAACCCCGGTTATTGGCTCCGGGGTAGTCCACCAGCTTGCGTAGGAACTGGCCTTTGCCGCAACCTACTTCGACAATCGTGCAATCGTGCAAGCCGCACTTTTCTACCAGATGGTGCACCAACGCATCCAAATAGGCATCAAAATAGG
The DNA here is from genome assembly GCA_964388325.1 of uncultured Simplicispira sp. Lineage (GTDB taxonomy): Bacteria > Pseudomonadota > Gammaproteobacteria > Burkholderiales > Burkholderiaceae_C > Simplicispira. Next base: position 175,762 of record CAYMAC010000002.1, on the reverse strand, counting down.
CCGAGCAGCTTTGCGTGTTGTCGTAATCTTCGCCATAAGACAATAAGGATAGATTAAACGCCCGGTTGCAAACAAAGCCACAAGCATTGCAAACGGCAAAATCTAATAGGCCACGGGCTACGGAGCAGGCGGCTTGGGGGTTGTCCACCACCAGATTTTGGTGTACCGGCACGGCGTTGCGGTGCAGAAAGGGCTGTAATGCCTGAGCCCCACACACTGGGCAAGTAGGGAGGGTATGGGTCAAAGGGTTTCTCCTAGCAATTGGCTCAACGCCTGTTTTAGGCTTAGTGCGGGGTGCCAGCCCAAAGCGTGCAGCCGTTGGGGTGCCCCCACCAGCAAGGCGGGTTCACCAAGCCGCTCACTGGTCAGGGCCAAAATGGGTTCGGGGTCGGCATCCAGTAACTTTGCCAGATGGCGCACTATGGTTTCCAGTTGCACCGGTTGGCCTGAACTGATGTTGTATGCCCCTGATGCTGTAGCCTGCAACAAAGCGATGAGGCCTGCAGCCACATCCGAGGCGTGCAGAAAATCGCGGTAGATAAGTGCATTGATACCAAAAGGTGCGCGTTGACCTTGCAGTGTGGCAATCAGCGAGGGGATCAGGCGCTGGGGCGCTTCACCGGCACCAAAGGGCAGAAAAACTCGACCCCAAGCACAAGGCACTTGGTATTGTTCGCAAACAGCCATTACCAAACGCCGGGCGGCATCTTTGGCTACGCCATACAGGGTAGCCGGGTGCAACGGCGTACTTTCTTCGCGGCAATAACCGTGTGACCAGTCGTATTCAGCACAGGTACCAGCCACCACCACGCGCTGGCCGCCCGCTTGGCAAAAAGCTTCCGTCAGGCGCACCGTGGCATCCACCCAGCGCAGGTTGAGCGGAGAGCTCCAGTATTGGCCGTGTTCAGCATACCAAGCCAAATGCAGCAGGTGGGTAGCTTGCGCTTGCTGTACCAGCGCCGAAAAGTCAGGGTTGGCCAACAAATCGGTGGCTATCGAGTCTGTTGTGTTCAGGCCACTAGGAGGCTGGCGACCCAGCACGATGGTGTTGATGCCTTGTTGATGCAGGCATTGCAGTGCATAACGGCCCAAAAAGCCGCTGCCACCCGTCAGGAGCACCCTCATGTGTGGGCCTGGTGCAGCAGGGTGAACTGGGGCACGGCCACCGCCAATTGGCCACCCCATTCTTGGATGTAGGCCAGTTGTTGCGCTACTTCCGACTGTAGGTTCCAAGGCAAAATTAGCACGATGTCGGGGCGATGGGCGCGCAGGTGGTTTTCATCGACGATAGGGATGCGGCTACCGGGCAGAAACTGGCCCTGCTTGGTCGGGTTTTTATCAACCACATACGGCAATAAATCAGAGCGTACTCCGGCAAAGTTGAGCAGGGTATTGCCCTTGGCAGCGGCACCGTAGGCGGCTACCTTGCGGCCTTGGGCCTGTGCCTGCAGTAAAAAGGTGAGCAGTTCCCGTTTAATACGCAGCGCTTGGGGTTGCAAGTCTTGGTAAAACGCAGCATGGCCCATGCCAGCGGCGGCTTCATGCGCCAACAGGTCTGCTACCGCGGGTGTGCTTGGACGCTCTAGGCCATTGGTGCGTCGCGCAAACACGCGCAGGCTGCCGCCGTGCGTGGGCAGTTCTTGCACATCAAACACCGTCAGGCCATTGGCTGTAAAAATGCGCTGTACCGCCGTGAGGGACAGGTAAGAAAAATGCTCGTGGTAGATGGTGTCAAATTGGCATTGCTGCACTAATTGCAGCAGGTGCGGAAACTCAAACGTGGCTACGCCGCTGGGTTTGAGCAAGATGGCAAAGCCGGCTACAAAATCATTGATGTCCGGCACATGGGCCAGCACGTTGTTGGCGGCCACCAAATCGGCGCTATGGCCTTGGGCCACCAACTCTTGGGCCAGTGCGGTGCCAAAAAATTGCTCTACTACTGCAATGCCCTTGGCCCGTGCAGCAGCGGCGGTGCTGGCGGTAGGCTCTACCCCCAAGCAGGGGATGCCGCGCTGCGCTACATATTGCAGCAGGTAGCCATCGTTGGCGGCAACCTCTACCACCTTGCTGTGTTCGTTCAAACCCCAGCGCTGCACCATCGCCTCAACATAGGCTTGGGCGTGGGCCAGCCAAGTGCTGGAGTAGGAGCTGAAATAAGCGTAATTGGCAGAAAACAGTTCGTCGGCTTGGGCAAAGTCTTCAGTCTGGGCCAACCAACATTGTTCGCACACCAACACCCGCAGCGGATACCAGCGCTCGGGGCCATGCAGAGCTTGTGCAGCTAAATAGGCGTTGGAAGGCGGGGCGGTGCCTAAATCAGCCAAAGGCAGAGTAACCGGGGCGGCGCAGTGACGGCATTTCATGGGCGACAACTTTACACGGTAACACCTGCAAATTCAGGGGGCAGCAGCGGGTGTGCTGCATCACGGGCGGACAAGTTGGCAATTGGCAGGGGCCAAGCAATGGCCAGCCGTGGCTCACTGACATGCACGGCAGCTTCGCAATCTGGGCTGTAGGGGGCTGAGTGCAAATAGAGCAACTCGGTGTCGTCTTGCAAGGTTTGAAAACCGTGGGCGCAGCCGGGCGGAATCAGCAGCGCAGTGTGGTTGTCTGCAGACAACTCTTGGGCGTGCCACTGCAAAAAGGTAGGTGATTGGGCGCGTAAATCCACCACCACATCCCAGACGGCACCGCGCAGGCAGCTGACCAATTTGGCCTCGGCAGCAGGTGGACGCTGGTAATGCAGGCCACGCACCGTGCCGCGCTGCACGGTATAGGTGTGGTTGATTTGGGCGATAGACCCATACCAACCAGCAACGGCCAGTTCTTGGCTACAAAACAGGCGCGTCAGCGCACCGCGTGCATCGGCCAAAGGCTGGCGCTGTATTTGCATCACACCGGGCAGCGGTGTGGCAGTGACGATAAAACGACTCATGGCGAAGCTGGTTCTCCGTAGCAATCTATATCTGCATCACAAAGGGAACGGGCATCGGCCCCCTGTTGCTGGGCACGATACCACGCCATGCTGCGCTCTACCGCTGTGGCCAATGGCCAGCGTGGTTGTACACCCAACACGCGGCGCGCTTGGGCGGTTTCTAACGCCAACCAACGCGCTTCGTGCGGGCCTTGCTGTGGGTCGTCATAACGCACGCTGGCATGGGGGTAGGCACGGGCGGCCAGCTCTATCACCGTTTGTACGGTGGCTGCTTCGTGCGGTAGCGGGCCAAAGTTGTAGGCCGCTGCCAGTGCGGGTTGTTGCCAAAGTTTCTCTGCCAGCAGCAAATAAGCGGCCAGTGGCTCTAGGACATGTTGCCAAGGCCGGGTGGCTTGTGGCTGGCGGATGTGCAAGCTGTCGCCCTGTTGCCAAGCACGTACCGCATCGGGCAACAACCGCTCTGGTGACCAATCGCCGCCGCCAATCACATTGCCAGCCCGTGCTGTGGCGACAGCTACGCCTTGCGCTTGCAGAAAGGCATCGCGGTAGCTGGCCGTTACCAATTCGGCGGCGGCTTTGCTGGCGCTGTAAGGGTCGTGCCCACCCAAAGGGTCGCTTTCGCGGTAGGGGTAGGCCCATTCGTGGTTGCGATAAACCTTGTCGGTGGTAATCACCAGCGCTACGCGCACACTGTCCAATCCACGCAGGGCATCTAGCACATGGGCGGTGCCCATGATGTTGGTGGCGTAGGTGTTGAGAGGGTCGGCATAGCCGGGGCGCACCAGTGCTTGGGCGGCCAAATGCAGCACTATTTCTGGCTGTATCGCCCGCACCAATGCGGCCACGGCAGCAGCATCACGAATATCAATGAAATGGCTGTCTATGCCCTGCGCTACCTGCGCCAAGGTAAACAAGGCAGGGGTTGTTGTGGGAGGTAAGGCCAAGCCTGTCACTTGGGCCCCTAAGCGTTGTAACCATAGCGCCAACCAAGCCCCTTTGAAACCGGTATGACCGGTGAGCAATACCTGTTTACCGCACCAAAAATCAGGGTTTGTTTGCATGGACATACTGCTCACCATTGTTTCCACGGTGCTTGGCCTGATTGCCAGAGTTCTTCCAACAGGTTTTTCTCGCGCAGGGTGTCCATGGGTTGCCAAAAACCGCTATGTTCAAAGGCGTGCAATTGGCCTTGGGCCGCCAAGGCATTCATAGGCTCTAATTCCCAACTGGTGTGGTCGTTGGCGATGAGGTCAATGGCTTCGGGTTGCAGGACAAAAAACCCCCCATTAATCAGGCCACCATCGCCTCGAGGCTTTTCTGCAAAGGCGGCTACGCGGTTACCTTCTAGTTGCAAAGCACCATAGCGCCCAGGTGGTAGTACCGCTGCCACCGTGGCCAGTTTGCCGTGGGCGTGGTGAAAGGCAAATTCTGCCGTTAAATCAATATCGGCCACGCCATCGCCGTAAGTGAAGGCAAAAGTCTCGCCGGGCTGCAAATAATCGCGCACGCGGCGCAAGCGCCCCCCGGTCAGGGTGTTATCGCCGGTATCTACCAAAGTAACGCGCCAAGGCTCGGCATGGCGACGATGCACTTCCATCTGGTTGTTGGCCATATCAAAGGTGACATCCGACATGTGCAAAAAATAGTTGGCAAAATACTCTTTAATCACATAGCCTTTGTAGCCCAAGCAAATAATAAAATCATTGACACCGTGGGCAGCGTACATTTTCATGATGTGCCAGAGTATGGGCCGACCACCGATTTCAATCATCGGTTTGGGGCGCAGGTGCGATTCTTCAGAAATACGGGTGCCTAGGCCCCCGGCAAGGATGATGGCTTTCATAAGAGTGAGATATTATTCAGGTGGGCGTGGGCGAAAAAAATCCAGCGGATGGGTGCGTAGCCGTGCCCGAATGGCTGCATAAATGCGCGAGCGCTCTACGCCACTGACGTTTTGTGCGCTCAGGGCAACGCGAAAGGCCAAATAGAAACTTACCCCTACATTTAGTGCTGCTAAAAATGGCAAGGTAATGAGTGTCCACCAAAATGCCGGTAGTTGGAGCGCCTCTAACAAGCCCAACCCCATACCAGCTGCCGCAATTTGGCCTGCTGCCAGTGTAACGTGGCGAATATCCAGCCCCAAGCCAAAAAAGGTGGCAAATACGGGCACCAAGCCCAGCATAAAGCCCAGCGATATATTGGCTGCCAAACCTGAAATATTGTGGCGTAAAAATTGCGCCCAACGCGCCGCGCGCGACTGCCCCAGCAAGGCGGTGATGCGCGGGTTATAGCGCAGCACCGAATCGAGCCGGTAGAGCACAAACCAGTTTTCAGCCCAACCGGCCATGATGCTGGAAGCAAACAATAGCACCCCGGTAAAAGCGGCATACAACACCGATGGCCCGAGCAGGTGCAGCGATTGCAAGGTGTAATCTACCTGTTTGTCAGACAAAAATGGGGCACCAAACCACAGCTGCCAGCCAGCGCACAGCAGCAGCACCCCCGGAAACACCACCAACACGTTGCCCAACACGGCGGCCACCTGCGAGCGCACCAAATGCACCACTTCATCGACAAAGGCATTGATGGCCTCGCCCGAGCCTAGCTCTTTGAGCTTGGCCGCCATCGCCGGGGCGGTCATGGCGGGCTGCTTGGTGGCGACGGTAAAGTGCAACAATTGCACCAGCACAAAGCTGATGGCATAGTTCATGCCAGCCCAAAAACCTGCCCAAAATGCCGACAGCGCCAGCCCGCCCAGCATAAACTTGGCCAAGGTGGTAAATGCCATGACGGCCCCACCACCTGCTGCATGGCCCAGCATGGCGTTGTATTCTGCCGAGGTGCGGGTGATGTAGTGTTCGCCGGTTTCGGCACTGCGCTCGGCCACTTTGGCGGCCAGCAAAGAAGAATTGGCCCGAAACACGGCACGCACACTGCGCCGCTCTTGTGTCACTTGCACCAAATGGCCCAACAAACGCGCACCGTGCAAGGCCGGTGTGGGTGAAAGTACGCATTCGAGCAACTCGCGCATTCGTACCACGCGGGCGCGCAATTGGCGCAAACGAAACACCAGCCCCACCGAGATACCGTTGTCTTCAAAATGGCCATAAACGCTGGTGGCGGCACTGCGGCAAGCCTCCAGCCGTTCGCGCAGGCGCTGGGCGGCCTCTTGCAGCCGGTCGGGGGTGCGTAGGCCGTGCAACACCTCTACGCGCAGGCTTTCTACATCCCGAATCAGGGCATGAAACGGCTGCGCGGCACGCGCTTCAGGCGGCATACGCAAGCGCAACTCGGGCGCAAAGCCGGTGGACAAAATTTGCCCGGCACAGTAAGTCATGGCATCGAGCAGGGCGCGCTGCCAGCGCGTGCTGTGGCCGTTGTTGCCGTATAGCACCAACATCAGGCGCTCTAGTAGCTCTGCTGGCAAGGCGGCTAGCCATTGGGCATCAAAGGCGCTGGGTAAGGCCAAGGTAAACAGCTCGGTGGCATCGATGGTTTCGGGGGTGCCGGGCAACATTTTCAGGCGCAGGCGTTCGGCCAGTTCACTGAGCAAGGCAGTGCGCGGCGCAAAACCAAAATCGGCCAGCAGCAGGGTGATGTCCACTGTGTCGGTCAAGGTTTGCCACCAAACTTGCAGCCGGGCTTGTACCTCTGGCTGGGCTTGTACGGCATCCAGCAGCAGGGTCAGGCGGCCCAAGGTGTCGGGCACTGAATCGCCTGCGCCGCGCAGCCAACCCAGCAACCCAATTAGCCACAAATGGCGTTGGGCTAAACCGGCCTGCGGGTCTAGTTGCGCCAGCAGGCTGTGTAAATCGTGGCGCGGGCGCATCAGTGCAGTACCCTGGCACTCAAGGGGCGGCCATCGCTGCCGGGGTGTATCGCCTCCAGCACAAATAGCGCAATCTGGCAATCAAAATCGGTGCCATCTTCGGCCAGGCAATGGTAGCTGCCGTGCATGGTGCCGCTGGGGGTACGCAGTTGGCAGCCACTGCTGTATTGGAACGACTCGCCGGGGCGTAGCCAAGGCTGCTCGCCCACCACGCCTAAGCCCTGCACCTCTTGCGTGCGCCCTAGTGCATCGCTGATAAGCCAATGGCGCGATACCAACTGTGCCGCTATGTTGCCCGTGTTGTGGATGGTGATGGTGTAAGAAAAGCTGAACACCCCGGCCTCGGGCGAGGACTGCTGTGGCAGGTATTGCGGGGTGACTTCCGCCTGAAATTGGTACTTTGGCATAGGTTAATGGTAACTGCGACAATCAAAACCATGAGCCACACTTACCGTATTGCCCCCTCTATCCTCTCCGCCGACTTTGCCCGTTTGGGTGAAGAGGTGCGTAACGTCATTGCTGCCGGTGCCGACTGGATTCATTTTGATGTGATGGACAACCACTATGTGCCCAACCTGACCTTTGGGCCGATGGTGTGCCAAGCCCTCAAGCCCCATGCTGTCACCCCGGCGGGCGTTGCCGTGCCGGTGGATGTGCATCTGATGATTCAGCCCGTCGATGCGCTGGCCGTTGCCTTTGCCCAAGCCGGGGCCGATTTCATCAGTTTTCACCCCGACGCCTCTAGCCACGTACACCGCAGCATCCAAGCTATCCAAGCCCAAGGGGTTAAGGCCGGGCTGGCGTTCAACCCCGCCGAGCCATTGGATGTGCTGGACTGGGTGATTGACGACATTGACCTGATTCTTATCATGAGCGTCAACCCCGGTTTTGGCGGCCAGAGTTTTATTGATTCGGCCCTGCGTAAGATTGAAGCCGCCCGCAAGCGCATCGAAGCCAGCGGCAAAGATATTCGCCTCGAAGTCGATGGTGGCATCAAGGCCGATAACATTCGCCGCGTGGCCGATGCCGGGGCCGATACCTTTGTGGCTGGCAGCGCTATTTTTGGCAAGCCCGATTACCGCAGCGTGGTCGATGCCATGCGCGCTGCTTTGGCCTAAACAGGTAGCGCCGATGTTGCACTTGCCTTTGCAGCGCGGGGCATTGGATGCCGCGATTGTCGATTTGGATGGCACGATGGTCGATACCTTGGGCGATTTTGTCGAGGTGTTGCGCCGCATGTTGGCCGATGTGGGCTTGCCGCCGGTAGCTGCCGCCGAGGTAGAGCGCATGGTGGGCAAAGGCACCGAGCATTTGATTGCCTCGGTGCTACACCATGTATTGGCGGCGCAGCAACCCGAGGCTGGCGCCCGGCAAGCGGCTGTGGATGCCTTGTTCCCGCGTGCTTGGGACAGCTACCAGCACCATTATCCGCAAGTGAACGGACAGTTCTCGCATGTCTATCCGGGGGTGTTGGAGGGCTTGCAGGCACTGCGCGCTTTGCAATTGCCGCTGGCCTGCCTGACCAACAAGCCAACGGCCTTTGCCGTGGCCTTGTTGCAGGCCAAAGGTTTAGATGGCTACTTTGCCCACGTATTGGGTGGCGATGCCTTTGCACGCAAAAAGCCCGACCCGCTGCCCCTGCTGGGTACCTGTGCCGCTTTGGGTACTGCCCCAGCGCGCACCCTGATGCTGGGCGACTCTAGCAACGATGCCCAAGCCGCGCGCGCTGCTGGTTGCCCGGTGCTGCTGGTCACTTATGGCTACAACCACGGCCAGCCAGTGCAGCAAGTGGATGCCGATGGCTGGCTAGATAGCTTAGCGGCTGTGGGGGCGGTGCATTAACGGGCCAGACGCAATGCGCCAGTGCTGCGCGGTGTGGTGCTGGTTCCCCGTGGCGGATGGAGCTTAAACACCGAAACCACCTGCACCAGCTCTTCGGCTTGGGCGTGTAAGCTGCTGGCGGCAGCGGCCATCTCTTCGACCAAAGAGGCATTTTGTTGCGTTGCTTGGTCCATGTGCGCGACCCCCTCGGCCACATGGGCCACGCCGCTAGATTGTTCGAGGCTGGCAGCGCTGATTTCTCCCATGATGTCGGTAACGCGGCGGATACTGTTGACCACCTCGTTCATGGTAGCCCCGGCCTGATCGACCAACGCCGTGCCTTGCTCTACGCGCTGTACGCTGGCGTTAATCAGATTTTTAATCTCTTTGGCCGCCTCGGCGCTGCGTCCGGCCAAGCTACGCACCTCGGAGGCCACTACGGCAAAGCCGCGTCCCTGCTCTCCGGCACGGGCGGCTTCTACTGCCGCATTCAGCGCCAAAATATTGGTTTGAAAAGCAATGCCATCAATCACGCTGATGATGTCAGAGATTTTGCGCGAGCTTTGGTTAATCCCCTTCATGGTCTCCACCACTTCAGAGACGACCTCGCCACCACGCACGGCCACGATAGAGGCACTCAGGGCCAACTGATTGGCTTGGCGTGCGTTGTCGGCATTTTGTTGTACGGTGCTGCCCAATTGGGCCATCGAGCCAGAGGCTTGGTTGAGAGCGCTGGCCTGCTCTTCGGTGCGGCCCGACAAATCACTGTTGCCGCTGGCAATTTGCGCGCTGGCGCTGGCCACCGCACTGGCCCCTTGGTGCACTTGGCCCACCATCAGGGCGATTTTGTCGCGCATGGTCTCGATAGCGTGCAGCAAATTGGGCTGGTTGGTATCACGGATTTGGATAGGCACGGACAAATCGCCCTCGGCCAAGCGGTGGGCAATCTGGACTGCATAGGCTGGTTCGCCACCCAGTTGGCCCAAAATGCTACGGCTGATAAACCAGCCCAGCAAAATCAGCATACCCGCCAGCAGCAAAGCACCTAAAGAAAAAAACACCATACGCTCTTGCACTACGGCTTGCACCGTGTCTATATACACCCCCGAGCCAATAATCCAGCCCCACGGTGCAAAGCCTTTGACATACGATATTTTGGGTACTGGGTCATCTTGGCCGGGTTTGGGCCACATGTAATCGACAAAGCCTGCACCATTGGCCTTGACTTTACTGACCATTTCATTAAAAAACAGTTTACCCGTGGGGTCTTTGAGTTGGGATAACTGCTGGCCATCTAATGCTGGCTTAAAAGGATGCATGAGCATGATAGCATCCATACTGTTAATCCAAAAATACTCGTCTTGGCTGTAGCGCAAAGCTTTGAGTGCTGCCATGGCTTGTTTTTTGGCTTCGGCTTCTGATAATTTTCCACTGCTGCCCAAATCATGGTAATAATTTAATAAACTGTGGGCAGTTTCTACCGTTTGGCGCACACTGTTTTGGCGCTCTTTCATAATCAAACGGCTTTCTGAAAGCAAAAAAACCGTTGCCAAAGACACAATACCCAAGGCCGCTGCCAATATCAGGGCCAGTAAACGCCTAGAAACGCTGTAAGAAGACAATTGAAACATATTGGCTACCCCTGAAAATTACGCCACCCACTGTAGCAATGCGGAACCCAGCTGTGCAGCCTGCTCATGGTGCGTATTTTGAGCTGTTTCTTTTTGTTACACATTAGGGTTTTTGCTAGGACATCGAAAACAATGCTGTCATCTTATCGCTAGCTTGGCAGCAAAACCGGCATTTGCTGTCGTTTGTATTTGTAACAAAAAAAATGAACTCTTGTGGCGTGGGTAGCATGGTTTGCTACACTTTGCCCCATGTTCATCCACCGTGTGTTCGTTGCAGGTCACAGTGACCGGGGAGCCTGGCCCTGGCGTCGCTCTGTTGATTGCTGCGCCTAGATGCGCGCGGGCATCGCCCTGCGCGCCCTCCGTGGCCTCCCCTTGCCCTAGCGGGGGGCCGATTGCATGAACACTGCGGCACGGCGTTTTTATCCACGCCAACCCATGCCGCCCCAGCAGGGATTTACCCCCGTGATTACAGAACTTGAATTTAACCAGCTGGCCCAACAGGGCTACAACCGCATTCCGCTCATGGCCCAAGCCTTTGCGGATTTAGAAACCCCGTTGTCGCTGTACCTGAAATTGGCGCACAGCCAAGCGGATGGTCAGCACAGCTTTTTGCTCGAATCGGTGGTCGGTGGTGAGCGCTTTGGCCGCTATAGCTTTATTGGCCTGCCAGCACGCACTTTGCTGCGTGCCAATGGCTTTGGCACGCAAGCGCGCACCCAAGTCGTCACCGATGGCGTGGTGGTGGAAAGCGCCACGGGCAACCCGCTGGACTTTATCGCCCACTACCAACAGCGCTTTAAGGTGGCCTTGCTGCCCGAGATGCCACGCTTTTGCGGTGGCTTGGCGGGCTATTTTGGCTACGATGCGGTGCGCTACATCGAGAAAAAATTAGAGACCAGCTGCCCCCCTGACACCCTAGGCTGCCCCGACATTTTGTTGCTGCAATGCGAAGAATTGGCGGTAATTGACAACCTATCGGGCAAGCTGTCTTTGATTGTCTATGCCGACCCGGCCCAGCCCCAAGCCTACGCCCACGCCCAACAGCGCCTGCACCAGCTGAAACAACGTCTGCAAGCCCCTGTGGTGGCCCCGGTGGTACACGCCAGCACCAGCCACCCAGCCCAGCGCAGCTTTGCCAAAGACGACTACTTGGCCGCCGTGGCCCATGCCAAAGAGTTGATTGCCGCTGGCGACTTTATGCAGGTGCAGGTAGGCCAGCGCATCCATAAAACCTACACCGAATCGCCCTTGAGCTTGTACCGCGCTTTGCGTTCGCTCAATCCATCGCCCTATATGTATTTTTACAATTTTGGCGATTTTCAGGTGGTGGGTTCTTCGCCCGAAATCTTGGTGCGCCAAGAGCAAACCCCCGAGGGGCAAAAAGTCACCATCCGCCCCTTGGCCGGTACACGCCCACGCGGAGCCACACCCGAGCAAGACAAAGCCGCCGAAATGGAGCTTATCAACGACCCCAAAGAGCGCGCCGAGCACGTCATGCTGATTGACTTGGCCCGCAACGACATTGGCCGCATCGCCCAAATTGGCAGCGTGAAAGTGACCGAAGCGTTTGTTGTGGAACGCTACAGCCATGTGATGCACATTGTCAGCAATGTGGAGGGCATCCTGAACGACGGCATGACCAGCATGGATGTGCTCAAGGCCACCTTCCCGGCAGGCACCCTCACCGGCGCGCCCAAAGTCCACGCTATGGAACTGATTGACCAGTTAGAACCCAGCAAACGCGGCATTTATGGCGGAGCCTGTGGCTACCTCAGCTACGCGGGCAATATGGATTTGGCCATTGCCATCCGCACCGGCCTGATTAAAGACGGCACCTTGTATGTGCAAGCAGCAGCCGGTGTCGTGGCTGACTCAGTGCCCGAATTAGAGTGGAAAGAAACCGAACACAAGGCCCGCGCCCTGTTGCGGGCCGCAGAACTGGTAGAGGAGGGCTTGGAATGACTCGCGCCATTGACAACGTGCAGCACTGCACCACCATGCAAGACGTGCGCCGCCATATAGATGCTTTAGACGATGTGCTGGTGCCTTTGCTAGTGCAACGCACCGGCTACATGACCCAAGCCGCGCGCATCAAGCAAGACCCGGCCCAAGTGCGCGACGAAGAGCGCATTGAGGCCATCGTGGCGCGCGTGCGTGCCAGCGCAGCGCTGCATGGCGGCGTGCCCGACGTGATGGAAGCCATCTACCGCAGCCTGATGGAGCACTCCATCGCCCACGAACACCAAGAATTTGCCCGCTTGCGTGCGCCCCAAGGAAGCCAGTCATGAAACTCTTGATGGTCGATAACTACGACAGCTTTACCTACAACATCGTGCAGTATTTTGGCGAGTTGGGGGCCGAGGTAGAAGTGTTTCGCAATGACGAAATCACCGTGGCGGATATTCAGGCCCGGCTGGATGCGGGGCAATTAGACCGGCTAGTGATTTCGCCCGGCCCCTGTTCGCCAGCGGAGGCCGGTATTTCGGTAGCGGCGATTCAACACTTTGCTGGCAAACTGCCCATTTTGGGGGTTTGCTTGGGGCATCAGGCGATTGGGGCAGCCTTTGGCGGCAAGATTGTGCGCGCGCAGCAGCAAATGCACGGCAAAACCAGCGTGATTACCACCACGCAGCAGGGCGTGTTTGCGGGCTTGCCAGCGCAATTTACCGTCAACCGCTACCACTCGCTGGCGATTGAACGCGCCAGCTGCCCCGATTGCCTAGAAGTTACCGCTTGGACGGATGATGGCGAAATTATGGGCGTGCGCCACAAAACCTTGGCCATTGAGGGCGTGCAGTTTCACCCCGAAAGCATCTTGACCGAGCATGGTCATGCCATGCTACGCAACTTTTTGCAGCAAGGTTAAAGATTCGTTTACGCCGATTTGGGGCTGGCAGGCGGCAAGCCGTTGGGCACTTGGCCCGCCGCTTGCCAATGGGTATCAAACCAAGCGTCGCCATCTAAATAGGCGCGTAGCATGGGCAGGCTTTCAAAGCCCCAAAATATTTTGCCATCCACTTCAAAGGCAGGTACGCCAAACACACCCCGGTCGGCAGCGGCTTCGGTGTTGGCCCAGAGTAAATCTTTGGCATCTAGGCCGCTGCTGCCTTGCTGTTGCTCGGCCAATACGGTGCCTAAAACTTCAAGGCGCGCTGGGTCGAGTGCATCGTGGCCGCCTTGCCACACATGGCGCAAGAAAGTCCCGGCGGTAAAGCGGTTGATGCTGCCATCCATACTGTAAGACAGGGCCAAGCGTAACAATGGCAGGGGTTGGAAAGGATGGCGCGCTGGCATTTGCAGCGGGATGCCTAAGCGTTGGCCCATCCAAGTGACGTGGCGATATGTCCAATCGCGCTTGGCAGGAATGCCTGCTGGGCCGGGATTGCCTTGCGCTTGTAAGAGTGCGCCTAACAAAATAGGCCGGTATTCGACGCTGTAACTGAGGCCCTCTAGCATTTGCGGCAGTTTTTCAAAGGCCAACCAAGCATAGGGCGAGACAAAATCGAGGTAAAAGGTGATGTGTTTCATGGCTGGGCTTTTTGCGCGGCAACGGTAGGAGGAAAAGCAAAGCCTGCGCGCTCCGACAACTGGCCCCAAATGGCCAGCCGTTGCGCGCCTTCGGCACCGGCCCAAGCGCGGATTTCGGGGATGCTGCGGAAACAGCCTTCGCAGTGGCTTTGGTCGGTACTCATACGGCACACCGAGATGCAGGGCGAGGGCACAGCCTCGTCGCTGTTGGGGGCAAAATAGCCTGCCTCGGCCAGCAGCTGGGCGCGGGCGGCAATGGGGGAAAGGGTCGGGGCGTTCATAAAATGATGACAAGAAAACCCGCCATCATCCCACTATTTGGCCCCCGTGTGCCATCTAGGCAGTGTGGCGGTTGAGTAGCGCTATCGTCACGCGCTCAGGGCTACGTATCTTGGCCCTTATCCTTGTGCCATGAGAGCCTGGCCCCTTTATTCTTTATTCAGGCATCGGCAAGGCCCAATGCTAGTTTGGCTTCCTTGAGGGATTCCGTGCGAGTCATTTTTACTAGCTTCTGTGCACCAAATATATAGTCCGCGCTACAGGCGGCATCAAAGTTGACTAACGTCCAGTGGTCAGATTGCATCTTCTTTAGGATATTAACTGTTGGTGGTGAGAGGTAGAGCTCACTAGAACCAATTAGGTCTCGTAAGTCACTCATAAATTCACCTGACTTTCGCATCAATTCCGTAAAGCGAGGGCCGTGCTCTTCGTCTCGTAGATGCTCTGTGCCCCGATCGGAGAAGTATTCCGCCAAATCATCCAGAGTGATTTCGATACGATAGAGAATGTTTAAAAGTTCCGAGTAGTACTTCTCGCGCGCAGTCCATTGCTGTTGATGCCGCCAGGCTTTGCCGTTTATGAGCTGTTTAATTTCCTCTGTCTCTCTTGTGGTGATTTTTAATTGCTCTACCAATGATTGGAATTGTTCGTTCCTAGCTCGATCCTCTCCTTTAACTTTTAGGTAGGCTCCAAGAAAAGCAGCAAGACCTGCTACGACGACTGACAGCAACACATAGAGCGGATGAAAGCCTGCAGATTGTTGGTTGATTAAATTTGCAAGTTGCTGAATCTCTGATGATTGCATTTGTGTTCCGGCACCTAACTAGGATTAGACGACAGCCCCATCCTAGCTGGCGGTCGTATCAAAACGCACCATGCTACCGCAACCTAGAGACAACGAGAGTCTTCCCAGATGCCAGAACCCTCTGGCACCTCCAGTGCTTATGCGCTCTATCCCGCCCGGCGGTTGAGCAGCGCCACCGCCACGCGCGAATGCGATTTGCGTCCCAGAAAATCGCTGATATAGCTACCGGCGTCAATCAGCTTGTCCAAGTCAATCCCAGTAGCTATGCCCATACCGTGCAGCATATAGACCACATCTTCAGTAGCGACATTGCCGGTAGCGCCCTTGGCGTAGGGGCAACCGCCCAAACCTGCTACCGAGGATTGGAAGTTCCACACCCCTAGCTCCAGCGCGGCCAAGGTGTTAGACAGGGCTTGGCCGTAGGTGTCATGAAAATGCCCCGAAATATCGTCGATGCCATAGTGCTGGAGCGTGGCCTCAATGGCCGCCTGCACTTTGCGCGGTGTGCCCACGCCAATGGTGTCGGCCACATCCACGCGCTGCACGCCAATCTGCTTGAGCAGCCCGGCCAAATAGGCCACGCGCTCTGGGGCAATGTCGCCTTCGTAGGGGCAACCCACGGTGCAGCTCATGGCGGCACGCACGCGGATGCCAGCCGCCAGTGCGGCTTGCACCACCGGGGCAAAGCGCTCGATGCTCTCGGCAATGCTGCAATTGATGTTTTTCTGGCTGAAGGCTTCGCTGGCGGCACCAAACACCACGATTTCGTCAGGTTGGGAGGCCAACGCGGCTTGGTAGCCCTGCAAATTGGGCGTGAGCACCGAATACCGCACCCCCGGCTGGCGTTGGATACCCGCCATCACCTGCGCGTTATCGGCCATTTGTGGCACCCATTTTGGGCTGACAAAGCTGGTGACTTCAATCTCTTGCAGGCCCGCGTCTTGCAGGCGCTGCACCAAACCGATTTTGACCTCGGCGGGCACCGGGGTTTTTTCGTTTTGCAGGCCATCGCGTGGCCCGACATCAATCAGGCGCACACGGCTGGGGAGTTGGCTTAGGCTCATGCTGCGGCCTCGGCTACTTGCAGTTGCAACAGTTCTGCGCCTTCACTCACTTGGTCGCCCGGCGCATAGAGCAACTCCAGCACCACGCCATCGGCGGGGGCGGCAATGGTGTGTTCCATTTTCATGGCTTCCATCACCGCCAAGGGCTGGCCCTTGCTCACTTTGTCGCCCGCTTTGACGGCAAACGATACCACCTTGCCCGGCATCGGGGCTGTCAGGCGGCCACCTTCAGACTGGGTTTCACCGGCGTGGGCCAGCAGGTCGATTTCGACGATTTGCGTTGCGCCGCGTGCGGCAAACACATGCAGGGTTTCGCCTTGGGCATAGACGTTGACCAAGGCCCGCTCGTCGGCAAACTGCAAGGCAATTTGGCCGTTGGCCTGTGGCTGAAAGCTCAGGGCACCACTGGCGGCGATGGCCGGGCTGTCTTGGCCGGGTTGTACCGCCAATTGCAGGGCACCGCCACCCAAGTAGGTGAGCTGGGCGCTGGCTGGGGCACCGCCAAACTCAAAGGCAAAGCTGCGCTGGTTACGGCCATGCGAGCGCCAGCCATCGCGGCGGCTGAATGGGTCAGTGCCCTCTAGGGTTTGCTCGGCCAGCAGGGTTTGGGCTACGGCAGCAGCAGCGGCCAGCGGCAGGCCCACAGTTTCTTTGCCAAACAGCACGGCGGCTTCGCGGGGAATCAAGGCCGTATCGAGTTGGGCTGTGGCAAACGACGGGCTGCGCGCCACCAAACGCAAAAACTGCACATTGTTCGCCAGCCCGACGATGTGGGTCTGTGCCAAGGCTTCGTCCAGACGGGCCAAGGCTTGCTCACGGGTGTCGCCGTGAACAATCAACTTGGCAATCATCGGGTCATAGAACGGGCTGATGGTGTCGCCTTCGCGCACGCCATCGTCAAAGCGCACCTCGCCCCGGCTAAAGCTGGTGCAAGCCGGTTTGCGGTACACGGCCAGCGTGCCAGTGGCGGGCAAGAACTGGTTTTCTGGGTTTTCAGCGCAGATACGGGCCTCAATGGCGTGGCCGGTGATTTGCAGCTGCTCTTGCATCAGCGGCAGCGGTTCACCAGCGGCCACGCGCAGTTGCCACTCTACCAAGTCTTGACCGGTGATGGCCTCAGTGACGGGGTGCTCCACCTGCAAGCGGGTGTTCATCTCCATAAAGAAGAAGGCCATGCTGCCATCGGGGCGCTGCTCCACAATGAACTCCACCGTACCGGCACCCACATAATTCACAGCGCGGGCTGCCGACACCGCTGCCAGCCCCATTTGGGCGCGCATTTCGGGGGTCATGCCGGGGGCGGGGGCTTCTTCCAATACTTTTTGGTGGCGGCGCTGCACCGAGCAGTCGCGCTCAAACAGGTAAACGTAGTTGCCTTGTGTGTCGCCAAACACTTGGATTTCGATGTGGCGTGGGCGCTGCACGTATTTTTCAATCAGCACGGCATCATCGCCAAAGCTGTTGATGGCTTCGCGCTGGCAACTGGCCAAGGCAGCGGCAAAGTCTTCGCTTTTCTCGACCACGCGCATACCCTTGCCGCCGCCGCCAGCACTGGCTTTAATCAGCACGGGGTAGCCAATGCGGTCGGCTTCGTGCTGCAACAGGCGCTCATCTTGGTCGGAGCCGTGGTAGCCGGGCACCAGTGGCACGCCGGCTTTTTCCATCAGTTGCTTGGATTCAGCCTTCAAGCCCATCGCTTGGATGGCCGAGGCGGGCGGGCCAATAAATACTAAACCGGCCTTGGCGCAGGCTTGGGCAAATTCTTCGTTCTCGCTCAAGAAGCCATAGCCGGGGTGAATGGCTTGGGCACCCGTGGCGTGGGCGGCCTCAATGATGCGCTCCCAGCGCAGGTAGCTGTCTTTGGGGGCGCTGCCGCCGATATGCACGGCTTCATCGCAAGCAGCTACGTGCTTGGCACTAGCGTCGGCGTCAGAATAGACGGCCACGGTTTTGACACCCAAGCGGTGGGCGGTAGCGGCCACACGGCAGGCGATTTCACCGCGATTGGCAATGAGGATTTTTTTAAACATGGTGCTTCTTTCCAATGTTCTTGTAATGGGTCAGGCCAGCCAGCGGGGCTTGCGTTTTTGCAAAAAGGACTGCACGCCCTCTTTGCCTTCGCTGCTGGCACGGATATCGGCAATGGCTTCGACGGTGGCGGCAACCAGTTCGGCGTTGATTTCGCGCTCGGCCACGTCTTGCACCAGTTTTTTGCAGGCCCCCACGGCGTTGGGGCTGGCCACGGTGATGGCCTTGGCTAGCTCATCTACCTTGGCATCGAGGGCTTCAGCCGCCACCACAGCATGGACAAAACCGATACGCAGCGCCTCGGCAGCGTCAAAGCGCTCGGCGGTGAGAAAGTAGCGGTGCGCGGCGCGTGGCCCCATAGCGCGAATCACATAGGGGCTGATGGTGGCCGGAATCAGGCCGAGCTTGACTTCACTCAGGCAAAAACCGGCGCTTTCTACACTCACGGCCATATCGCACGCCGCTACCAAGCCCATGCCCCCGGCATACACATCGCCTTGCACACGCGCAATGGTGGGTTTGGGGCATTCGTAAATCACGCGCAGCATCTCGGCTAGTTTGCCTGCATCTTGCAGGTTTTCGCCGCGCGTGTAGTCGGCCATGCGGCGCATCCAATTCAAGTTGGCACCGGCACAGAAGGCTGGGCCTTCGGCGGCCAGCACCACGACGCGGATATCGTCACGGCGGCCCACCTCGGTAAAGGCGGCGGTAATTTCGGCAATCACTTCATCGCTGAAGGCGTTGCGTACCTCCGGCTGGGTCAGGGTGATGGTGGCGCGGTGGCCGTCGTAGGTGATGGACAGGGCAGTCATGCTCAATCCCATCACATGCGGAAGATGCCAAATTTGGTGTCTGCAATCGGCGCATTGCGCGTGGCCGAGAGGCCCAGCGCCAGCACGCGGCGCGTGTCGGCGGGGTCAATCACGCCATCGTCCCACAGGCGGGCGCTGGCGTAGTAGGGGTGGCCTTGGTCTTCGTACTGGCGGCGGATAGGCGCTTTGAAGGCTTCTTCTTCTTCTAGGCTCCACGTACCGCCCTTGGCTTCGATGCCATCGCGCTTGACGGTAGCCAGCACGCCAGCAGCTTGGTCGCCACCCATCACCGAGATGCGCGCATTGGGCCACATCCACAAAAAGCGTGGGCTGTAAGCGCGGCCACACATGCCGTAGTTGCCTGCGCCAAAGCTGCCACCAATGATGATGGTGAACTTGGGCACGCTGGCGGTGGCTACAGCGGTGACCATCTTGGCACCGTTGCGGGCGATGCCTTCGTTTTCGTACTTGCGCCCCACCATAAAGCCGGTGATATTTTGCAAGAACACCAGCGGGATTTTGCGCTGGCAGCACAGTTCAATAAAGTGCGCGCCCTTGAGCGCCGACTCGGAAAACAAAATGCCGTTGTTGGCGATGATGCCCACTTGCATCCCTTCGATGCGGGCAAAGCCCGTGACCAAGGTGGTGCCGTAGCGGGCTTTGAACTCGTCAAACTCGCTGCCATCGACAATGCGGGCGATGATTTCGCGCACGTCAAAGGGCTTGCGCGTGTCCGCTGGAATCACGCCATACAGCTCCTCTGCCTCAAACAAGGGCGGCACCGGGGCGGTATCGGCTGGATTGGGGGTTTTGCTGCGGTTGAGGTTGCGTACAGCATTGCGCGCCAAGGCCAGCGCGTGCATATCGTTTTGCGCCAGATGGTCAACCACCCCCGAGAGGCGGGTATGCACATCGCCACCGCCCAAGTCTTCGGCACTGACTACTTCGCCCGTAGCGGCCTTGACCAAGGGTGGGCCACCCAAAAAGATGGTGCCTTGGTTTTTGACGATGATGGATTCATCGCTCATGGCCGGAACGTAAGCGCCGCCAGCGGTACAAGAACCCATGACCACGGCAATTTGTGCGATGCCATCGGCGCTCATGGTGGCTTGGTTGTAAAAAATGCGGCCAAAGTGGTCGCGGTCTGGGAACACCTCGTCTTGGTTGGGCAAATTAGCGCCGCCCGAGTCCACCAAATAGATACAGGGCAGGCGGTTTTGCTGCGCCACTTCTTGGGCGCGCAGGTGCTTTTTGACGGTGAGCGGGTAGTAGGTGCCGCCCTTGACGGTGGCATCGTTGCACACAATCATGCAATCAATGCCACTGACGCGCCCAATACCAGCAATCACACCAGCGCCGGGGGCATCGTTGTTGTACATGTTCAGCGCGGCCAAGGGGGCCAGCTCTAAAAACGGGGTGCCGGGGTCAAGCAGCATCTGCACGCGCTCGCGCGGCAGCAGTTTGCCGCGTGCGGTGTGTTTGGCGCGCGCCGCCTCGCCACCACCGGCAAAAATTTTGGCAATTTGCGCGTTCAGGTCGGCTACCAGCGCGCGCATGGCGCTGGCATTGGTCTGAAAATCAGCCGAGCGGGCGTTGAGTTGACTCTGCAAAACGGGCATGGAGGTCTTTCCGGGCGAAAAAGGAAACGGTATGGCTGGTAAGAATACGCCCTCTACCGGCGCTGTGGTTGCCAGCAGGGTTGCAAATTGCGCCATACTAGGCCACACTGCTGGGTGTGAAACCTTTGATTTGCTCTGCTGCTGTTGCAGTCTCGCCCTTGTCCCTACATAGCGGGCCTGCCGCTACGCCGATAGCCTTTGTGCAGGCCATTGTTTATGTCTGTGAACGGGCCAAAACAGACCCCATCCCGCTGCTACAGCAGGCACAAATTGCGCCAGCACAACTGGAAAACCCTGATGCCCGCATTACCGCTTGGCAGTTTGAGCGCTTGTCCGATTTGGCCATGCGTACCTTAGACGATGAAGCCTTGGGCTGGTTTGAGCGCCGCTTGCCTTGGGGCAGCTATGGCATGTTAGCGCGTGCCTCTATCAGCTCGCCCACCTTGGGGGTGGCTTTGCGGCGTTGGTGTCGCCACCATAATTTGCTCACCGAGGCCATCGCCCTGCAGCTAGAAACCCGCGACGGTCTGGCCACCTTGTCTTTAACCGAGCAGCAAGATTTGGGCGTGCTGCGCGAGTTTTGTTTGCTCTCGGTGCTACGCAATGCCCACGGCGTGGCGTGCTGGCTGATTGATTCGCGCATTCCATTGCAGGGGGTGCAGTTTCCGTTGGCTGCACCGGTGCACCAAGATGTTTATCCGCTGTTGTTTCCAGGGCCGGTGCAATGGGACAGTAGCCCAGCCTTGCTGCGTTTTGATGCCCGTTACCTGAATTTGCCCTTGGCACGCGATGAGGCCGCCTTGCGCCAAATGCTGCAACGCGCCCTGCCCCTGACGGTGTTGCAATACCGGCGTGACCGTTTGCTGGTACAACGGGTGCGCCAAGTGCTGGCGGCTGACCCAGCGGCCAGCCACAGCGCCGAGGCGCTGGCGCTGCGCTTGCACCTGTCA
Organism: uncultured Simplicispira sp.; assembly: GCA_964388325.1. Lineage (GTDB taxonomy): Bacteria > Pseudomonadota > Gammaproteobacteria > Burkholderiales > Burkholderiaceae_C > Simplicispira. Next base: position 154,458 of record CAYMAC010000002.1, on the reverse strand, counting down.
CCGCGCACCCTGCACCGCCAGCTCAAAGAGGAAGGGGCCTCTTTGCAGGCCCTGAAAGATGAGGTGCGGCGCGAGCGCGCCATTGACTTGCTGCACCGTACCCAGCGCCCCATCAAGCAGGTGGCCCACGATAGCGGTTTTAGCAACGATAAAAGCTTTATCCGTGCCTTTCGGGCTTGGACGGGGCAATCGCCAGCGGAGTTTCGACGCAGTGCGCGCCAAGGCGGCTAAAAATGCTTGTTTAGCCGTGGGCAGCTACCATCGCTTCATCTAAATAGTGTTCTAGCACGTCCAAAATTTGCGCTTCCATGCGCCCTTGGGCTTGCAAACCACGCATGAAATTTAGCGCTTGTGGGCCAGTCAATCCTGTCCGATAAGGGCGGTCTTGCACCATGGCCTGAAAAATATCCGCTACGCGCAAAATACGGGCCTCTAGGGGCAAGGTATCGCCATCGATATGGAACGGATAACCGCCGCCGCCCGGCTCCTCGTGGTGGTAGGCCGCCCATAGGGCTACTTCTTCAAACCCCAAAATGCTACGCAGAATCTGGAAGGTTTCAAAACTGTGCGTGTGGATAATTTGGCGCTCATCGGCACTAAGGGCACCGGGTTTTTCTAAAATTTCGTCGGGCACGCGCAGTTTGCCCAAATCGTGCAACAAGCCCGCTATTTCAATTTTGTCGCATTGCTCCGCAGCCAGGCCCATGTATTGGGCCAGCAGTCGTGATAGCCGCGCTACGCCATGCGAATGCTCAGCGGTAAACGGGCTTTTGGCATCCACAATGCGCGCAAACAAATCGGCTACTTGGCGAATCTCGCGCCCCGAGGCTGGAATAGGTTGGGCATGGGCCAATTGCTGCTGTAAGCACTGCTCTAGCGCCCGAGGCTCTAGCCGCAGCCAAAAGGCTTCAGTGTCCGAAATCTCCATAAAGGTATGCACCAACTGTGGTGCAAAGTAGCTCTCGGCACGGCGGGCAATTTCTGCGCGGATGCTGTCTATATGGAACAGTACTGTGTGGCTGGCATAGTAAGGGGCGGCCAAGGTATCGACACGGTCGGCCAAGTAAATGAGGTTGGCTTGTAGGGCCACATCTTGCGGCAAGCCCAAGGTTTGTAGCTGCTCCCAGTGGGTATGGTGGTAGCGTATGGGCAGCGCCATCTTGGCCAGTGGCGCAAAACCGAGCAGCAACTGTTGCCCCAAAATGGTATGTATGTGTGCGCCTTCGCCGTCAAACTCGGCCACCAGCTGTTGGTGCATCCGGGTAGATGACACGCCAATATCGTGCAACATGCCCAACTCAAACATGAAGTCACAGCCCGCTGTGGGCCAGCCCAAGGCTTGGGCGCAGGCCGAGGCCATAACGCCTACCCGTTTGCCGTGGGCAACGTCATCTACGCCCACTAAGTCTAGCGCGTCGGACAGGGCATAAATGATGTGGTGTAACTCGGCTTCCAAGGAAAAACCTGTGGTTAAAGTGGTGGCAAAGCTCAATCGCCTAGCAGTGCGGGTAAATCGGCCAATTGGGTCAGTACCTCTACCGCACCAGCACCACGCAAAGCCACAGCGCTGCTGTGGCCGGGGCCTGCCGGGCTGTAACCAATCACGGTAGCCCCAGCGGCTACGCCAGCGGTCACGCCCGTTACGGTGTCTTCGATGACGAGGCAGCGTGCCGCTGGCACGTTCAGTGCCGCAGCAGCAGCCAAATAGACATCGGGTGCGGGCTTGGTAGCGGGCATCTCGTGGCCGCTAAAAATGCGCCCCTCAAAATACTGCATCAAGCCCACTTGGGCCAGCTGCATCTCTACTTTGAAGCGGTCGGCCCCCGAGGCACAGGCAATGCGTCCTTGCAGCAAACCATGCACCGCCTGCACAGCAGCTACGGCTCCGACCATCGGCTTGAGCTGGGTCTTGAGCTTGGCGTTGCGCCGCTCGTAAAAAGTAGCCATCCATTCATCGGTGAGTGGGCGGCCCGTGTGGGCTTGGATGCGTGCGGCCTCGCTGCGTACGGTTTTGCCTAAAAAAATCCGCATACATTCTTGCGTGCTTAGCGTCCAACCGGCTTCGTTGAGCATTTGGCACAACACGCCGTTGGTGATGGGTTCGCTATCGACCAACACGCCATCGCAATCGAACAAAACGGCTTCAAACGTCATGGCTGCCAATTTCAAAGGATTTTTTTAACAAGAAGGCTCAATACTGATCGCCATCTACGTAATACCAACGATTTTCTTCGCGCACAAAGCGGCTGCGCTCGTGCAGGCGCACGGCGCGTCCAGCTACCCGGTAGCGGGCTACAAACTCTACCTCTGCATGGTGGGCATCGGTAAGTTGGTGCTGGCGTACCTCTAGCCCTAACCAGCGGGCATTGCTTTCTAACTCTAGCGTAGTTGGGCGCTGGCTGCTGTGCCAGGTGGCCAGCAAATAAGCCACCTGCCCACGTACAAAGGCACTGTAACGCGAACGCATCAAGCGCTCGGCATCCGGGGCGGCTGCGCTTGCAAAATGCTCGACATAGCGACCACAGCAATCAGCATAGGCTACAGGCTGGCCGCGCGGCGACAATTGCCCACAGGGGCAGCTTATACCTACCCCTGTATTGCCGCGCTGCGCTGCGCTCACAACAAAGAACCCGGCTGTTCACCGCGTTCATAGACGACATGGGCGCGGCCCACAATCAGTGGGTCTAACTTGCCGATGGTTTCTGGGTCTTTGTTGGTATAGGGCAACTTGTGCAACACATAACGCATGGCATTGAGGCGCGCGCGCTTTTTGCAATCGCTTTTAACCACTGTCCAAGGTGAATCAGCGGTGTCGGTGCCAAAGAACATGGCCTCTTTGGCGCGCGTGTAGTCGTCCCATTTGTCTAGGCTGGCCAAGTCAATCGGGCTGAGCTTCCATTGCTTGAGCGGATGCACTTCGCGCTCTTTGAAGCGGCGGCGCTGCTCGGCTTGGCTGACCGAGAACCAAAATTTGACCAGATGGATGCCGCTGCGTACCAAGGTGCGCTCAAACTCGGGCACTTGGCGCATGAACTCGTTGTATTCAGCATCGGAACAAAAGCCCATCACATGCTCTACCCCGGCACGGTTGTACCAACTGCGGTCAAACAGCACGATTTCACCGGCAGTGGGCAGGTGCTTGATGTAGCGTTGAAAGTACCACTGGCCGCGCTCGACCTCGCTGGGTTTTTCTAGGGCCACCACATGGGCACCACGGGGATTGAGGTGTTCCATAAAGCGCTTGATGGCCCCACCCTTGCCCGCCGCATCACGGCCTTCAAACAAAATAACCACGCGCTGGCCGGTTTCTTTGACCCAAGCTTGCAATTTGAGCAGCTCGACCTGCAATTGGTATTTTTGCGCCTCGTAGGTGGAGCGGCGCATCAAGTTTTTGTAGGGGTAACCGCCCTCGCGCCAATCAGCTGCCAGTTGCTCATCGGGGTGGCCCTTAGCCACTACGTTGCTGGCCAGTGTGGTGCTACTGAGCAGCATTTGGCGCAATACGGCCAAATCATCTTCTGAAGCCCCTTCTAGGGTGGCGCGCAGGCCCGCTGCCCGTTGCTTGGCGGACAGATTGTCATTGGCAAGCAAATCGGCCAAGGCCACTTGCTGCTTGTCTTGGGCGGCCAAAGTGGCTTCTTGCGGCACGTAGTGCGCTACGGCGGCAGTATCTAAGGTGGGCACGGTGTCGCCTTGCTTTGCTGCACGCGAGCGGGTGGTTTTGCTTGCGCGCGTTGGCTTGGAGGCAGCCGTGGCAGTGGGTGGAACAGAAGGAGCGTCCACGCCAGCAGCTGCGGCGGGACGGTCGGCGGAGGTCTGGGGGACGGTTTTTTGGCTCATGCTGCCATTGTGGCACCAGAAAATGGCTATTTAAGCACTGATAGGCATTAGCTACCGTATCAATGTGTACCGGTGCTGTTGCGTGGCCGCCAATGGAAGGCCGCATAACGTGCCGAAGTGCGCTGCACATGCGTCAGTTGGGGGCCTAGGCGTTCGCGCTCGCGCAGGGCTTCGTCGCCACTCCAGCCGCCATCGCTGGCCAAACAATACCAAAAATAGGCTTCGGCTTCGTCTTTTTGTAGGCCTTGGCCGCGCTCGTACAGGCGGCCCAGTTGCAATTGGGCCTCACGGAAGCCACTTTCTGCGGCTTGGCGTATCCAATAGGCGGCCCAGCGTTCGCTGCGTGCCACGCCTTCGCCTTTGGCGTACAGCTGTGCTAAAGCCAACTGCGAACGTGGCTCGCCTGCATCGGCGGCGCGCTGAAACCACATAGCCGCCAGTGCCAAGTCGCGTGGCAGGCCGTCGCCGTGGTAGTGGCGCTGTGCCAATTGGTATTGCGCCAAGATATGGCCCATTTCGGCATAGGCGCGTAAGGTAGAGAGGGCCGATGGCCCATCGGTAACAGCAGGCGTATCGCTAAGGGCTGTACCTGTAGTGTGGTGGGTGGCAGTGGTTGGCTCGGCCAGTAAGGTGGTAGCTTGTGCAGGGGCCATGCCTCCAGCCGTTAGGGCCAAGGCCAGCGCCAGCCACCCAGCTTGGAATTTTTCATGCATTGCGCGTCTCCCGTCATGTACCCATGCAACGATAAGCGAAAGCACACTTTTTTGATGGCTGGGTATTGGCGGCAATAGGCTTGCTTTTTAGTCTATCCCTTCGATGGGAAAATGGCAGCATGACTACCACTGCCCCCACCCGCATCACCCTGACCCGCCCCGACGACTGGCATTTGCATGTGCGCGATGGCGCTGCTTTGCACACTGTAGTGCCGCACACGGCGGCCCAGTTTGGTCGCGCCATCATCATGCCCAACCTCAAACCGCCGGTAACGACGGCAGCGCAGGCACTAGCCTACAAAGAGCGCATTGTGGCCGCCGTGCCCGCTGGCCTTGCTTTTGAGCCACTGATGACGCTCTACCTGACTGACAATCTGCCACCAGATGAAATTGCCCGCGCCCAAGACGCTGGTATCGTCGCTTGCAAACTCTACCCTGCTGGGGCCACCACCAACAGCGACGCTGGCGTGACCGATTTACGCAACATTTACCCCACCCTCGAAGCCATGCAGCGCGCCGGAATGCCGCTGCTGGTGCATGGCGAAGTTACCAGCCCTGACATTGACCTGTTTGACCGTGAAGCCGTGTTCATCGACACGCAACTCATCCCCTTGCGCCGCGATTTTCCAGAACTCAAAATTGTGATGGAGCACATTACCACCAAGGAAGCCGCTCAGTACGTGCCCGAAGCCGGCTCCTACACGGCAGCCACCATCACCGCGCACCACCTGCTCTACAACCGCAACGCTATTTTTACCGGCGGCATTCGGCCGCATTACTACTGCCTGCCGGTGCTCAAGCGCGAAACCCACCGCCTGGCACTGGTGCAAGCGGCCACTAGCGGCCAGCCGCAGTTTTTCTTGGGTACTGACAGCGCCCCGCATGCCGCACACCTCAAAGAACATGCCAGTGGCTGCGCCGGTTGCTACACCGCCCATGCCGCGATGGAGCTGTACGCTGAGGCGTTTGACCATGTTGGGGCACTCGATAAGTTGGAAGGTTTTGCCAGCCTCCACGGCCCCGCTTTCTATGGGCTGCCGCCCAACCAAGGCAGCATCACCCTGCAACGCGAAAGCTGGACACCGCCCGAAAGTTTTGCCTTTGGCGAGGCCCAGCTCAAGCCCCTGCGCGCGGGTGAAGCACTGCCGTGGCGGCTGGTTCAAACAACAGCGTGATGGGCTTAGACAGCACACCTCCGCAGGGATGGTAGCTCTGCGCGCTTGCAGTAGATGGCAATGGTATGGGGCACGTTGAGGGCACGGGATGCACATTTTTAAAAGAGCGCGTAAAAGCCCCACCCACCCCCTTGATTGCTCAATCATCCTACGGGTAGCAGTGCTACCATGACTGTTCACGCTTCACCACCCTTCGGTTCTTCTCATGGCCGCTGTTGACACCTCCCTTAAAGACCCGACAACCGTTGCCCTTCCTGGCTTGGGTCGGGCATTGATTTCTGCGGGCAAACTCACGCAAAAAGTAGCCGAAGACATCTATCGCAAGTCGCAGGCCAGCCGTACCAGTTTCATTGCTGAATTGACTGGCTCTGGCGCTATTTCTGCGGCCGATTTGGCCCATGCAGTGTCTTCGGTGTTTGGCGCGCCCTTGCTAGACCTTAACGCCATCGACCGCCTGCGCCTGCCCAAAGACCTGCTCGATACCAAAATTTGCAGCGCCTACCGGGTGGTGGTGTTGGCCAAGCGCAGCAACCGACTCATCATTGCCTCGGCAGACCCCACTGACCAAGAAGCCGCAGAAAAAATAAAATTCACCACGCAAATGGGCGTGGACTGGGTGATTGCTGAATACGACAAACTCAGCGCGATGGTCGATGCGGGTAGCAAAAGTGCTGCCGAAACACTCGATGCCATGAGCGGGGGCGGTGATTTTGAATTTGACGATGTTCCGGTAGAAGCCGCACCCGAAAACCAAGACAACGCAGGCGCTGAAGTCGAAGATGCGCCCATCGTCAAGTTTTTGCACAAAATGCTCATCGATGCGTTCAATATGCGCGCCTCGGACTTGCATTTTGAACCTTATGAACACACCTACCGGGTACGCTTTCGTATCGACGGAGAACTGCGCGAAATTGCTTCGCCGCCCATCGCCATCAAAGACAAGCTGGCTTCGCGCATCAAAGTCATCTCGCGCCTAGACATCTCGGAAAAGCGCATTCCACAAGATGGTCGCATGAAGCTCAAAGTCGGGCCAGACCGGGTGATTGACTTCCGGGTCAGTACCTTGCCGACGCTGTTTGGCGAAAAAATCGTGATTCGTATTTTGGACCCCAGCAGTGCCAAAATGGGCATTGATGCGCTGGGCTATGACCCCGAAGAAAAGGCGCGCTTAATGCACGCCATTGGCCGCCCCTACGGCATGATTTTGGTCACCGGGCCTACCGGCTCGGGTAAAACCGTATCGCTCTACACCTGCTTGAATCTGCTCAACCAGCCGGGTGTCAACATTGCCACCGCCGAAGACCCGTCCGAAATCAACTTGCCGGGGGTCAACCAAGTCAACGTCAATGAAAAAGCCGGCCTGACCTTTGCTGCCGCGCTCAAATCTTTCTTGCGCCAAGACCCAGACATCATTATGGTGGGCGAAATTCGTGACTTGGAGACCGCCGACATCTCAATCAAAGCAGCCCAAACCGGCCACTTGGTACTCTCTACCCTGCACACCAACGACGCACCCACCACCCTGACGCGGATGCGTAACATGGGCATCGCCCCGTTCAACATCGCCTCCAGCGTCATCTTGATTACCGCCCAGCGTTTGGCGCGGCGCTTGTGCCCGCAATGCAAAGCACCTGCCGACATCCCCCACGAAGCCCTGCTCGAAGCGGGCTTTAATGATGAGGATTTAGACGGTTCTTGGGCACCTTACAAGCCCGTGGGTTGTTCAGCTTGCAACAACGGTTACAAAGGACGGGTAGGTATCTACCAAGTGATGCCCATTTCTGAAGAAATTCAGCGCATCATCCTGCGCGACGGCAGCGCCATGGACATTGCGGCCCAAGCCAAGCTCGAGGGAGTGCGCTCTTTGCGGGAATCGGGGCTGCACAAGGTTAAAGTGGGGCTAACCTCACTAGAAGAGGTGCTGGCCGTCACCAACCTGTAAAACACTGCACAAGCAAGGGAGCGCCATGGCGACTGCTGCATCACAAGGAATCAAAGACTTCGTTTTTGAATGGGAGGGTAAAGACCGCCACGGCAAAATCGTGCGCGGCGAGACCCGTGCCTCTGGCGAAAACCAGGTGCAAGCTATGCTGCGCCGCCAAGGGGTTTTGCCCAGCAAAATCAAAAAGCGGCGCATGAGCGCAGGCAAAAAAATCAAGCCCAAAGACATCGCCCTGTTCACGCGCCAAATGGCCACCATGATGAAGGCTGGCGTGCCACTGCTACAAGCTTTTGATATTGTGGGGCGCGGCAACACCAACCCCAGCGTCGGTAAGCTGCTCAATGATATTCGTGCCGATGTGGAAACGGGCACCTCGCTCAACGCGGCGTTTCGCAAATACCCGCTCTACTTTGACAGCCTGTATTGCAACTTGGTAGAAGCCGGTGAGGCCGCTGGTATTTTGGAAGCCCTGCTAGACCGGTTGGCCATGTACATGGAAAAAACCGAGGCTATCAAAGGCAAAATTAAATCGGCGCTGATGTATCCGATTTCGGTGGTGATTGTGGCCTTTGTGGTGGTCACCGTCATTATGATTTTTGTGATTCCAGCCTTCAAAGAGGTGTTTACCTCGTTTGGGGCCGATTTGCCCGCCCCCACGCTGTTTGTGATGGGCATCAGCGAAATTTTTGTCAAATGGTGGTGGTTGATTTTTGGCGTGATTGGCGGTGGTTTTTACTTTTTCATGCAGGCTTGGCAGCGCAGCGAAGCCGTGCAGATGTTCATGGACCGCGCCATGCTCAAAATGCCCGTTTTTGGTATTTTGATTGAAAAATCTGCCGTAGCGCGCTGGACGCGCACCCTGTCCACCATGTTTGCAGCGGGTGTGCCACTGGTAGAGGCGTTGGATTCGGTAGGTGGTGCAGCTGGTAACTCGGTTTATGCCATGGCCACCGACAAAATCCAACAAGAGGTCTCTACCGGCACCAGCCTGACCGCCGCGATGGCCAATGCCAACATTTTTCCATCGATGGTGATACAAATGTGTGCGATTGGCGAAGAATCCGGCTCGATTGACCACATGTTGGGCAAAGCCGCAGATTTTTACGAAGAAGAAGTCGATGAAATGGTGGCCGGCCTGTCTAGCCTGATGGAGCCTATCATTATTGTGTTCTTGGGTGGCCTGATTGGTGGCATCGTGGTGTCGATGTACCTGCCTATTTTCAAATTGGGACAGGTGGTCTAATGGGGTTCGAACCGTGGCTAGATGCCGCTTTGCTCGGCTTGGTTGGCTTGTTGGTGGGTAGTTTCTTAAATGTGGTGATTCACCGCCTGCCCAAAATGATGGAGCAGCAATGGGCGGCAGAATGCGCCGACTATGCGGCCAGTTTGTCACCCACAGCGGGGGCAGCGGCCACTGCGGCACCTGCGCCCGCCAAATTCAACCTCTGGACACCGCGCTCGCGCTGCCCCTCTTGTGGGCACCAAGTGCAGTGGTACGAAAACATCCCAGTCCTTAGTTATCTGGTGCTGCGCGGGCGCTGCTCTGGCTGCAAAACGGGTATCAGCTTGCGCTACCCCTTGGTAGAGTTGCTCACAGCGGGCTTGTTCTTCTTTTGCGCCCAACGGTGGGGCCTGACACCCACCGGCTTGGCGTGGTGTGGCTTTTCGGCCACCTTGGTGGCACTGGCGTTTATTGACTGGGACACCACCCTGCTGCCCGACGATTTAACCCTGCCCTTGCTCTGGGCGGGTTTGCTGGCCTCAGCGCTGCAATGGCTGGCCGTGCCGCTGTTCGATAGTGTGCTGGGAGCAGTCGCCGGTTATCTGTCGTTGTGGTTGGTGTATTGGGGCTTTAAGCTGGCCACCGGCAAAGAGGGCATGGGCTATGGCGACTTCAAACTGTTTGCCGCCTTGGGCGCTTGGTTTGGCTGGCAAGCCTTGGTGCCGCTGATTTTGATGGCCTCTGTCGTCGGGGCTGTGGTGGGTATTGGCATGAAGTTCGCCAGCTCTTTGCGCGAAGGTGGCTATGTGCCATTTGGGCCATTTTTGGTCGGTGCTGGCCTGATTGCTTTGGTTTGGGGGCCGCAAGTAGTGCTGCAAACCATTTTTGCTACCTTGGGCTTGGCCTGATGCACCGCCAATACCCATACCAGCAACGCAGACGTTTGGGCCTCACTGGCGGCATAGGCAGCGGTAAAAGCACCGTCGGGCAGATGCTGGCCCAATGCGGTGCCGTACTGATTGATGCAGACCAAATCGCCCGCGCCCTCACGGCACCGGGCGGCGCGGCCATGCCTGCCATTGCCCAGCAGTTTGGCGCTGATTTTGTCGATGCCCAAGGCGCACTGCACCGCGACCGAATGCGCGCCCATGCTTTCACCCAGCCAGCAGCGCGCCAGCAGCTCGAAGCCATCATCCATCCCTTGGTGGCCAGTATTTCGCGCCAGCGCGCCGAAGCGGCATTGGCCGCTGGTGCGCCGTTGGTGGTATTGGATATTCCCTTATTGGTAGAGTCTGGGCACTGGCCCGCACGGCTGGATGCGGTGTTGGTGGTCGATTGCGACTCAGAAACCCAAATCAGCCGGGTCATGGTGCGTAACAGCCTAGAACGCCCTGCCATTGAACGCATCTTGGCCGCTCAAGCCAGTCGGGCCCAACGCTTGGCCCATGCTGATATGGTGCTCTACAATGACAGCCTTTCGCTTGCTGCACTGCAACAAAAAGTCTATGCCTTGGCTAAACGCTTCGGGCTGTGATGAAAAGTTAGCCTTGTGTAGCCTTAGGGCTGCACAGGTGGTATGCGCGTCCTTTCTCCGAAAAACCCGGCAGCGTGATCCTTTACGAATATCCCTTCAACGAACGCATTCGCACCTATCTGCGGCTGGAGCAGCTTTTTCGCCGTTTGGGCGAACTGATTCCGCGCAGCCATGCGCTCGATCACCATTTTGCTTTGGCCACCATTTTTGAAATCATGGAGGTGGGCGCACGCTCTGACCTTAAAACCGATATTCTGAAAGATATTGACAAGCAAAAACAATTGCTCGAAAGCTACCGGGGCAATCCAGCCATTTCAGAAAAAGCCCTTGATGTGGTGCTGGCACAGTTAGAGCGCTGTTTTACTGCTCTGAACGCACAAACAGGCCGTACCGGGCAACTGCTGATGGACAATGACTGGCTGATGACTTTGCGTAGCCGCATGGGCATTCCGGGCGGCACCAGCGATTTTGACCTGCCCAGCTACCACGCTTGGCAATGCACCCAGCCCAGTGTGCGCCAAAAGGCATTGCAAGAATGGACGGCTACCTTGGCACCGCTGGCCGAATCCATCTATTTGCTCATGCAGTTGTTGCGCGATACCGGCGTGCCACAAAAAATGATGGCACTGCAAGGCAGTTTTCTACAAAACTTGCCCCAAGGGCGTAATTTTCAGTTGTTGCGCTTGGCTATGGACCCCGCTTTAGGTTTGGTGCCAGAAATCAGCGGCAACCGACTGCGGGTGTCGGTGCGTATGTTGCAATGGCAGCCCGATGGGCAATCATTGCAACCCAGCACCGAAGATGCCTCGTTTGAGCTATCGCTTTGCGCCTAAGTTAGAGGCAATTAACTCAAGGTGTCGATATCTTCCAAACCGATACCGTTGATACGCACCCCCAGCAGCGTTACCGAGGCTTGCTCGCCCAGCTCAATCACCAAGTCGTCGCCTTGCCAGCGCAAATCGGTCAGGCGCTGCGCCAAGGCCTGCAAAGAATCAATGCCGGTATTGGTGTCAAACACCAGTCGGTCATGCTGGTTATGGTGAAAATCGCCAATCACCACATGGCCCCAATCGCGCACCACAAAGCTGTCAGCCCCCGCACCGCCAAAAACTGGGGCTTGGTTAGCATGTACCTCCATCCGCTCATCGCCATAGCTGGCATTGTCATCTGCGTCGTGTGATGGCGGGCGCGGGGTGGTAGGGTTGTTGTTGCTGTTTGGGTTGACTCTGGTTTCTGACACTTCGACGTACAGGCCATCATTTTCGGGGTCGCTGTAGCGGGTGATTTCGTTATAGCCATGCTCCCACTCGGTTTTTAGCACATCGCGGCCATCGAGGGTGTAGGCTTCATCGGCATCGATGCGTTCATTTTTCCAGCGGCCATCGTCCCATTCTTGCACCCCTACCACCAAACCATCGCGGATGTCAAAGCGGTACAGGTCTTGGTCTTGTTCGCGGTTATAGCGGCTGTTGTCGTTATCGTGGCTGTCGTTATTACGGGACATGGGGGTCTCCTAGGGTCATCCGCAAAAAGCCCTGCGGTATGGGCATATCTCTATGCCCTGCATCTTGCAAACCCCAGCTTAAGACTGGATGAACAGCCCCCGAGGTGGCTTTTTTACCAGCCCAGCATCAGGCCCATGTTTTGCACTGCGGCGCCACTGGCACCCTTGCCCAAGTTGTCTAGGCGAGCGATTAACACCGCTTGCCGATGCTCTTCGTTGGCAAAGACGCGCAATTCGAGTTGATTGGTACCCGCCAAAGTATCAGCAGCCAGTTTCAAATCTTCTGTGGGCGGCAACACCTTGACCCACTGCTCAGGCGTGTTGGTGCGTGCATAGTGTGCGGCCAAGGCAGCGTGCAAATCAGCTGCTTTGGGTGCGCCGGGCAACTCATCCAGATGCAGCGGCAACTGCACCAACATACCTTGGGCAAAATTGCCCACCGCTGGGATAAACACTGGGCGGCGTGTCATGCCGGTGTAATGCAAAATTTCGGGGATATGCTTGTGCGCCAAGCCCAGTGCGTAGGCTTCATAGGGTGGCGCTTTACCGGCTTCGTAGGCTTCCATCATCGGGCGGCCGCCACCGCTATAACCACTGACCGATGGCAGCGCCAGCGGAAAATCCTTGGCCAGCAGCCCGGCATCTACCAGTGGGCGCAACAGGGCAATTGCCCCGGTGGCATAACAACCCGGATTGCTCACCCGGCTGGATGCACGCACAGCATCGGCTTGGCCCGCACACAGTTCTGGAAAGCCATACACCCAGCCCGGCATGGTGCGGTGCGCGGTAGAGGCATCGACAATTTTGATACTACGCCCAGTCTCTGCCGTAATGGCATCGACCATTGCCACTGTCTCGCGCGCGGCATCGTCGTGCAGGCACAGCACTACCAAATCCACCCCGGCGATTAACTCGCGTTTGGCGGCAGGGTCTTTGCGCCGCTCGGGGTCAATGCTGACCAATTTGACTTGCGACAAACCCTGCAAACGCTCGCGAATTTGTAACCCTGTGGTTCCTGCTTCGCCATCGATAAAAACGCTAGACATCGTGATGCTCCTGCAAAAAAATGATGGGCACAGGCACCTGCCAAGCCCCGGTGTAAGTTCGCCATAAGATATGACACCTCACAGCATGATACATTTGGCAATTGACTGTCCCCAGCCCGCCGCCAGACATACCGCCCGGCAAGCGGGTGAAATCCCTTTCCTGAGAGAGACGAGACCTCATGAAGATTCACGAATACCAAGGCAAGGAAATCTTGCGTCAGTTTGGTGTGCCCGTTCCCCGTGGCATTCCTGCTTTTACCGTACAAGAAGCGGTTGAAGCCGCACAAAAATTGGGCGGCCCCGTGTGGGTCGTTAAGGCCCAAATCCACGCCGGTGGCCGTGGCAAGGGTGGCGGCGTTAAGGTTGCCAAGACTATTGATGACGTCAAGCGCATTGCTGGCGAAATCTTGGGTATGCAGCTCAAGACCCACCAAACCGGCCCCGAAGGCCAAAAAGTGCGTCGCCTGTACATCGAAGACGGTGCCGACATCCAGAAGGAATACTACGTTTCCATCGTGACCGACCGCGCCACGCAAAAGCTGGCGTTCATCGCTTCCAGCGAAGGCGGTATGGACATCGAGGAAGTGGCCCACTCCACCCCCGAAAAAATCGTCACCGAGTTCATTGACCCGCTGACCGGTTTGGGCGAAGAGCAAGCCACCAAGATTGCCAATGGCATCGGCCTGCCCGCCGAGTCCACCGCCCAAGCGGTCGATATCTTCCAAAAGCTCTACAAGTGCTACATGGACACCGATGCGTCGTTGGTCGAAATCAACCCGCTCAACCGCGACAGCAAGAACAACCTCATCGCCTTGGATGCCAAGTTCAACTTTGATGCCAACGCGCTGTTCCGCCACCCCGAAATCGTGGCCTTCCGCGATTTGGACGAAGAAGACCCGGCAGAAGTTGAAGCCTCCAAGTTTGATTTGGCCTACATCAGCCTCGATGGCAACATCGGCTGCTTGGTCAACGGTGCTGGTTTGGCCATGGCTACCATGGACACCATCAAGCTGTTTGGCGGCGAGCCAGCCAACTTCTTGGACGTGGGCGGCGGTGCTACCGCTGAGAAGGTGACTGAAGCCTTCAAAATCATGCTCAAGAACGAAAACGTCAAGGGCATTTTGGTCAACATCTTCGGCGGCATCATGAAGTGCGACACCATCGCCAGCGGCGTGATTACCGCTTGCAAGGCCGTGAACCTGTCTGTGCCACTGGTGGTACGCATGAAGGGCACCAACGACGAGCTGGGCAAGAAGATGCTGGCCGACTCGGGTCTGCCTATCATTTCTGCCGACACCATGGCCGAAGCCGCAACCGCCATCGTGGCCGCCGTTAAGTAAGCCCGCAGAGGAAACAACATGTCGATCTATATCAACAAAGACACCAAGGTCATCACCCAAGGTATCACGGGCAAGACTGGCCAGTTCCACACCGAAAAGTGCCAAGAATACGCTAACGGCCAAAACTGCTTCGTGGCAGGCGTGAACCCCAAGAAGGCCGGCGAGTCGATTTTCAACATCCCAATTTACGCCTCGGTCAAAGAAGCAGCCACGCAAACTGGCGCTACCGTGTCGGTGATTTACGTGCCCCCAGCAGGCGCTGCTGCGGCCATCTGGGAAGCTGTAGAGGCCGATTTGGACTTGGCTATCTGCATCACCGAAGGCATCCCCGTCAAGGACATGCTCGAAGTGCGTAACCGCATGAAGGCCAAGGAAGCCGCTGGCGGCAAGAAAACCTTGCTGCTCGGCCCCAACTGCCCCGGCATCATCACCCCCGAAGAAATCAAAATCGGCATCATGCCCGGTCACATCCACCGCAAGGGCCGCATTGGTGTGGTCTCGCGCTCTGGCACCCTGACCTATGAAGCCGTGGCCATGCTGACCGAAGTCGGTCTGGGCCAATCGACGGCTGTGGGTATTGGTGGTGACCCCATCAACGGCCTCAAGCACATCGACGTGATGCGCGCCTTCAACGACGACCCTGACACCGATGCCGTCATCATGATTGGTGAAATCGGTGGCCCCGACGAAGCCGAAGCCGCTCGCTGGTGCAAAGACAACATGAAAAAGCCTATCGTTGGCTTTATCGCTGGTGTGACTGCCCCTCCCGGCAAGCGCATGGGCCATGCTGGCGCTTTGATTTCTGGCGGTGCCGATACGGCAGATGCCAAACTGGCCATCATGGAAGAATGCGGCTTTGTGATTACCCGCAACCCCTCTGAACTGGGCAAGCTGCTCAAGGCACAACTGAAGTAAGCAGGGCCTTTGCCAGACACTTTGGCCCTGTGCCCAGTGTCTGCGCTGCACCACCTGAGCGTCTGTGGCCTGCGTGCCCCAGACGCTTTGTTGTTTCTGCGGGCTAAATGGGTGACCGCTTGGTCTATCATTAAACCCCCTTGCGTTCCCACACCACCCGCTTCGGCTTCGCCTGAACCTTGGGCAACCACACCACAAAAATGAAATACGCGTTCAGTGCCTGCACCGACCAAGGTCGTGTGCGTAACAACAATGAAGATGCTGTGAGCATCGATCACCAAGCACAAGTGGTAGTGCTGGCCGATGGCATGGGCGGCTACAACGCTGGCGAGGTGGCCAGCCATATGGCCACCGAGTTGATTCGCACCGAAATGGCCCGCTGGTTGGCACAAACGCGCCAGCCCCCACCCAGTTCACAGATGCGTTTGGTTTTAGAGTCTTGTGTCGAAAATGCCAATCAAGCCATCTTTCATGCCGCGCACACCAATCCGCAATATTCGGGCATGGGCACCACCGTGGTGGCCGGGGTGTGGTGGGAAGATAAAGTAATGTTGGTTCATGTGGGCGATTCGCGCTGCTACCGCTTACGCGCTGGCCAGTTATTGCAACTTACGCGCGATCACTCTTGGCTGCAAGAACAAATGGATGCGGGCTTGATTACGCCCCAACAAGCGGCACAATCGGGGCAACGCAATTTGGTAACGCGCGCTTTGGGCGTAGAAGAGCTGGTGCAGGTAGAAAGCAATGAGTTTTTAGTCGAAGTCCAAGACCTGTACCTGCTGTGTTCAGACGGCTTGAGTGAGATGGTCAATGACCAAGACCTGCTTAACCTGCTGAGCGCCGAAACTACGTTAGAAGCCAAGGCCCAAGAGTTGGTAGATACTGCCAATGCCCACGGTGGCCGTGACAATATCACGGTGGCCTTGGTGTATGCCGATGGCCCGACCGCCCAGCGCAAGCGCAGCTTGGTATCTCGTTTGCTAGGCAGCTGATGCAGATCAGAACTGTGCGCCGCCCGTCCAAAGACGTGACATTTTTCTCGATTATTCTACAACCCACCACCATCAACCGCAGGAACAGGCCATGCCCAAACTGATCGTCTCGATCGACGGCGTAGTCATCAAAGAATTACAGCTGACCAAAGACCGCACGGCACTAGGGCGTCGCCCTTACAACGACATTGTCATCGACAACTTGGCCATCAGTGGCGAACACGCCGTATTGCACATGCACCCCAGTGGGGTCGAGGTAGAAGACCTAGACAGCACCAACGGCACCTTTGTCAATGGTAAGGCCGTGCAGCGGCAATGGCTGCATGGTGGTGATGTGATTGAGTTGGGCAAATACAAAATTCGTTTTTTAGACGAAAACGAGGCCGAAGATTACGCCAAAACGATGGTCTTCAAGCCCGGCATGGTGCCTCCTCCCTTGCCAGCACGCAATGCCCGTCCTATGAGTGCCCCAGCAGCCCATGCGCCTACTCCCGTGGCGGGCCATAGCGGCTACCATGCCCCTACGGGCCTTGATGTAGGCAATGCCTGTATTCGGGTGCTGTCGGGCGCTGCCGTGGGGCGCGAGGTGCCACTGACCAAAGTAGTGACCACCATTGGTAAGCCTGGCTTTGCCGTAGCTTCTATTACCCGGCGCCAACATGGCTACGTCTTGGCGCATGTAGAAGGCCCCGACACCCCCACGCACAATGGGGCGCATATTGGCACCGACCCGGTGCCTTTGCACCACGGCGACCTGCTAGAGCTGGCAGGCACCGAGATGCAATTTTTGCAGCATTAGCCATACACAGCCCATGCCACACAGCCGCAGCCAGCCCTAAACCAGCTGGTTGCGGATGGCATACACTGTTAGTTCGGCATTGTTGGATAGCCCCAACTTTTCTAACACCCTGGAGCGATAGACGCTGACGGTTTTAGGGCTTAACGTGAGTTCTTCGGCAATTTCTGACAAGCGTTTGCCGCTGGCAATTTTGAGCATGGTTTGCAATTCACGCTCTGACAGGGCGGTGTGTGGTGCCTCGGGCGTGCGCTCTGAGACGCTCTCGGCCAGCATTTGCGCCACTTCGGGCGTGAGGTATTTGCGGCCCTGAAAAATAGTGCGTACCGCATCAATCAGCGCCATGGGGTCTGCGGCCTTGTTGGCATAACCTTGGGCACCGGCACGCAAACAGCGCACGGCATACTGGTCTTCGGGGTACATGGATACCACCAGCACCTTGATGTGCGAGTCAGTTTCTTTGAGGCTGCTGAGCACCTCTAGCCCACTGCGCCCCGGCAGGTTCATGTCCAAGAGCAGCACATCACAGGCCGTAGCGCGTAGCACTTCGCGCAATTCGGAGTAGCTGCCGGCTTCGCCGGTAATTTGGATGTCTGGGGCTTCGGCCAAGGTATCGCGAATGCCACGGCGCACCACGGCATGGTCATCACACAGTACCACATGGATCATCTTTGCTTGTCTCCTGTGCAGGGGAAATAAAGGGGGCCAGCGGCACCGACAAAATCAGCGAGGTGCCTTGTCCGGGGCAGCTACTGATGTCTAGCCAGCCATCGACCATTTTGGCCCGTTCTTGCAAACCCTTGAGGCCAAATGCCTTGGGCTTTTCGAGGGTTTGCGGGTTAAAGCCCTTGCCGTTGTCACTTACCTCTAGGGTTAGCATACCCTCAGAGTCTGACAGATCGATGCGTACTTGGGTGGAAGCAGCATATTTAGAGATGTTGGTCAGGGCCTCTTGGGCGGTGCGGTAGGCCACCAATTGCACCGCATCGCTCAGCACGATGCTTGGGGCGCTGGCCACCATACGCACCGGCACATTGGTGCGGCGCTCAAAATCTTCGGCCAGCCACTGCACCGCAGCCACCAAGCCTTGGTCCAAAATGGGCGGGCGCAGGTTCATCATGATGCGCTGACTGGCCCCAATGGCGTGTTGCAACATGCTGGTGGCCGCTTGGGCATGGTCGCGTACACCGTCTTGGGTGCTGTGGCGACCAATCCAGGCCAAGTCAAAGCGGATGGCGGTTAAGGCTCCACCAATATCATCGTGAATTTCTCGGGCAATGGCGGCGCGCTCTTGTTCAATCGAGCTTTGCAGGTGCTCGGTCAACTCGGCCAAGCGTCTTTCTGAAAAGGCCAGCTCTTGCACCGCCTGTTCGCGCAAGCGCCGCGATTCATGCACTTCGCAAGCCCGCTGCATCACATGGGGCAGGCGCGCCATGTCGTCTTTGAGCACATAGTCGGCCACACCCAAGCGGATAGCGTCCACCGCTGCGGTCTCGCCAATAGCCCCCGAGAGCAAAATAAACGGCGGCTGCTGGGCTTGCTGCTGTAACCATTGCCAAGCGTCCATTGCGGTAAAGCCGGGCAACTGATAATCGGCCAAAATCACATCTACCGCTTGTGTGGCCATGAGTGACGCAAACCCCTCTAGCGAATCGGCATGGTGCATGGTAAACACTAGCCCTGCGCGGCGCAGTGTCATGAGCGTTAAACGGTGGTCGGCCAGAGAGTCTTCTAGGTGCAAAATGCACAGGGGTTGTGGCTCGCCATCGTGGTTGGCCGTAGGTAACGCTATCATAGGACGCAATTTAAACAGCCAAAAGTGTGCTGCAATAGTGATAAACAGGTGTCATACCACTATAGGATAGTGCAGCGCAGGTGCAACACAACCATCCAAGGCAGCCACGGAGAAATCATGCAATCGACCCTCACAAAAACCGGAGTGCCTGGCGTGCAAGTGCCTGTGATGGTGGCCGCCGATCTGCAAGACTCCCTGATGGTAGTGATGCACGACTTGCACCGCCTAGAGGGGCTGCTCAGCCATGCGGCAGACAAATTGCTAGAAAATTTTAGCCAAGCCAATGATGCCCTCAATGATGCGGCCTTGGGCGAGTCTGAAGAGGTGGCGCAAGCGCGTACCGCCTTGCGCCGAGCAGTCACTGAGTTACAGTTTCAAGATATGGCCTCGCAGTTGATTGGACACACTACCAAAGTGCTGCAAGCCTGTGCCTTTCGGCTGGCTGCCGAAACCATGGGCGATGAGGAAGGCGAAGAGGCCGCCTCGTTCGCTGGTTTAGAGCCAGAACGTCCCAACCCAGTCACGCAAAGCGAGATGGATGCTGGTTCAGTCGAGCTGTTTTAAGCGCTTTTGAGCGGCACAATCTAAGCTATTCAATCTATTCACGAACATTCTGAAAATTCTGTGGGAGCTTTACATGCAATCGATTCTGGCCGTTGATGACTCGCCATCTATGCGCAAAATGGTGGCCTTCACCCTGACTGGTGCGGGCTACCATGTGGTAGAGGCGGTAGACGGCCAAGATGCCTACGAAAAAGCCCAAGAGCAAGACATTGCCTTGGTGTTGGCCGACCAGAATATGCCCCGCCTTGATGGTTTGGGCTTGACACGCAAATTGCGCGAACTGCCCCAATTCAAAACCACGCCCATCTTGATTTTGACCACCGAATCGAGCGACCAGATGAAGCAAGCTGGGCGCAGTGCTGGGGCCACGGGTTGGTTGGTTAAGCCCTTTGATCCCAATCGGCTCATTGAAGTAATCCGAAAAGTCATTCGTTAATCGTGATGCACAGCTACCGCACGTCGTACACAGGAGCCCCGCATGGGTGAAAGTTATCAAGAAGGCACAGGGTCAGGGGCAGATTTTGACCTCACCCAGTTTTACCAAATCTTTTTCGAGGAAGCCGGAGAAAACCTCGATTCGATGGAGCGCATCCTACTGGCGCTAGACATTGCCGCCGTCAGTGATGAAGACCTCAACGGTATTTTCCGTTGCGCGCACTCTATCAAGGGCGGTGCAGCTACGTTCGGTTTTGCCGATGTGGCTGAGTTGACACACCAGATGGAGTCGCTGCTCGATAAGCTGCGCCGGCACGAGTTGCAGCTTATCCCGCCCATGATTGATGTGTTGCTAGAGTCTGCCGACGCCTCGCGCAGTTTGTTGGCACGGCACCAAGCAGGTGGCCAAGGAGAGGCGGTCTCTACCGCCGATTTGGTGGCGCGCATTCGCCAGTTGGTCTCGGGCGTGGCACCAGCGGCACCTGTTCCGCCACCGCCGCCACCACCACCGCCTCCTCCAGCGGCAGCAGCTCCTGCGCCCGCCGCTGTGGCTGCTGAGCCTTTGCCTGCTGGCGTGCGTAGGCTAGAGATTCGCATTGGCCCGCTGGCCGTGGTAGAGCAAGCCGATGCGGTCAAAGAGCTGTTCCGAGATATTCCGGGCTTGGGCACCATCAGCGATTTGCCCTGCAATCAGTCCGATACCCGTTTGTTTGCAGTAGAAACATCGTCCACCAACGACGATTTGCTCGACTTGTTTGCCTTCCATGTCTCCAAAGAGCAGGTGCAGATACGCCCTGTGGGGGCCACGGCAGACGAAGCACCTGCTGGCGCCAATACCGACAACCCCTACGGCTTGTTTGGCGAAGCCGCTGCTGCCCCTCCAGCACCAGCCCCAGCAAGCCCGGCACCGCCACCAGTGGCCGCGCCGGTGCCTGCCCCTGCACCGGCAGCCACAGCCCCCAGCAGCGCCCCCAGAATCAGCAGCCAAGCGCAGATGGAGTCCACCACCATCCGGGTGGCCGTCAACAAGGTTGACCAGTTGATTAACTTGGTGGGCGAACTGGTGATTACCCAAGCCATGCTGGCGCAAAACAGCCGGGGCTTGGATGCAGCGGTGTACCAGCAATTGCTGGCCGGTTTGGCCGATTTAGACCGCAACACACGCGACTTGCAAGAGTCGGTGATGTCGATTCGCATGATTCCGATGTCGGTGGTGTTTAGCCGCTTCCCACGCATGTTGCGCGATTTGGCGCAAAAGCTGGGCAAGAAGGTCGATTTTGTTACCCACGGCGAAGCCACCGAATTGGACAAGGGGCTGGTAGAAAAAATTACCGACCCGCTCACCCACTTGGTACGCAACAGCTGTGACCACGGCATCGAAATGCCTGCCGAGCGTCTGGCCAAGGGCAAGCCCGAAAACGGTACCATCATTTTGTCGGCGTCACACCAAGGCGGTTCTATCGTCATTGAAGTGCGCGACGATGGCAAGGGTCTATCGCGTGAAAAAATCCTGAGCAAAGCGCACGAGCGTGGCTTGGATGTGCATGACAACATGCCCGATGAAGAAGTCTGGATGTTGATTTTTGCGCCGGGTTTCTCCACAGCCGATGTCATTACCGACATTTCAGGCCGTGGGGTCGGCTTAGACGTAGTAAAGCGCAACATTGCCGAACTCAACGGCACGGTAGAAATTGAATCCTTTGAAGGCCAAGGCATGAAGGTGGCGGTGCGCCTACCGCTCACCTTGGCCATTATGGACGGCATGTCGGTGGGTGTGGGCGACGAGGTTTATATTTTGCCCCTGTCTTCGGTGGTGGAGTCTTTCCAAGTCAACCGCGATGATGTGAGCACCGTAGCCCAAGGGGCGCAACTGGTCAAAGTGCGTGACGAATACATGCCGGTGATTGCCCTAGAGCGCACCTTCCAAGTACCACGCGATAACCAAGAGAAAACCAGCACCATTATGGTGGTAGTAGAGGCTGATGGCTCGCGCGTGGCCTTGTTGGTAGATGAGCTGTTGGGGCAACACCAAGTGGTGGTAAAAAACCTCGAAAGCAATTACCGCAAGGTGCCCAATGTGTCAGGAGCTACCATTTTGGGCGATGGCAAAGTAGCCTTGATTTTAGATATTGGTGGTCTGGTTCGCCGGGCGCGCTATTGATTCATACGCTGGCGCACGCCATCGCCGTGCGCCAGTGGCGGTATGTCATAAAAGGAAATTAACCATGAGCGTAGTGGGAAAATCAGCAGAAGGCAAGCCATCTGGGGCGCGCGAATATCTCACATTTCGGTTAGACCAGGAAGAGTACGGCATCGATATTTTGAAGGTGCAAGAAATACGGGGCTACGAAGCCCCCACACGCATTGCCAATGCCCCTGAATTTATCAAAGGCGTGGTGAACTTGCGTGGCACCATCGTTCCGATTGTGGATATGCGGCTTAAATTTAACTGCTCACATGCCGAATACAATACCTTTACGGTGGTAATTATTCTTAACCTGCGCCATCGGGTAGTGGGTATTGTGGTAGATTCGGTCAGTGATGTGATGGAATTGTCGCCAGAAAGTATCCGCCCCGCCCCTGATATTGACAGCGTGATTGACAATAGCTGCATTTTAGGATTGGGTTCAGTGGGTGACCGTATGCTCATTTTGCTGGATATTGAAAAATTGATGTCCAGTACCGACATGGGCTTGGTTTCTATGGGTGATTAATACCGGGGCTTGTCTGTGCCAGATTGGCGGGTACAGAGGGTGTGGCCTTGAAAAATAAAATGATTTTCTCTTGATATTCTATGCGCCACACCAAACTATCTTCTGCCTCCAGCGCTGTGGCTGCTGGTGATGCACATCTCTCAGCCATGCTAGAGACGAACGGCCCTTTAGAACAAGGGCGTGAGTTTGCTTGGTCTAATGCAGATTTTTCTCGGGTGCAGGCCCTTATTTACCAGCGTGCCGGTATTAGTTTGCACGATGGCAAGCACGCTATGGTGTACAGCCGTTTGTCGCGGCGTTTGCGTGAAACCGGGCATACCAGCTTCAAAGAATACCTCGACTGGCTAGAAAAGCATGATGGGGTAGAGTGGCAAGAGTTTATCAATGCCTTGACCACCAATTTAACGGCATTTTTTCGGGAGCAACACCATTTTGAAATTTTGTCAGAATACTTGCGCTCTAAACCTGCTGGACATTCATGGCGGGTTTGGTGTAGCGCCGCTTCTACGGGCGAAGAACCTTATTCTATTGTCATCACCGCCCTAGAAGCCTTAGGCCAGCGTGCTAATTTTAAGCTGACAGCCAGCGATATTGATTCGCGTGTATTGGCTACCGCTGCCCAAGGAATCTATCGCATGGAGGCCACCAAAGGCTTGCGCCCAGAACATTTGCAGCGCTTCTTTTTACGCGGTAAATCTAGCAATGCTGGTTTGTTACGCGCCAAGCCCGAATTGCGTAGTTTAATTGAGTTTATGATTGTCAATTTAATACGCGATGATTGGCCATTTCGTGAATCTTTTGATGCCGTTTTTTGCCGCAACGTAATGATTTATTTTGATGCCAGTACCCAACGCAGTGTGTTAGAGCGCATCCATAGGGTACTCAAGCCAGGGGGGTTATTATTTGTTGGGCACGCAGAGAATTTTAGTGAATCACGCGATTTGTTTACCCTGCGAGGTAAAACCGTGTACGAGCGCCGCTGATACAACCTATTAATTCATGGCTACTTTTTCTTCTAGCCCTTACCCTGCTTCTGTGGCGGCCAGACCCTCTGCCGCAGGGGTATTGGCGGCTGCCGATACTGCGCGCGAAGTATCTTTGGAGGCCCTGAAGCTGCAAGCGCGCCGACCGGGGCAGGCTAATTTCTTTTTCTTTGACCAGCATTTTCAGCACAATGCCGTCAAGGTGTTGCCCGGTGAATATTTTGTTTCGGATAAAAAAATAATTATCATGACGGTGTTGGGTTCTTGCATTGCTGCCTGTTTGTGGGACAGCCGAATGCGCGTGGGTGGCATGAACCATTTTATGTTACCCGAGGGCGATGCCGCTGATGTTTCTGGGCGCTATGGCTCTTATGCTATGGAGTTGCTGATTAATGAAATGCAAAAAATGGGAGCAAGGCGCGAAACCATGCAGGCCAAAATTTTTGGTGGCGGCCAAGTGATGCGTAATTTTACGACCATGAATGTGGGTGAACGCAATACCCAATTTGTGATTAATTATTTACGCACCGAGCGCATTCCGATTGTTTCCGAAGATGTGCTGGATATTTATCCGCGTAAAGTGGTTTTTTTTCCTGTCACTGGCAAAGCGATGGTCAAACGTTTAGCCCATGCCCATCCAGATATTTTGGCACAAGAAAAACGCGGCAATGCGGCTACCGTGGTCAAAACAACTGCTGGTGGTTCTGTTGATTTGTTTTGAAAATAAGAAAGCTGGCTGATGAGCAAAAAGATTCGGGTGATTGTGGTAGATGATTCTGCATTGGTGCGTAGCTTGCTGGCAGAAATTATCAATCGCCAACATGATATGGAATGTATTGGCACGGCCCATGACCCCCTGATTGCCCGTGAAATGATTCGCGAAATGAATCCAGATGTTATTACGCTGGATGTAGAAATGCCACGCATGGATGGTATTGATTTTTTGGGGCGTTTGATGCGTTTGCGGCCCATGCCGGTGGTGATGGTTTCTACCCTGACCGAACGCGGTGCCGAAGTCACGATGAAGGCGCTAGAGTTGGGGGCGGTTGATTTTGTAGCCAAACCCCGTGTCGGGCTGGCCAGTGGCTTGCAGGATTTGGCTGGTCAAATTGTAGATAAAATTCGCGTGGCGGCAGTGGCCCATGTGCATCGTATGCAGCGCCCGACCAGTGCCGCTGGCAAAGCTGGTGGTACTGTTGCACCTGCCCCTGCTGTGGCCACCAGTTTATTAGGGCGTTTATCTACCGAAAAGCTCATTTTTATTGGTGCATCCACTGGGGGAACTGAAGCCATTAAAGAAATTTTGGTGCAATTGCCAGCTGATTGTCCTGCGATTGTGATTACCCAGCATATGCCACCGGGGTTTACTACCAGTTTTGCAGCCCGCTTGAATGGTTTATGCCAAATTACCGTGAAAGAGGCGGTGCATGGCGAGCGCATTTTGCCCGGCCATGCTTATATTGCCCCCGGAGGCAAGCAGTTTTCTATTAGTCGCAGTGGGGCCAATTATGTGGCGGTGGTCGATGATGGCCCACCGGTTAATCGGCACAAGCCCTCGGTAGAGGTGCTGTTCAAATCTGCGGCAGCAGTGGTGGGGCGCAATGCTTTTGGCATTATGCTCACTGGTATGGGTGCCGATGGGGCCAGTGCTATGCGCGAGATGCGCGATGCGGGCAGTTACAACTATGTGCAAGACGAAGCCAGCTGCATTGTGTTTGGTATGCCCCGCGAGGCGATTGCCAAGGGGGCAGCGGACGAGGTATTGCCCTTAAACCAAATTGCGTCAGCGTTGATAACGCGTTTGCGTGGTAGCACAGACCGGGCGCATCACCGCATTTAGGGCATTAGCGCACATTAGGGCAAGTCTTTATTGGGCGCAGGTGCCGCGCTCTCGCGTGGCCCCACGGTGCCCAAGCGGCTTTTGAGCGATTGCGGCTGGCCGGTAATCAGGGCGGCGTAGTTGGTGGTGTTGGCCAATACTTTCTTCACGTAGTCGCGGGTTTCGGTAAAGGGTACGTTTTCAGCCCAGATGGCGGCATCTAACACCGGGCCATTGCGCCAGTTGCGTGGGCGGCCTGGCCCAGCGTTATAAGCGGCAGCGGCCAGCGGCATTGAGCCAGCAAAATCATCTAGTGCCAATTTGAGGTAGGCGGTGCCAATGGTGATGTTGGTGTCGCGGTCGTTGATTTGCTCCGGGGTGAAGCTGTCTAAGCCAATTTTCTTGGCCGTCCAGCGTGCGGTGGCGGGCATGACTTGCATCAACCCTGATGCACCCACGCCCGAACGGGCATCCATGATAAAGCGGCTTTCTTGCCGAATCAGGCCATACACATAAGCCGGGTCTAGGCCAATGCTTTGGCTGCGCGCTACTACGCTGTTTTGAAATGGCATCGGGTAGCGCTGGGTGTAGTCCATAAAGCTGCGCGTGCGCTCGCTGGTGTTGATGCAGCGGTCCCAAACTTGGCGTTGGCAGGCCAAATCAGCAGCAGCCAGCAATTGGCGGTCCGTCATACCGCCGGGCTGGTGCAGGTTGGTGGTGTAGTTCCACTCGCGCGTACCTTCAGGGCGCAGGCCGATTTGGATGGCGTACAGGGCGCGTTGCAAGCCGGGGTTGGCACGGGCAGCGGCTTTTTCTTCGGGGGTGGGTGCTTGGGGGGCGGGCGGCACACTGATATGGCGACCCAAGTCCTCGCTGGCCAGTTGCTCATAAAAGCCGCGCGGGCTGGCGATGCTCTCTAACAGTTTGCGTGCTTGGGCACGTTCGGCCTCTGTGGGCTTGCCCGCCAGCAGGGCGCGCGCTTTCCAATAAACCCAAGTGCTGTCTTGGCGTGCTTCGTCGCTCATGGCCTCAATGGCGTGGCGCACGGCTTTCCATTGGCCAGCACGCAGGGCGGTGCGGGTTTTCCAAGCCAGTAAATCATCGTTGAGGTCTTGGTCGCGCCCTACTTTGTCAAAGTAGCTTTGCGCTTGGGGTGACAGACGAAAAGCGGCTTTTTTGCCAATCACAGCCCAAACCCAGTGGCGCTCCTCGGCACTGAGGTGGACGCTCCATTTGTTTTCTAGCTGTTCGGCAGCGCTGTCGGGGTCGCTGGCGGCCAAGCGAATCAGCGCCAGCACTACCAACTCTTGGCGCTGGCGGCCAGCAGCTGTAGCGCGGCTGTGCAAAAACTGCGCCGGTTTGTCGTACAGGGCGTTGATGTGGCTAACGGCTTCGGGGGCCACGATAAGAACGGCATTGCGTGCGGCGCGCGGGCGATTGGCTTCCATGCTCAGGCGTGCTTCGCGCCAGACATCCAATGCGGGCAATTGGCGGGCGGCAAACAACTCGCTGGCGGCGTAGGTGCAGCCGTCATCGGCATCGCGGGCGTTGTGCCAATGTTGGCGCACTTCTGCGGCAATGGCAGCCGGTGCTTGGCTGGCACGCAATAAGTCGATGGTCAGGGCGTAGCAGCGCACTTCGCGGTCGTCAGACATGCGGTAGTGCGGGTGTTGTTGGGCAAAGCGCGCCCAATCGCGGCGCTGGCCCAGCAGCAGTAGCCAATCGTTACGCAGGCGGTCTTCTTGGTAGGTGCCGGCCCAGCGTTGCAAAAAGGCAGCAATTTCGTCGGCGCTGGCCTCGTCTAGGCGGGCGCGCAGCTCCCAATAGGCTGCCCAAGGCTCTAGGATGTGGCCTTGTGCCGCTGGCAAAAGCTGGGTGAGCTTTTTGCGGTCATTTTTGCGAAAGGCTTGCTGCATCTCGCGTAAAACTTCGTCGCCGCTGGCAGTGCTTGCGCTAGGCGGCTCGATGCTGCCCAAGGCACTGGCAACACGGATAGGGCCAGCATCCGTGGGGGTGCTGGCCAGCGGTGTGGTACAGACCAGCAGGGCACTGGCGGCGAAGGGTGTCAAAATCTTGGGCAATTGCATAGAGGAATTATCTGCTGATGGACAAAGTAGCCCTGCGTCGCGCTCTGATTGCCGAGCGCCTGAATCTGCCTAATCGCCTACAACGTGCCGACCAGCTCCAGCAGGTGATGCGTATTTGGTTGCTAGAGCAGCCCGATACGGTGATTGGGGCCTATTGGCCCATCAAGGGCGAGTTTGACCCACTGCCAGCGCTGCACCGCTGGAAAGAAGATGGCGAGTTGCTCGATGAGCCACAACGCCGCCGCATTGGTTTGCCCGTCATCAACAAGGAACACAAAACCCTGACTTTTCATGCCTGGTACCCCGGTTGCCCGATGGAAGAAGACGCTTATGGCATTCCCAAACCCAAAGATACTGAATTGATTGTGCCCACACTGCTATTTGTGCCCTGCGTAGGTTATGGCCCCGGTGGCTATCGACTAGGCTATGGTGGCGGTTTTTATGACCGCACGCTGGCCACCTTGCAGCCGCGCCCCACCACGGTGGGCTTGGGTTATACCAATGCCTATGTTGATGATTTTGAGCCGGAGGCGCACGACCAGCCATTGGATGCCATCCTGAACGACAACGGCGTGGTCTGGCCGGTGTAAAGGGTGTTATCGAAACTGGGTACCAAAATGCTGCATGTGCAGCTTGGCCATATGCGCTTCTAGCTGTTCTTGTTGTTTGTTCAGGGTTGCTTGCAAGCCTAGCCAGCGTTTGAGCCCAGCATCGTCGCGGCGCACCTGTTTTAGGTCTTGTTGCATGACTTGGATTTGCTCAACAAATTCTTGCTCCACCTCGTGCAGTAGCCGGTTTAACTGCGGCACTTTGATGGTGGCACGCACATGCACATCCAGTTCGTGGCTCAGGCGCATTTCCGCCTGCAAAATCTCTTGTTGTAGCGTGGCTGTCTGGTTTTGCAGCAGCAAGGACAGCGCCGCTAGGCGCTCATCGGCCATTTGGGCAATGCTGGCTGAGTCTAGCTGCTGCTCTTGCAACTGTAAGCGCAGCAAGGTGCTCAGGTCGCCACGCTCGTAGGCGGCATTGGCTTGGCTCATCAGGGCGCTTTTGCGTACCTGTTCGGTGGGGTCGGTTTCGCGGTCGGGGTGCAGGGCGCTGGCCAGTTGGCGGTAAATGGTACGCAGGGCCGTTTTGGCATCTTGTTCCTGCGCTTGCGCTTTGCGCTGCTTGTCTGACTGCGGTTGCTTGGCCTTTCGTGCAGCTTTTTCTGCTTGCTCGGCTTGCTGAAGTTCTTGCATGTGGCGCATGGCGGCTGCCAGCATTTGTTCGGGGGTTTCAAACTGGGCTGCATCGCCCACATCCAGCTTGGTGCCCAGCGTATCTTCCAAGTCTTTGAGCATCGCCCGCTTGATGTCGTCTAAAGATTCGGCATCTTCGGGTGACTCTGACAGATACTGGGCGCGCAATTGTTCCCATTGCGGGTCTTCGCTGCCCTCGTCTAAGATTTCTACCAAAGACCTGACAATCTCGCGCGCCGTGGCTTGTTGCGTTGCGGTCAGGCCCTTGTGTTGCAAGCGTTCGTGCAGAAAAAACAACATTTCTGATTGTGTTTGGTCTGCCTGCTGGTGGAGTGTTGCCATGCGCGCTAAATGCGGCGTGCGTGCTTCTCGCTCTAGGCGCTCGATGTGCAGCACCTGTTGGCTGAGTTTGTCCACCTGTGCCAGCAACTTGTTAAAGCGCGTTTGGGCTGGACTGAGTTTATGCGCGCCAGCCTTTTGTACCTTGAGTTGGGCCAAGCCATCCTTGGCCGCTGTCAGGGTTGCGGCGGCTGAAGCCGCTTGCGAAGTAGAGGATGCCGTAGTGTTTGCCATCGCGGTGGTATTTCAAAATTAAGCCAGCAATATAAAGCCAGCACCGCAGTGCATGGCAACATGGCACGCTCTACACTTGCGCGCATGAAAATTTACATGGTTGGCGGTGCCGTGCGTGACCGCTTGTTGGGCCGCCCGGTCAATGACCACGATTGGGTGGTGGTGGGGGCGACACCCGAGCAAATGGCGGCCCAAGGCTTTTTGGCGGTGGGGCGGGATTTTCCGGTGTTTTTGCACCCACACACGCGCGAAGAATATGCCCTAGCGCGCACCGAGCGCAAAAGTGGGCGCGGCTACCGGGGCTTTGTGGTGCAAACCTCGCCCGATGTGACGTTAGAAGAAGATTTGTCGCGGCGCGATTTAACCATCAACGCCATTGCCTCACTCACAGACCCGGTCACCCCTGAGAGTTTGATGGACCCCTATGGTGGCGTGCAAGACCTGCGCGACAAGGTGTTGCGCCATGTAACCGATGCCTTCCACGATGACCCAGTGCGAATTTTGCGCGTGGCCCGTTTTGCCGCCCGCTTTACCGATTTTTCAGTAGCGCCAGAGACGCTGGCGCTGATGCGCTCGATGGTAGAACATGGCGAAGCCGACCATCTGGTGGCCGAGCGTGTGTGGCAAGAAATTAGCCGGGGGCTGATGGAGCCACAGCCTGCGCGCATGTTCGAGGTATTGCGCCAATGCGGTGCGCTGCGCGTGGTGCTGCCCGAAGTGGAGCGCCTGTGGGGTGTGCCGCAACGCGCCGAGTACCATCCCGAGGTGGACACCGGCATCCACTTGATGATGGTGTTGGACATGGCGGCGCGCCTGCAAGCGCCACTGGCGGTGCGTTTTGCCTGCCTAACGCATGATTTGGGTAAAGGCACGACGCCCGCCGATATGCTACCGCGCCATATCGGCCATGAGCAGCGCAGTGCCCAATTACTCAAAGGCTTGTGCCAGCGTCTGCGCGTGCCCACCGACTGCAAAGAGCTGGCCGACGTGGTGGCGCGTGAACACGGCAACATCCACCGCAGTGAAAATTTGGCTGCTGCTGCCCTACTGCGCTTGCTAGAGCGCTGTGATGCCATCCGCAAGCCGGCCCGCTTCGATGAGATTTTGCAAGCCTGTGAGTGTGATGCCCGTGGACGGCTGGGTTTTGCAGATGGCCCCTATCCACAACGCCAGCGGCTGAACGCCGTGCTGCAAGCAGCCTTGTCGGTGCCCACAGCAGAGGTAGCGGCTTTGGCAGCAGCACGCGGCCAGCAGGGCCAAGCGGTGGGTGCAGCGATTCATGCAGCACGGGTGCAGGCTATCGCGGCTTGGCTAAAGTGTGCGCCGCTTTAGGTGCCACATACGCGCAGCACCTCGGCCCCATAGGCTTGCAGCTTTTTCGCCCCCATGCCGCTAATACCTTGCAAATCGGCCAGTGTGTGCGGTTGCTGCTGGGCAATGGCGGCCAAGGTAGCATCATGAAAAATGACATAGGCGGGCAGGCCATGCTCGCGTGCTACCTCGGCGCGCCAGGCTTTCAGGTTGATAAAACGCACTAAGGCGGCTTGGTCTAAGCCCTCGGCTACTGGGGGCAGGCTGGCGGCTGGACGGCGCTGGCGCTGCTGGCGTTCGCGCCCGCTGGTCGGGGCCACCACCGAGGCGCGCAGGCGCACCTGTCGCTCGCCGCGCAGCACGGCGCGCGAGGCGTCGGTCAGGCACAGGGTATCAAAGCTGTGGCCGTTGTCTAATTGCACCTTATGCAAGCCAACCGCGCCGGTGGCCAGCAACTGGCGCAGCACGGCGCGCAATTGCAGTTCGGTAAATTCTGGCCCCATGCCAAAGGTAGAGAGCTTGTCATGGCCGTGTTGCACGATTTTGTCGGTGCTTTTGCCGCGCAGCACATCCAGCGTGTGCTGGGTGCCAAAGTTCAGGCCGCTGGACTGTTGGATGCGGTAAATAGTCGATAGCAACTTGCGCGCGCAATCGGTAGCATCCCAGACTTGCGGTGGCTGCAAGCAGTTGTCGCAATTGCCGCAGGGCGCAGAGGCTTCATCAAAATAGGCCAGCAGGCGCACGCGGCGGCAATCGGTGGCTTCGGCCAGCGCCAGCAGGGCTTCCAGTTTGCCGCGCAATGCCTGCTTAAACTCGTCGGCGGCGGGGCTTTCGTCAATCATGCGCCGCTGGTTGACCACATCGCTCAGGCCATAGGCCATCCACGCATGGGCGGCCAAGCCATCGCGACCGGCACGACCGGTTTCTTGGTAATAGCCCTCGATATTTTTGGGCATATCCACATGGCCGACAAAGCGCACATCGGGCTTATCAATGCCCATGCCAAAGGCGATGGTGGCCACCATGACGATGCCATCTTCGCGCAAAAAGCGGTTTTGGTGTTCTTGGCGCAACTCGGCGGGCAAACCGGCATGGTAGGGCAGGGCGTTGATGCCCGCATTGGCCAACACGGCGGCTAGTTCTTCTACCCGTTTGCGCGATTGGCAATACACCACCCCAGCATCGCCCGCATGTTCATCTTTGATAAAGCGCAGTAGTTGCCCCGTGACATCTTTGCCCTTTTCGGCAATGGTATAGCGGATGTTGGGCCGGTCAAAACTGCTCACAAACAGCCGTGCCTCTTCCAACTGCAAGCGCTCGATGATGTCGGCGCGCGTCAGGGCATCGGCGGTGGCCGTCAGGGCGATGCGCGGCACGGCGGGGTAGCGCTCATGCAGCACGCTCAGGGCGCGGTATTCGGGGCGAAAATCATGCCCCCACTGGCTGACGCAATGGGCTTCGTCAATGGCAAACAAGCCCAAGCCGCCTTGCTGGTACAGGCTATCGAGCAGCGTTAAAAAGCGCGGCGTGTTCACGCGCTCTGGGGCGGCATACAGCAGGGTGATGGCACCAGTACGCAGGCGCTGCTCCACGTCTTGGGTTTGCTGCCAATCGAGGGTCGAATTGAGAAACGCTGCCTCCACCCCCGCCTCATGCAGGGCGCCGACTTGGTCTTGCATCAGGGCAATCAAGGGCGAGACCACAATGGCCACGCCTTGGCCCTGCTGCTGGCGCACAATGGCCGGTATTTGGTAACACAATGATTTGCCGCCGCCGGTGGGCATCAACACCAAGGCATCGCCCCCGCCAATCACATGCTCCACAATGGCCTGTTGCGAGCCACGAAACTGCGGGTAGCCAAAAGTGTGGTTCAAAACCGAAAGAGCAGCGGACACAGCAAGGGCCTTTGTAGGGGTGTGGGGAGAGTGATGCAGCGGTGGCAGACAATCGCGCTATTGTGCGCTGCTGCCCCTGTTGCGGAAAAATAGCGTTTTTTCTCCACTACTAAACTACATCTATGCCCATCTACGAATATGCTTGCCAAGATTGTGGCCACGCCTTTGAAACCTTGGTGCGCTCAGGCAGCGTGCCCCAATGCCCGCAGTGCCATTCGCAGCAACTAGAAAAACAATTATCAGTGTTTGCCACCACCAATGAAGCGGCGCGCACCGTACCCTTGCCTAGCAATCCTTGCGGCAGTTGCCACAGCCCCGGCGGGCCGGTCGCTTGTCCATTTGCATAAAGTTATGCTTTTTTTGCATAAATATTGCCGATAAGGCAAAGACAAAATTCGGGCGGCTTCATAAAATCGTCATCCCAGCCGCCGGGGTGGATTTGTCTGTGTCTGGCGTGGCGGCAGGTGCCTTCTAAGCCGTTTTTTCAAAGGCAGCACAGCTGCTGATGGGTTTGCTTTCTTTGAAAAACCGTTTTTTTAATTGAAAGACCTCTCGATGAACGCACCCACCATGCAGGGCTTGAATATCAACGCCCCCACTTACGTTAAAAACGCCCGCCTGTTGGCTTGGGTGGCCGATATGGTCGCCCTGTGCAAGCCCGCCAACATCGTTTGGTGCGATGGCTCGCAAGAAGAATACGACCGCCTGTGCCAACAACTGGTCGATGCTGGCACTTTCAAAAAGCTGGACCCAGCCAAGCGCCCCGGTAGTTTCTTGGCTTGGTCTGACCCGTCCGACGTGGCCCGCGTAGAAGACCGCACCTATATTTGCTCGGCCAAAAAAGAAGACGCTGGCCCCACCAACAACTGGATGGAACCGGCAGAAATGCGCGCCACCCTGCAACCGCTGTTTGACGGCTGTATGCAGGGCCGCACCATGTACGTGGTGCCCTTTAGCATGGGCCCGCTGGGCAGCCACATCGCCCACATTGGCGTAGAACTGACCGATAGCGCCTATGTAGCCGTGAATCAAAAGCTCATGACGCGCATGGGCAAGGCCGTCTATGACGTGCTGGGTGTGGATGGCGAGTTTGTGCCCTGTATGCACACCGTAGGCGCACCGCTGGCCGAAGGCGAAAAGGACACCACCAGCTGGCCCTGCAACCCCAAGGTCAAATACATCGTGCATTACCCCGAAACGCGCGAAATCTGGTCTTACGGCTCTGGCTACGGCGGCAATGCCTTGTTGGGTAAAAAGTGCTTGGCCTTGCGTATTGCCTCTACTATGGGCCGTGACCAAGGTTGGCTGGCTGAACACATGCTGATTTTGGGCGTGACCAACCCCCAAGGCAAAAAGTACCATATCGCTGCCGCCTTCCCCAGCGCTTGCGGCAAAACCAACTTCTCTATGTTGGTGCCCCCAGCAGGTTTTGACGGCTGGAAGGTCACCACCATTGGCGACGATATCGCTTGGATTAAGCCCCATGCCGACGGCAAGATGTACGCCATCAACCCCGAAGCGGGTTACTTTGGCGTTGCCCCCGGCACCAACACGCTCACCAACCCCAACTGCATGGCCAGTTTGGACAAGAACGTCATCTTCACCAACGTCGCCCTGACCGACGATGGTGATGTCTGGTGGGAAGGCATGGAAAAAGATGCTGGCAAGATGCCCGAGCATCTGATTGACTGGCAAGGCAAAGACTGGACACCCGCCATTGCCAAAGAAACCGGTGCCAAGGCCGCGCACCCCAACGCCCGCTTTACGGTAGCTGCCACCAACAACCCCGCCCTGGATGCCCAATGGGATGACCCCGCTGGTGTGCCCATCGATGCTTTCCTGTTTGGTGGCCGCCGCTCTACCACCGTGCCGCTGGTGACTGAAGCACGCACTTGGATGGAAGGTGTCTATATGGCTGCCACGATGGGCAGTGAAACCACCGCCGCCGCCTTTGGTGCCCAAGGTGTGGTGCGCCGCGACCCATTTGCCATGCTGCCCTTCTGCGGCTACAACATGAGCGACTACTTCCAGCACTGGCTGGACATGGAACACAAATTGGAAGAATTGGGCCACACCCTGCCCAAGATTTTCTGCGTCAACTGGTTCCGCAAGGACGAGGCCGGCAAGTTTGTCTGGCCCGGTTATGGCGAGAACATGCGTGTGCTCAAGTGGATGCTCGACCGCATCGAAGGCCAAGCCCAAGGCCAAGAGACCATGTTCGGTATTGCGCCCCAGTACGCTGAAATCACCTGGACAGGCTTGGAATTCAGCCCTGAGCAATTCAACACCGTGACCAGCATCGACAAAGCCGCTTGGGCTGAAGAGTTCAAATCGCACGATGCCCATTTTGAGCTGCTGTCTTACCACATGCCGCAAGAGCTTATCGACACCAAGAACGCTCTGGAGCAACGTTTGGCCGCTCTCTAATCCAGAGGGCGCACTGCCGGCTTGCCGGTAGTGCTGTGGCAACGACACCTTAGCGGGAGCAAACCTCCCGCTATTTTTTTGGCCGGTCTTTTTACCGTGCCGCCATCAGGCGCGCGGTTTGAGCAGATTGCCCAGCAGCCCCAGCAGTTGTGGGGCGGCACTTTGCACACTGGCCGGGAGCTGGCCATTGGGCGTGAGCTGGTCAATCAAGCCGGGTAGTAATTGTGATAGCTGGCTGCTGGCATCACTTTGGCCAACGCCTAGTTGGGCGGCAATCTGCGCCAGTGGCCCCTGGCCCAATACCCGGCCCAATTGCTCACCCGATAGGGCTGCATTGGGGCCGTTGCCCAGCCACGAAGCTACTAAACTGCCCAATCCGGCTTGCTGAAAACGCTCAACCAACCCCGGCAAACCGCCCACGGGGCTTTTTTGCGGGTCAAGCAGTTCTAGCACGACTTGCACCAACTGCGG
Source organism: uncultured Simplicispira sp. (assembly GCA_964388325.1). Lineage (GTDB taxonomy): Bacteria > Pseudomonadota > Gammaproteobacteria > Burkholderiales > Burkholderiaceae_C > Simplicispira. Next base: position 119,124 of record CAYMAC010000002.1, on the reverse strand, counting down.
GTTATTGGCGGCTATGCTCATCAGGTTGCCCAGTCCGCCACCGCCCAAGTTACTAGCAGCGCCACCGCTTTGTGTTACACCATTCACCACGGCACCGAGTACCGAATCGAGTAAGCCCATCAAAATCTCCTTGCCCCGCTGGTACGCGGGCTGATAATTGTCGTAATGTATCCGCCTTGGATAGCCAATTTTTGAGAAGCCTTATGGGTGAGTTTGATGTCATTGCGCGCTATTTCACCCGCCCCACGCGCTGGGCTGTGTTGGGGGTAGGCGATGATTGCGCCTTGCTGCAACCGAGCGCCGGGATGCAGCTGGCTATTTCCAGCGATATGCTGGTAGAAGGACGGCATTTTTTTGCTGGCACTGACCCCTACCGCCTTGGCCACAAAGCGCTGGCCGTCAACCTCAGCGACTTGGCTGCCTGTGGTGCCAAGCCCTTGGCTTTTACGTTGGCGTTGGCGCTGCCCGGTGTGGATGAAACGTGGCTACAAGGCTTTTCTGGCGGCTTGCTGGCGCTGGCCGATGCCCACGGCTGCGAGTTAATTGGTGGCGACACCACCCAAGGGCCGCTCAATATCTGCATTACGGTTTTTGGCGAAGTACCTGCCGGGCAAGCGCTACTGCGCCGGGGTGCTGGCGTGGGCGATGATGTCTATGTCAGTGGCAGCTTGGGCGATGCCCGTTTGGCCTTGGAACACTTGTTGGGCCATATCGCCTTGCCTGCTGCCCTGCTGGCACCGGCACAACAACGGCTAGAAGCCCCGACCCCGCGCGTCGCCTTGGGGCAAGCCTTGCGCGGCGTGGCCACGGCGGCCTTGGATATCAGCGATGGCCTGTTGGGCGATTTGGGCCATTTGCTGCGCGCCTCGGGGGTTGGGGCGCGCCTCGATAGTGCCTGCACCAGCGCCCTGCTGGCAGCCCAAGCCAGCGCCAGCGGCCAAGCTTTGGCTGAGGAGCTGGTGCGCCAATGCACCTTGGCCGGCGGTGATGATTATGAACTGCTGTTTACCGCTGCGCCCACACAGCGCCAAGCCGTGCAAGCAGTCGCCCACGCCAGCGCCACGCCAGTCACGCGCATTGGCACGATTGAAGTGGAACCGGGCTTGCGCCTGCTAGACGCGCAAGGCCAACCCTTGTCTTGCGCCCACTATGCCTCGTTTGACCACTTTGCCCCAAGCTAAAACGACACAACATCTAACCGCGGGCATGGCTACAATCGCTGCAAGATTCGTGCCTTTTTTTAATGAACCGCCTCCCTACGCTCTCTTTGCTGGCCTGCTTGGCTGTTGCCCCGTTTACGTGGGTACACGCCGAAAAAGCCGACCGCCAACAGCCCATGAACATCGAGGCCGATGCCCTGCGCCACGATGAATTGCAACAAACCAGCGTCTTTACCGGGCGCGTGGTACTCACCAAAGGCTCTATCGTGTTGCGTGGCGAGCGCCTAGAGGTGCGCCAAGATGCCGAAGGCTACCAATCGGGCACCGTCACGGCGGCCAGTGGTCAGCGCGCTTTTTTCCGGCAAAAGCGTGATACCGCCCCCGGTGCCCCCGAAGAATTTGTCGAAGGCGAGAGCGAGCGCATCGAATACAACGGCCGCACCGACACCGTGCGCCTACTGCGCCGCGCCGAACTGCGCCGCTACCAAGGCAGCAGGGTTCAAGATGAGCTCACCGGCGCTGTGATTGTCTATAACAACCTGACCGATGTGTTTAGCGTCGATGGCCAAGCCACTAAGCCCGATGGCAGCAGCGCTCCCGGTGGCCGGGTGCGGGCTATTTTGGCCCCCAAAGCTACAGCGGCACCGGCTACACCAGCGGCTACAGCACCCGCCTTGTCGTTGCGCGCCAGCCCCACGCTGGATAACGGCAAGCCATGAGTGTTTCGGTCACTACCGAGGCCACTACCGGCAGCCGCCTAGAAGTGCTGCATCTGGCCAAATCCTACGGCAAACGCCAAGTGGTCAAAGATGTATCGCTGGTGGTAAAAAAAGGCGAAGTGGTTGGCCTGCTTGGCCCCAATGGAGCGGGCAAAACCACCTCGTTTTACATGATTGTCGGTCTGCTGCCCAGCGATGGCGGCGATATTCGCATTGATGGCCAATCGGTGGTGCGAATGCCGATTCACAAGCGTTCGCGCTTGGGGCTGTCTTATCTACCGCAAGAAGCCTCTATCTTTCGCAAACTCACGGTGCAAGAAAACGTGCGCGCTGTGTTGGAGCTGCAACAAGACAGCCACGGCCAAGCCTTGCCCAAGGCCGAGGTAGAGCAACGCTTGCACGCTTTGCTAGAAGAGTTGCGCGTGGACCACCTGCGCGATTCACCCGCGCTGGCGCTGTCGGGTGGCGAGCGCCGCCGGGTAGAAATTGCCCGCGCTTTGGCCACGCAACCGCGCTTTATCCTGCTCGATGAGCCTTTTGCGGGCATTGACCCGATTGCCGTGATTGAAATCCAGCGCATCATTGGTTTTTTGAAAGCGCGTGGCATCGGTGTGCTGATTACTGACCACAACGTACGCGAAACGCTGGGCATTTGCGACCACGCCTGCATCATCAGCGATGGCCGCGTGCTGGCCCAAGGCACGCCGTCTGAGATTGTCAACAACGCCGAGGTGCGCCGGGTGTACCTAGGCGAACATTTCCGCATGTGAACCGGTAGCAGCCATGAAGCCCGGCCTGTCTCTGCGCGTATCGCAGCACCTGACCCTGACGCCGCAGTTGCAGCAGTCCATCCGGCTGTTGCAGCTGTCCACGCTGGAGCTGGGCCAAGAAGTCGAGCAAATGCTGGCCGACAACCCCTTTTTAGAGCGCAACCCCGACGAAGCCGCGCGCGAAGAATTTGGCCTTGCCCAAGCTGATACCCCTGCGCCTACCGATGAGCCAGTGGCCGAGTGGACGCCCCCGCTCAGCACCACTAGCAGCAGCGCCACCGATACAGATAGCAGTAGCACTGACAGCAGCAGCACTGAAACGCTGGATTGGGAGGGCGATGGCAGCGTCGATATGGCCCCCGACGATAGCGAGTGGGGCGGCGATGCCCCCGCTTCTAGCCGCAACAACGCAGACGATAACGAAGTCAGTGCCGCTGATTTGGCGCACGGCCACGAATCGTTGGCCGCCTTTTTGCACCGGCAAACGCTGGGGCTGCGCCTGTCGCCAGAAGATAAAGCAGCGCTGCACTTTCTCATCGAATCGCTGAACGAAAACGGCTACTTGGAAGATTCTCTCCAAGCCTTGGCCCAAGGGCTGGCCGGAGACGAGCATCCAGACCAAATAGAGCAGTTGCTGCACCATTTCACGGTAGCGCTGCATTTGTTGCAAACCCTAGAGCCGGTGGGCGTGGGCGCACGCGATTTGGCCGAATGCTTGCGCTTGCAACTGGCCGCCTTGGCCGCACAGCCCCAGCCCGGCCCAGCGCCTGAAACCATTGCGCTGGCATTGCAACTGTGCCAGCAGCCGCTAGATGGCTTAGCACGGCGCGATGTGCGCCGCTTGGCGCAAGCTTGCGCCGCCACCGAAGAACAAACCCGCGCCGCAATGGCCCTGATTGCCCGGTTAGAGCCGCGTCCGGGGCGGCCTTTTGCTTCGGTAGAGCGCAATACCATCATCCCCGATGTGCTGGTGCGCCGCATTGGGCATGGGCAGGCTGGGCACCAATTTAGTGTGCAGCTCAACCCCGAAGTGATGCCACGCCTGCGGATTCACGATATCTACGCCGGTGCCTTGCGTGGACGTCGCCAAGACGAAGGCCACCAAGCGCTGCAACAGCGCCTGCAAGAAGCGCGTTGGTTTATCAAAAACATCCAGCAGCGCTTTGACACCATCTTGCGCGTCTCCCAAGCGATTGTCGAGCGGCAAAAAAACTTCTTTGTGCATGGCGAGTTGGCCATGCGCCCGCTGGTGCTGCGCGATATTGCCGATGCGCTGGGTCTGCACGAGTCCACTATCTCGCGCGTCACCACGGCCAAATACATGGCTACGCCGCAGGGCACCTACGAGCTGAAATACTTTTTTGGCTCGGGCTTGGGCACCGACAGCGGTGGCAATGCCTCTAGCACCGCCGTGCGTGCGCTCATCAAGCAGTTTATTGCCGCCGAAAGCCCAGCCAAACCCTTGTCCGACAGCCAATTGGCCGAGATGCTCAAAGAGCAAGGTATTGAATGCGCGCGCCGCACGGTGGCCAAATACCGCGAAGGTCTCAAAATTCCTACCGCTACGCTACGCAAAACACTGTAATGGTGTTGTAGAGGGCTGGGAGGCTATCGTAGCAAGGCTATGGAGCGTCCTGCCCGTGCCACCGGGGGAGCGGCATGGTGGTGATTGAGTTTGAACTCGGCTACTACCTCGGCCAATTGGGTGGCTTGCTGTTGCAGGGCGTGGGCGGCTGCAGTGGCTTCTTCTACCAGTGCTGCGTTTTGCTGCGTGCCTTGGTCCATCTGACTGATAGAGGTGCCAATGGCGGCAATGCCGCTACTTTGTTCTTGGCTGGCATGGCTGATTTCTGCCACGAGGCTGGTCATGCGGCGCACGCTTTGCACCACTTGCTCAATGGTGGTGCCGGCATCGCGCACCAACAGGCTGCCTGCATTGACTTGCGTGACGGAGTCATCGATAAGCGCTTTGATTTCTTTAGCTGCTTGGGCACTGCGCCCGGCCAGACTACGCACTTCGGAAGCTACCACCGCAAAACCTCGGCCTTGTTCACCGGCGCGGGCTGCTTCCACCGCTGCATTGAGCGCCAAGATATTGGTCTGGAAAGCGATGCCATCAATCACGCCGATGATGTCCACAATTTTGCGGGCCGAGGTTTCTATGCCGCCCATCGTTTGCACCACCTGCCCCACCACCGTGCCACCACGCGTGGCTACCTGTGAGGTTTCAGTGGCCAATAAATTGGCTTGGCGGGCGTTTTCGGCATTTTGTAGCACGGTGGCGGTCAGCTCTTCCATGGCGGCGGCTGTTTGCCCCAGTGATGAGGCTTGCTGTTCGGTGCGCGAGGAGAGGTCTTGGTTGCCACTGGCAATTTCTCCGGTGGCTTGGCGCACCGATTCGGACGATTCGCGGATGCGTACCAAAACCCCGGCAATTTTGCCCACAAAATTGTTGAAGGCTTGTGCAATGTGCGTCAACTCGTCGTTGCCTTGGGTATCGAGGCGGCGCGTCAGGTCGCCCTCTCCAGAGGCGATGTCGGCCAGCGCATCACGCACGATAGCCAAGCGGCGCAGTTGGCGATTGACGGCCACCGATACCAGTGCCACCGACACCAGTACGCAAATCAGGGTGATGATGGCGGCCACCTCCAGCAGTTCACGCACGCTGGCGGTGGCCTGTGCGCGGTCAATCACTACGGCCAGTAACCAAGGTGTGCCTTCTACCTTGGTGGCATAGACCAATTGCTCTACGTCATTAATGGGCATACTGGCGCGGCCTGCGTTGTCCGCCAATTGGCGCAGCAGTGCAAAATCGAGTTGGGGGGCAATGGCAGATACGGGTTTGAGGGCGTATTCTGGTTTGGCGTGGGCCAAGATTTTGCCCTCACCATCCACCAAGACGGCAAAGCTTTGCGACATCGGACGAATGGCATTGACTTTTTGTGCAATGGTATCCAAGTGCATATCGGTACCCACCACGGCGATGGGTTGGCCTTGGGGGCCTACTGGCTCGACGAAAGTGATGGTCAGTTTGCCCGTAGTGGCATCGACATAGGCCGGGGTCAGGGCTGGCCCCCCAACCTTGATGGCATGCTGGTACCACGGGCGGCCCGTGCCGCTATAGCCCTCTGGTAAGGGGTGTGGAAAGATAGCCCGGTTGTCAGCATAAACAAAATAAGCATCGTCAAACGCCCCAGCCTGCTTGGCTGCTAACAGAAAGGGCACAGGCTCTGGCTTGCCCACCGCCAGTGTGAGTGCGCTGGTGATGCGTTGTTTCTCTTTCACCCACTCGGTCAAGGCATTGGCATGGTTATGGGTTAGTTGGCCCATGCGTACATCTATCGCGTCCAGCGTGTTATTGCGTACCACCACAAAGGTAGCCGAGGCCAGTGCAAACAATGCTGCCACCGTGATGGCAACGCAAATCCCAATCAATCGGGCTCGTAGGCTATTGAACATGGCGGCCTCTGCGTAAGTACGGATAGTGAGCGAGGAAGTAACTATCCGTGTTATCGGTGACAGCACGTTAGAAAGCAATAGGTATTTACTGCTTATCAGATTCTGCGGCAAAGTACGCCCAGCTTGGGGAAAAAACGCCGCCATTGTGCGACGATTGCTGTTTTGTTTTTGCCTAGGAATGGTGTGACATGGCCCGTGTTGTTTTTGAGCTGCCGCCGCAGTTTGCTTTTTCTACCGATGTGCTGATTTACATCGGCCACATCAACTATGGCTACCACTTGGACAACGCACAGTTGCTGACGTTGGTGGCAGAGGCGCGTACGCGCTTTCTGGCCTCACTGGGCTATACCGACCGCGATGCTGAAGGGCTGGCGATGGTGGTGGGCGACGTGGTGGTGCAGTACCAGTCTGAAGCCTTGTACGGCGAGACCCTGCGTATCGACCTGACCCCGGTAGATTTCAACAAATACGGTTTTGATTTGGTGTTTCGCATCACCGAGACCAGCCAAGGCCGGGCGGTGGCCAAGGGCAAGCAAGGGCTAGTGTTTACCGACCCGCAAGACCACAAAGTGCGCTCACTGCCACCAGCGCTGCTGACCAAATTGGGGCAGACTCCAGCGTAAGCGCGGGCTTTCGCCTGCGGGCGCGGGGTTTGAACCGGTTTATCCTTGGGGCAGTTATGAACCAACTTCAAATTTTTCTGCCCTGCGCCGCTGGCGTTGAAGGCTTTCTGGCCGACGAGGTCCACCAACTCACCGGCCTGACGGGCAACGACCTGCTCATGGGCCGAGGCGGGGTGCTGTTGCGTGCCTCATGGCGCGATGCGTTGCTGCTCAATTTGCACTGCCGTCTGGCGCAGCGCGTGCTGGTGCAATTGGCACACCGCCCCTACCGCTCTGAAAACGATTTGTACGAAATCGCCAGCAGTGTGGCTTGGGAAATCTGGTTCACGCCGCGCCAGAGCTTCAAAATTGAGGTCACGGCGCAACACAGCCCCCTGACCAGCCTGAACTTTGCCGCCTTGCGCGTGAAAGATGCCGTGGCCGACCGCTTTCGGGCTAAATCGGGCGTGCGCCCCGATGTCAATACCCAGTGGCCCGATGTGCGTATCCACCTGCACCTGACCACCGACCAAGCCACCGTCTATATCGATACCTCGGGCGAGCCGCTGTTCAAACGGGGCTGGCGCGAAGACAAAGGCGATGCCCCTTTGAAAGAAACTTTGGCCGCCGCCATGATTGCCGCCACGGGTTGGGACCCGCATGGTGACACCCCCCTGCCCCTGTACGACCCCTGCTGCGGCAGCGGCACCGTGCTGATTGAGGCCGCGCAAATTGCCTGCCGCATAGCCCCCGGCATACGCCGCCGCTTTGCCTTTGAAAAGCTCTTGCCCTTCCAAGCCCATGTCTGGAGCGCGCTCAAAACCGAGGCTGCCGATGCCGAGCAAGCCAGCCCAGTGCCCATTTTTGGCAGCGATGTGTCCCACCGCATGGTGGACTTTGCCCAGCGCAATGCCGAGCGTGCCGGAGTAGCCGCTGCCATACAACTGCGCGGCGGCGATGCCTTGCAGCGTATGCCCCCTGGCGAGCACCCGGGCATCATGCTGCTCAACCCGCCCTATGGCGAGCGCATTGCCGCCGCTGGTAGCGCGGGGCGCAACGCCCACGACCGGGCGGCTGAACGTGCCGGTGGTGCAGCCGTAGGCCGCGAGATGGCCCATACTGAAGACGGTGGCGAGTTCTTCCTGCAACTGGCCGCCCATTGGAAGAAAAATTACACCGGCTGGCAAGCGTGGATGCTCACCCCGGATTTGAAGCTGCCCGGCAAAATGCGCCTGAAAGAATCGCGCCGCGTACCGATGTGGAACGGCCCGATTGAATGCCGCCTGTTCCGCTTTGATGTGGTGCAAGGCTCCACCAAGCCGCGCCGTGCCCCAGCAGCAGCCCCCGGAGCCAGCGACCATGCGGGTTGAATTGCACTGGCCTTTGCAGCATGGTGATGCGACAGCGCCAGTGCTGCCGCGTGCCTTGGTGTTGGACACCAACATCGTCCTCGATTTGCTGGTATTTAACGACCCGGCGATTGCGTCGGTGCGCCAGTGTTTGCAAGAGGGCAGTTTGCACTGGCTGGCTACCCAAGCTATGCACGATGAGCTAGAGCGCGTGTTGGCCTACCCGCAAATTGCCAAACGGGTGGCCTTTTATGGCCTAGCACCCGCGCAGGTGCTGCAAGCCTATCGCCAACAGGTGCAATGGATGGAGGTGCCCGCGCGGGCTTTGGCGGTATGCAAAGACACGGACGACCAAAAATTTATTGATTTGGCCGCTGCCCACCAAGCCCTGCTGCTGAGCAAAGACAAAGCGGTACTGAGTCTGCGTAAACGCTTATTGCGCCAGCATGGTGCTTGGGTGGGTACGGTGTTGGTACCTGTTTCCTCAGATATTGGCATATCCTTATCTGCATAAGCGCCAATAGACTGGGCCAAAATGTGTCATTTTTATACCGGAGACTTGCACCGTGAGATTCGACAACATTCTGCAAACCATTGGCAATACCCCCCATATCCGCATCAATAGCCTGTTTGGTGCGGGTGCCAACGTTTGGGTGAAGTCCGAGCGTGGTAACCCCGGCGGCTCCATCAAAGACCGCATTGCCTTGGCAATGGTAGAAGACGCAGAAAAATCCGGTGCCTTACAACCGGGCGGCACTATCATTGAACCCACCAGCGGCAATACCGGCATTGGGCTGGCGCTGGTGGCCGCTGTCAAGGGCTACAAACTCATTCTGGTGATGCCCGACAGCATGAGCATTGAGCGTCGCCGCCTGATGCTAGCCTACGGTGCCCAGTTTGACCTGACCCCGCGTGAAAAAGGCATGAAAGGTGCCATTGCCCGTGCTGAAGAGCTGAAGGGGCAAATCCCCGGTGCTTGGGTGCCGCAGCAGTTCGAGAATCCGGCCAATGTCGAGGTGCACGTCCGCACCACAGCACAAGAAATTTTGGCTGATTTCCCCGATGGCTTGGATGCGTTGATTACCGGCGTGGGTACGGGCGGCCATCTCACTGGCGTTGCCAAAGTGCTGAAAGCACAATTTCCACAGTTGAAAGTGTTTGCGGTAGAGCCTAGCGCCTCGCCGGTGATTAGCGGTGGCGCACCAGCGCCGCACCCTATCCAAGGGATTGGTGCTGGCTTTATCCCCAAAAATTTGGATACCAGTCTACTCGATGGCGTGATTCAAGTGGATGCCGAACCCGCCCGAGAATACGCGCGCCGCGCTGCCCGCGAAGAAGGGCTGCTGGTGGGCATCTCCTCTGGGGCTACGTTGGCGGCGATTGCACAAAAGCTGCCCGAACTGCCCGCCAGGGCCAAGGTATTGGGCTTTAGCTACGACACCGGCGAGCGCTACTTGTCGGTAGAAGGCTTTTTGCCGATTTGAGTTTGGCAGCGGTTAAGTTGGCTCAAAATAAGTAATCGCGTTAAACCGTTGTGGAAATAAATTCACTAGAAAAATGTTGAAAAAATTGCACAACGACTGCACAAGATTACTTATGAAAAAATCCGAATAAATAAACTTCAAGGTTCTCGGATAGCCTCATCCAGTCCTCGCATGACCGGATACATCACATACGACATGACGGTGCGCTTGCCCACCACAATTTCTGCACTCAGCGACATCCCAGGAATCAAAGGCGCATTGCGTGGCAAGTTGCGTAGTTCGTTTTTTTGTAACACCGCACGCCCTAAATAGTAAGGGGCATTGGCCTGACCGCTCAGGCTGTCTTTGGTAAAGGCATCTTGCCCCAATTTTTCCAATGTACCGTGGATAAGGCCGTGCTTTTGGAACGGAAAAGCATCAATTTTTAGCCGTACGGGGTCTTTTAGTTTGACATAGCCCACGTCTTGTGCAGCAATCTGCATTTCTGCTTGCAGGGTCTCACCCAAGGGCACGAGGGTAATGAGCGGCTCTGCCTCCCGAATGACCGAGCCAGTAGAGCGGGCGGCTACTTCCTGCACCACGGCATCGTGGGGGGCTATGAGCTCAATCATGCGGCTGCGGCGTTCTACCTTTTTCAGTTGTTCGGCCACAGCATCACGCTCGCGGCGCACCGTCACCAGTTCTTCAGTGGCTTTTTGTTGCCATTCACGGATAAAGGCATCTTTTTCGGCCTCGGCTCCGGCCAGTTCTTTACTCAGTTCGATTCCTCGGTTGCGCGCTGTAATCAGCTCACGTTCCACTTCTTGGCGACGTTCACGGCTTTCCAATAGTTTCATGTTCGATTGGAATTGTTGTGCCGTGAGTTTTTCGTTCATAGCTTCGATGTCACGCAGCGATTGCACCCGTGCCGTCAGGCTTTGCACATCATGGCGGTTGGTCGTGATGGCGGCCTTGGCACGGTCAATGCTTTCATCTAAGCGTGATAACCGGGCGCGGTAGCTGGCCAAGCGTTCATTTTGCAAGCGCCATTGCAGCAGTTCGTCGGGATTTTGGCTGGCTGGGGGCGCGGTGCTGGGGCCATTTTGCAATCCGGTCTGTTCGCGCTCCATGCGTTGCACTTGGGCCTCTAGGCTCTTGAAACGGTCTTGGGACTGGGCCAAATCGGCGTTGATAAAGGTGGGGTCCAGCACGGCCAGTACCTGCCCTTTTTTCACAATTTGGCCCGGTTGCACATGCAGTGCGGCAATCTGTGCAGTTTCTAGCGGTTGCAGCACGGTATTGGGTTGTCCTGTAACCAGTTTGCCGCGTGCCATGACAATTTGATCGACTTCAAACACACTGGCCCAGACTATCGCTGTGACCATCAAGCCCAGCAGAATATAGATGGTGGCCGACATACCGCCAGGGGGCGGTGTCTTTTCTAAGGCTTCGGCATCGGGCAGAAAGGCTACCGTCCAGTCCTGCACGGCGGGCGATGGCGCGTTGTTGCCTGCACCCGTAGGCGTGCTGGCCGGGTTTACATGTGGCTGGTTTGTTGGTTCCATAGCTGTGTGTAGGGTTCGCAACGGCCCAGCAGTTCTTCGTGGCGACCTGCATCAGATAAGCAGCCACGTTCAAAAACAAAAATTTGGTCAGAATGCACCAAGGTAGACAGGCGGTGACTGACGATGATGACAGTGCGACCTGCGGCAATGCGGCCCAAATTTCGGATAAAAATGGCCTCGCTTTCGGGGTCGAGGGCGCTGGAGGCTTCATCCAAAATCAAAATGCGCGGTGCTGGCAGCAAGGCACGGGCAATGGCCAAGCGCTGGCGTTGGCCGCCGGAGAGGTTAGAGGCGTTTTCTTCTAACAGGGTGTCGTAGCCTTGGGGCAGGCGCTCAATAAATTCATCGGCCCCAGCAGCTTGGGCGGCGGCCACAATCAGCTCAAAGCTGGCATCGGGCCGGGCCATGGCAATGTTCTCGCGCACGGTGCCCCGGAACATAAAGTTGTCTTGCAACACCACGCCAATGCTGCGCCGCAGGTGGGCTAGGTCAATTTCGCGGATATCAATGCCATCAAAGCGAATCACGCCTTCTTGCACCGGGTACAGCCCTTGAATGAGGCGGGTAAAAGTGCTTTTGCCCGAACCACTGCGCCCGACCACACCGACCACGGTGCCGGGGTCAATGTTCATTTGGATGCGGTCTAGTGCCGTCATGGCTGCGCCGGGGTAGCGGAAGGTAACCGCATCGAGGCCAATTTGGCCTTTGAGTACAGGGCGCAAACCGCCAGACGATTTGCGCTCGGGGGGGTGGTTCATGACCTCCCCCAGCATTTTGACCGATAGGGCGGTTTCTTGGTATTGATGCACTAAGCCGACAATTTGCACCAATGGCCCGACTACGCGGTTGGACAGCATCTGGAAGGCAATCAAGCCGCCCACGGTCAACTCTAGGCTAAACACGTCCATCGCCCCAATGGTAATGATGCTGACCAGCATCAGCTTTTCTAGCAGTTGCGTGATGGTAGCGGCGGTGAGCGACATGCGCCCCACGCCAAAGTGCATTTGGATGGTGGTGGCGGTGCGCTGCTCCCAGACTTTGCGCTGTTTAGGCTCAATCGCCAGCGATTTGACGGTACGCATCCCGTGGATGGTTTCAATCAGCATCGACTGGCGCGTGCCCTCGGCGGTGTACAGGGCTTGTAGTCGCTTATTGAAGGGCTTAATCAGCGCCAGCACCACCAAGGCCATCATGGCAGAAAAGCCAAACACCACCAGCGCCAGCTTGGTGCTGTACGAAGCCAGCAGCGGAATAAACAGAATCAGGCCGATGGAGTCTAGCGCGGTGAAAAACAGTTGCCCAGTCAAAAAATTGCGGATAGATTGCACCTGCTGCATGTGGCGTGCAATCACCCCGGCAGTGTGGCTCTCAAAATAATCAATGGGCAGCGAAAGCAAATGGCTAAAAGTGCGTTTGGACAGGCGCACGTCCATGACGTTGGTGGCGTGCAGCAGCAGGTATTGGCGCACAAAGCTAAAGATGGCCTCAAACAGCATCACCCCGACAATGGCCACCGCTAACACAGTCAGGGTAGAGTAGCTTTGGTGTACCAGCACCTTGTCAATCACCAACTGCGAAAAGATGGGCATCCCTAACCCAAGCAATTGCAGCATGATGGCGGCAATAGCAATATCCCGAAAGGCTTTGCGCTGGCGAAAAATCTCAGGAATGAACCAGCGCAGGCCAAAGGGCTGGTCGGCATCAAGCCAAGCGTATTGGCGCTTGAGCAGCACCAAACTACCTGACCACAGTGCGGTCAGTTCGGCTTCGCTCCAGAGGCGCACGCGGCGGGCTGGGTCTTGCGGGTCTAGTACGGCTACCTTGCGCTGCTGGTCAGCCGGGTCGGTCTCTACCCCGGCAATGATGAGTGAGTGGCCATCGTGCTTGCGCGCCAACATCGGAAACACGCCCTGAAACTGCAGCAGGCTGGCCCAGTCGGTTTGTACGGTTTTGGCTTTCAGGCCAATATCACTGGCCATGCGGCGCAGCAGAGCATCGTCCGGCTCGCTGGCAGGCAGGGCGTACTCGTGGATTAGGCGCTCAGGCAGGGCCTGAATACCGTGGTGTTGGGCAACCACCGTCAGGCACTGCACAGTGGAATGGCTATAGGCAACGCTCATGGCGGGTAATGTAGCTGAAAGTAGAAGAGGCTCTATCGCAAAACCCTCTTGTGCATTACAGTGGAAAGTTCTTCTTCCCTCTTGGGAGCCTGCCATGCAGCGATTTTTTTGCAGCTTGCCGCCCTTGCCTCCATAAGCCACCCTGCACCGTGATTCTTCGCCACACTTTTATCCCCCACAACAATATCCGCCTAACGCACCTGTGCGGCCCGGCGGATGTGCATCTGCGTACCATCGAGGCGGCCTTGCAGGTCAGCATTGCCCATCGGCATGAGCAGTTCAAAATTGATGGCCACAAGGCGCGCGCCACCCAAGCGCTAGAAATGCTGCAAGCCATCTATGAGATGGCCGACCGCCCCATCACCGAAGAATACCTGCAACTGATGCTGGCTGGCGATAGCGCCATGAACGAGGCTGCTAGCACCGCCCCCACGTTAAGCACCCGCCGCGCCGACCTGCGCGCACGCACCCCCACCCAAGCGATGTACCTTGAAAACATCGCCAACCACGACATCACCTTTGGTATTGGCCCTGCGGGCACTGGCAAAACTTATTTAGCAGTAGCTTGTGCCGTGGATGCGCTAGAACGCAGCAGCGTGCAGCGCATTGTGCTCACGCGCCCGGCGGTGGAGGCAGGCGAACGGCTGGGCTTTTTGCCGGGCGATTTGGCACAAAAGGTAGACCCCTATCTGCGCCCGCTGTACGATGCCCTCTATGAACTCATGGGCTTTGACAAGGTGCAAAAAGCGTTTGAGCGCAATGCCTTAGAGATTGCGCCGCTGGCCTTTATGCGTGGGCGCACCCTCAACAATGCCTTTGTGATTCTGGACGAAGCGCAAAACACCACCCCCGAGCAGATGAAAATGTTCTTAACCCGCATTGGCTTTGGTGCCAAGGCAGTGGTAACGGGCGATGTGAGCCAAATTGACCTGCCCAAAGGTGCGATGAGCGGCCTGATTGAGGCCGAGCGCGTACTCAAGCGCGTCAAGGGCATTGCCGTGACCCGTTTTACCAGTGCTGACGTGGTGCGCCACCCACTGGTGGCCCGCATTGTCGATGCCTACGATGCTGCTGGCCGCCCGGCAGCAACCCGTTCGCGCAGTAGCGCACTTTGAGCTATTTTCTTTTGCTATGCCCTTGCCCTCCCTGACCCTCTCCCTGCAATTTGCCCGTTTTGATGGTGCCGCTGAACACCGCGCCGCTCTGCCGCGCCACAAAGTCATGCGCTGGCTGCGCCACGCCTTGGCCAATGATGCCGAAATCACCGTGCGGATTGTGGATACCGAAGAAGGCCAACAACTCAACCGCGCTTATCGGCAAAAAGATTACGCCACCAATGTGCTGACCTTTGATTACGCCCAAGAACCCGTGGTGCTGGCTGACTTGGTGCTGTGCGCCCCAGTCGTAGAGCGCGAAGCGCGTGAGCAGAATAAATCCCTACAAGAGCACTATGCCCACCTGCTGGTGCATGGCACCTTGCACGCCCAAGGCTGGAACCACGAAACCAGTGAGGAAGATGCACAGGAGATGGAAGCCTACGAAACTGAAATTATGACCGGCTTGGGCTTTACCGACCCCTACGCCACCTGAGATGTGGCCTTCTCTACTGGATGCCCTGTTACTGCTGGGGGCTGCATTTGGTGCCGGGGCCCTCAATGCGGTGGCCGGTGGCGGTAGTTTTTTGACTTTGCCTGCTTTGGTCTGGACGGGTGTGCCGCCGGTAGTGGCCAATGCCACGGGTACCGTGGCTTTGTTGCCGGGCTATGTGGCCAGTGTGTGGGGCCAGCGCCAAGATATGCAGCCCCCGCCCGGATTGGGCCTGTGGGCGGTTGCGTTGCTATCGTTGCTGGGTGGGGCTTTGGGAGCCGCTTTGCTGCTGTTCACACCCAATGCTACTTTTGCCCGCATTGTGCCGTGGCTGTTGTTGTTGGCTACGGCTTTGTTTGCCTTTGGCCCTTGGTTACGGCAATGGGCATCTAGTGCAGCGCACGCTGACTGTCATGGCGCGCGCTGGCGTGTCGGGTTGGGGCTACTGGCAGTCGGGGTGTATGGTGGCTATTTCAATGGGGGTTTGGGCATTTTGCTGCTGGCCTTTTGGAACCTGTGCGGTGGCCTGTCTTTACACCAGATGAATGCACTCAAAAACGGGGTCTCGGCACTGCTGGCCGCTATTGCGGTGGCGGTGTATGCCGCTGGCGGTGTGGTGCAATGGCCGCAGGCCCTGCTGATGATGCTGGCAGCTACCGCTGGTGGCTACGTAGGGGCGCGGCTGGCGCGGCGCATACCAGCACAGTGGTTGCGGGCTGGCATTGTGCTCACCGGGTTGGTGATGGCAGCACTGTTTTTTGTCCGAGGCTAAAACTGGGGTGTAAAGAACTTTTGCTTCTATCATCGCTCTAAGTTACTTTACAGCCTGCACCAGCCAAGAAATGCAAACAGTCGCGTTTTTTGGTTCAGGGGGTTGGCTTCGTCTTTGTAGAGAAAAAATCATGAAACGCATTTTGTTGTTTGTTTTGACCAACGTGGCCGTGGTGGTCGTGCTGGGCATTGTGGCCAGCTTGTTGGGGGTTAATCGCTACTTAACTTCCAACGGCCTCAATCTGGGGGCATTGCTGGGTTATGCGCTGGTGATGGGCTTTGGCGGTGCCATCATCTCCTTGCTTATCTCTAAGCCCATGGCCAAATGGACATCGGGGGTGCAAATTATTGAGCAGCCGCGCAACCAAGACGAGGCTTGGATTGTCGATACCGTGCGTAAGTTTGCCGATAAATCTGGCATTGGTATGCCCGAAGTGGGCATTTTTGAAGGTGAACCCAATGCCTTTGCGACTGGGGCCTTCAAAAATTCGGCGCTGGTGGCGGTGTCCACAGGCTTGCTCCAAAGCATGACCCACGAAGAAATTGAGGCCGTGATTGCCCACGAAGTGGCCCACATTGCCAATGGCGATATGGTCACCATGACGCTGATTCAAGGGGTGATGAACACCTTTGTCGTCTTTTTGTCGCGCGTGATTGCTTATGCCGTCGATAGCTTTTTACGCAAGGGCGATTCAGAAAATTCTGGCCCCAGCATGGCCTACACCATCACCGCGATTGTGCTGGACATTTTGCTGGGCTTTGTCGCTGCCATCATCGTGGCTTGGTTCTCGCGCCAGCGCGAGTTCCGCGCCGATGCTGGCGCTGCCCAATTGATGGGCCGTAAGCAGCCCATGATTAACGCCTTGGCCCGTTTGGGCGGTGTGCATCCGGCAGAATTACCCAAGAGCATGGCCGCAATGGGTATTGCTGGTGGCATGGGCCAATTGTTTAGCACCCACCCCCCGATTGAAGAACGCATTGCGGCACTGCAAAATCCAAGCACTTAGCGTGCATTCACCTCGTTCCAAGCAAAGCCTGCGTCGGTAGATAAGGCTTCTTGGCGGTGTACGGGGTAACTCCAGCCGGTGTTGGGGCCGGTTTGGGCCGAAATAGCAATCTGTGGTGCTGCTGCCGTCACGTTACCAAAAATGGTGGCAAACGAGGCATCTGCGGCATCACGCCCGGTACCAATACGCACAAAGCCCATCGGAATAGCGGTGTCCGAGGGGTCGAATAAATACCAGCGGTGGCTAAGATAGACCTCGACATAGGCGTGAAAATCAGTCGGCCCCAGCGCTGGGTCGGCCCCAAAATCAATGCCCGTGGTAAAGCGTGCCGGAATGTTCAGCGCCCGGCACATGGCAATCATTAAATGGGCAAAATCGCGGCAGACTCCGACATGGGCGTGCAGCGTATCCAGCGCCGAGGTCATAGAGTTGCTGGTGTTGGACTGAAATTTGACCTGTGAGCGCACCCAGTCGCGGATGGCTAGCACCCGTGCGTAGCCTTGTGGCAGTGTGCCAAACAGACTCATGGCTTGCGCGGTCAGGCAATCGGACTGGCAGTAGCGGCTGGGGTAGAGGTAGATAAGTGCGTCTGGGGGCAGCTGGGCCACGGGGGTCTCCATCACACTGGCTGGTGGGGCTGTGTGGTGGGTGATGTCGATGGTGGCTTGGTAGCGCACCAGCAAGGGGCCGGGCGTAGCAGTCAGGCGCAGGTAGCGGGTGTGTGTGCTGGCGTCGGTATGGCTGGTCAGCGGCACTGGCTGGCTGACCAGCAGTTGCTCCCAAGCCACCCATTGCTGGCGTGTTTGGGCACACTGGATGTTAAAAACGAAATCGGCACCCGGCGGGGTGTTGACCGTGTAGTTCAGGTCGATGGCGAGGTGGATGCGTACCATAGGTTCACCGTAAAAGTAGCGCGGTCAGCCTGCGCTGCTGCGCGGGGCGCGAGAATGCGCGCAAGTACTGTGTATGCAAGCAAGGTTTGGGCCACACAGTGTGTTGAACACACTAAGAACGCTGCTTAAGCGCGCCGCCTAATTTTTGGGGAGAACTGACTACGCCGTGTGGCCCAGTAGGGTGCGGGCTACAGCCTCGGCCACCTTGATGCCATCGACCCCCGCTGAGAGGATGCCTCCGGCATAACTGGCCCCTTCGCCAGCGGGGTACAGACCGGCTGTGTTCAGGCTCTGGAAGTTCTCGCCCCGGGTGATTTTCAGCGGTGAGGAGGTGCGGGTTTCTACCCCAGTGAGCACAGCATCGGGCCTATCAAAGCCCTTGATTTTGCGGCCAAAGGCGGGCAACGCCTCGCGCAGGGCGGTAATGGCGTAGGCGGGTAGGGCCGGGTGCAAATCGCCCAGTGTCACGCCGGGTTGATAAGAAGCCTCCACTTCGCCCCAGTGCTGTGAGGGCTGCCCGGCGATGAAATCGCCTACCAGTTGGCCCGGTGCGTTGTAGTTGCTGCCCCCCAAGACATAGGCATTGGATTCGAGCTGGCGCTGAAGCACTATGCCTGCTAACGGGTGTGGTGTACCTGCGGGCTGGCTTTCGATACCGTAGGTAGCCCCTAGCGTAGCCTCGAAGGCGGCGGGGTCCGTCGGGTAGTCACTGGGTTCTATGCCCACCACCATGCCCGCGTTGGCATTGCGCTCGTTGCGCGAATACTGGCTCATGCCGTTGGTGACGACCCGGCCCGGCTCGCTGGTGGCGGCCACTACGGTGCCTCCGGGGCACATACAAAAGCTGTAGGCGGTGCGGCCATTGCTGGCATGGTGTACCAGTTTGTAGTCCGCTGCACCCAGCAGCGGGTGCCCGGCATGGCGGCCCCAGCGGGCGCGGTCAATCACGCCCTGCGGATGCTCAATCCGAAAACCCACTGAGAACGGCTTGGCTTCCATAAAAACGCCGCGCTGGTGCAGCATGGCAAAGGTATCGCGGGCGCTGTGGCCCAGTGCCATCACCACTTGCGAAGCGGCTAGTTCGTAGCTTTGGCCGCTGGCTTGGTTGAGCACTTGCAGGCCGCGCAGCTGGCGGCCTTGGCCGTTTTCTTCGATGATGATGTCGGTGACGCGCTGCTCAAAGCGCACTTCACCGCCCAGTGCAATAATTTGCTCACGCAGGGCTTCTACCACCTTCACCAGTTTGAAGGTTCCGATGTGTGGGTGGGCAGCGTACAAAATCTCGGGCGGTGCCCCAGCCTGCACAAATTCTTGCATCACTTTGCGCCCCAGATGGCGCGGGTCTTTGATTTGGCTATACAGTTTGCCGTCAGAGAAGGTTCCGGCACCGCCTTCGCCAAACTGTACGTTGGATTCTGGGTTGAGTTCGCGTTTGCGCCACAGGCCCCAAGTGTCTTTGGTGCGTTGGCGCACGCTTTTGCCACGTTCTAGCACAATGGGCCTAAAACCCATTTGCGCCAATGCCAGTGCGGCAAAAATGCCGCAAGGGCCAAAGCCGACCACCACTGGGCGCTCAGGCAGACTGGCTGGTGCTTGACCCACGGGGTGCCAAGCCATGTCGGGCGTGGGCTGGACATGCGCGTTGGCCGCATGGCGGGCCAGCAGTGCCGCTTCCTGCGCCGCATCAGCCAGCGTGACATCGACAATAAACACTGCCAGCAGTTGCGCCTTGCGCGCATCAAAGCTGCGTTTGAACACCTGCAATTGCACTATATCGGTTTCTGCTATCCCCAATGCCTGTGCTGCCAAACGGCGCAAAGCTACTATCGGCTGGGGTGCAGGGGCGCGGTCAGCCTCGGTCTCTGCACTGGCATCGGCGGCGCGCAATGGCGGCACGGGCAACTCGGTCAGGGGCAGTTTGAGTTCAGACAAGCGAATCATGGCAACAGGCCCGTGGCAATCGGGCAGGGGTGCAAAGGGGAGATTTTACCCATTGCAGGCAAAACGGTACGCTTATTTTTATGCGCTTTGGATGGATGGTTTACTGACTAACGCCACCATGAACAACGCCCCTGCGGCAGAACCGACAGGGGCAGTGGGGATAAAAAGCTAGATATTATAAAATAGATGTAAATTAATTGGCAGCACTGGCGTCCCAAATAGTGCTTCCCACTTGGTGGATATTCACTCCATTTTGGCTATAAAACAAGTGAATTTTGATGCCTAATTGTTTAAATTGATTAATAGAAAATTGAAGAGGAATTTTGATTTTTTGTTGTTTAGTTACTACAGCATTGTAGGGAGAGGTTTTTTTATCGAAAATAACCGTATTTACATCGAACGATTTTTCGAAAACCTTCCATGCAAAACCACCTTCTGACAATGAAGCAAGGAGGAAGACTTCATTTTGGTTGAAAAATGGAAATTGTTGTGGAACCGATGCTGCCACCCAATAAGTAACATCGGTATTAGCTTCCAATTCAGCATCTGTATGCTTTAGTATGACCTGTAATTCAGCTTTGCCATCTACTTCAGTCGGTACCACTGTATTTTGAAGGGTGGCGACTGTACCAACGGGCTGCAAATCAAGAGTTTGTGACTGGCTACCGCAAGTCAAGGTAACCGCCGGAGTAGCAGCAGTTACCGCCGAAGGAATAATATTGAACAGCGCTTCTGTTGGAGATGCTGGTCCTGCCGTTAATAAATTGCTTGGACTGGCAGTACAGGCTGGAAGCACCGCACCTGCAGGCTGTGGTTTTACCGTAATGGTAGTATTGTTGGCATCCGTGGCTGCATTCCAAACCGCACGGGACAGGGTAATACCAGTTAACTCAGGAGGAGTGGGCGTGCCACCGCTGCTACCTGCACAGGTGTGGGTGGCATTTTCGTCTGGATTACCAAAAGTATTCCACTGCGTACTGGTGCTATTAAACCACTGATCGTAGCAATCTGCCTTGACGTAAATTTTCCACAAAGAGCGTTGCAAACGCCCACCTGGGTATTGAAAGTTTCCGTACACATAGCCCCCAGTGCTCATAGGCTGAACCAGATTTTGTGGGGAAGATAACACCATAAAGTTGGCCGATCCACCCTCAGAGAAATATCGAACTTCTTTCCCTGCAATTAAGTTATTTAGCACCGTTTCATCATAAGCGCGTCCTGTAGACCCACCCAAATTTTCGGTGGTAAAAACATTTGCGGGACTAATGTTGGTAAAACTGGTTTCTGGTGGTTGATTCAGACGAAGCACGCCTTTGCCTTCTTGATATGCCAAGAAAAAGTATAAATTGGCATCAAAAGCAACAGTGCCTGGTGGAAGGAAAAATTTCATTTTTCCAGGAGAAGAATCAACAGCTTCATATTCAATCATTTTGACAGCATATGGCGTGCCGAAATTAACTGATTTTAGAGTGCTTGGAATTTTCGTAGATTGAAATCCAGTGGTCGCTCCCGAGTTACCTACAATCGCTAGGTAATCTGATTTAGTATTTTGTGCAAGGGCAGTACCCTGTCCTAGAAGAGCACCTACCGATGCACACACAAGAAGGAAATTTTTTATCATAGCCGTTGCTCCAATTTTTCAAAACAATAAAGCCACTGGCGTCTTAACACCAGTGGCTTTATTTACATTAACTAATTAGTAAGTGAGCGTACTCACCCACCAATCAGTTGGCACCAGGGGTATAGGTGCGCGGTGCGTAGTTCCATGCGCCTTGCAGTACACCACCACGGGTGGTCCACTGGATAGTCGTGGCCAGTGCAGGGGCACCAACAACGTTGAAGTTGTTCCAATCAGCGTTAGAACGTGTGCTGGAAGCAACGCCTTGGATGTTCATGTTCACCCAGCCACGCTCGAACTGTTGTGTAAACAGTTGCGATGGCGAGTTAGTACCAGAACCAGTGCTGATCTGAATCACGTTCAGTTCGTTGGGCAGAGAGTTACCGGGAGTGATAGGGCAAGGCGACACTTGGCAGCCTGCTACACCGATGAGGTTCTCTTCTTCGTCACGGATGTTCAAACCAACGGTGGGAGCACCTGGGAAGGGTGTGTATTGGGTGGCAGGGCTCAACAGCACGGCTTCCTTGGTGGGGAAGGTTACGGTGCCGTAAGTTTGGTTGCCAGCAGTCAGGTCATACGAGAACGCGAAGTTCTGTGCCCAGATAGCATCTTCGACGCGCGACTTGATTACACCCAGGTGGTTGTTCGACGTTACAGTCGAGAAACCAGTATAGTTGGCCAGACCGTGGTAGACGTTGTTGTCTACATTGGTCAGCGCAGTCATGTTCAAACGCAGAATGTTGCCATTGCTTGTGTTGGACAGGGTCACATCACCGGCCAACAGGTTGGTAGTGTCGTCGGCTTCAATGGGGTCTGCAGCCAAGCAAGCAGCGCTGTAGGCGCTCAGAATGTTAGCCTTAGGCACAGCACGACCTTCACCCAAGCCTGGGAAGGTACGGGCTTGGAAGAAGTTTACGTAAGCAAAATCAACCGCAATGGTGGACTTGACAACAGCAGGGTCGAAGCCAACAGCGGTAGCTTGGGGCTGCAGGCAGTTGTTGTTTTGCTGGCTGGCTTGAACCATCAGCGAAGAACCATCAGTGCTACGAACACCCAAAGTGCCGTCGGCGTTCTTCATAGCAGTACCGCGCCACACGTCACCGGGGCTGAGGAAAATGAAGAAGTCCAGAATTTCAGCACTGCGTGTAGGCTCATGGAACACTACTTTGACTACTGCGGAATTGACGGTATCGGTGTTGGTGACGCGGAGTTCCGAGTCCCAGCCACCAGCAATCATCACCATGGGCGCAATCAGCACTTCACCCTTTTCACCAGCGCCCAACTCTACAGCAGCGGCGGAACCAGCCAAGAGGGCTGCGCTCAGTGCAGCAACTACGCGTTTCTTAAAGATCACTTTCATTCTCCTAACAGATTGATACGGCTAAACAAACAGCTCACAAGCCAGCGGAAGTCTAACGCAAGAACAGCCCTGCTCGCGCCCCCGCGTCCCTTCACAACAGAGACCCGATTGGCACTGTTGGTGCATGATAGAGGAAAAAGATGTGCAGGGGAAACCAGCGAAGTGCTAAAACACGTGCTGTGCATCACAATTGTACCTATTTTGTTGTAGCGGAACTACACTCTATGAAGCGCCCAGCACTGTCTGCTACTGGACGGCACGCAGGCCGTTGAGCATCGGATCGGAGTTGATATGTACCCAACCGTTGTCGCGTTTAGACCACAAATCGGTCAACACAACGCTACGCTCTTGTTCTGCGCGCTCGGGATTACGAAATTTGGCCTGCAAACCTAGGCGCACCCTGTTGGGCGCATCCGAAATGTCGATAGATTCAACTTTAAGCTCTAACAGTGTCCATGCTGCTTGGTGGTAGGCCAGATAGAAGGGTGCGGTGACCTCCTTTTGGAACTCTTCCATACGATAGCGGGCAGCCCAATTGCGGTCTGCGTATGCACCCCAGTAGTCTTGAAAGGCCGATGTAAGGCCTTGATCTGCTAGAGCCTGCTTGACAGCCTCATCACCGTACTGAACGCTAAGCAAAGCGCTGCGGTAAGGTGCCGTTGCGGTAGCTGAGTTGGTTGGTGCAGGAGATTGAATGGTTGAGCATCCGGCCAACATAGCCACACATGCAACCATACAAGATAAATTGATTTTGTTCATTTTTTCTACCAATTTAATGGTTTAAGGCTTCGACACGAGGTAGGTGTTGCTCAAGTTCAGAGGCTAAAAACGCCTCTTTGCGTGCATGGTGGAACAACACTTCCGGGATATAAGCTACGGCCTGCCCGGCGGGTTTCAAGGGGGCATCATCGTCTGTAGTGGCTACGGTATCACCCGCCACGGCACGCGCCACCCATAGCAACCCCAGCGCTTGCGGGCTGTCGTTGCTGGGCTGGTGGTAGCAGCGCATGGGCTGAGCACTATCGCCACCAAGGGCATGGTCGGTATAGTCTAAATCAGCAGTAATAGCCACGGTTTGCGGCCGATTGCGCACTAGCGTGACCAGACTTTGGATGGCATGGAAAACCAGTGTGGCTCCTTCGGGCAGGTGCAGGCGGTAACGGGCTAAGGTGGTTGGCTCTGTAGCGCTGTAGCGCAGGGCTTCTGCTTGGGCCAAGGGCACAATACGCACGCGCTGATCCAGCCGCTGAAAGTCGCTCATGGCGTAGCGTACAGCAATGGATTGATGGGCGGCTTCGAGTAGCACCAACTCCCAGCCGCCGTAGCTTTGCCGCACCAGAGAGAAAAAAGTGTCGGTCAGGGCGGCGGTGTTGCTGGGGGTTAGGATGATGGATAAAAACGGGGCTTCAGTGGTAGCATTGGCTAGCGGTGTTAGTTGTTGTTGCTTGGCCGTGGCGTGGCGGTGGCGTTGCGCGGCCTGTAGGCGCAACTGCGCCCAAGTGGCATCGGGCACTAGCTTGCGTAACAGGGCGCTAAGATTAAAACGCAAGCGCAACCACCAGCTGATTTCAATGCGCCGGGTGAGATGGCGCATGGCATCGCGCACGCTTTGCGGATAGAACTGTGCCAAATAACGCGAGCGGTCTTGCGCCACGATATGCTGCTCTTGCATCGCCGCAAGGCGTTGGCGCAGTTGGACATTTTCTTCTTTGGCAGCCAGCAGTTTACGCAAGTCGTCATGGTCGCTACCGGAGCGCTTGGCTGATTCAGCATAGTGGAGAGACGGCGCAGTTGCGTTGACCTTGGGCGGATTGATGGCTGCTATCGATACCCCGGCAGCCAAGGTCCGTAGCTCGTGGGCGGGCAAGGCATCAAATGCGGCCAGAATCTGGGCATCGGCAGCGGTTGCCCCTCCTTGGCTGCTGCGTAGCAGGGCGGCCAGCACCTCGCCCAAGGGGGTTTGTTGCAACAGGGCACGCTGTTCAGGCGCAATGCGGTCTAGGTAAATGTCTAAAAACCAGCTCAAGGCCCATTTGGGGTGCTGGTAAGACTCGATGCCGCTCCACTGGATGTCAAAGTCACGGAACCAGTGGCGCAGGCCGGTTTCGGTGGCATTGAAAAAATGGTGCGGGTAGCCATGCTCGGGTTGCAAAAAGGCGGTGTCAATCTTGACGGTGCCGCCCGGTTGCAGCACGCGGCGGATTTCTCCGGCAGCCCATTCGGGGTACTGCAAATGCTCAAACACCGCTTGGCTAATCACGGCCTGAAAGGCATTGTCACGGAACGGCAGTCGGTCGGCGGTGCAGACCACATCGGTCATGGGAAAGCGGAAGATGTCAATCTGGATGACGTTGTCCCAGCGGTGGTGTTTGCCGCCCGCGCCCAAATCTAGTACCCAGCCATCGCGGTGCGCTTCGATAATTTCTAAGGCTGCTGGGCTGTAAGGGTGGCGTGATACCGGGTCATCTGCCGAGACCGTGCCTACACCCGGCTCTTGCATACTCTCGGGTAGTAACACAGGCACGTCGGCACGCACCGGATAGACGGCGGCACAGCCATTGCATTGCAGCGATTGGGCTTGGGCGCTCAGTTGCAAGCCACTGCCACAACGTGGGCAGGCCAGCAGAGGCAAAATGGCCTTGAGGCGGCTTGAAGAGCTAGCAGGGGCAGCAGTGTCGGTACTCATTAGGGCGATGGTTGGATGCGTGCCGGGCCACGCGGTGGCCAAGCCAACGAGAAGTCTTCGGCATCCATAGTCAGGTTGGGGTTGTAGCAGGGGTCGTGCGCCAACAAATGCGGCCAGCGCGCTTGTAGGGTGTCAATTTCGCGCTTAAAGCGTTGTTGCTTTTCTGGGGTGTCTTCGTAACCGCGCGAGACAGACTCATGGTGAATCAACTCGGCATAGGGCGTCCAATGGTTGCGGTAGCCAGCCTCATGCACGCGCAGGCAAAAATCGACATCGTTAAAGGCCACGGCCAAACTTTCATCCAAACCGCCCACTTCTTCGTAGATGCTGCGCCGCACCAACAGACAAGCAGCCGTAACCGCCACAAATTCTTGTGCCAGCACGGCCCGGCCCATATAACCGTGGTGACCGCGTGGCAGGTATTTGTGCGCGTGTCCGGCCACGCCGCACACCAAGACTACGCCGCCATGTTGCAGACGGCCATCGGGATACCAAAGCCGCGCACCCACACAACCCACGCCCGCTTCCATCGCTGGGCCGACCATTTCATCGAGCCACTCGGGGTGGGTGATTTCGATGTCGTTGTTCATCAGCAAAATGAACTCGCCTTGGGCGGCTTGGCGAATGCCGTGGTTGTTAATGGCCGAGAAGTTGAACGGGCTATCGTCGCGGAAGATGCGGATTTGGCCGATTTTTTCGCGCTCGGCAAAAAAGGCCAAGGCATTGGGGTCATCGCTGCCGTTGTCCACCAAAATCACTTCGTAGCGTGGGTAGTTGGTTTGGCGCAGGCTGTCGAGGCACTGGCGCACTAAGGCTTGGCCGTTGCGCGTCGGGATGATGATGCTGACCAAAGGCGGGTTGCTGGGCCGTTGCCAGCAGATGCGGTACATGCCGCCCGCTTCGGGGGCTTCTGCCACGCTGCCTTGCAAACCCCGGCGCTGCAAATGCTCGGTCAGGGCTTTTTGGCCCGCCAAGAAGGCATACGATTTGTTGCCGTGGCCTGAGGCAGTACTACCGACGGCGGTGCGCCAGTGGTACAAGATTTGCGGAATATGAACGACTGCACCGGGGCAGTCGCGCAGGGCATCGACGGCGCGCAGGGCTTGGTCGTAGTCTTGTGCGCCTTCAAAGCCGGGGCGCGGGCCGCCAATGTGGTTTAAGAAGGCGCGCTCATAGACGGCAAAATGGCACATGTAGTTGTGCGAGCGCAGCAGCCCCAAGTTGAAATCGGGCTTGAAGTAGGGGTCAAAGCGGTTGCCAGCTTCGTCAATTTTGTCTTCGTCAGAGTAGAGGACTTTGGCTTGCGGATGGTTGGCAAAGGCTTCTACCGCACACAACAGCGCATGGGGGCGCAGCTCGTCGTCGTGGTCTAAAAAGCCGACATATTGGCCTTGCGCCAAGGCAATCGCGGTATTGGTGGCGTGCGAGATATGCTGGTTTTTGGCATGGAAGGCCAGCTTAATGCGCGGCTCTGCTGCGGCCACGGCTTCTAATAAAGAGCGTGTAGTGGCGTTGCTAGAGGCATCGTCACAAATGCACAGTTCCCAATGGGGATAGAGCTGGGCTTGCACCGAGGCAATGGCACGTTGCAAGTCACGCGCCACCGGGTTATAGACTGGCATGACCAAAGAGACCAGCGGCGTAGCTGCCAGTTGTGCTACGCGCTGGCGCAGGCGCTCTAGGGTGGCATCGTCCAAGGTGTCGTATTGCTGCACCCAGCGGGCGTAGCTGCGCTCGTTGGTGGGGGCCGCTGGGGTGGGGGGGCTGTCGGGGGCGACGGACTCAGGACTTACGGGCGCATAAGACGGTGTATGCAGCAAACGCCCGGCGCGCTGGCGCACACCGGCCAAGCCTTCGCGTTGATAGACCTCGGCACTGCGGCGTATTAAGTGGCCGATGCTCAGACCCCGCTGGCGTGCGACACCCAAGGCCGCCCAAGTGCGGCGCACATCGCGCAGTAGCTTGCCAGCCACGCGCACCGGCTGCGAGACTTGCCATGAGGTGCTAGACAAAATCGCTTGCACATCATTGCGGCTCGCATCCCACGAGCGTTGCAGGTGGGCGGCGTGGTTGTACGTCAGTTGCAGCTCGGTTTGCAGGCGGGCCACTTCTTGCGCCAATTGGCCGGTGGTGGTTTGGGCTTGGGTAAGTTCTTGCTCAATGCGAATGCGCTGCTGTTCCGTCTGCAACAGGGTTTGGGCTTGGGCGTTGAACTGCTGTTGCAGGCGCTGGCATTCTTGCACTAGTTGGTCGCGTTGCTGCTCGACTTGTTGGTGTGAGTGTTGCAACAAATCGCGGTGCTGTTGCACTTGGTCGCGGTGGGCGCAGGCTTGTTCGTGCGCTTGGCGCAGGTGGTGCGCCTCTTGGCGTGCTTGGTTGGCAGCTTGCAACGCCGCCAAGGCTTGTTGCTGCTCGACTTGCAGGGCTTGGTTGAGGCGCTGGGCTTCTTGGGCTTGGTAAGCCAGTTGCCGATACAGCTGGCGGCGTGCCAAGGCACGGGTAATCAGCTCTTCAAAGGTTTGGGTGGACTGCAATACGCCCCATTTGGCATACAGATGGGCAGTGGCAGATTGGGCTACCGTCCGATCTGCCTGCACCCCTGCCCCAGCACCTGCATGAATGCGATAAGCCGCCGAAACCCCCGGCACAAAAATAAACGGCGTGTGGCGCTCTAGTTGCAGCCAAAAATCCCAATCTTCGTACAGGTCAAAGCTTTCATCCAGCAGGCAGCCGGCTTGCACCAAAGTGCGTGCAAACAGCACCGCATGGATGGGCATAAAATTGCCGTAGCACAGCTCGCGCGGGGCGTAGGGAAAGTCAAACACCTCGCCGGTGGGTTCACCTTGGTCATTGACGCACTCTACTGCTGTGTGCGCGGCTTGGGCAGTGCTGCTTTGACGTAAGCCTTGCACCAGTTTGGCGATATGGTCGGGGTAGAGCCAATCGTCATCGTCCAAAAACAGCAGGTATTGGCCTGTGGCCGCTTGTAGGCCCACATTGGCCGCGCGCGTGCGTTGCAGGCGTTGGCCTTGCGAGACCACGCGCACCACCAAGCCTTCGGCCTCGGGCGGCAATATTGGTAGCCCCGTGCCAGCAGCATCTACCAACAGAACCTCTAGGTGACGGTAGGTTTGCAGTTGCAAGGAGCGCAAAGCCTTGCCCAAGGTGCTGCGCCCCAAAGTGCGAATAATCACCGACACCAAAGGCACGTCTTGCGGCAGCACCGCAATGCTCTGTGTCAGCAAGCGCTGGCGCTCCGTGCTAATCATCAAAGGGCCACCAGCGCGCAAATCAGCAGCGCTGTAGGCTTCAAAGGCTTCGGCCACTTGGGTGCCCGGTTGCAGCGTCAGGGCACGAAAGCGGTTCAGTGCGGCAATGATGCTGGCATAGGGTAGCTTGGCTTCTTGGCTGGTAAAGGCGGCCATCGCTTGCTGTTTGATGTGCCAAACCGCAGAAATGTCCAGCAAGGTGTTGGGCCGCAGTGGCGCGCTGACTTCGTACAGGTGCAGGGTGCAAGGCTGGTTTTGCAGCCGGCGCACCGCTTCGAGTGCCGCCATCGATGTGGCTACATGGTCGGGGTGCAGCTCCCACGGCGATGGCGCATAGACCATATCGGCCTGACATGTTTGTATCGCCTGTTGCATTTGCGCGATGAGGGGTTCGCCATACACCACGCCCCGGTCGGGCAGATACCAGCATTGCGGCGCTGGCAAACCCAGCACGCCAGCAGCCGCCGCCGATTCTTGTAGGCGGGTTTGGCTATAGCTACCTTGCGCCCCTTCTGCATCACCGTGGTCGCCTGCCGTGAGCAAGATGACTTGCACCTGATGGCCAGCTTGCACATGCAGGGCGATAGCACCGCCACAGCCAAATATTTCATCATCGGGGTGCGGTGCCAACACCAGCACCTTGCGTACATCAGGCAGGGGAGAGGCACTGTAAGGGATTAGGGTGGCCTCGCTGGGATGTATGCTCACACTCATAAAAAATCAGGCCGGGGGGCGAAGGGTCAATGGCGCGCAGGGCGGAAAAAAACCGCCAAGGGGTGGCGGCAATGCGGGGGTCACGCGGGGTGGCGTGGGGCCGATTCTATCGCTTAGGGGGCCAGATAGTTTAGGTGGCTGCGTGCAGAAAGAGGGCTTGCAAATCGCTTAAAAAATCAAAGCCGCGTTCGGTGGGGCGCACGCGCAGCAAATCGCGCGTAATCAGGCCCTTGCGTTCTGCTTGGTCTAGGCCACGGGCAATGGCGGTCAGGGGCAGGCCGGTGCGCTCGATAAAATCTTGCAAGGCAAAGCCTTCGCGCAGGCGCAGGGCGTTGAGCATGTATTCAAACGGCAAGTCGGCACGGCGCACTTCGTCGTCTTGGGTGATGGCTTGGCCAGCCAAGGCTTGCTGCATATACAAAGCGGGCTCACGAAAGCGCACTTGGCGTACGATGCGATGGGCAAAACTTAGTTTACTGTGTGCGCCCGCACCAATGCCCAAATAATCGCCAAACTGCCAATAGTTGGTGTTGTGAAAGCAGGCATGGTCGGTACGCGCATAAGCGGACACCTCGTAGCGCTGCAAGCCGTTTTGCCCAGTCAGTTCGGTGATGCGGTCGAGCATGGCATAGGCATCGTCGTCTTCGGGCAGCGTGGGCGGGTGCTTGGCAAACCACGTATTCGGCTCAACCGTTAGGTGGTAGATGGACAGGTGCGGCGGTGCCAGCGCCAGCGCCGTACGCACATCTTCTTCTAA
This sequence comes from uncultured Simplicispira sp., assembly GCA_964388325.1. Classification (GTDB taxonomy): domain Bacteria; phylum Pseudomonadota; class Gammaproteobacteria; order Burkholderiales; family Burkholderiaceae_C; genus Simplicispira. The sequence continues at coordinate 89,314 of CAYMAC010000002.1, read as the reverse complement.
CTCGGCCATGCTTTGCCCCGGCAGGGCGTACATCAAATCGAGGTTAAAGGTGTCAAAGGCTTGCGCGGCCTCTTCTACTGCTGCCAGTGCTTGGGCGCGGTTGTGTACGCGGCCTAAAGCTTGCAAATGGCGGTCGTTAAAACTTTGCACCCCCACCGACAAGCGCGTGACCCCGGCAGCGCGAAAGGCACGGAAGCGGTCTTTTTCAAAGGTGCCAGGGTTGGCCTCTAGGGTGATTTCGCAGCCGGGCTCTAGGCGCAGGCGGGCGCGGATGGCGCCCAATAATTGGTCAATGGCCTCTGGCGAGAACAAACTGGGCGTGCCACCGCCGATAAAAATGCTGTGCACTTGCCGCCCCCAAATCAGCGGCAAAGACGCTTCTAAGTCGGCCATCAGGGCATCGAGGTAGCGCTGCTCGGGCAGTGCGCCTTGGGTTGGTTCGGCCCAAGCGTGCGAGTTGAAATCGCAGTAAGGGCATTTTTTCAGGCACCAAGGCAGATGCACATACAGCGACAAAGGCGGCAAGCTGCTCAGTTGCAACAAGCCGGGGCGCATGTAATGCTGAATATCGCGTTGCACCACAGGCTCTGTCTGCGTGGCAGAAGCCACAGGAATCACCATAGCCATCGCTTATAACCAGCGCTCGCGCAGCAAGGCCAGCATTTGCTGGGTGGCACGGCCCCGGTGGCTGTGGGCATTTTTAACCTCTACAGGCAATTGGGCAAAGGTTTTGCCAAATTCTGGAATGAACATCACCGGGTCAAAGCCAAAGCCATTGCTGCCTTGGGGCTGCTGGGTAATTTGGCCGACCACGCGGCCCACGGCAATCAGCGGCTCCGGGTCTTGCGGGCTACGCACCGCCACCAGTGTGCTGACCATCGCGGCGCGGCGGTTTGCTTGCCCTTGCAGTTGCTCTAGCAGAGCGCGTACATTGTTGGCATCGCTTTTGTCGTAACCAAACTGGGTGCAGTAGGTAGCGGTATCTACCCCCGGCAGGCCGCCAAAGGCATCGACGCACAGCCCAGCATCATCGGCCAGCGCGGGCAAGCCGGTGTGGGTAGCAGCAAAACGGGCTTTGGCCAAGGCGTTTTCAATAAAGGTGCAGTGAGGCTCCTCGGCTTCGCCTACGCCCAAATCAGCTTGGCGCAACAGTTCTACCCCCAGCGGGGCCAGCATAGCTTGCAATTCGGCCAGTTTGCCTTGGTTATTCGAGGCCAGAACAATTTTCATAAAACAACAAAAAAGATAAAAAACTACACCTTGCGCGCTGCCGAGCGCCGAATGGCCTCGTTGATTTCAGCGATGGAGCGCTCAATGGCCTCCTCATCCAAATCATCCACGGTGCTCTCAAAGCTATCGAAGGGGCCCGCTTGGATGGTAGAGGCAAACATATCATCGCCAATGCTGTCGGTAGAAATGCCTTGGGTGGATTGGAAGCTATCAGGGGTTTCCCACTCCATCGCTACCACCGTCACGTTGTCGCTGCTGGCACCAGCTTTACGCAGGGCGGCTTCTACCAGCTCAGGCACGGCTTGCGATACCGGCAAACTGCCCAACTGGTGTGCAATTTCCGTATCATCAATACTCCCCCACAGGCCATCAGAACACAGCAAAAGGCGGTCGCCTTGTTCTAGGGGCACTGGGCCAGTCATGTCATAAATGGGTTTGGTGGGAGAGCCTAAACAGGTAAACAGCACGTTGCGGTTAAAACGCTCGCCCGCAGAGGGTGGGGCACGGCCCAGTTCAGAAAAAGAATGGTCACGGGTGCGTGTGAGCAACTCGCGCCCGCGCACCATATACAGGCGCGAATCACCACAGTGAATCCACGTAGCGCTGCCGTTTTGCAACACCGCTGCTACCAGCGTGGTGCGCGGCGAGTCGAGCATGGCCTTGTCACTGGCATAGCGCAAAATTTGGTGGTGCGCGGCCAACAAGGCTGAGGTGAGGAACGCTTGCGGGTCGGGCACCGTGGGTTTGGCTTGGTTTTGAAACTGCGCCGATACCGTTTGCAAGGCAATTTGTGCAGCGACTTCTCCCGCAGGGTGCCCGCCCATGCCATCGGCCAGTACAAACAAGCTGGCCTCGCGCGTGTAGCAATAGCCCATGCGGTCTTCGTTTTTTTCGCGCCCACCGCGTCGGCTGATTTGGAAAACAGAAAATTTCATGACGGCTTGGCTCCAATGCCCGTGGGTGCAGCAGCAATTTTTTGTACGTTTTTGCGCGTATCTGACACCAGTGAATCAATCTGCATTCGCATTTTTTCGGCCACCGATAGCTTGGTGTAACGGCGTTCACCCTCGCGGCTAAGTTCTTTTTGCAAGGCAAACACCGATTGTGGGCGCGATAACGGGTCTAGCGCCATGCACCACTCCACCACCTCAATCAGGTTGTCGGAATAGACACCGCGCAATTTGCCCAGCGCTAGTGTCAGGCGGTCTTTGTCTTGGCGTTGTGGCGCTTCGGTGGGCGGGAAACCCTGCATACAGGCATACATGCAGGCTCCAATGGCGTAAATATCCGTCCATGGCCCCATAGACGAATCACGCCGGTACATCTCGGGGGCGGCAAAGCCGGGCGTGTACATGGGGCGGATAAAGTTACCCTCTTTAGACAACACTTCGCGCGCGGCACCAAAATCAATCAGCACGGCGCGGTTGTCATCGGTAACGAAGATATTGGCGGGCTTGATGTCCAAGTGCAGCATTTTGTGCTGGTGTACGATACGCAGGCCGCGCAACACCTCATCAAACAAGGAGCGGATGGTGGACTCGCGAAACACCTTTTCGCGCTTGAGGTCACGCGCGGTCACAATGAAATCCTGCAAGGACGCACCTTCCAGATAATTCATCACCATGTAAACGGTCTCGTTCTCGCGGAAGAAGTTGAGCACGCTAACCACCGATGGGTGGGAAATTTGCGCCAGCGCACGCCCTTCTTCAAAAAAGCTTTTGAGCCCCAAGCGGTACAAAGAGAGCTTTTCGGGGGGCACTTTGGGCGTAAGTTCGCCTGGTGCGCGCGTGGCCAGTGACGAGGGCAGATACTCTTTAATAGCCACCTTTTGCCCATCGCCATCAATGGCCAAATAGACCACCCCAAAGCCACCGGCAGCTAGGCGGCGTATCACACGGTAGCCACCCAAGGGGGTATCGGGCGATAAGGGCGCTGGTTTGATTTTGGACATATTTTTTGCAGAAAACGGGCCAGTCTGTACATAAGCCGGATAATCCCGTGCATTGCAAGCAACCCACCAAAAGCCTGATGCCAGTTTATAGCATGACCGGATACGCCAGCGCACAGCTGGGTTCCCCCCAAGGCCACAGTGCTACCGACTCGGTGGCCGCCACACCCAGCCGCCGCTTGGGTTTAGAAATTCGCTCGGTCAATAGCCGTTTTCTGGATTTGTCCTTGCGCTTGCCCGACGAGTTGCGCGCCCTAGAGCCGGTGCTACGCACCTTGGTAGCGCAAAAAATCAAGCGAGGCAAAGTCGAAGTGCGTGCATGGTTAGAGCAAACCGACACCGCTGCGCTGCCCGATGTCAACCCACGGCTGTTGCAGCGCTTGGGCAGTCTGCAAGATGCCGTGCAATCTTGGATGCCGCAAGCGCGTGCGCTATCGGTGGCCGAAGTGCTGCGCTTTTCTACTGGCCCCAGCGCTGCCCCCGAAGACTGGAGTGGCCCTATCACCACGCTGGCCCAGCAAGCCTTGGCCGCGCTGGTGCAAGCGCGCGCCCAAGAAGGTAACCGTTTGGCCACCATGCTGCACGAACGGGTAGAACAACTGCGTGCACTGGCTTTACAAGCCGTGCCATTGGTGCCGCGCTTGGTAGAGCAACAACGCCAGCGCTTTATGGAGCGCTGGAAAGAGGCTATGGGCTTGGCCGAAGGCAGCGCCACCCCCGAGGCCGCCCAAGACCGCGCCCTGTCCGAAGCCACCGCCTTTGCCATTCGTATTGATGTGGCCGAAGAAGTCACCCGGCTGCAATCACACCTGGACGAAATTGAGCGCCTGTTGCAGCAAGGCGGCGACATCGGCAAACGGCTAGACTTTTTGATACAAGAGTTACACCGTGAAGCCAATACATTTGGCTCCAAATCTGCCGCGCTAGAGCTGACGCGCATCAGTGTCGATATGAAGGTGCTGATTGAGCAAATGCGCGAGCAAGTACAAAACATCGAATAACCGCACCACTTTTTTTTATGGATTACCCCGGAAACCTGTTTGTCATTGCCGCCCCCAGTGGGGCAGGTAAATCGAGCTTGGTCAAAGCCCTGCTGGCCCAAGACGGGCAGTTGCGTTTGTCTATTTCGCACACCACGCGCGCCCCACGCGGCCAAGAGCAGCACGGACGCGAATATTTTTTTGCCTCGCCGGCTGAATTTGATGCTTTGGTGGCGCAAGATGCCTTTGTAGAGTGGGCGCATGTGCATGGGCAGCGCTACGGCACCTCTAAGCAGGGCATTGAGGCGCGCATGGCCCAAGGCAGCGATGTGCTGCTAGAAATTGACTACCAAGGCGCGCTGCAAGTGCGCCAAACCTTTCCCAATGCGGTGCTGATTTTTATCCTGCCGCCCAGTTGGGAGGCTTTGCACGCTCGTCTGCAAGGCCGGGGTGAAGACAGCCCCGAAGTGATGGCCCTGCGAATGCACAATGCGCGCCAAGAAATGGCCCAAGCCCAGCAGTTTGATTTCGTTATAATCAACGATTCGTTTGACCGGGCAGTGCAAGACCTTAGCACCATCGTCCATGCCCAGCGCCTGCGCTACGCCGCGCAGCGCCGCGCCCAAGCTGCTACCTTCGCAGCACTCGACATCCTCTAAAGCATTCATCCCCTTTTCCCCCGGAGAAATCATGGCCCGCATCACCGTAGAAGATTGCCTAGAGAAAATCCCCAACCGCTTCCAACTGGTGTTGGCGGCCACTTACCGTGCCCGTATGCTCAGCCAAGGTCATGCCCCACGCATTGACAGCAAAAACAAGCCCGGCGTTACCGCCCTGCGCGAGATTGCCGCTGGCAAGGTGGGGCTAGAAATGTTGAAGAAAGTGCCTAATTAAATGGCATAAATGGGGCTTTGTTGCACAAAACCCCAACAAAACAGCATTCCCCTAACCCCAAACGCAGTTATGCCGCAGCCACCATGTCGTTGCGTGCACGTTCGCCCATCTTGTCGGTCTTGTTTTTCCACAGCCGCGCGTTCTTGCGCGGTGGGATGATGGCCTGCGCGTTGCGCTGCGCTATGGCTTCGTGACAGGCTTTGGTGTCGTAGGCATCGCGTCGGCGCAGACACTGGTTATTTCCTGCCCGTCAGCAATCTGTGCCAGTAGTGCAGTGTACCGGCTTGGCCATAGTTTGCACAATGGCTAGGCGTTCGTCCAATGAAAAAGCCGCTCAACTGTTTGTAGTTGAGCGGCTTTTTTCTGGTTGTTGGTCGGTGTGAAAGGATTCGAACCTTCGACCCCTTGCACCCCATGCAAGTGCGCTACCAGGCTGCGCCACACACCGAAGACGCAAATTATATACCTGAAAACACCTTGCTCTCAAGAAGGTGTCCAATTTTTTGCCCATTCAAGGTGAACGATGCAGACGCGGGGCGGCCAACATGGCCCGCTCTTCTTCCACCACCTTGTCCAATTGCTTTTGCGCTGGCGTGGGTGGTAGCGTGGCCAGCAGGGTTTGCAACCGGGTTAAATCGGCCACCGTAGGGGCTACTTTGATTTGTGCCACCGCTGCAGGTAACTGCCCCGATTTAACCAGCGCAAATACCTTGGTCGCCCATTCATTTTTTCCGCGTGCCATCGTTGTCTTTCTTTGTTGTTTGGTGCGTTTGGCGCAAATGCCGCTAGCATGGGCTGCACTTTAATGCCTCTTTAACGCCCATTGGCACGCTATGGCCACCCCTACCATCACTACTGCTACCTACCAGCTCTATCCATCGCCGCGCAACAGTAGCAATACTTTGTTTGCACACGAATTGTTTTTACCCTATCCCTACGCACTCATCTACCTGCCAGACTACCACCTAGCCGGTGCTGCCACTTTGTTTGCCGCCTGCCGCTTGGCAGATCAAAAAATGGGTCAGCTGGTCACCTTTGAGCTACCGGCTGATTTAGCCCGCTTTGAGCGCCTGTTTACCCCAGATTAATCCATCAAGTATGTCTGACATTGAGAACCAAATTTTTGTCCCGCCCTCGTTCATCGCCCTGTATAGCGATGCGCGTGGCCGCCTGCGTGAGCGCCCCGCCTTGGTGCGCGAGCGCTATGAGCTGTGTGAAGACTTGGCCGGGCACTTGGTGGGGCAGGCGCAAACGCTGTACCAGTTGCAGCTGCCATCAGAGTTTGAGGTGCTGCGCCGCATCCATGCCGGGCTGTGTGCTGCCGATGCCAGCGTCTCGGTGGCCGAGGCCACTTGGATAGTAACGCGGCTGGCAGAATTATTGCAATGGCAATGCCCCGAGCTGACGGCGCAAGCGCCGTCAAACTAAGTTCAGCCCCAATCAATCGCAGTGCTGGGCGATGTAGGCTTTCACCTGCTCCACATTGGCAGGCATGACCTGCACGCGCTTGGGCAAATCTTCAATGCCCAAGAACTTAGCGGGGCGCTCAGGGGCATGGCCCAAGGCCTCGACAATGGTCTCGGCAAACTTGATGGGCAAGGCGGTCTCTAGCACCAGCATCGGAATGCCGGGGATGTGATGCTCGCGCGCCACTTTCACGCCGTCGGCGGTGTGGGTGTCGATAGTCATGCCAAAACGGGCGTAGGTGTCGCGGATGGTGGCCAATCGGTCGGCATGGGTGCTCTTGCCACTGACAAAACCGTAGCGTTGTGCTGCTTGGGTAAAGGCCGGGTTCTGGCTCAGGTCAAAACGGCCTTCTTTGCCCAAAGCCTCACCAAACAGCGCTTGCACCTGCGCCCCATCGCGGCCCAGCAGGTCAAAAATAAAGCGCTCAAAGTTGCTGGCTTTAGAGATGTCCATCGACGGGCTAGAGGTCTCGTGCGTATCGGCGCTGGCGCGCACACGGTAAACGCCGGTGCGGAAGAACTCATCGAGCACATCGTTTTCGTTGGTGGCCACCACCAAGCTGTGGATGGGCAGGCCCATCATGCGCGCCACATGCCCAGCACAAACATTGCCAAAATTGCCGCTGGGCACAGTAAAGCTGACCTTCTGGTCGTTGCTCTCGGTGGCTTGGATGTAACCGGCAAAGTAATAGACCACTTGCGCCAACAAACGCGCCCAGTTGATGGAATTGACAGTGCCAATTTTGTACTTGCGCTTGAACTCCAAGTCGTTGCTCACCGCCTTAACGATGTCTTGGCAGTCGTCAAATACACCTTCAATAGCGATGTTGTGGATGTTCTCGTCTTGCAGGCTGAACATTTGCGCCTGCTGGAAGGCGCTCATGCGGCCATGCGGGCTGGTCATGAACACGCGCACGCCCTCTTTGCCGCGCATGGCGTGTTCAGCGGCGCTGCCGGTATCGCCACTGGTGGCCCCCAGAATATTGAGCTGCGCGCCCCGGCGCTTGAGCTCGTATTCAAACAGATTGCCCAGCAGCTGCATGGCCATGTCTTTGAAGGCCAGCGTGGGGCCATTGGACAGGGCTTCTAGCCACAGGCTGTCTTCGATGTGGCGCAGCGGCACAATCTCGCCAGTGCCAAACACGGCAGCGGTGTAGGTCTTGTGGCACAGAGCGCGCAGGTCATCGGCGGGGATGTCGTCAATGTAGAGCGACAAAATCTCAAACGCCAGCTCAGAATAACCCTGCTTGTGGTAAACGGTGCGCCAGCGGGCCAGCGTGGCATCGTCCACTTGGGGGTAGTGTTCGGGCAGGTAGAGGCCACCATCGGGGGCCAAGCCTTCGAGCAGGATGTCGCAAAAATGCTTGCGCTTGGGGTGGCCGCGTGTGGAGAGGTACAACATCAGTTCAACTCCTCTTTGCGAATACGGGTGATGCTGGCCAGCACCGTAGGCAGCTGTTGCATCTGGGCGATGGCATCGTTCATGGTGCCTTCGCGGGTGTCGTGGGTCAGGATGATGAGGTCGGTTTGGGTGGAGCCTTCACCGCCCACTTCATCGGCTTCGCGTTGCAGCATGGCATCAATGCTGATACCAGCGCCAGCCAAAATGCCCGTTACCTTGGCCAACACGCCCGCTTGGTCGGCCACGCGCAGACGCAGGTAGTAGCTGGTAACCACTTCGCTCATGGGCAGCACCGGTAGGCTGTCCATTGCGGCATCCAGCGTGTGCGATTGGAAGGCCAAGTGCGGCACGCGGTGGTGTGGGTCTGCGGTGTGCAGGCGGGCAATATCGACCAAGTCGGCAATCACGGCACTGGCGGTAGGCTCGGAACCTGCGCCCTTACCGTAGTAGAGCGTGGTGCCCACGGCATCGCCATGCACCACCACGGCGTTCATTGCGCCTTCAACATTGGCAATCAAACGCTTGGCGGGCACCAAGGCGGGGTGTACGCGCAATTCAATGCCCTTGTCGGTGCGCTTGCTGATACCCAGCAGTTTGATGCGGTAGCCCAATTGCTCGGCGTATTTGATGTCGGCAGCGCCCAGCTTGGTAATGCCTTCGACATAAGCCTTATCAAACTGCACTGGGATACCAAAGGCAATGGCGCTCAAGATGGTGGCCTTGTGCGCGGCATCCACGCCTTCAATGTCAAAGGTGGGGTCGGCTTCTGCGTAACCTAGGCGCTGCGCTTCTTTCAGCACCACGTCAAAGTCCAAGCCTTTGTCGCGCATCTCACTCAGGATAAAGTTGGTGGTGCCGTTGATGATGCCTGCCAGCCATTGGATACGGTTGGCGGTTAAGCCCTCGCGCAGCGCCTTGATGATGGGGATGCCACCGGCCACGGCGGCCTCGTAGGCCACCATCACGCCCTTGGCCGAGGCGGCGGCAAAAATCTCGGTGCCATGCACAGCCAGCAGGGCCTTGTTGGCGGTGACCACATGCTTGCCCGCCGCAATGGATTCGAGCACCAGCGCCTTGGCCACGCCGTAGCCGCCAATCAGCTCGACCACGATGTCAATGTCGGGGTTGGCAATGATGGTGCGCGCATCGCTTACCACTTGCACGCCTTCACCGACGATGCTTTTAGCACGCTCTACGTCCAAATCGGCCACCATGCTCATTTGGATGCCACAGCCAGCACGGCGGCTAATTTCTTCTTGGTTGCGTTGCAGTACGTTAAAAACACCGCTACCGACGGTGCCGATGCCCAACAGGCCAACTTGAATGGGTTTCATAAAAATTTACTCAATAAAAAGAAGGGTTACTCGGTGCCGTGGCGCTTGCGGTATTGTTCTAAGAACTTGGCCACGCGGCCAATGGCTTCGCGCAAGTCAGCCTCGTGCGGCAAAAAGACAATGCGGAAGTGGTCGGGGTGCGGCCAGTTAAAGCCCGTGCCTTGCACCAGCATCACTTTGGTTTCTTGCAGCAGTTCTAAGAAAAATTGTTGGTCGTCTTCAATCGGGTAAACCGCTGGGTCTAGGCGCGGAAACATATACAGCGCCGCCTGTGGCTTGACGCAAGTTACCCCCGGAATGGCGGTAATCAGCGCATGGGCTAAATCGCGTTGCTTACGCAGGCGGCCCCCCTCGCAGACCAAATCGTTAATGCTTTGATAGCCGCCCAACGCTGTTTGGATGGCCCATTGGCCCGGCACATTGGCGCACAGGCGCATGTTGGAGAGCATGTTCAAGCCCTCGATGTAGTCTTTGGCGGCTTTCTTGTCGCCCGACACCACCAACCAACCCGCACGGTAGCCACAGGAGCGGTAGCTTTTGGACAGCGAGTTAAAGGTGAGCGTGAGCACATCTTCGCTCAGTCTGGCCAGCGGCGTGTGTTGGATGCCGTCGTACAGCACCTTGTCATAGACTTCATCGGCAAAAATGACTAAATTGTGTTCACGGGCAATGGCCACAATGCCCTTGAGCAGCGCGTCAGAGTAAAGAACGCCTGTGGGGTTGTTGGGGTTAATCACCACAATGCCCTTGGTGCGTGGCGTGACTTTGGCGCGGATGTCGTCCAAATTGGGCATCCAGCCGTTGTCTTCGTCGCACAAATAATGCACCGGCGTGCCACCGGATAAGCTGGCACAGGCCGTCCAGAGTGGGTAATCAGGCGCGGGTAGCAGCAGCTCATCGCCGGTATCGAGCAGCGCATTGGTAGCCATGGCAATCAGCTCAGAGGCACCATTGCCCAAATAGATGTCTTCTAGTGTGACACCTTTGATGCCTTGTTTTTGCGTCTCGTGCATTACTGCTTTACGCGCGGCAAAAATGCCCTTGCTGTCGGAGTAGCCTGCCGAGTTGGGCAGGTTGCGAATCATGTCTTGCTGGATTTCTTCGGGCGCGTCAAAACCAAACACCGCCAAGTTGCCAATGTTGAGTTTGATAATTTTGTGGCCGTCTTCTTCCATCTGCTTGGCCGCGTCCATGATGGGGCCTCGGATGTCATAACAGACGTTGGCGAGTTTGGCAGATTTGCGTATCGGTTTCATGGCGGGCAAAGGCAGCAGGGCGAAACCTATAATTTGACCACAGTTCCGCCGTCTCTTGCTACGCTCAACGCCCCACGCACACACCATGAAATTTCAGCCCGACCGCCAAGATATTTACAGCATCACTGGCTATGGCCCCGGTTGGATTGCTGTGGGGCCAGACAAGGTGCATTCCAGCCTGATTTTGGGCGCGCGTGGCTTGCGTTTACCTTGGGATTGCAGCCGTTTTGAAGACCTCACCGTCGCTCACTTTGCCCCCTTGTTTGAGGTGGAGGCTGAACTGATTTTGTTTGGCAGCGGTGCGCGCAACCGCTTTGTGCCGCCCGTTTGGTTGCAGCCGCTGATGGCGCGGCGCATTGGGCTGGAAACCATGGACACCCAAGCGGCCTGCCGTACCTACAACATTCTGGCTGGTGAAGGGCGCAATGTGGTCGCTGCGCTGCTGTTAGAGACAGTTTGAAACAGGGCAAAAACCGTTTCAGGGTAAAATGCCGGGTTGCGGCCAGAGGCAATCTAGAACAACACATCCGTTCCTCCGGCTTCCAACGACCACACTCCCGAGAGACTGCAGTTTATATGGCGATCGTTGTCAACAAGCCCCTCCCCGAATTTGAAGCCAATGCCACCGGCGACCTCAAGGTGACCAACACCTCGCACCACGGGCAGGTGATGGTGCTGTATTTTTACCCCAAAGACAACACGCCCGGCTGTACCGCCGAAGCGGTGCAGTTCCGCGACACATACAAAGATTTTGTTAAAGCGGGTGCAGCGGTGTTTGGTGTCTCGCGCGATAACATGAAGTCCCATGACGAATTCAAAGAAAAGCTAGAGCTGCCCTTTGAGCTGATTGCCGACACCGAAGAGAAAATGTGCCACATGTTTGGTGTCGTTAAAAACAAAATCATGTACGGCAAGAAAGTCAAAGGCATTGAGCGCAGCACCTTCCTCATCAACGAAGAAGGCATCTTGACGCACGAATGGCGCGGCCTGAAAGTGCCCGGCCATGTTGAAGAAGTGCTCAAGGCGGTTAAATCGCTCAAGGCGCTGAAAAAAGCCGCCTGATTGCTTTGCCATCGTTGGCGTGCATAATGGGTCGATGCCGCTGAAATCCGCGAAGCTCTTTTCTGACCACCAAGCCGCCTGGGTTTCCCGGCGGCTTTTTGCTTTTTGAACCTGCCTGTTTGAGGTCTTTGCCCATGCCACCCTTGCCCCCTGCCCCCACCCGGCGTGCCGCCCAACTGCCTCCCGAGGCGTTCAAGCCCAGCACGCGCAAGGCCAGTGCCACCAACAAGCCCGCACCCGAAGCTACTTTGCCCGAGGCAATGGCACTGAGCAGCGCAGTGGCTCCAGCCACAGCACTGCCCCCCAACGCTGACAGCACTGCTGGCCGACGCCCACGGCGCAGCAGCGCAACGCCCACAGCAACGGCCACCCCTGCACTGACCAGCACCGCTACTACGGTTACCACTGCTACCACACCTGACACCGCACCAGCAGCGCGCAGCCGCCGCAGCGTGCAAACATCGGCTTTGGTGCGGGCACCAGAGGCCACTATTGCCGCCACCATGCCGCCAACGGTCAACACCACCACAGCCGCTGCCGTGGTGGCAATGGCCACAACCGATAGCAACCGCCAGCGCAGTCGGGGCCGTAAGGCACACAGCAGCGGGCCTACCAAGCTGTTTGTGCTCGATACCAATGTGCTGCTGCACGACCCCACCAGCCTGTTCCGCTTTGAAGAACACGACATCTACCTGCCGATGATTGTGTTGGAGGAGCTGGACGCGCACAAAAAGGGCATGACCGAAGTGGCGCGCAATGGCCGCCAAGTAAGCCGCTCTTTAGACGGGCTGGCCGCTGCCCAAGGTGCCGACATTGGTCAAGGGCTGAAATTGGACTCTACTGGCCAACGTGCAGCCAGCGGGCATTTGTATTTCCAAACCTCGGCCTTAGACTACCAATTGCCTACCAGCCTGCCCCAAGGCAAGGCCGACAACCAAATTTTGGGCGTGGTTGAGGCACTACGCAAACAATATGCGCCGCGCGAGGTGGTGTTGGTGTCTAAAGACATCAATATGCGCGTCAAAGCGCGCGCGCTGGGCTTGCCCGCCGAAGATTACCAAAACGACAAAGCACTAGACGATGACGATTTGCTCTACTCTGGCGCGCTGGCACTACCGGCAGATTTCTGGAACCGCCACGGCAAAGCGGTAGAAAGCTGGCAAAGCGGCCCCAACACTTTTTACCGCATCAACGGCCCCTTGGTGGCACAGTTGATGATTAACCAATTTGTTTATTTGGAGGCCCCTGGCGAGCCAAGTCTGTATGCGCGCGTGACGGAAATCCGCGACAAAAGCGCTGTTTTACGCACCCTGAAAGACTATGCCCACGCCAAAAATGCGGTGTGGGGGGTCAACAGCCGCAACCGTGAACAAAATTTTGCCCTCAATTTACTGATGGACCCAGAAGTCGATTTGGTCACGCTGACGGGCACCGCCGGCACCGGCAAAACGCTGATGGCCTTGGCTGCTGGTTTAACGCAGGTACTCGATGAGCGCCGCTACACCGAAATCATCATGACGCGCGCCACCGTGAGCGTGGGCGAAGACATTGGCTTTTTGCCCGGCACCGAAGAAGAAAAAATGGGGCCGTGGATGGGCGCTTTGGACGACAACCTAGAGTTTTTGGCCAAGGGCGAAGGCGGCAACCCCGGCGAATGGGGGCGCGCAGCCACCAATGAGCTGATTCGCAGCCGCATCAAAATCAAGAGCATGAACTTTATGCGCGGGCGCACGTTCATGAACAAGTACGTCATCATCGACGAAGCGCAAAACCTGACCCCCAAGCAGCTTAAAACCTTGATTACGCGCGCTGGGCCGGGTACCAAAATTGTCTGTATGGGTAATTTGGCACAGATTGATACCCCCTACCTGACCGAAGGCTCCTCGGGCCTGACCTTTACGGTGGACCGCTTTAAGGGCTGGCCGCACAGCGGTCATATCACGCTGGCGCGCGGCGAGCGTTCGCGCTTGGCGGATTTTGCCAGCGACGTGTTGTAAATTTTTCCTGCTTAGGGCTGGGGCGTGGCGGCTACCACTTCGTCTAATGTGGTCATGCCTTGGGCCACGCGCAAAGCGCCGGCCATACGCAGGGGGCGCATACCGTCTTGCACCGCTTGGCGGCGCAAAGCGTCGATAGAAGGCTCGGCAGTGATGCCCGCCTTGAGGGTGTCACTGAGGGTGAGCAGCTCGTACAAGCCCATGCGGCCTCTAAAACCCGTCATGCGGCAATCTATGCAGCCTACCGGCTTGTAAGGCTGATAGCCACCCGAGAGCTTCCAAGGCTTGATGGCTTCAGTCAGCACTTGCAATGGAGCCTCGGGGTCGGGTTGCTTGCACTGCGGGCACAGGGTACGCACCAAGCGCTGCGCCAAAATACCCAATAGGGTGGCTTGCAGCAAATAGGCCGGAATGCCCAGCTCTAACATGCGCGTGATGGCGCTGGGGGCATCGTTGGTGTGCAAGGTGCTAAATACCAAGTGGCCGGTCAGGGCTGCTTGCACCGCCATCTCGGCGGTTTCGATATCGCGGATTTCGCCCACCATGATGATGTCGGGGTCTTGGCGCATCAGGGCGCGCACGCCTTCGGCAAAACTAAAGTCTAGCTGGGGTTGCACCTGCGTTTGGTTAAAGCTAGGTTCTATCATTTCGATAGGGTCTTCTACCGTACTGACGTTGACTTCTTCGGTGGCTACCCGCTTGAGGGTGGAATACAGCGTGGTGGTTTTGCCCGAGCCGGTGGGGCCAGTGACCAAAATGATGCCGTGCGGGCGCTGAATCAGGGCTTCCCAGCGTTGGGCATCGTGTGGGGCAAAGCCCAAAGCATCCAAGTTTTTGACGGCGGTGTCGGGGTCAAAAATCCGCATCACCATTTTTTCGCCAAAGGCGGTGGGCAGGGTGGACAGGCGCATTTCCACTTCATCACCGCGCTGGTTGCGGGTTTTGATACGGCCATCTTGCGGACGGCGTTTTTCTACCACGTCCATGCGCCCCAGCAGCTTGACACGCGCCACCATCGCACTCATCACGCCGGGGGGCATTTGATAGACTGGGTGCAACACGCCATCAATACGAAAGCGAATCACGCCTTGTTCGCGCCGAGGCTCTAGGTGGATGTCGCTGGCGCGCTGGTCAAAGGCGTATTGCCATAGCCAATCAACTACTTTGACCACGCCTTGGTCATTGGCATCGAGTTGCTTGTTGCTGCGCCCCAGCTCTACCAACTGTTCAAAGTTGCTGCTGCTACCACCGCCGGTTTTTTGCGCGGCGCGCACCGATTTGGCCAAGGCAAAAAATTCTGCCGTGTAGCGCTGGATTTCTTGTGGATTGGCCAGCACGCGGCGCACCGTGCGCCGCGATTGGCGCTCTACTTCGGCCACCCAATCGCTAATGAACGGCTCTGCGGTGGCTACCACCACTTCGCTGCTACTGACCTGCACCGGCAGCACTTTATGGCGCTCGGCATAGTTGGCGCTCATGGTGTCGGCCACCTTGCCCACATCCACGCGCAGCGGGTCAATGCGTAGGTAGGGCATAGCAACACGCTGGGCGACGTATTCGGTCAGGGTTTCTACATCCAAGGGCTTGCCGTCGCTGACGCGGGTCATGGCCACGCTGGCCAAACGCACCAAAGGATGCTGGCTGCTTTCGGCTTGCGAGCAGCGGGCGATGGTGCGCTGTGCTTCTTCAGGGGCAATGATGCCATCGGCACGCAACCATTGCACTATCTGACGCCATTGCAGCGGGCCGATGGGAAGGTCGGTGTCAGGCGGGTGCATGGTTTTAGGCGTTGATAGGTTTGAAACTACGCACCCATTTGCGTGTTGGAATGTCCCAGCGTGCTTGCACCGCATCGCAACGGGCCAGCAACTCGCCGCGCTTAAAACGGCTGGCGGTGCGCTGGGCTAAAACCACAGTGTTGCCCTCGCGCGTGGGCTTGAATGACCAAACGGCATCTTCGCCAAAGGCAGTGGCGATTTTTTCTAGGCTTTGCTCAAAACTGGCAGCACGGCCAAACAGGTTGACGGTCATGCAGCCGTCTTCGGTGAGCAGGGCGCGGCAATCGGCATAGAACTCGGTGCTATCGAGTACCGGGGCGGCGGCGTGGTCGTCGTACAAATCAACCGCCAAGGCATCGACGGTGCCTGTCCATTCATCACGGCGAATTTCTATCCCCGCATCAGCCAGCACCACGCGCAGCATCGGGCCATCGGGGGGCAGCTTGAACCAAGCACGGCACACGGCCAATACTTGCGGGTTTAGCTCTACCGCTGTGGCGCACATGCGTAGTTTTTTGTGACAAAACTTGGTAATCGCCCCAGCGCCCAAGCCCAATTGCATGGCATGGCGCTCGGCCACTGTGGCTGGTTCCATGAACAGCAACCAAGCCATCATGCGCTGCACATATTCCAGCTCCAGTTCAAACGGCTCTTTGATACGCATGGAGCCTTGAATCCAAGGGGTGCCTAGGTGCAAATGGCGCACCTCGCCGTCGTCTGAGACACTGACATCGGGCAAAGTGCCAGGAGAATTTTTGGTTTTAGGTCGGGCCATCAGCGCAGTCGGGGAAACAAGAGAGCAAACAAAAGCAGAGAGCTTACGAAGATTGAACACGGTGCAAGTTTTGCTGTTGCCAAATAGCCAACGCTACCATCAATGGCAGGCTCATTTCGCCGACTTCTTCCACCATGCTGATGAGCATAACAGTAGCTGGCGCAAGCAATACACCAAAATCTTGCGCCAGCACATTGACGGATCTATCCATGATTTTGGTAAATACGACACTGGCCAATAAGGTGGCTATGGTGCGTGCAAAAGCATCGCCATGCCATAAGGCTTGCCACAGAGAACGGCCATAGCGTAGTAGCAAATAGACTACGCAGGCCAACACGCACAGCACTACCAGCAAGGCCAGTAATTTATGCAGTGCTGGTGCATCGCCAAGGTAAAAACTGACCTTGAGCACGCTTTTGCCTGTCCAGAGCTTGTGCCAATCCATTTCGCGCGCACCAGCGGCCAAACACAGGCCACACACCGCCAGCCATGACCAGCGTTCAGTGTGCGCTGGTCGCCACAGCAGGCCCAACACAGCCAACAGAAAAAACAGTGCAGCCGTACTACCTTCTATGGGGCCATTTTCTCGCAAGAGCCACGTTTGGCTATCTGGGGGCAAAAAGTACCACGCCGCCAAGGCACTTAACAGGGCGACGAAAAAAATGAACAAGGCGGGCCAAGCACAGACGAAACGATAAAACGGGGTGGTACACATACAAAAGATAAGGGGGCAATTTCAGCCCAATACGGCACGCAATCGGGGCAGTGCGTGCCAAGCATTGTGTTGGGTTTGCGCCGCCAAAACGTCTAAGGATACGCCGCGTAGCTCGGCCAGCACCGCCGCAATGCGCGGCAACTCTGCCGGGGTATTGCGCCCCTGTGCCAGCCCTTGGGCGCGCTGTAGTGCGCTGCGGTAAAGCCAATGCGGTGGCATATCGGGGGCATCGGTTTCTAACACCAAGGCATCTAGGGGCAGTTCTAGCGCCAAGCGGCGCAATTGCAAAGCACGCTCGTAGGTGAGCGCACCGCCAAAGCCCAATTTGAAGCCTAAAGCTATAAAAGCTTGGGCTTGCTGCAAACTGCCATTAAAAGCATGGACGATACCGCCTTGCACGGGCAGCGCGCGCAAGCCCTTGAGTAGCCGGTCGGCGCTGCGGCGCACATGCAAAATCACTGGCAAATCAAAACGCCGTGCCAGTTGCAATTGTGCGCGGTAAAACTGCTCTTGTCGGGCGACATCCAGCCCCGGCACAAAGTAATCGAGGCCCACTTCACCTACTGCCACCAAGTGCGGGTCATGGCGGTGCTGCTCTAGCAGGCGCTCTAGTGCTACCACATCGCCATCGCCTGCCTGTGGGGTGTAGAGTGGATGAATGCCCAAGGCATAGCTGTCACCATGTTGGTGGGCCAGTTGGCGCACTGCCTTGGCATGGGCCAGCGTGACTGCCGGAATCACCAGATGCTGCACCCCTTGGGCGCGGGCTTGGGCGCGCACCGCATCGCGGTCGGCCTCGAACTCGGCAGCGTCAAGGTGGCAGTGGGTGTCAATCCAAGTGGCCATAGCGTGGCTTGTTGCCTAAGTCAACACACCCGCCACCAAGCGCAGCACCCGGTCACAACGTGCGGCCAAGGTTTCGTCGTGCGTCACCATGATAAAGGCGGTGCCTTGCTCACGCGCCAAGGCCAGCATGTGCTGGAATACGCCTTCGGCGGTGCTGCGGTCGAGGTTGCCGGTAGGCTCGTCGGCCAGTACGCAGGCCGGGCGCGTCACCAAGGCACGCGCGATGGCCACGCGCTGGCGCTCACCACCAGAGAGTTCTGCCGGGCGGTGTTCGGCCCGCTGCGCCAGCCCGACACTGGCCAGCATCTGTGCAGCTTGGCGTTCACATTCGGCCAGTGGCAGGCGGCGAATCCGCAAGGGCATGGCCACGTTCTCTAGGGCGCTGAATTCGGGCAATAAATGGTGAAACTGATAGACAAACCCCAGATGCTGATTGCGTAATTGCCCCTGCTGGCTGGCCGAACACTGCGCCAAGTTTTGCCCTAGCAAATGCACGCTGCCCGCAGTAGGGCTGTCTAGCGCCCCCAACAGGTGCAGCAAGGTGCTTTTGCCCGAACCGGAGGCCCCGACAATCGCCAGCGTTTGCCCGGCGTGGATTTCTAAATCCACCCCTTGCAGCACCGTGACATCTAAACGCCCTTCGCTAAAACGCTTGGTTAAACCTTTGGCTTGTAACACTGGGCCTTGGTGGGTGGTAGCAACAAAAAAATCATTCATAGCGCAGAGCCTCGGCGGGGTTGACGCGGCTGGCGTGCCAGCTGGGGTACAGGGTGGCCACAAACGACAGCAACAGTGAAATCAGGCCAATCGGCACAATATCGCCCGCCTGCGGGTTGCTGGGCATTTTGCTAATCAGGTAGATGTCTTTGGGCAAAAAGCTGGCCCCCAGCAGTTGCTCGATGGCGGGCACAATCACATCGATATTAAAGGCCACCCCCAACCCGAGCAGCAAACCAGTCAGCGTGCCAATCACCCCGACCATTGCACCCTGCACGACAAAAATCCCCATGATGCTGCGCGGGCTGCTGCCCAAGGTACGCAAAATGGCAATATCGGCGCGCTTGTCTTGCACCGACATCACCAGGGTACTGACCAGATTGAACGCCGCCACGGCCACAATCAGCGTCAGGATGATGAACATCATGCGTTTTTCCATCTGTACGGCGGCAAACCAAGTTTTGTTTTGCTGTGACCAGTCGCGTATCCACAGCTCGCCGCTGAGCGTGCCCGCCAAGGCTTGGGCCACGCTGCGCGCTTGGTGCAAATCGTGCAGCTTGAGCCGGATGCCAGTGGGGCCTTCTAGCCGGAAGATGCGCTGGGCATCTTCGTGGTGCAGCATCACCAGCGCCGAGTCGTATTCGTAATGGCCAGAATCAAAAGTACCCGCCACGGTCATTTGCTTGAGGCGCGGCACCACACCCGCTGGTGTGACTTGGCCTGCCGGGGCAATCAAGGTGACCACATCGCCCATGCCAACGCCCAAACTGTGCGCCAGCTCTACCCCTAGCACCACACGAAACTCGCCCGGCACCAACTGCGCCAGCGTTTCGCTACTGGCAGCAGCTAGCTCAGTCACTTCGCCCTCGTGGGCTGGGTCAATGCCGCGCACTAAAGCGCCTTTCATGTCTTCGCCACGCGCCAGCAGGGCTTGTGCGGCCACAAACGGGGCTACACCGGCCACCTGTGGATGTTGGCGCGCTTCAGCCATCGTGCGCGCTACGTCGGGCAAGGCAGCACCACCGGGGGCAAAAATTTCAATATGCGAAACCACACTCAACATGCGGTCGCGCACCTCTTTTTGAAAACCGTTCATCACCGACAGCACAATGATGAGCGCCGCCACCCCCAAGGCAATGCCCAACATGGACACCCCGGAGATAAACGAGATAAAACCATTGCGCCGTGTGGCACGACCGGCGCGGGTATAGCGCCAACCTAGGGCGAGTTCGTAAGGGATTTGCATGGAGCCGCGATTGTGGCACTGTGCGGCCTTGAGTGGTATGCGGCTATTGTGGCTGTCTCAGCACGATAAATCGCTATGCTTTCGCCCCATGACATACCTGAACGATGAAACCCGCCAAGCGCTGCACGCCCAAGTTTTGTTGGATGTGGCCCGCGCTTTGCAAGAAGACGTGGGCAGCGGTGACTTGACCGCCGCCTTGGTCAACCCCACCCGGCGCACCCGTGGCCGCATTTTGGCGCGCGAAAGTGCCGTGATTTGTGGTGCCCCGTGGGCCGAAGCCGCCTTTCGTGCCCTAGACCCGAGCATCCAACTGCATTGGTTGGTGGCCGAAGGCCAGCGCTGCACCGCCGACCAAGTAATACTGGAGTTTGAAGGCAACGCCCGCGCCCTGCTCAGTGCCGAGCGCACCGCGCTCAATTTTTTGCAGTTGCTATCTGCCGTGGCCACCAAAACCGCCACCTATGTGCAAGCCGTGCAAGGCACGAAGGCACAGATTGTCGATACGCGCAAAACCATTCCCGGCCTGCGCTTGGCGCAAAAATATGCCGTGCGTGTGGGCGGTGGTGTCAATCACCGTATCGGCTTGCACGATGCCGTGTTGATTAAAGAGAACCACATCGCCGCCGCTGGCGGTGTGACAGCCGTGCTGCAAGCGGCGCAACAAGCCGCTGCCCGCGCCCAGTTTATCGAAATTGAAGTGGAAACTTTGGCCCAGCTAGAAGAAGCCTTGGCCGCTGGTGCCAAGATGGTGCTGCTAGACAACATGCCCAAAGCCCAACTGCACGAGGCAGTACGCCTGAATGCCGGACGGGCGATTTTGGAAATCTCGGGCGGCGTCACGCTAGAGGGCTTGCGCGCGCTGGCCGACACTGGCGTGAACCGCATCTCGATTGGCGGCCTGACCAAAGATGTCAAGGCGATTGATTTTTCTATGCGCTTGCAGGAGCTTGCTTAAATGACCACCCCCGACACCCTGAAAGACGTCGAATACGAACAACCCACTGAGGGCAGCGTCTGCGCCACCAAGCACGCTTGGGCGCGCGTACCCGCCGAGCCTGCCCCGGCAGAGCGCGCCGCACTGAAAGACAAAATCCGCCGCCTGCTCAAAGAAAATAACGCGGTGATGGTGTCGCATTACTATGTGCACCCAGACCTGCAAGACTTGGCCGAAGAAACCGGCGGCATCGTCAGCGACTCTTTAGAAATGGCCCGTTTTGGCCGCGACCATGCTGCACAAACCTTGGTGGTGTCGGGGGTGCGCTTTATGGGCGAGACCGCCAAAATCCTCTCGCCCGAGAAAACCATTTTGATGCCCGATTTGGATGCCACCTGCTCGCTCGATTTGGGCTGCCCGGTGGACGAATTTAGCGCCTTCTGCGCTGCCCACCCCGACCGCACCGTGGTGGTTTATGCCAATACCAGCGCTGCCGTCAAAGCGCGCGCCGATTGGCTGGTTACCTCTAGCTGTGCGCTGGATATTGTGCGCGTCCTGAAAGCGCAAGGGCACAAAATCCTCTGGGCGCCCGACCGGCATTTGGGCGACTACATCCGCCGCGAAACCGGCGCCGACATGGTGTTCTGGAACGGCGCGTGCATCGTGCATGACGAGTTCAAAGCCTTTGAGCTGCAAGACCTGAAGCGCCAGCACCCCCAAGCCAAGGTGTTGGTACACCCCGAATCACCCGCCGAAGTGGTAGCACTGGCCGATGCGGTGGGTTCCACTTCGGCTATTTTGCACGCTGCCAAGACGCTGGATGCGCCAGAATTCATCGTCGCCACCGACAACGGCATGATGCACAAGCTGCGTACGCTCAACCCCGACAAAATCTTTTACGAAGCGCCTACCGCCGGCAACAGTGCCACCTGCAAAAGCTGCGCCCATTGTCCGTGGATGGCCATGAACAGCTTGGCCAGTGTGGCACAGGTGCTAGAGACGGGCAGCAACGCCATTGAAGTTGATGCGGCCCTGATTCCACGCGCGCGCCAACCGATTGACCGCATGTTGGCCTTTACCGCTGCCCTGAAAAACGGCCAGCCCACCACCGGGCTGGTGCCCCATATCGGCGCGGCCTAAACACCCACTGGCTTCACACGAAAGCGCCGCACCGTACAAAACGCTGTGCTGCGCTTTTATTCTGTTGCCGCCCATAATGCAGGGCATGATACGCACCAGCCAACTTCTGCACCCCCCCCGCACCCCCGCACCTATCCGCGATGCCGCCACTGTGTTGCTGCTGCGCGATGGCCCCGAGGGCCTAGAGGTGCTTATGACGCGCCGCTCCGACCAGGCCAGCTTTGCGCCGGGAGCCTATGTTTTCCCCGGTGGCGGTATTGATGCCCTTGATGCCCAAGCGCACACGGTAGCCGCACGCCGCCCCACGCAAACCGATTTGCACCTCACGCAAGCCATTGCCGCCATCCGCGAGAGCTTTGAAGAACTGGGCATCTTGCTAGCCCGCCATGCCGATGGCCGTATGGCCGATGACCAAGACATTGCCCGCCTGAGCCGCCATGCGCCCTTTGCCGAACAATGCGCCGCCCACGGCCTGACACTGGCAGCCGACATGGTCTATGTGCTGGCCCACTGGACGGGCGCACGCGAACTGAATAAACGCTTTGCGGTACCGTTTTTGGTCGCCCGTATGCCCGAGGGCCAAACCCCGGTGGCCGATGAGCAAGAGCAGTTTGAGCCGGTTTGGGTCTCGCCCCGGCTGGCCTTAGAACGCCATGCTGCCGGGCAATTTTTTATGATTTATCCCACCATCCGCACCTTAGAGCGGCTGGCCAATTTTGCCAACACCGAGGCCGTGTTGGCTGGCTTGGCGCACGAACGGCCCTTGTGGGTCTCTTGCCCACGCGGTGGCCTGCTGGCCGGTAAAGAAGAGCATTACATGGAACACGAGGCCCCGTTTGGCGAGTTGGCCTTGGTCTGCCCTGACGGCCAAACACCAGCACACGCACTCGATTGGCAAAGTGAAGCCCCCGTACCCCTGCTACGCAATGTGCAACGCCTGACGGCCCCCAACCCCGGCTTTATGACCGGCCCCGGCACCAACAGCTATTTGGTGGGCGACCCCAGCACCGGCTATATCGCCATTGACCCCGGCCCCGCTGACCACGCACACCTAGAAAAACTCTGGCGCGCAGCAGGTGGTGATATTCGCGCCATTGTTTGCACCCATTCGCACCCCGACCACTCGCCCGGTGCCGCCCCTTTGCAAGCCTTGTGCCGCCAAAGCGGGCGCAGCCAACCGGATGTGTTGGGCTTGCCATCGGCCCCGACAGCGCGTGCCGCCAGCGCCTTTACCCCCGACGAAATACTGCAACATGGCCAGCGCCTGACCCTGAGCGGCACCGGGCTACAAGGGCCAGTGCAACACACCTTGCAAGTGGTACACACCCCCGGCCATGCTGCCAACCATCTGTGCCTGTTGTTAGAAGAGGATGGCTTGCTGTTCTCGGGCGACCACATCCTCAACGGTAGCACCACCGTCATTGACCCGCCCGATGGCAATATGGCCGATTACCTCGATTCTTTAGACCGGCTCGATGCCTTGTGCCAGCAATACCAAGTCGAATTTATCTTACCCGCGCATGGCTATGTGCTGCATGAAGCGCGTAACGCTATCGCCCAGCTCAAAGCGCACCGGCTGGCACGCGAGGCCAAGGTGCTGGCTGCCATGCAAGCCCTGCCCGGCGGTACCGTGCAAGATTGGGTAGCCCATGCCTATGCCGATGTGCCACAGCGCCTGTGGCCGGTGGCCCAGCGCTCCTTATTGGCGCATGTAGAGCGCATCCGCAGCATGGAGCCGGGTAATGACTGAACATGGCAATCCCCCCACGGGGCTGGTTCGCTTGGCCAAACGGCTGGCGCAACAATTGGGCTGCTCGCGTAGCATGGCCGAGCAATACATTGAAGGCGGCTTGGTCAGTGTCGATGGCCAAGTCATTGAGCTGCCCGGTGCGCGCGTCAGGGCCGAGCAAACCATCACTTTGGCCCCCAATGCCAGCTTGTTAGATTTGGCCCCGGTAACGCTGTTGTTGCACAAACCCCCCGGTTTTGAGGCCGGTTTGGGCATGGATACGGGTGCCAAGGCCCACGGCAGCCGCAGCCAAGGTGCGCCTTCGGCGGTCACGCTGCTAGGTGCCGCCTCCCACTTAGCCGAAGATGCCTCGGGCACGCGCGTGCTGCTACGGCACTTTAAACAATTGGAGTGCTTTACGCCGCTGCCCACGCCCGCCAGTGGTTTGGTGGTTTATACCCAAGACCCACGCATTGCGCGCAAGCTGGCCGAAGACATCGAAACGCTAGAGCAAGAATGTATTGTCGAAGTAGCTGGTCAGATAGTGGAGGGTGGGCTGCAAAAACTCTGCCACGGCCTGAGCTTCAATGGCCGACCTTTGCCACCCATTAAAGTCAGCTGGCAAAACGAAACCCGTCTGCGCTTTGCCCTGAAAGGGATTCGCCCCGGCCAAATTCCGGCCATGTGCGAGGCAGTGGGCCTGCGCGTGGTCAGTTTGCGGCGCATTCGCTTGGGCCGCGTGCCGCTGGCCAAAGTGCCCGAAGGGCAATGGCGCTATCTACAGGCGTGGGAAAAGTTCTAAGCAGCACCCAACGGCCAGCGACACCATGCGCCCAAGGCCGGTGCTTGCTGCGGCCATTGGGCCGCGCTGGGCGGCCGGTTGGCCGGTGCTTGTTGCAGCCATTGCACACAACGCGCCACCCCGGCATGGCTAATCCACAGCACAAGGCTTTGCTGCGCTAAAGCAACACTTTGGGCATCTTGCCACGCGCTTGCTACGCGCAATAGCATGGTTTGTAGGCTCTCGCCACCACCGGGGCGGTACTGGGCAAAATCAGCCACCCAAGCGTCTATTTCATGGCGTGGGATGTCATCCCAACGGCGGCCCTCCCAAGCACCAAAATTCATCTCTTGCAAGCGTACATCGGGCTGACTGATGGTGTCTGGGCGCAAGGCTTGCAGAGCATGGGCCAATTGGGCACAGCGTTGCAAGGGTGAATGCCACACCAACACACGCTGCGGCAATGCTTGGGCCAAGGCTTGCGCTGCTGCTTGGGTAGCAGCGGTGTCGGCGGGTATATCCAATTGGCCGTAACAATGCCCTGGCGCTATCAAAGGGGCGGCGTGGCGGGCCAGCCATAATGAAAGCACATTCATCATAGGCT
The DNA here is from genome assembly GCA_964388325.1 of uncultured Simplicispira sp. Classification (GTDB taxonomy): domain Bacteria; phylum Pseudomonadota; class Gammaproteobacteria; order Burkholderiales; family Burkholderiaceae_C; genus Simplicispira. The sequence continues at coordinate 64,480 of CAYMAC010000002.1, read as the reverse complement.
GGCCCAGCGGCCCAACGGCCCCAAAGCCAACGCGGCACCCAAATAGAACCCCACCTCGCCCAGTTGTTGCACGGCACCCAAACCATCGCCGGTAAAACCTTGCAAGCGCCGCGCCAAACGCCGCGCCATGTGGGCCGCTGCCAAAGCACTGCACAGCACCGCCATCACCAGCCACAGCGCCGACTGCCATTGCCACACCAGCACCAACGGAGCGACACACCACAGCCCGGCAGCCAGCAAAGCAGCATTGCTGATTTGGTCGGCCAGCGGTTTGCTTTTCGATTGGGCCGTATCGCCCACATGGGGCAGGCAACGCACCAACCACAACGGCCACCAGCGCGACAACACATGCCCCCCTAACAAGGCGGCTAAGGCCGCTGGCAGGCTGTGCGCCCCCAACAAGGCCAACAAACTGCACTTGGCCAACAGACCCAACACCAGCGCCAGCGCACCAAAAGCGCCAATGCGCGAATCCTTCATGATGTCTAGGGCACGTTCACGGTCGTAGCTACCGCCCAAGCCATCGGCCACATCGGCCAAACCGTCTTCATGAAAGCCCCCAGTGAGCAGCACCGTGGCAATGGTGCAACCCACTGCCGCCACGGCACAGGCCAGCGGATTGGGCATCAGGGCAAGGTACAAGGCTGCATACACCAGCATGGCCACGGCGGCCACCAGCCAGCCTACCCCCGGAAAATGCGCGCTGCTGGCGCGCAACATGGCTGGGCTAAAGCCCACCCAATCGGCCAGCCGCCCAGTGATGGGGATGCGCGTAAAAAACTGCACGGCCAGCAAATAGTGGCGAAGGGCTTGCATCAGTGAGATGGGCTTTTAAAGCTTTTAGAGGTGGATGGTATTGCGCCCCGATTGCTTGGCGCGGTACATGGCATCGTCGGCTTGGCGCAGCAGCTCGGTTTGCCGGGGGGCATCGCGGCCGGCAAACAAAGTCATACCCACACTGCAAGAGCAGCGGTGCTCCACCACACGGGCGGGGCTGCCTGCTTGGGCTGCTACCTGCAAACGATAGGGTTGGGACAGGGCCGCACGGATTTTTTCTGCTACCACCATCGCTTGGGGCAGGGCCTGCTCAGCTTGTGTATCTAAGTCGCCAATCACCACGACAAACTCATCGCCGCCCAAACGGGCCACGGTATCGACCTCACGCACGCTGGCACTCAAGCGCCGGGCTACTTCTAGCAGCAGCAAATCCCCCACTGCATGGCCGTGGGTGTCATTGAGTGGCTTAAAGTTGTCCAAGTCCAGCAGCATGACAGCGCCATGCAGGCCAGTGCGTCGGCTATTGGCCAAGGCCAGCGCCAGCCGCTCTTCCAATAAGCGCCGATTGGGCAATTGGGTCAGGCTGTCGCAGTAAGCCAAATGGCGGATTTGCTCTTCGGCCCGGCTTTTTTCAATCGAGATGCTGGCCAATTGGGCGGTTTGTTCAATCAGGGCCATATCGGCCTCGGTGGGGCGGTAGGGCTGGCGATGGTAAACGCCAAACACGCCCAAAATACGGTTGTTGCTAGAGCGTATCGGCTGTGACCAGCACGCCCCCAACTGTGCTTGGGCCGCCAAATCTTTGAAATCGGCCCAATAGGGGTGAGTGGCAATGTCTTCTACCACCACCGGCTCGCCGGTAAAAGCGGCCGTACCACAGGAGCCTACTCCTAAGCCCGTCGGCAACCCAAGCAAGGCTTGGTTGTAAGTGCTCGGCAAGCTGGGGGCTATGCAGCGCACCACCTGTTGGTTTGCTTCGTCCAGTAGCACAATGCTGCACAGCTTGCCGGGGTGCAGTGCCTCAATGCCACACACAATGGCTTCTAAGATGTCTTCTATGGGGGCACCACTGGCCAAAATTTCTAAGATGTAGCTGTAAAAACGTTGGTAGTCGTCGCGCCGTTTGCGCTCTGAAATATCCACAATCAAGCCCAACATGCCCCGTTCTGTGCCCAACTCGAAAGTGCAGCGTTGGTACAGCGCAGTGCGTAACACGCCATCGGCAAAGGTAATGTCAATTTCTTCGTAGGTTTGGCCGCCTTGGGCCAGCAAAGCCAAGTCTGCCGCCTGAAATGCCTCACGGGCTTCCAAGGGCAGGTAATCTAGCTCTAGCACGGTTTTACCAATAAATTGGGTGCGTTCAATGCCAAAGGCTTGCTCATAAGCCCGGTTGCAAGCTGTAAAAACCGTTTGTTGGTTTTTCACAAACACCGGGTTGGGCAGTGCATCGATAAACGCAGAAAACAACTGCAACTGCTGCTCTATCGAGGCCCTTTGCTGGGCTACACGCCCTAGCAGGTGGTTAAATTGGCCAATCAAAATGCCAATTTCGTCTTGGCGCACAATGGGCAGAGGTTGGGGCAACTCTTCGGCCAAAGACATGCCCGACAGCCGCCGCGCGGTGTCAGACAAGGGTGAAAATTCGTGCCGCAACAACCACCACATCAGTGCAGCAGCCAGCACCGTTAGCACCGAAGCGGCCAACACCATGCGTTGCTGCATCGCCCAAATAGGGGCAAACGCTTCTGCCGTTGAGATAGAAGCCGAAATGCCCCAGTCCACCGTCTTTAGGCGCTTGGCCGAATTGAGCACCTCTACCCCCATGGGGTTGGTATAAATTTGCGAGCCTTCAAAGCCATCAATAAAGCGGTCTATGGCCGCAATTTGGCCACGCACAGGCAGCAGTTGCAGCACGCGGTCTTTTTTGGTGGCGGCCACAATCAAGCGCTCTTGCCGATCGACCAAAAAATAGCTACCGGTTTTGCCATACGCGCTTTGCGTTAGTTGGTCTAAAAAGCTGGCGTGTTTTAACGCCATCACGCCAGCTAAAGTACCAATGCTACGTCCATCCGCATCCCGTACGGGTGCGGCAATGCCAATGACCGGCACGCCTAGGCGCTTGTCCATCACCGCCGTGCCAATCACGGCCCGGCCTTGGCTGAGTGCCAAAGCCACCGCCGAGCGGTCCATAAAGTTCAGCCCTACCCGGCCCACCGAACGCGGTGCCTCGGCCACTGCGGTACCTTGGGCATCGGTAATGAGCACACCACCGCTGAACATGGTTTGTAATACTGGCAGGCTCTCGAGGCGCTGGTTGAGTGCCTCGGGCTGGTGCAGCATCTGTGGCGTAATGCCGCCCGCCACCAGCTCTAGCGCCCGCACCCGCTCATTCAAATGGGCATCGATGGCACCGGCCAAAAAGTGCACCACCGAGAACTGCTGGTCGCTCAATTGCCGCTGCATATCGTGGCGCAGCATCTGGCTGGCATAAAACGTCAAAGACCACAGGCTTACGCTAAAAATCAGCAGCGTAAACAGGCTGATGCGGGTTTTGAGCGAGCGGGGCTGGTGGGGATAGGGCGGCATTATGGGCGCACAACTAGGGCAAGGCGGTACTCGGGGGCCAAAGGCCAGTTATTGGCTGCTGGTAGGTGCTTGTAAAAATAGGCGGTAGGCGGGGTTTTGCGTTTCCTCCACATAAGGGTAGCCCACCGTGGTCAGAAACTCGGCAAAAGCCGCACCATCTTCGGGTGGCACTTGAATACCCACCAAAATGCGCCCATAGTCAGCTCCTTGGTTGCGGTAGTGGAACAGGCTAATGTTCCAACTGGGCTGCATCAGGCTCAAAAATTTGAGCAACGCGCCGGGGCGCTCTGGAAAGACAAAGCGCAGCAGGCGCTCATCGTGCGCCAAATTGGACAGGCCGCCCACCAAATGGCGCAAATGCTCTTTGGCCAAATCGTCGTGCGTTAAATCCAAGGCTTCAAAGCCGTGCTGGCTAAAGGCTTGCGCTAGTTGGGCTGATTCGCCCTTGCCGTGCGTGGTCAGGCCGACAAACACATGGGCGCGCGCGGCATCGCTGATGCGGTAGTTAAATTCGGTGACGTTGCGCGGGCCACCGGGCAAGTCGCCAATGATTTCGCAAAAGCGCCGAAAGCTGCCGCGTTCTTCGGGGATGCTCACGGCCAGCAGGGCTTCGCGCTCCTCGCCCACTTCGGCGCGCTCGGCCACGAAGCGCAAGCGGTCAAAGTTCATGTTGGCACCGCACAAAATGGCGGCGTAGGTTTCGCCCTCGGTGTGGTGCTGTGCCACATATTGCTTTATGGCAGCCACCGCCAAGGCCCCAGCAGGCTCGACAATGCAGCGCGTATCGACAAAAACATCTTTGATGGCCGCACACACGGCATCGGTGTCCACCGTCACGATTTCATCGACCAAGCCTTGGGTGATGCGGAAAGTTTCTTCACCCACCAGCTTGACCGCCGTACCATCGGAAAACAGCCCCACATCGGTCAGCGTCACGCGCCCACCAGCGGCCACCGATTGCACCATCGCGTCAGAATCGTTCATCTGCACGCCAATCACTTTGATTTCTGGGCGCAAGGCTTTGATGTAGTTGGCCACACCGGCAATCAGGCCACCGCCACCAATGGCCACAAACACCGCATCTAGCCGGTTGCTGCTGCCCAACTTTTGCAGTTGGCGCAAAATTTCCATCGCGATGGTGCCTTGGCCGGCAATCACGTCTGGGTCATCAAACGGATGCACAAAGGTTAAGCCCTGCTCTTTTTCCAGCTTAATGGAATGGGCGTAGGCATCGGAGTAGCTCTCGCCCGCCAACACCACCTCGCCGCCCAAGGCGCGCACCGCGTCAATTTTGAGCTGTGGCGTGGTGGTGGGCATGACGATGACGGCGCGCGTGCCCAGTTTGCCAGCGCTCATGGCCACACCTTGGGCATGGTTGCCTGCCGAGGCGCAAATCACGCCGCGCTCTAACTGGCCGGGTGTCAGGTGCGCCATTTTGTTGTAAGCACCGCGCAGCTTGAAGCTAAACACGGGCTGCTGGTCTTCGCGCTTGAGCAGCACTTTGTTGCCCAAACGCTGGCTCAGGGTGCGTGCCACTTGCAAGTCGGTCTCAATCGCCACGTCATAAACGCGGGCCGTGAGGATTTTTTTCAGGTAGTCGGAGGGGGTCAGAGGCTGGGTCATAGAGCGATATGATAGGCGGCCAGGCGAAAAAAAAGCCCCAAACCAATGGTTTGGGGCTGAATCCATCTTTTGAGGAGATGGAGGAGACAACAGGTGCAATGCTTGGGGTAACTACCAAAACAAGCATCGCGTGGTTTGAATTATAAGCCAACGCCAGCATTTATGTTGCACAGCAACAAAATCCACGACAATGCTGTTGTTAAAAAACAACCCCGAAGGAAATAAGCATGGAATGCACCGTAAGTTGGACTGGCGCGGCAGGTACGCGCTCGGGCATGGGTTTTGTGGCCGAAACCGGCAGCGGTCATACGCTGGTCATGGATGGTGCCCCCGACGCTGCCCGCCCTGAAAATGGCGGACAAAACTTGGCCCCGCGCCCCATGGAAACCGTGCTGGCTGGCACCGGCGGCTGCACCGCCTACGACGTAGTGCTGATTTTGAAGCGTGGCCGCCATGATGTGCGCGGCTGTAGCGTTAAGCTCACCAGCGAGCGCGCCGACACGGACCCCAAGGTGTTCACCAAAATCCACATGCACTTCACCATCACCGGCAAAGACATCCCGCCCACGGCGATAGAACGCGCCATCGCCATGAGCCACGAAAAATACTGCTCGGCCAGCATCATGCTGGGCAAAACCGCAGACATTAGCACCAGCTTTGAGCTGCTGCCCGCCTAAGCCCAGCCAGCGCCAGCAACTAGCAGCGCGCCATGCGAATTTTGGTTGTAGAAGACGATACGGGCATTGCCCAAGGGCTGCGTGCCAACTTGCGCCAGCGCGGTTATGCAGTGGATGTTTGCGATGGGGTGGCCAGCGCTTGGGCGGCTTTGCGCGTTGAACCTTTTGATGCCATATTGCTCGATTTGGGCCTAAGTGATGGCGACGGTAGCACTTTGCTCCAGCGCTTGCGCGCCAGCCCAACCCCCTTGCCCGATGCCGCCACCCCGGTACTCATCATGACGGCACGCGATGGCGTACAACAGCGCATTGCCGGGCTGAACCAAGGGGCCGATGACTACCTCAGCAAGCCGTTCGACATGGATGAGCTAGAAGCGCGCCTGCGCGCCCTGTTGCGCCGTGCCGCTGGCCGAGCGCAACCGCTGGTGCGCCACGGCGCGATTGAACTCAATCCGGCCACCCGTGTAGTGCAACTAGACGGCCAGCGGGTAGAGATTTCGCCACGCGAGTTTGCCGTGCTGCACCTGCTGATGGAGTCGCCAGGGCGGGTGCTGTCGCGCCGACAATTAGAAGAACGCCTATACGACTGGGATTCGGTGGTCGATAGCAATGCCATTGAAGTGCATATTCACCACCTGCGGCGCAAACTGGGCAGCCAGTGCATCCAAACCATGCGCGGTGTGGGCTACTTTATGCCGCCAGAATCGCTGTGAACAGCAGGCGCTCACTCACCCAGCGGCTTTTGCTGTGGAGTTTGGGGGCCTTGGTGCTGGTCTGGGCCTGCTTTGTCGCGCTGGCTTACCGCACCGGCCTGCACGAGGCCGATGAACTGACCGATGGCCAATTGGCCACGGCCTCTGCGCTGCTGCTAGGGTTGCGCGCCCCGATGCCACAGGAGCCATCTGCAAGCCAGTGGCTCCCCCCTAAAAACCACGACTATCAACAATCTTTAAGCGTGGTGCAATGGAACCAAAGCGGCCAACTGTTGTGGCACACCGGCGCAGCCCCAGTTCCAGCTTTTGACCCCGAAGAAGGCTATGCCAACCTGCAACTGGGGCCACAAGCGCAGCAGTGGCGCAGTTTTTCACGTTGGGACGAAGTTCGGACACACAAAATCATGGTGCTATTGCGCTTGGATGACCGCGATAGTCTGGCCCATGATATTGCCGGGCAAATGGTGGCGCCGGGCTTGTGGTTGCTACCCGTGGTGGCCTTGGCTTTGGGGCTGGCCATTGGCCGGGGCCTGCGCCCGCTGCACCAGTTGTCACAAGAGGTAGGGCAGCTGGATGTGCAGGGTGCCAAGCGCCTAGCGCAACACCACGATTGGCAAGAATTTGATGCCGTCGTCGATTCCATCAACACCCTGCTAGCGCACCAGCAAGAGGCGCTGGCGCGCGAACGGCAACTGGCCAACGAGGTAGCGCACGAGTTACGCACCCCACTGGCCGCCATCGTGTTGCAAGCCCAAGCCTTGGCTGGTGGCTTGGCAGCCCCTGCCCAAACCCAAGCGCTCAACTTGATACGCCAAGATGCCTTGCGCGCTGGCCATGTATTGCAACAGTTGCTGGCGCTGGCGCGCACCAGCCGGGGCCACTGGCATGGCCAAGCCAGTCCGGTGGATGTGGCAGCACTGGCACGCCAAGTAGCTGCCGACTATGTTTCTGCTGCTTGGCAACGCCAAGACACACTGGCGGTGCAAGCCCCCGAGGTTTTGCTGGTGCAAGGCCATGCGGTGCTGTTAGAAATGGCACTGCGTAACCTGATTGAAAACGCCCTGCGCCACACTCCGCTTGGCACCCAAATTGAAGTGCAATGTGGCACCAGCGTGCCAGAAAATCACCCGTGGTTGCAAGTATGTGACGATGGCGCACGCCCCTTGGCCGACACGCTGGCCAGGCCCACCAAGCCCGCAGACAGCCTGCACTTGGGGCAAGAAATCATTGCCCGTGTGGCAGCAGTACACGGGGCCAGTTTTGGCAGTCCAACAGCGCCAGCGCCTTTCACCACCTGCTACCGACTGGACTTTGCGCCAACCGCTACGCAACAGGGCCATTAAAATCGGCAGCATCCAGCAGCAAGCACCGCTGCACCCCTTCCCTTTCCTCCTTCCAACGGACTACAACCATGCCCCTCGTCTCGATGCGCGAACTGCTCGACCATGCTGCTGAAAACCGCTATGGCATCCCCGCTTTCAACGTCAACAACCTAGAGCAGGTGCAAGCCGTGATGGCCGCTGCCGATGAAGTGGGTGCCCCCGTCATTTTGCAAGCCAGCGCGGGTGCGCGCAAATACGCCGGTGAATCCTTCATCAAGCACCTGATTCAAGCCGCCGCCGAGATGTACCCGCACATCCCGCTGGTGATGCACCAAGACCACGGCACCTCCCCCGCCATCTGCCAAGGCGCTTTGGATTTGGGTTTTGGCTCGGTGATGATGGATGGTTCGCTGCGCGAAGACGGCAAAACCCCTGCCAATTTTGATTACAACGTCGAAGTAACGCGCAAAGTGGTAGAAATGGCGCACAAAATTGGTGCCACCGTAGAGGGCGAACTGGGCTGCCTAGGCTCTTTAGAAACCGGCGAAGCCGGTGAAGAAGACGGCGTGGGCGCGGTGGGCAAATTGGACCACAGCCAAATGCTGACCGACCCGGAAGAAGCCGCCGCCTTTGTCCAAGCCACGCAGTTGGATGCGCTGGCTATTGCCATCGGTACCAGCCACGGCGCTTACAAGTTCACGCGCAAGCCTACTGGCGATATTTTGGCCATCAGCCGCGTGCAGGCCATCAACGCCCGTATCCCCAACACCCATTTGGTGATGCACGGCTCATCGAGCGTGCCGCAAGAGCTGCTGGCCATCATCAACCAGTATGGCGGCAAGATGAAAGAAACCTACGGCGTGCCGGTAGAAGAAATCCAAAAAGCCATCCAATTTGGCGTACGCAAAATCAACATCGACACCGACATCCGCTTGGCCATGACCGGCGCGGTGCGTAAGTTTATGGCCGAGAACCCCGACAAGTTTGATGCCCGCGAATGGCTCAAGCCCGCGCGCGAAGCGGCCAAGCAAATCTGCAAGCAGCGCTATATCGAGTTTGGTTGCGAAGGCCAAGGGGCCAAAATCAAGGGCTACACACTGGAGCAAATGGCCAAGCGCTACGTAGGTGGCAAACTGGCCCAGGTGGTCAACTGATGATGCCCACGGCAGCCCGCTGCTATCACGGCTGGCGTAGCGTGGCAGCCATGCTAGGGCTGTCTGGGGCCTTGGTAGCCTGTGCGCCGCTGCCAGCGGGCCACCAAAGCCATACCGTGGGCAATATGCAGCTGGCGCTGCCACCGGGCGACTGGCAAGATTTAGGCACCTCCGAGCAAAGCTGGCCCCTATTGCCCGAATTAGGGGCCACTTTGCCCTTGCAAACGCGCACTTGGGCCTTGCGCCAAGGCCAAGCGTGGCAGGCGCTGCTTTGGGTACAAACCACGCACCACCGTAGCGCCCCGGCACTAGACCCCACCCTCTGGACAGACAGCTGCCCACGCCAGCCCGATGTTTGGGTGCAAGACGCTGCCGATGGCAGCCCGATACGCATTGATTGCTTGCGCTTGAAACGGGGTGCCAACCGCACCCCACAATGGATGCAGCGCAACCATCCGGCCTTGCAACAGTGGTTGCAAGCGCAACCACTCGGCCTGCCCCCACCTTATGCCCATGTCAGTTACCGCTATGCCACCGCTGGCGGTGCTTATGTGCAAGTGACCCTCTTGGTCGATGAGCACTTGTTGCTGCCCAGCCGAGGCAACAACGCCGATTATTTGCGTGCCGGTGCATTAGGCCGTGCATGGGCGCAGCAGTTGCGCGCTGCCGTACAACAAGCCGTGGGCCGCATAGACCAACAACTGGTGCTGCCCGCCTTTCCGGTGCTGGGTGGGCCACAAAACCCCGTTTTATGACAAAAAATTCTACGTTTCAACTCTCTGGCAACTTGGTGCAGGCAGCCTATCAGCATTGTGTAGGCATCGCCAGCACCCTGCTGGCGCGCGATGGCCAATTGGCTCCGGCTTTGTTCTTGGTGGGCCAGCCCACGCAAGGGCAAGATTTTCAGAGCTGCCGCATGGCCGGGGCAGGCGTGCAGGCTATGCAGAGTTTCCATGCCTCGACAGAGGCGCTGCAAAAGCTCACCGGCTTTATCCGCGCCAGCTTGACCCCCAGCACGAAAGAATACGCCGCCTTGCAGCCGCAAATTGGCCCGGTATGCTTGGCAGTGCATAGTTTTTTAACCCCGCTGGCTTTGCAAGAAGCGGTGGTGCCAGACCCCGACACCACGCCGGTGCTGAACTCGGAGGGCCTGCAACAGTATTTGGTGCTGGCGGTGCATACCCTGCACGGTATTGATATGGCCCTGTGCCCGTTATTGCACAATGGCACCGGGCAATTGCTGGTGCAAACCCAACCGTTAGAGCTGCTGCACTGCTTGCCAGCGCAAGCCAGCAACCCGGTAGCGCCATAATCTTCAATCCATCTGGCACTCTGGGGCCACGCAGACACGGTTTTTGCCACTGCGCTTGGCTTGGTATAACGCCTCGTCGGCGCGCTTGAGCCAAGCCTCTATGTTGTGCAGATTGGGGCTAAGGCAGGCCACCCCGGCACTGGCCCCCACACGCACCCACACGCCTGCTTGGGCATTGAGTTGAATGGGTTGCGCTACGGCCTCAATCACCTGCTCTGCGGTGGCAAGGGCCTCTGGGGCCGTGATGCCACTTCCTAGCACCACGCAAAATTCATCACCCCCAAGGCGCGCGGCTACGTCGGCGCGCTCATTGAGCCATTGCAATCGGGCACCAATAGCGCGCAATACCTCATCGCCTGCATCGTGGCCGTATTGGTCATTGATAGGTTTAAAGCCGTCTAAATCGAGCATTACCAGCGCACTGGCCTGCCCTTTTTGGTCTCGGGCGTGCATAGCCTGCTCTAGGGCCAATTGCAGGCTGGCTCGGTTGGGCAACTGGGTCAGGGCATCGCGAAAGGCCAAGCGCTTCATGGTCTCTTCGGCGCGGCGGCGCAAGGTGATGTCTTCCACCGTCAAAATGGCCATGACGGGTGTCACGCCCTCGTGCAGCACAATGGACAGCTCACAAATCATGGGCGTGCCGTCGTTTTTACGCAGCACCACTTCGGTTTTATTGATGAGCTTTTCTGCCGCGCTGTGCATTCGGTCAATCAAGTCTGACCAAGTGGCCGGGTCAACCCAAATGGGTGACTCGCCAATGCGCTCATCTTTGCCCCCCAAGGGGCCAATGCGGCGCTCCCAGGCTTCATTGATGCTCACAATGGCACCGGTATCAATCCGCACCACCGCTGCCGCTACGGGCAACACTTTAAGCAAATCGAGCAGGCGCTGCTTCATTTGCTGCACTGCGGCCACCAGCGGCATTTTGGCGTGCGCCAGCAGTGCCGACGAAGCGCCATCGTCCATTAAATTGCCCTGTACCACCTGCTGGGCCAAGACAATCACATGTTGGGCTTCGTAGCCCTCGCGCCGCAACCAAATCGACAAATAAACCATCATGGCGATGAAGGGCAAAAAATAGGCCACATGCACGCCAAACAGTACCCAGAAATTGGGCTGGTCAAACACATACACTGGTACGCCCAAGGTTTGGGCATAGCCAAGCACCAAATGGTGCAAGTAAATAAACACCGTGGCAGCCACAATGCTGCGCCAATCGCGGTAATAGAGCAACACGCCAATCAGGCCAAAGGCAGCAAAGTGGGCCTCGATATCGCCCCCAGATTGGTGGATGATGATGCCGGTGTAGGCCATAAACGCACAGCCCATAAAAATGCGTGTTACCAGTTGCCCCGGCCAGCCACGCGCCAAAACATAGGCCAAGCCCAAGGTGGGCAGCCCCACCAGCGCCACCACGGCATAGGTAGAGCGCCACGGTGCCAAGGCCATACACACCAGCAGCAAAAACAGGTTCATCCGCACCATGATGCGGTCGGCGCGCACCCGGTAGGGCAATAGCAAGCCATCGTAGATGGCCTCGGCCTGTAGTAAACGCAATATCACGGTGCAGCCTGACAAATGAAGCCCATCAACGCATCGTTCTGGGCGTAATAACCCAGCCACAGCAAACACCAAAGCGCCCACAGCAGCACCCACGCCATTGGCCTGTGCCTCCATCCAGATGGGGCGGGTACAACGTCGGTAGGCTGGGAGTCCATGGGAGCAGCAGTGTTCAACATATTTACAGTATCTATCGGTTTGGCCAGCAAGACTATAAAAAATTATCAGCCCAAGCGGCTGGCCCACAGCCCGGCGTGGTGGCCACGGGTAAAGGCTTCTTCTAATACCGAGTAGCCTGACCAATCGCTGTGGGCAAAGGCCAGCCGGGCGGTAGCGGGCATGGGCAACAGTGCGGTGCGTTCGCCCTGCGCCAGCAGTGTGGTCTTTCCAGTGACTGGCTGGCTGCATTGGCGCAACAGGGCTTGTGTGCCGGGCACCGGAATGCTCATGGCGTGGCCGTAGCGGGTAATGTCCATGCGCTGGGCGCGCTGGCGCAGGTCTGGGTGTGGTGCTTGCAAGGTGTGCAAAATGGCATCACGCCAGTGCGTCCACGGGCGTTGCGCCAGTTGGGCGCGGCCATCGGGCAAGTCGCCCAAGGCTTGGTAATAACTTAACACCGTGGGCGCTGGGCGCGGGTCTAGGCGCTGGTGCCCGGCATCCACATAGCCCAAGCCGCCGGGGTTGGCATCGGCATAGAGTACGTTGTCCCAAGCGGGGGCAGCACCGGGGCGGTCTTGCAATGGGGCGTCGATATGGATGTTGGCCACCAGCCACGGTGCCCAATGCAGGCTTTGGGCCGCTTGGCGCACAAAGTCTGGCGGCTGTGCCAGCACTTTGGCCGCCACAAAGACGGGTAAAGCCACAATGCAGCATTGTGCTTGCCAGCGCTCGGGGGTTTGCGTAGCATGGTTAAAGGCATCTAGCGTGATGCCGTGGCGCTGCTCTTGTATGCGTAATACGCTAGTGGCCGTGTGCAACTGGCCAGCTGCTTGCAGCGGCACGGCCAGCTGCTGGGTAATCCAGCCATTGCCTTGGGGCCAAGTGAGGATGCCTTCAGACTCCATGCCAGCGCTATCGCCCGGCGCATGAAAGCCGTGTCGGCTGGCAAAGTAATGGATGCCAGCCCAAGCAGAAACGCGCGCACTGCTGGCACCGTAATCATCGCGGCAACAGTAATCCAAATACCAGCGTAAATGTGCGTCATTCAGCCCTTGTTGCGCCAACCATGCAGCAAACGGCAGGGCATCGAGCTGCTGGTGCAGGGGGTGCAGGGGGCGCTGGTCTGTCCAAGTTTTGAGCGCTGGCATGGCAAAGTGCGCTTGCTGGCGCAACTGCTCTACGGCTTGGGCAAACTGGCGGTATTGGGCCAAGGTGCTGGCGGCCACATCTTGCACCGGCAACAAGCCTTCTTGCCACTGCCCCTGAAAGAACAGCCGCTCTTGCGGGCTGTGGCACAGGTGGCGCTCGTCGTATTGCCAGCGCCCCGCTATGCGCTGGCGCAGGCCCAGTTCTTCTAACAGGTCTTGCACTTCGCTGGCATCGTTGCCGGGCAAGGGCAGGTAGTGGGCACCCAGTGGGCAGGCAATACCGCCCACGCTGCCACCCCGACTGTTGCCGCCGGGCTGGTTCTCTAGCTCTAGCAGGGCAAAATCGGTAATGCCAGCCAGCCGCAAAGCGCGTGCAGCCGCCAAACCGGCCACACCGCCACCCGCAATCAGCACCGCCGTGCGGTGCAGCTTGGCCGGGGCCAGTGCAGGGCCAGAAGGCAGTAGGCGCAGCGCATGGCCACGCGCCATATCCATGCCGGTAAAGCCGCCGGGTAGCTCTATCGGGGTGGGCTGGCAGCCGCTTAAACCACTGGCCAGCAGGGCCGTACTGCCCAGAAAATGCCGCCGTTGCATAGCGTTTTAGTCGGCCCAGCGTTGCTGGATTTCTAATAGCTGTGGCACCAAACCCAGAAACAGGGGTACCAAGGCTGGGTCAAAATGCAGGCCCGCTTGGGCTTGCAAGTGTGCCAGCGTATCTTCTAAGGGCCAAGGTTCTTTGTAGGGGCGCCGTGCAGTCAGGGCATCGAATACATCGGCCAAGGCCACGATGCGCGCTTCTATCGGGATGGCCTCTGCGGCCAAGCCGCGTGGGTAACCGCTGCCGTCCCATTTTTCATGGTGGTTGAGGGCAATAGAGCAGGCCAGTTGCAGCAGCCCTGTGGAATGCTGGCCAATGATTTGCGCGCCAATTTCGGGGTGGCGGCGCATCACGTCCCATTCTGTGGCATCGAGTTTGCCGGGTTTACGCAAAATAGCATCGGGGATACCAATTTTGCCTACGTCGTGCATGGGTGCGGCATTGAGCAGGTCTTCGGCCCACGCCGGGCTGTAGCCAGCGGCCAGCGCCAGCCGCTGGGCATAGTGGCTCATGCGGATGACGTGCATACCGGTTTCGTTGTCTTTGTATTCGGCAGCGCGGCCCAAGCGTTGCACAATTTGCAGGCGTGTCTCGCGCAGTTCGTCCACATGTACCAAGGATAAATGGGTGCGAACGCGCGCGCGCACCACCGGCCCGCTGATGGGTTTGGTGATGTAGTCCACTGCGCCCATTTCTAGCCCTCGGGCTTCGTCTGCGTGGTCGGTCAGGGCGGTGATAAAGATGATGGGGATGGTGGCAGTGCTGGCCTGCGCTTTGAGCGTTTGGCAAACTGCATAGCCGTCGGTGTGCGGCATCATCACATCCAACAAAATCAGGTCGGGGCGTTGTTGCTGGGCAATCTCTAGGGCGCGTTGGCCATCAGTGGCAAACAACAAACGGTAGTCGGTTTGCAGCAGGTGGCGCAACACTTGCAAATTGGTGGGCTCGTCGTCCACCAGCAACAGGCGCGGGCGGTGGTCTGGGGTGGTGGGGGGCATCATCAGGTGGGCTCCTCGGTGGTAGCGGGTGGCAGTTGCACCCGTAGGCGCTCTAGGCAGTGTTGTGCCCGGTCAAAATCAAAATGGTCAATCGCTTGTTGTAGCGGCTCTAGCGCTAAAGCAGGCAACAGTTGTGCCAAGGTGTGCAGCGGGGCCTCGGGCAGCTCGGCTTGGGCCAAGGCGGTTTGCAGCTGCTCTAGTGCCTGCAAAGCCTGGGTTTGCTGCGAGGCACTCAAGACGCTGGGCGCAAAGCCCAAGGTATCTTGGCTAGCCGGGGGATGGGTTTGCACCGCTTGCAAGGCTTGGGCCGCTGCAGCCAAAGCATCAGACAGGGCTGGCACCAAGGTTTGCACCCTAGGCAGATTGCCCTGTTGGGCGGCCAACTCCAGTTGCACTGCACCATCATGCACCTGTGTGAGGGCTAAATTGCCAGCAGCACCACGCAGTCGGTGCGCCTTGGCACGCAAGGCTGGCCAGTCTTGCTGGGCTAGCAGAGCGATGAGGGTCTCTGGGGTGTTTTGCTGCTCTTGCACAAAACGGCCCAAAGCGGCACTGAACAAATCCAGCCGCGTCCACAGGCGCAAGCCTTTTTCCCAATCAATGGCGGGTTCTGGCCCAGCCTGTGGCCCCCAGGCCGGAGGCAAGGGCACGGCCACAGGGGCGAGAGGCGGCACCATCGGGCTACTGTTGTCCGCAGGCCGAATGTCCAACACCCGCGCCATTTCTAGGTGCAAGCGCTGCGGGTCCAGGGGTTTGTCGGCAAAGCCATCCATGCCAGCGGCCAAAGCGTTGCGCCGGTCTTGTTCTAGCACGCTGGCCGATAGGGCAATGATGGGCACCGGGCGGCGCTGTTGCGTTTGCTCAAAGGCACGGATACGCCGCGTGGCCTCTAGGCCATCTACACAGGGCATTTGCAAGTCCATCAGCACCACATCAAACGGCTGCTGCATAAACAACTCTACCGCCTGTTGGCCGCCGTAGGCCGGGGTCATTTGGTGGTTGCTACGGCTGAGGGTCAGTTGCAGCAGCTCTAGGTTGTCGGCCACATCGTCCACGGCCAAAATACGCAAGGGCCGCAGGCTGTTGCTGGGCAGGGTGGGCGGCGCTATCGGGGTCTTGCCCAAAGGCAAAGGCAGGCGCACGCTAAAGGTGCTGCCTTGGCCCAAAATGCTACGCACACGGATGCTGCCCTGCATCAACTCACTCAGTTGGCGCGAGATGGTGGTGCCCAAGCCGGTGCCACCAAAGCGGCGCGTGGTGCTGGCATCGGCTTGGGCAAACGGGTCAAAAATGCGCTCTAGCTTGTCTGCGGCAATGCCAATGCCGGTATCTTGCACTTCTAGCAACAGCTCACCAGCGTGGTAAGCCACATGCAGGGTAACGTGGCCTTGCTCGGTAAATTTGAGGGCATTGCCCAACAGGTTGACCAAAATTTGCTGCACGCGCAAAGCGTCGCCATGTAGCACATCGGGCAGGGTGTGAGGGTAGTCCAGCAACAATTCCAGCCCTTTACGCTGGGCAGTGATACGCAAAGAGGCCAAAATTTGCCCGCACAACTCGCGCAAAGAGAAATCAGCCAACTCTAGCTCTACCGCGCCTTTTTCTAACTTGGCGGTGTCCAAAATATCGTTCAGCAAGCGCAGCATAGAGCGTGCTGCGTGGTGTACCGTGCCCAAGTGGCGCCGTTGCACGGCATCCAGGGGCGAGTCTTGCAGCGCCTCGGTAAAGCCAATGATGGCGTTCATGGGGGTGCGGATTTCGTGGCTCATGTTGGCCAAGAACATACTGCGTGCGGCAGCAGCTTGTTCGGCGCGCTCTTTGGCGTGGCGCAACTCTTGTTCCATCGCACGGCGCAAGCTCAAATCGGTGGCAATTTTGACGATTTTGAAGGGCTGGCCTTCGGCATCAAAAATCGGGTTGTAGGTGGCGTATATGCAAACCTCGCGCCCATGCTTGCCCAAGCGCAAAAACTCGCCCGAGGCAAACTCGCCACTGGCCAATTGTGCCCACAAAGCGCTATAAGAAGGGTCTTGCACCGTGCCGGGTTGGCAAAACATGCCGTGGTGTTGGCCTTGGATTTCTTCCAGTGCGTAGCCGGTGAGGTTCAAAAAATTGGTGTTGGCGGTTAGCACCCGGCCCTGCAAGTCAAACTCCACCACCGCCTGTGAGCGCCAAATGGCATGGACGGTGCTTTCAAACTCGGCATTGCGTGCATGGCGCTCGGTGGTATCTACCAGTACGCCATCTATCCATTGCAAACCGCCTTGGGGGTCGGTCACGCCCCGACCCGTGCCCGACACCCAGCGCAAACTACCATCGCGGTGCTTTAAGCGGTACTCCACCTGAAAGGGGGTTCCTTGTTGCACGGCTTGGGTCACGGCAGCTTGTACGCTTTGCCAATCTTCAGGCGCAATCAGTTGTGCAAAATGGATACGTCCGGCCAAAAAATCTTCGGCTGTCCAACCTGTCAGTGTGTGTACTGTGTCGCTGATGAACAGCAACGGCCAGTTGTCATTAAGCTGCGAGCGAAAAGTCACACCGGGGATATTGCTGATGAGGGAGCGGAATTTTTCTTCGCTCTCGCGCAGTGAGGCTTCGATGGCGCGGCGCTGGCTTATATCGCTGATGAAACCCACAAACAAGGGCGGCCCCGGCAATTGCACCCGGCCCACCGCCAGCCGAATGGGTACCAAGCTGCCATCTTGGTGCTGGGCTTGAACTTCGCGCCCGGTGCCAATGATGCGCTCTTGGCCGGTGCGTAAATGGTGCTGCAAGTAGCCATCGTGGGCGCTGTGGTGCGGCTCGGGCATCAGCATGTTTACGTTGCGCCCAACCACCTGCGCGGCACTCCAGCCCAAAATGCGCTCGGCGGCACTGTTGAACGACTGCACCGTGCCCCGGCCATCAATCATGATGATGCCGTCAATGGCGGTGTCCATCACGGCGCGTAAGCGCGATTCGCTTTGTTGGGTCTCTAAAAACATTTGCCGAAAACGCAGCCCGACGTTAATCGCCACCACCAAGGCTCCGGCAAACACCGTGACCACGGCAATTGCCAAAGCCAACAGCAGTTGGCTGGTCGGGTCACTGGGGGGGTCTATGGCCACTGGGCCAGCAAAGCGCAATGCGTTCATGCCGGTGTAGTGCATGGCGGCAATGGCCAAGCCCATCACCATACCGGCCAGGCCATTGAGTGGCCAAGCGCGCCATGCTAGATGGCGTTGCAAACCAAAACGCACCCACAGCGCCACCATCGCCAACAACACGGCCAGCACAATCGACAAGGCAAAGCCCCAAGGGTCATAGCGCATCATGGGCGAGATGCTAGACGCTGCCATGCCTACATAGTGCATGGTGCCAATGCCTGCGCCCACTACCACCCCGCCCCCCAGCAGCAATTTTCCCGTCAACTCGGAGCGGCTGAGCAAGGCCAAAGCCACCCACGAGGCCAACACGCTAGGCAACATGGACAAAAAAGTGAGCAGAACATCAAACTGCCCACGCGCACAGGCACTGAAGGCCAACATGCCAATAAAGTGCATTCCCCAGATGCCGCCCCCCAAGGCCAAGGCACTGGTGAACAAAGCCACCTGCCGCACGATGCCCGTTTGGGCGCGCTGTGCCAGCGTGGTCATGTGCAGGGCCATGACCGAGGCCACCATCGCCAGCAACACCGATAGCGCCACTAAGCGCGGGTCGTGCTGTGGCCACAGCCACACGGGGCGCTCGGCACCACTGAGAAAAAAGGAATCAAGCATATAAAACTGCCATCAGTGCCCCACTTGGCCCCATTCCTGCTCGTAGGTATGTACCAGCACTTGGTTGGATAAGCGATTGACCTCGGTGGGCACACGCGCCATGTCTTGCGGAAAATCGCGCAACAGCGCCAGCGTGGGCAGGTTCAAAAACTGCAAACCAGCGGGCAAACTTTCGGGCATTTTCCAAGGCCGACGGCTGGCAACGACAAAACCCCATTCGCCAAAACTGGGTACATGGGCATGGTAGGGCATGGTTTGTAGCCCCACCGATTCAATGGTTTGCACCACCGTCCAAAAACTGCGCCGTGCCACCAAGGGCGAAGTGGTCTGCACCACCGCATAGCCACTGGCGGCCAGGCGTTGCTCTAGCAGGGCATAAAAGCTGTTGGTGTAGAGCTTGCCAATGCCAAAGTTGGTCGGGTCTGGAAAGTCCACCACAATGACATCGAACATCTCTGTCGTATCTTGCAACCACTGAAAGGCATCGGTATTGACTACCGTGACTTTGGGGTTGCTCAGGGCGTGGCTATTGAGCTGGGCCAGCGTTTCGTGCTGGCTAAACAGTTGCGTCATGGCTGGGTCTAACTCTACCAGCGTGATGGACTCTACCGAAGGGTATTTGAGCACCTCGCGCACGGCCATGCCATCGCCACCGCCCAACACCGCTACTTTGCGCGGCCCGCCGTGGGCGGCCATTGCGGGGTGGACTAGCGCCTCGTGGTAGCGGTATTCATCGCGCTGGGCAAACTGCAAATTGCCGTTTAGATAAAGCCGGTGCCCGGCTTTGCCATGCGTGACCACAATGCGCTGGTAGGGCGAAGCGGCGCTAAACACAATGCGGTCTTGGTAAAACTTATCTTCGGCAAAGCTGGTGATGTGGTCGGCCCCCAGCAGACCCAGTAGCAATACCGCCAACACCGCCACACAGGCCAGCGTATGCGCCAGCAAATGGCGCAATTCGTAGCGAAACAACCACAGCGCCCACAACCCCACCGCCGCATTGAGTAGGCCAAACACCAAGCCAGTGCGAATCAGCCCCAAGTGCGGCACCAGCAGTAAGGGAAAGGCCACTGACACCGCCAGCGCGCCCAAATAATCAAACGTGAGTACCTGCGAGACCACATCTTTGAGCGCCACATTGCGCTTGAGTATCCGCATCACCAGCGGAATCTCTAGCCCCACCAAGGTGCCCACCAGCAGCACCATGCCGTAAAGCAAAAACCGAAACGCCCCCGGCACATAGGCATTGGCCACAAACAACACAGCAGGCAAGGCCCCACCAATCAGCGCCACCAGCAGCTCAATGCGTAAAAAATGGGCCGGCAATTGGCGCTCAAAATAGCGTGATAACCACGAGCCGATGCCCATCGCAAACAAATAGGTGCCGATGATGGTGGAAAATTGCAGCACCGAATCGCCCAACACATACGAGGCCAGCGCCCCGGCGGCCAATTCGTACAGCAAGCCGCAAGCGGCCACGACAAACACACTGGCCAGTAAGGCAATGTCGATAGGGCGGGGAGAATGGTGGGGGTGGTTTTCTAAATTCATCAAATTTTTTGCCTATGTTTTTTTAACCACGGCATAGCGCTCTAAGGTACGCAAGCGGGCGGCATCGTGTTGTACCAGCGGCAAGGGGTAGTGTTGCCCCAAAACGATGCCAGCCTGTTGCAACTCCAAAGGTCGCGCCAGCCACGGCGCGTGCAAGGCGGCCGTGGGCAAGGCAGCCAATGGCGGCAGATAGCGACGGATAAATTTGCCGTCCGGGTCAAACTTTTGGCTTTGGCTGATAGGGTTAAAAATGCGAAAGTAGGGCTGGGCATCGCAGCCGCTGGAGCTGGCCCATTGCCAGCCGCCGTTGTTGGCGGCCAAATCAAAATCATTGAGCTTTTCGGCAAAGTAGCGCTCGCCCCAGCGCCAATCTAGCCCTAAATCTTTGCTTAGAAAACTGGCCACCACCATGCGTAAGCGGTTGTGTATGTAGCCGGTTTGATTGAGTTGCTGCATAGCGGCATCTACCAGCGGATAGCCGGTGCGCCCTTGGCACCAAGCGGCAAAATGGGCTTGGGCTTGCGGGCCAGTTTCCCACTGGATGGCATCGTAGGCGGGCTTAAAGCTGTGCTGCACCACCTGCGGAAAATTGGCCAAAATTTGAAAATAAAAATCGCGCCAAATCAGTTCATTGAGCCAACTGGCAGCGCCAGCATTGCCTTGGCTGGCTAAGCCATGCGCTGTACGGGCCAATTGGCGGATGGAGATGGTGCCAAAGCGCAAATGCACGCTCAGGTAGCTGGGGCCTTTAAGCGCCGGAAAATCGCGCGCCGTGGCGTAGTGGTCTATACGCAGCAAAAAATCATCGAACAGTTGTTGTGCGCCACTGCTGCCGGTGGGCAAGCGCAACTGGGCCAAGCCTGCCGGAGCAAAACCCAATTCGGCCAAGCTGGGCACTGGCTGGTTATAGGGCGCAGGGCGTGGGGCCAAGGCGGCAGCGTAGGGCTGCACAGCATGTTCAGCCAGCCGGGTGGCATCTACCCGGCGCAACCACGCATTTTTGTAGGGCGTAAACACGGTGTAGGGGGTGCCGCCTTGGGTGAGCAACTCTTGGCGCTCAAAAATGCAATGGTCACGCAGGGTATGCAAGGCACGGCGCTGCAAGCTTAAGGCGGTGCGAACTTGGGCATCGCGGGCTAGGGCGGCGGGTTCGTCATCGTGGTGGGTGAACACGGCTTCGGCCCCCAGTGCTTGCGCCAGCGCGGCAATCTCGGTGTGTGCCGCGCCGTGGCGCACGATTAAGCCGCCACTGGCGTGGCCAGATAGAGCGCGCAATTGTTCGTCCAGCGCCAACACGGCGGCATGGATAAATTCCACACGCCTATCGGTGCGCGGCAAACTGGCCAAAATATCGGTATCAAACACAAAAACGCAATGCACCTGCGCGCATTGGCGCAAGGCTTGGTGCAGGGCGGGGTGGTCTTGGGCGCGCAAGTCGCGGCGCAACCAGACCAGTCCAACAGAGTACAGAGCAGGCATGTTCACCATTAAAATCAGGACTATATGCCCACCGATTTTGCGCCCACCAACCTGACGCACCATTTTTTAATCGCCATGCCCGGATTAGCAGACGTGGCTTTTGGCCGTAGCGTGGTCTATCTGTGCGAACACAGTGCACGCGGTGCCCTCGGGCTTATCATCAACAAACCTACCGATTTGCAGCTACAAGGGCTGTTTGACACCATAGAGCTGGGCTTGCAGCGCCAAGATTTGGCCGATGCACCGGTATTCTTGGGCGGCCCGGTGCAAACCGACCGGGGTTTTGTGCTGCATGACCCGATGCGCGAAGGTGAAACCCCCAATGGTGAATCCGCCTACGCATCTACCTTGCACATTGCCGACGGCCCACTGGACATGACCACCTCGCGCGATGTCTTAGAAGCGCTGTCCAACGGCGTTGGGCCGCGCCGGGTGTTGGTGGCGCTGGGTTATTCTGCTTGGGCCGAAGGCCAACTAGAAACCGAGTTGGCGCAAAACAGTTGGCTCACGGTAGAGGCCGATTTGTCGATTATTTTTGAAACCCCAGTAGCGCAGCGCTATGACCAAGCCCTGCGCCTGTTGGGCCTAGAGGCTTGGCAGTTGGCCCCCACAGCGGGGCACGCATGAGCGCCACCCCAGCAGCTGCCCCCCCCGTACCGGCGCAACTACAAACCTTTTTGGCCTTGGATTTGGGCCTCAAGCGCACCGGGGTAGCGGTAGGCAATCGCCTGTTGGGCAGTGCCACACCGCAAGCCACCATCCGCGCCGAAGGCGATGCCCGTTTTGCCCAAGTGGCCCAGCGCATTGCCGAATGGCAGCCCGATGCGCTGGTGCTGGGCGTGCCCTACCACCCCGACGGTGCCAGCCACGACAACACCGCGCGCGCCCTCAAGTTTGGCCGCCAGTTGCGTGGCCGCTTTGGCCTGCCGGTGTTTGAGGTGGATGAGCGCTACAGCACCACCGAAGGCCATAGCAGCGGTGCGCGCGATGCCGATGCCGCCTCAGCCTGCATCATCCTAGAACAATTTTTTCGGAGCCTTGCATGACCCATCCTCCTTCCGCTACCGCCACGGGCGCTGCCTTGCCCGATGCCGAAACCCTGTACGCCCAGCTGCTGCAAGGTGTGCGCGCCCTGTGTGGGCCACAAACCCGCTTGGTGGGTATAGCGTCGGGTGGTGTCTGGCTGGCACAGCGCCTACAGGCTGATTTAAGTTTGGCGGGCAGCGTCGGTGTGCTGTCTTCGGCGCTGCACCGCGATGATTTTTCCCAGCGCGGCATGGCCAGCAGCGCCCAAACGCAGTTAGCTTTTGATGTTAACGGTGCCGACATTTTGCTGCTCGATGATGTGCTGCACACCGGCCGCACGGTGCGCGCCGTACTCAATGAGCTGTACGACTATGGCCGCCCGGCACGGGTGCGTTTGGCGGTGCTGGTAGAACGCAGCGGGCGCGAGCTGCCCATTCAGGCCGATTTTGCAGCAGCCAAGGTGGCCCTGCCCCCCGCTCAATCGCTGGCGCTGGCGCAAACCGACAGCGGCAGTTTTCATTTTCATGTTCAGGAGGTTTGAGCCGTGTTGCACAAGCGCCATCCCCAACTTAACAGCCACGGCGAGCTAAAACACTTGCTCTCCATCGAAGGTTTGCCGCGCGATATTCTCACGCACATCCTCGATACCGCTGCCAACTTTGTCTCCGTGAATGACCGCGAGGTCAAAAAAGTGCCGCTACTGCGCGGCAAAAGCGTATTCAACCTGTTTTTTGAGAACAGCACGCGCACCCGCACCACCTTTGAGATTGCCGCCAAGCGCCTGAGCGCCGATGTATTCAATTTGGACATTGCGCGCAGCTCTACCGCCAAGGGCGAGACCCTGCTCGACACCATCGACAACCTCTCGGCGATGGCGGCGGATATTTTTGTTGTGCGCCACAGCGAATCGGGCGCGCCCTACCTCATCGCCCAGCATGTGGCCCCGCATGTGCATGTGGTCAACGCCGGTGATGGCCGCCACGCCCACCCCACACAGGGCTTGCTGGATATGTACACCATCCGGCACTACAAAAAAGACTTTAGCAACCTCACAGTAGCCATTGTGGGCGATGTGCTGCATTCGCGCGTAGCGCGCTCCGACATCCACGCCTTAACGACGCTGGGGGCCGCCGAAGTGCGCGTGGTTGGCCCGCGCACCTTAGTGCCCGAAAATTTAGCGCAAATGGGGGTGCGCGTGTGCCACACCCTAGAAGAAGGCATTAAAGATGCGGATGTGGTAATTACCCTGCGCTTGCAGAATGAGCGCATGAGCGGCGCGCTGCTGCCATCGAGCCAAGAGTATTCCAAAAACTTTGGCCTGACACCAGAAAAACTGCGCTTGGCCAAACCCGATGCCATCGTCATGCACCCCGGCCCTATCAACCGGGGGGTAGAGATTGATTCTGCCGTGGTTGATGGCCCACAAAGCGTGATTTTGCCGCAGGTCACCTTTGGTATTGCCGTGCGTATGGCCGTGATGTCGATTGTGGCGGGCAACGACGCTTGAGGAACAAAATCATGAAAATCTTGATTCAAAATGGCCGCGTCATAGACCCCGCCAGCGGCTTAGACCAGCAATGCGATATTGCTATTGCCGCCGGACGCATCATTGGCGTGGGCAAGGTAGCCCCTGATTTTGCCCCGCACCGCACCATTGATGCCAGTGGCTGCCTCGTGCTGCCCGGTTTAGTCGATTTGGCCGCCCGCCTGCGCGAACCCGGCCAAGAACACGCCGGGATGTTGGAATCCGAAATGGCTGCTGCCGTGGCTGGCGGCGTGACCAGCTTGGTCTGCCCACCCGATACCGACCCGGTGCTGGACGAGCCAGGGCTGGTGGCCATGCTCAAGTTCCGCGCCGAAAAACTGCACCAAGCGCGCTTGTTCCCACAGGGCGCACTCACGCGCAATCTGGCCGGTGAAGTGCTGACCGAAATGGCCGAACTCACCCAAGCCGGTTGCATCGGCTTTGGTCAGGCCGAGGTACCGCTGGCCAGCACCCAGGTGCTGCAACGGGCGTTGCAATATGCCGATACCTTTGGCTATACCGTCTGGCTGCGCCCGCAAGAAATGCACTTGGGCAAGGGCGTAGCCGCCAGTGGGCCACTGGCCACGCGCTTGGGGCTGTCGGGTATTCCGGTGGCAGCAGAAACTATTGCCCTGCACACCATTTTTGAATTGCTCAAAAACACCGGGGCGCGCGTGCATCTGTGCCGTATCAGCAGTGCTGCCGGGGTTGAATTGGTGCGCCGCGCCAAATCCGAGGGCCTGCGTGTCACCTGCGATGTCAGTATCAATTCGCTGCACCTGAGTGACCATGACATCGGCTTTTTTGACAGCCGCGCCCGCCTGTCGCCCCCACTGCGCCAACAGCGTGACCGCGACGCACTGCAAGCAGGGTTGCGCGATGGCACGATTGATGCGTTGGTGTCTGACCACAACCCGGTGGACGAAGATGCTAAAACCCTGCCCTTTGCCGAGGCCGAACCGGGTGCCACCGGCTTAGAGTTGCTGCTGAGTTTGGCGCTGAAATGGTCACGCGATAGCGGCGTGCCCTTGGTACGGGCGCTGGCCGTGGTGACCAATGAACCAGCACGCGTGCTGGGCCATGCTTTGGGCACTTTGCAGGCCAGCGTCGGCCAGCTGATTGAGGGTGGCGTGGGCGATGTGTGTATCGTTGACCCAGAAGCCTACTGGACGGTAGAGAGTGCCTCCTTGTGTAGCCAAGGCAAGCACACCCCGTTTGGTGGCTATGAACTGCCCGGACGGGTACGCTATACGCTGGTGGGTGGGCAAGTGGCGTTTGAGCGCGCTTAAACCACTTTAACCCTGCCGCGCAAACGTCACCACATGGTCTGCTTGGGCGCGGATACCTATCCACTCGCCCACCGCATGGTTGTGGTGGCTGGGCACATGGGCCAGCACGGTCTGGCCGCTGTCTAAACGCAGGGTGTAAAGAAAATCAGCCCCTCGGAAGGCTTTACGCACAATCTGCGCTTTGGCTGGGGCGTGGTCGTCGTGGACGATATCGTCGGCGCGCAGCAGCACATCACACTGGCCGCCGGGGTAGCTCGATGGCAAGGGGCATTCCGTCAGATTGGCCAAATCACCCAAGGGGGTATGCACCACCACGCCGCTGGCCTGCTGCTCTAATGTGGCCGGAATAAACACGCCATGCCCGATAAAGTCGGCCACAAAACGGGTGGCTGGGCGGTGGTAGAGGGTGTAGGCATCATCCCACTGGTGTAGTTGGCCTTGGTGCATCACACCAATCACATCGCCAATGGCAAAGGCTTCTAATTGGTCGTGCGTGACAAACAAGGCTGTGGCTCCAGCCGCTTTCAGGATGCCGCGCACCTCGTGGGCCAAGCGCTCGCGCAGTTCTACATCTAAATTAGAAAAAGGCTCATCGAGCAGCATGAGCTGAGGCCGGGGGGCCAAGGCACGGGCTAAGGCTACGCGCTGCTGCTGCCCACCCGAAAGCTCATGCGGGAAGCGCTGCTCGCAGCCTTCTAAACCCACCAGTTGCAGCACTTCTTTAACCCGCGCTTCTTGCTCGGCACGCGCCAAGGCATGGATGCCAAAGGCGATATTGCGGCCCACGCTTAAATGTGGAAACAGCGCGTAATCTTGAAACACCATGCCCATGCGGCGCTGCTCTGGTGGCAAGCTACATTCGGAGCTGCCCACCAGTTGGCGATTGAGATGGATACTGCCCGCACTGACAGGCTCTAACCCGGCCACCGCACGCAGTAAGGTGGTTTTGCCGCAGCCCGAGGGGCCAATCAGCACACCAATATCACCCGCACGCAGGCCAAAAGTGACATCGCGCACGGCGGCAACGGTTTGCGCGCCATAGCGCACCTGAAGTTGGGAGAGGGCCAAAAACATGCTGCTGATTGTAGGCGGGCCAAATGCTTAAAATTCGCATTTGCATTGCGGCAGGGGCCTTGGGCCTGCGTCCGATTTTCTACGGGGTTCTTACCTTGCACCGTTTTATGGCCTCGCTGCGTTCTTTTCCTTTGCTGCTGTTGGCGGCATGGCTGGCCTTGCCAGTGCTGGCCCTGCTGGCAGCTTGGTGGCCTTGGGGTAGCCAAGCCGGGGCCAGCGTGGCCGTGCTGCGTGAGATGGCTGCCACCGTTTTGCCCGGCTATGTGGGCACCACGGTTTGGCTGGCGCTGTGGGTGGGCTTGGGCGCGGCGGTGGTAGGCACGGCCACCGCCGCTGCTGTGACGCTGTTTGAGTTTCCGGGGCGACGCCAGTGGGAGTGGCTGTTGCTGCTGCCACTGGCCATGCCGGCTTACGTTACCGCCTACGCTTACACCGATTTTTTGCAGTTTAGCGGCCCGTTGCAGGTCTGGCTGCGCGAGAGCTTTGGGCTAGAAGGGCGTTTGCTGCCCGAAGTACGTAGCGTCTGGGGGGCGATTTGGGTGTTTATCTTTGCCCTGTACCCCTATGTCTATTTGCTGGCGCGCACCGCCCTGAGCGAGCGCGCAGCGCACCTGATGGAAGCAGCGCGTCTGCTGGGGGCACCACTGCCCCGGCGCATCGCCACCATCGCCCTACCGCTGGCACGCCCAGCGGTGGCCGCCGGAGTGGCCTTGGTGCTGATGGAGACTTTGGCCGATTTTGGTGTCACCAGCTATTTTGGCATTCAAACCTTTACCACCGGCATCATCAAAGCATGGTTGTCCTTAGACAACCGCTTGGCAGCCGCGCAATTGGCCACCATGCTACTGGCGATGGTGCTATTGCTGCTGTGGCTAGAACACCGCGCTCAGCAACGGATGCGCTTTACCGCCAAGGGGGTCGGGCGCGCCAGTTCTGCCGAAGCCCAGCCGGTGGCACTGCGCGGCTTGCCTTTGGTGCTGGCTTGGGTGATTTGTGCCGTGCCGGTGCTGATGGGTTTTTTTGCACCCGTGGCTTTTATGCTGCGGCCTTTGGCCGCCGATTGGTCGGTGCTGCCGTGGGAGCGCTTTTTAGAATGGGCTTGGAACAGTGTGCGCTTGGGGGGCATCACTGCCGGACTAGCGGTAGCGGTGGCGCTGGCCTTGGCGTTTGCCGTGCGCCGTCGGCCCGATGCGCTCACGCGCGGCGTGGTGCAACTGGCCAGTTTGGGCTATGCCGTGCCGGGGGCGGTGGTGGTGGTGGGGCTGTTGCTGCCAGTGGGTTGGTTGCAGGCTATCTGGCCCAGCTTGGGCTTGGGGGCGCTGCTTACCACCACGGCGGTGGGTATTGTGTGGGCTTATTTGGTGCGCTTTTGCGCGGTGGCCTTGCAATCGGTGCAAAGTGGTTATGCGCGCATTCCGCCCAGTTTGGATGATTCGGCGCGCATGTTGGGCGCGGGTAGCGCACGACTGCTGCTGCAAGTGCATTGGCCGCTCTTGCAGCGCTCTACGGCGGCAGCGGCGCTGCTGGTGTTTGTCGATGTGATGAAAGAATTGCCCGCCACGATGGTGCTGCGCCCCTTTAACAGTGATACCTTGGCCGTGGTAGCCTACCAATTGGCGCGCGATGAGCGCTTGGGCGAGGCCGCTTTGCCCTCACTGGCGTTGGTGGCTGTCGGTTTGGTGCCCGTGATTTTGCTCAGTCGCACTTTACGGGCACGGCAATCTAGTTCTTATGCCTGCTAAGCAGCAGAACGCATGGGTAAATGGTGGCCCACTAGCGCCCGCGTTGGGCGGCAGGCGCGGTGGCATCAGCGCGCATTCCGGCGCCGCGCACCTCTAGGCGCACTTCATCCAATACCGTGCCACGGGCATCGGTCAGGCTCATGCGGTGGCGGCCCGGCCAAGGCAACCAAGTCAGGTGGGGGCCTTGGCCCAAAGGCTTATCATTTAAGCGCCAACGCAATTGGGCGGCATTTTTGCCCGTTGCCGATGCCTTTAGCTGTAAGCGCTGGTGCTGGGGCGGAATATCTGGGTCTAGCGCCACAATAGTGCCCGCAATCGGGCTGATGATGCGTATGGCTTGCTCTTCTAATGCTGCCGCACCGGCATCCACGGCAAACAGGGGCTGCTGCGTTCCGGCCACAAACCACTCTTCACGCGCTGCCTCTAGGGGGGTTGCCGCTGGGCCAAACTGCACCGGCATACGCACCACACCTGCCGGAGGCAACAGGGCCGCACTGGGCTGGTGCTGGTGCAAATAGCCCATGATGGCCGCCCAAATCGGTGCCGCGCCACTGCTGCCACTGACATCGTGCATCGCTGCGCCGCTGGCATTGCCTACCCACACGCCCACGGTGTAACGCGCTGACCAGCCCACCGCCCAGTTGTCGCGCATATCTTTGCTGGTGCCAGTTTTCACGGCACTCCAAAACCGCGTTGCTAACACGCTGTCGGTGCCAAAGGTGCGGGCGCGGGCATTGTTATCCGACAAGATATCGCCGACGATAAACGCTGCTTTGGCATCTAGCGCCTGCTGCCATGCCGGTGCCTTGGGCTGTGCAGACAGCAAAGCCGGTGCTACCGGGCTAAAGCGTCCGCCATTGGCCAGCGTGCGAAAGGAATTGCTCAGGTGCAACAAGGCCACCTCACTGCTGCCCAAGGCCAAGCTGTAGCCAAAATAGCCACCGCTCTCGCGCAGTGGCAAGCCTACCGCCTGCAATTGGGCAAAAAAGGCATCGGGCGACACCATCACCAGCGTGCGTACCGCAGGCACATTCAGCGAGGCCGCCAGCGCCGTGCGTACCGACACCCAGCCCTTAAACTGGCGGTCGTAATTTTGCGGGATATACAAGCCGTTGGCGGTGGGGATATGCGCTGGCGAATCCTCCATCAACGAGGCCGCCGTTAGCCGCCGCTGGGCAATGGCTTGGGCATACAAAAATGGTTTCAGTGTCGAGCCGGGCTGGCGTTGCGCCAACACGCCATCCACTTCTGCCGCTTGGCTCAATTGCCCCGAAGACCCCACCCACGCCAACACCTGCCCGCTGGCGTTGTCTAGCACCACAATGGCACCATCTTCTATATTGCGGCCCTGCAATTCGCGCAGCTGCTGGGTCAGGGTTTGCACGGCAAAACGTTGCAAGGGGGCGCGCAAAGTCAAATGAAGCTGGGCTGGCAGCGGGCCGGTGCTGGCCGCTTGGGCCAGGGCGCGCCGGGCAAAGTGCGGCGCAAGGCCCTCACTGGCAGGCCAACTGCGCCGTTGCAAGCTGGCGCTGCTAAACAACTCCAAGCCCATGCAATTTTTATCGACTGGGGCTTGTGGGTAGCTATGCGCTTGCATGGCCTGCCAAACGCCACAGGCGCGCTGCGCCACCAGTGCCGGCTTGGCATTGGGGGCGCGCACCAAGGCGGCGGTGATGGCTGCTTCGCGCTCATCCAAGCCATGCGCGGCCTTGCCAAACAGGGTGCGGCTCAGGGCATCAATGCCCACCACTTCGCCCCGAAACGGCACCAGATTAAGGTAAGCCTCCAAAATTTGGTCCTTGCGCCAGCGCCGCTCTAACACTTGGGCGGCTACGGTTTGGCCGAGTTTTTCGGTCACGCTTCTACGGCCTGTGTGGGGTTG
The DNA here is from genome assembly GCA_964388325.1 of uncultured Simplicispira sp. Lineage (GTDB taxonomy): Bacteria > Pseudomonadota > Gammaproteobacteria > Burkholderiales > Burkholderiaceae_C > Simplicispira. The sequence goes on along the minus strand of CAYMAC010000002.1, from coordinate 34,527 downwards.
CGCTTCGGTATCGAGCAAGCCCGCCAGCTGCATGGTGATGGTGCTGGCACCGCGCGTGCGTTGGTGCCACAAATTGCCCCAAGCTGCCGCCGATACCGCCTGCCAATCGACGCCACTGTGTTCATAAAAACGCCGGTCTTCGGACAGCAACAACGCCGTTTGCAAGGCGGGCGATACGTCGGCGAGCGCTACCCATTGGCCCCGGCGCACCGTGGAATCGGTGCGTAGGCGTTGCAACACCTCGCCCTCGCGCGAGAGCAACAGCGTCTCGGAGGGGCGAAACTGCTGGCGCACCTGCTCAAAGCGCGGCAGGGCTTGGGCAGGGCCTGCGTAACTGGCGGCCAATAGCAGGGACATCAGTGCCCAAGTTGCGCGTCGAGGGGTCAAAATACCGTGTCCTACGCCAGTACGGTATCCAACAGCAAACGGTCTAAAACCGAAAAATCAATCCCGTTGAGCGCTGGCGGTGGGCTGGACTCCAACCGAGTCAATTCGGTGTCGATAAAAGCATTCAAAATCGGCAATGGTTGGCCGTATTCTGCTTCTTTAGCAGCGCGCTTGATGTGTAGCAATTGCCCAATCGCTTGCTGTACTTCTGGACTGGTGATGATGCCCTGCACCAGCGCCTCAAAACGCATCGGTGCTACGCCGCGCCCTTGTTCTATCCACAGTGCCGCCAGCAAAGGCCGTAGTACGTAGAGATATTTTTTCAGCCGCACCGTGTCACCGTGCAGGTATTCGCGGTAATTTTTGCGTGCCATGTGCAAATAGTGGTGAAAAGTGCGCTCAGGCCGGTGGACTTGCTGCACGGCCTCGCGCATGGCCTGCAAAAAATTGACATCGCTTTGGTACACCACGGGCGAATCTAACCACTCTATCAGCGTGGCATTGCCTTTTTTGAGCAAGCCTAAAGCCTTGCGTAGTTCCCAGCCGTTAATATCCAGCTCACCTGAAATTGGCAGCTCAATCACATCGCGTTGCTCGCTTACTTGTAGATACCACGGCAGCGGATGCACATAGATAAAGCGCACGTCATAGTCGCTGTCTGGGGAAGCAAAACCCCAGCCTCGGCTACCAGATTCGCAGGCATAAAGCACACGTATACCATGGTTGGCCTCGATGGTTTTTAAGCAGGCTTCTATCTGGGTACGAACGGCAGGGTCGATAGGATGGGGGTCAGTGAGAACCATACATCGGTTTCCTTGTTGCGTGAGGATTTTGCACAAAAAAAAGCGCAACTCTGATAAGTTGCGCTTTTTGGTTTCTGGGAGCTACTCTGAGAAAAGAGCAGCTATCCGTATTTAACGTGCTGGGCGGGCAGGGCGCTTGCGCGCATCGTGCGGAGCAAAAGAGGGCTTGCCACCGGCAGCGCCGCCACCAGCGTGCTTAGAGAATGCGGGTTTGCGCGGTGCAAACTCACCACGCGGAGCCATCTCACCGCGTGGCGCGAAATCGCCACCACGGGGGGCAAAATCACCGCGTGGCGCGCCACCATCACCAAAACCGGGCTTGCGGCCATAGCCTTCACCGTCGCGGCGCGGAGCAAAGCCACGGTCTTCACGTGGGCCACCAAAATTGCCACCCCGGTCATCAGGGCGACCTTGAACGCGCGGGCGGTCATTAAAACCGCTGGCACCGCCAAAGTTGCGCTCACGGTCACCACCAAAGCCACCGCCAAAGCCGCCACGCGAGCCAGAGCCACCGCCGCCGCCGCCGCCAAACTTACGGCCACCACCGCCGCCGCTGCGGCCACCGCCAAAGTCACCCTGTGGGCGGCTACCGGGCTGCGGGAAGCGTTGCACTGGCTCTAAACCAGGCACCACTTCAGCTTTGAACTGTTGATGGGTGTGACCTTCGATGTCAAAAATCTTGCGACGGTCACGGAATTCTGCAAAGGTGATGGCCAAACCATCGCGGCCAGCGCGGCCCGTGCGGCCAATGCGGTGGGTGTAGTCTTCGGCCTTCATGGGCAGGCCGTAGTTAAAGACGTGGGTGATGGTAGGCACGTCAATACCGCGTGCTGCCACATCGGTAGCCACCAAAATTTGCACTTGGCCTTGGCGTAAAGCCATCAGGCGGCGATTACGCAAGCCTTGGCTCAGGGCACCGTGCAAGGCAACGGCGCTAAAGCCTTCTTGTTGCAGGTCAGCGGCCAAGCCATCGCACTCTACTTGGGTGCTGGCAAACACAATGGCTTGGTTGATAGAGGTATCACGCAACCAGTGGTCGAGCATTTTGCGCTTGTGTTGGGCGTTGTCGGCCCAGTACAGCACTTGCTTGATGTTGACGTGTTTCTCGTGCGGAGCATCGTTTTGAATCTTTTTAACCGACGAGCCGTTGTCGTGCATGACGCGCATAGCCAACTGCTGAATGCGCGGCGCAAAGGTGGCGCTGAACATCATGGTTTGCTTGCGTTGGCTGGTCAGTTGGTTGACTTCGGCCAAATCGTCAGAGAAGCCCAAGTCGAGCATACGGTCGGCTTCGTCCACCACCAAGAACTGCACCTTGTCGAGCTTGATTTGCATCGAGCGTTGCAAGTCCAACAGACGGCCCGGAGTAGCTACTACCAAATCAGCATTTTGCAGCTTGGCAATTTGCAATTGGTAAGGCATACCGCCTACCACATTGGCTACGCGCAGACCACGGGTGTGCTTGACCAAATCAATCGCGTCGTGGGCTACTTGCTGTGCCAACTCGCGGGTGGGGCACAAAATCAAAGCGCCGGGGGTGGCGGCCTTGAAGTTACGCTGATTGGTGGGGTCTTTGCGCTTGGCACGCTTGGGGGGGGCTTCGCCACGGGCAATAGCCTCGGCGGCGGCGCGTTCGTATTCGGCGCGGGCTTGGGCTTCGGCTTCGGCCATTTGGCCAATCAGCGTGTGCAGCACGGGCAGCAAGAAGGCGGCGGTTTTGCCGCTGCCGGTTTGGCTAGAGACCATCAGGTCAATGTAGCGGCCATTTTCGCCACCAGCACCCATCGCCAAAGGAATGGCCTTGAGTTGCACAGTGGTGGGTTGGGTGTAGCCCAAATCGGCTACGGCTTGCACCAACTCAGGGGCCAGACCCAGCTCGATAAAGCCATTGGGTTCGGCAGTCACGGCAGCGTCATCGGCCAGCATAGCGGTGTCTTGCAACGAAATTTCAGAAATAGCGGCATCAGCAGCGGCGAAATCGCCCTGCACTTGGAAAGTGTCAGTCATATTTTTTCTCACACGAGAACAACGCTGGCAAGGTGCCAACGGTGGCTTCGTTTATGGTTAAAAAACATCAACCATCAAACGAAACCTGCACGAACGGGGGTGTTGGCGCGGCTGGGTATCTAGCACGAACTGCAAGGCGCTTTGCTTGCTGGTTCGCAGACCCAATGTGTGAAGGGAGATGCACAATCTGCATCAGCATTTGCTGTGCAGTTGCTAATTATTACACAGATAGGGGTTTCCCCGCAAGTGTTACAAGGCCAAAAAATGCTGCCGATAGTGCAATAGCTCGTCGATGGACTCATGCACATCGGCCAGCGCGGTGTGTTTTTGTGCCTTCTTAAAACTGCTGTAGGCAGCGGGCTTCCAGCGCTTGGCCAACTCTTTAAAGGTACTCACGTCCACATTGCGGTAATGGAAATACGCTTCTAACTTAGGCATATACAGGGCCATAAAGCGCCGGTCTTGGCCTATGCTGTTGCCACACAGCGGCACTTTGCCCTTGGGTACATACTTTTTCAAGAAGTGCAACAGCGTTTCTTCGGCTTGGGCTTCGCTAGTGGTGGAGGCTTTGACTTTCTCAATCAGGCCGCTGCGGCCATGCGTGCCTCGGTTCCAAGCATCCATCTTGCCCAGCAATTCATCGGATTGGTGAACGACTAGCACCGGGCCTTCGACGCGCACTGTCAATTGGGCATCGGTAATGACCACGGCAATCTCAATAATGCGCTCGACTTGCGGGTTGAGTCCGGTCATTTCGCAGTCTAGCCAGACCAGATTTTGGTCGGATTTGGCCAAGGTGGGAGGGGTAATGTGCGGGGTTTCTGACATGGGGCGCGATTGTCGCCCATGCCCTACACTTGCGCCCCATGCCTGCTGCTCCTTCTGCTTTTTTTACGCCTACTATGGCTTTGAGCATGGCCTTTGCCGCCGTGCTGGTGTTGGGCCTGCTGCTCAAGTTCTGGCTGGCATCGCGCCAAATTCGCCATGTGTTTCACCATCGCCACGACGTGCCAGCCGCTTTTGCGGGCCATATCACTTTGGCAGCGCACCAAAAGGCCGCCCGCTATACCTTGGCCAAAGCCCAACTCGGGCTGATAGAGATGGTGCTGGGTGCTGCCGTATTGTTGGGCTGGACGCTGCTCGGTGGCCTCAATGCCCTGAACCAAGGTTTATTAGAGTGGCTAGGCGGCGGCATGGTGCAGCAATTGGCCCTGCTGACCGGTTTTGTGTTGATTGGTAGCCTGATTGAACTGCCGCTTAGTTTGTACCAAACCTTTGTGATTGAGCAGCGCTTTGGCTTTAACCAAATGACTTGGCGCTTATGGCTGGCCGATGCGCTCAAATCTGCACTGGTCGGGGTGGTGCTGGGTTTGCCCTTAGCTGCTGCGGTGCTCTGGCTGATGGGCGCGGCAGGTGCTTGGTGGTGGCTGTGGGTGTGGGGCTTGTGGATGGGTTTTAACCTGTTGCTGATGGTGGCCTATCCGATGTGGATTGCCCCCCTGTTCAACAAATTTCAGCCGCTGGCCGATGAAGCACTGAAAGCGCGTGTCACGGCGCTAATGGAACGTTGCGGCTTTAAAGCGCAGGGGCTGTTTGTGATGGATGGCAGCCGACGCAGTGCCCATGCCAATGCCTACTTTACCGGCTTTGGTGCCGCCAAGCGCGTGGTGTTTTACGACACCCTGCTCAAGCAACTCACCCCCGGCGAGGTAGAGGCCGTATTGGCCCATGAACTGGGGCATTTTCACCACCGCCACATTGTCAAGCGCATGGTGATGTTGTTTGCCTTGAGTTTGGCCGGTTTGGCCCTGCTGGGTTGGCTGGCCACGCAGGCGTGGTTTTACACCGGCTTGGGCGTGCAGCCCAGCTTGGCCTTGCTGGTGCCCAGCGCCTCCAACGCACCCAACGATGCCTTGGCATTGCTGTTGTTTTTATTGGTCGTGCCCGTGTTTACGGTCTTTTTAAGCCCTTTGCTGGCACAGATTTCGCGCCGCGATGAGTTCCAAGCCGATGCCTACGCCATGCAGCAGGCAAACGGTGCCGATTTAGCCAGCGCCTTGCTCAAGCTGTACAAAGACAACGCCTCCACGCTCACCCCTGACCCGCTGTATGTGCGCTTTTATTACTCCCATCCCCCGGCCAGCGAGCGCCTAGCGCGCCTACCAGTGGTGGAGGCTGGCGTATGAGCCATTTTTCTAAAGCCAAAAAAGCCGCTGCGGCCAGTGCAGCCGATGCGCTGCAAGCAGGTTTGGTCGTGGCCAGTCATGGCCGCCACTGCATAGTAGAAACCCCCGACGGCCAGCGCCGCATTTGCCACCCGCGCGGCAAAAAAAGCCAAGCCGTGGTGGGCGATGCAGTGCTGTGGCAAGCCCCACCCCCCGGTCAAGGCGAGGAGGGGACGATAGAAAAGGTACAAGAGCGGCGCAACCTGTTTTACCGCCAAGACGAAATTCGCACCAAATCGTTTGCCGCCAATTTAGACCAAGTGCTGATTTTGATGGCCGCCGAGCCGGTGTTTTCTGAAAGCCAACTGGTGCGGGCGCTGGTGGCCGCTGAAGCGGCGCACATCACCCCCATCATTGCGCTGAACAAACGGGACTTGACAGTGCCGTTTGCTGCCGCTTGGGAGCGCCTGCAACCCTACTGCCGCATCCCCGGCAAAGAAGGCCAGCCGCACTACCAAGTATTGGGCCTGTCGCTCAATGCCCACCCAGCAGCCCAACGGGCTGAGTTGTTGCCCTATTTAGAGGGAAAAACTACGCTGGTGCTGGGGCCATCGGGCGCGGGCAAAAGCACGCTTATTAACCTGCTGGTGCCGGGGGCTACGGTACTGACCAATGAAATCTCGCAGGCGCTCAATTCTGGCAAGCACACCACCACCAGCACTGCCCTGTATTGGGTGGATGAGCAGCGCAGCACGGCGCTGATTGACTCGCCCGGTTTTCAAGAATTTGGTTTGCAGCATATTGCCCCGATGCAACTGGCCGCCTGTATGCCCGACATTGCCGCCCATGCCACGCACTGCAAGTTTTACAACTGCACGCACCTGCACGAGCCGGGTTGTGGCGTGCTGGCCGCCTTGCAAGCGGGCCACATCAGCGCCAACCGCTACCGCATTTATGGTGACCTTTTTGCCGAACTGGGGCAAACACGCTATTGATAGCCCTTGAACCTTGGGGCACTATCGCTATAATGTCCGGCTTTGCTGGCATCACCCCGTCGGCCAATACTAGTTACGAGACGGGGAACCCGCCACGCACGGCTTTGAGGCCCGATCTCCCCAAAGCCCTCTGCGGGCATATTTTGGAAAACATTAGCTAATGACCACCATCCGTGTAAAAGAAAACGAACCCTTTGACGTAGCCCTGCGCCGCTTTAAGCGCACCATCGAAAAGCTGGGTCTGCTGACCGACCTGCGCGCCCGCGAGTTCTACGAAAAGCCCACTGCTGAGCGCAAGCGCAAAAAAGCTGCTGCTGTCAAGCGCCACTACAAGCGTGTGCGTTCCATGCAGTTGCCCAAAAAACTGTACTGATAGCCGCTGGCCCCGTGCCAACACACCCGCGCTAGGGACGCCGAGCGCGGGTTTTTTGCTTTCATGATTCGCACAAAGCCACCCCAGCGTCGTTGCGCCGCCTTGCCGTAGCCCACTACTGTCTGCGGCGACGCGCCTAGCTGGCATGACTTTGTGCAAATCCTGCCGCTTACCTTTAGGAGATAACGATGAGCCTCAAAGACCAAATCACCGAAGACATGAAAACCGCCATGCGCGCCAAAGACAGCGAGCGCTTAGGCACCATCCGCCTGTTGCTGGCAGCCATGAAACAAAAAGAAGTGGATGAGCGCGTGGTGCTAGACGATGCCGCCGTGGTAGCCATCGTGGACAAACTGGTCAAGCAACGCAAAGACAGCATTGCCGCCTTTGAGCAAGCCGAGCGCCAAGATTTGGCCGACAAAGAAAAAGCAGAACTGGTGGTGCTGCAAGCCTACCTGCCCCAGCGTATGTCCACCGAAGAAATCACAGCCGCCGTACAAGCCATTGTGGCCGAGTTGGGTGCCAAAGGCCCCGGTGATATGGGCAAGGTGATGGGTGCCGTCAAAACGCAACTGGCAGGCAAGGCCGATATGGGGCAAGTGTCGGCCGCCGTCAAGGCAGCTTTGACCAACATTTAATAACAGCCCAAAGCGGTGCCGCATCTACACTGACGACTATTGCAAACTTTGCGTGCCCGCTGCACGCACATTCTCACCATGCCCTTGTACCGCTGCAATGCCTGCGGCTATGTTGCCGAAGAAAGTATCACTCCAGTGGGCAAGTCTATGCCCTGCAACCGCTGTGCCCAGTCGGTCACGGTGTTTGGTACGGTGTTTTATGTCGAAAAGTTGTTAGAGCGTTACACCGACATTCGGCGCGAGTTACAGGCATTGCGCGCCCTAGAGGCACCACAAGCCACCCCGGCCCCCAGCCAGCCAGTACCAGTGGTGGCAGCAGCAAAAACACCAACCGACACCAACTTAGCCACCGTAGCCCAACATGCACCGCTGCAAAATTGGTTTCAGGCGCGCCAAATTCAGGTTGAGTTTGATGTGGAGGCGGTCAATACCGCAGGTTACTTTGACGAAGCGGCACGCGCTTTTGGCGAACGTTACGATTTGTTTGGTGAACTGATTGGCCGGGTTTGTTGGGGCTATCGCAAAGCACACACCGGCTTAAATTTGGAATTGGCGCGCTTGCCGCAAAAAGATGCACAAGCCATTAACCAACTGTGCCGTAATCTGTACGAACACACGTTTTTTTCCCGCTACCACTACCAAAAGCCAGAAAAAATTGTGCGCCTGAGTTTGCAATCAGCGCCTGCGGTGCGCCGCTTCTTTGAGGGCGGTTGGCTAGAGTGGTTTGCACTGCTGGAGGTATTGGCGGTTTGGCAAGCGCAACAACCGCGTTTTTCCTTGTCTGTGGCACGCGGTGCGCGTGTTACCTTTGCCAATGAAGACTTGCAAGAGTTGGATGTGCTGGCGCTGCCCAGCAACCAAGCACCCCTGTGCATCGAGTGCAAAACTGGTGAGTTTCGCCGTGATTTGGACAAGCTACTGCGCTTGCGTAAGCGCCTAGACATCCCACGCGAGCGCTTCATCATCTGCGCCCTTGACCTGAGCGAGGAGCAAGCGGCCAGCCTCAATGCCATGTACGACATGAGCTTCGTCACGCTGGGCACGCTGCGGCCTCACTTGCAACGCTTGTGCGTAGGCTAAGAACGGCTCAATACCTGCTCAACTGCCCGCAATCTTCATCCGGTTAATCAGCAAAGACCCCACGGTTTTGGCACCGTGGTTGTAGGCATCAGCGCCAATGGCCTCGATGCCTTTGAACATATCCTTGAGGTTGCCCGCAATGGTGATTTCATGCACCGGGAAGGCAATTTTGCCGTTTTCTACCCAAAAACCGCTGGCACCGCGTGAATAATCGCCAGTAACATAGTTCACGCCTTGGCCCATCAGTTCAATCACAAACAAGCCGGTGCCTAACTTTTGCAGCATGGCGCTGAGGTTGTCACCCGCCTTGGTGTGGCGTGAACTGAGTACCAAATTGTGCGAGCCACCGGCGTTGCCAGTGGTTTTCATGCCCAGTTTGCGGGCTGAATAGCTGCTCAGAAAATAGCCCTCCACCCGCCCGGCATCTACCACTTTGCGGGGCGCTACGTGCACGCCTTCTTCGTCAAACGGTGAGCTGCCCTTGCCGCGCAGAATGAACGGGTCTTCTAAGATTTCAATGTGCTTAGGGAACACCTTTTTACCCAAAGAATCGAGCAAAAAGGTGCTTTTGCGGTACAACGCGCCACCGCTGATAGCCTGCACAAAGCCCCCCAACAAACCAGCAGCCAAGGTGGACTCAAACAGCACCGGACATTCGGTAGTGGCAATTTTGCGACTGCCCAAGCGGCTCAAGGCCCGTTCAGCGGCATAACGACCCACCGCAGCGGGCGAGGCCAAATCAGCCGCATCGCGCATCGAGCTGTACCACGCATCGCGCTGCATTTCTGCATTGCGCCCCGGCAACGCGGCAATCGGGGCCACCGAAATGCTGTGGCGCGAGGTGGCATAACCCCCCCGAAAGCCGTGTGTATGGGCGCTGAAGAAATGGCTTTGCTGTGCTGAAACGCCCGCCCCTTCGCTGTTAGTGATGCGTTTGTGGGTGGCAAAGGCAGCCGCTTCGCATTCCATCGCGATGCGGGCGGCTTCTTCGCTGCTCAACACCCAAGGGTGAAACAGGTCTAAATCGCGGTGGCTGGCAGGGGGTGCTATATCGGCCTCATCGGGCAAACCGGCCACAGGGTCTTCGGCGGTGAAACGGGCAATGTCGTAGGCGGCTTGCACGGTGCGCTCAATGGCGGCAGGAGAAAAATCAGACGTGCTGGCGTTGCCGCGCCGGTGACCGACATAGACGGTGATACCTAAAGATTTGTCGCGGTTGCGCTCGACCGTCTCCAATTCCCCCTTGCGGACATTGACCGACAGGCCGCAGCCCTCGGAGGCTTCGGCCCCGGCATCGGTGGCCCCTAATTTTTTGGCATGGGCCAAGGCGCTATCGACCAAGCCTTCAAAAAAGGCCCGGCTATAGCTAAAGCCGGTGTCGGGGGAGTCGGTGGGGGCAACAGAGGTGGCGCGGCGCGCAGAGGCGGTGGCAGAGCGTGTGGGTTTCTTCATGACGCGGCTATGATACTTGCGCCCGGCCTTGGCCTCTCTTTCTCCCCCAGATTTCACCATGTCACGTAAACCCAAAAAAGGCTATTTTGTTCGCGGTCAGTTTGTTGCCGAAGGCAGCGAGCGCGACTTGGAACTCAAGGCTGAATTAAAAGGCACCTCAGATGCCAGCCGCACTGAACTTAAACGCGAAAGCGATGAACTGCAAGACTTGGGCAAAGAGTTATTAGACCTGCGCGCCGATATTTTGCAACGCATTGGTCTGCCCGACAAACTGGTTGAGGCTTTGGCCGAAGCGCGGCGCATTACCAACTTTGAAGGCAAGCGCCGCCAGATGCAATTTGTGGGCAAGTTAATGCGTAAACTCGATGAAGACACCGTGGCTGCTGCCCGCGCTGCCTTAGAGGAGCAGCGCAATGGCTCGGCCACCGAAAAACTACGGCTGCACCAAGCTGAACACTGGCGCGATGTGTTGATTGCCCAAGACGGCGCCCAAGCCGAATGGATTGCCCAATACCCCAACACCGACATCCAACAACTGCGCGCCTTGATTCGGCAGGCGCGCAAAGATACGCCCGCCGCCCACGAGGCCAACGTGGCCGAAGCACAAGGACTGGCCCCGCGCAAAGGCCGGGCTTACCGCGAACTGTTTGCACTGGTGCGCGAGCAACTGGGCAGCGCAGCCCCGGCCCCAGAGGCCAGCCTTTAAGAGACAAACACCGGGTCAGAAAACACCAAGGTGCCATCTTTACGCACCATCAGGTTATCGGACTTGAGGATGTCTGGCAGCAATTGGTATTCTTCAATAAACTCCGACAACGCCTTGACCGCTGATTGCAGCTGGTCATCCCATGAGGGGGCTTCGCCCTTGGCCAAATGGTACATGGCCATGCGCCCCATACTGCGCCCCAACTGGCTCCAGCGCCTACAACCTTCCCAGTAAGCTTTGCTCAACTGGGTTGCCACTAGCGCCGCTTGCGATTCGGGCATCAGTGGGTAAAGGCGCTCCATCTCTAACAAATAAAAGCGGTAACCCGATTGCGCTTGGCCAATATCGCCGTGGTCGGCATAAATAATCGGAAAATGCTTGCCTTGGGGCCGGTCTTGGGCGGTGTGCAGCCAGTAATCTGCGGGCGAACTGACCACTTTATAGACGCGCTCGCCATCGCCCTTGTCTAAGACAATGGAATACTGCCCGCGCCCAATTTCATCTTTGCCATCCAACAAAGGATGTGCAGGTACTGGGTCTGGCAAGACAGAAGCGGCATAGCCTGCCGCAGCACCGAAACCAAAATCGACCACGAGACAGCCCTCCCCGTAGCTGCGAGATTAACCGAATATGCACCACAGCAGTGCAGTTATTCCCCGCAGTAGGCTTCTACAATCGCCCCATGCCGCAAACCTTTGATGTCTGTATCCGTGGTGCTGGTGTGGTTGGTCACACCTTAGCGCTTTTATTGGCGCGCGAGAGGCTGCGCGTAGCGCTGGTGGGCAGTAGTGCGCCAGCGTCTAGCCCCGATGTGCGCGCTTATGCGCTCAACGCGGCCTCGCGCCAGTTGCTCGAATCCTTACGCACTTGGCCCGATGCCATCCACGCCTGTCCGGTACGGCAAATGCAGGTATATGGTGACCAAGATAGTACCTTGGGCTTTGATGCTGCTAGTCAAGGGGCCGAGGCACTGGCTTGGATTGTCGATGTACCCGCACTAGAAACCCGGCTGGCCGAGGCCGTGCGCTATCAGCCCCAAGTAGAGCGGGTAACTGCGCCGGTGGCCGCACCACTGACCATCATTTGCGAAGGGCGCGCCAGCCAAACCCGTGCCGAGTTGGGGGTTGATTTTGAAATCACGCCCTATGCCCAACATGCCATTGCTACCCGCTTGGTGTGCGAACTACCCCACGGCTACACCGCCCGGCAATGGTTTGCCCAAGGTAGCATCTTGGCCTTGTTGCCATTAGAAGGCCATCAGGGCCACGAAGTGGCGGTGGTGTGGTCGGTGCCCGCAGAGCAGGTGGCACCATTGCTGGCACTCCATGACGCTGCCTTCAGCCAAGCCATCACCGAAGCCAGCCAAGGTGAATTGGGCACGCTTACCCTGCACGCAGCGCGCACCGCTTGGCCTTTGCAACAGGCTCAAGCCAACCGCTGGTGCGGCCCGGTGCTGCACCACGGCCAGCCCAGTGCCGAAAGCTGGGTGCTGGCCGGAGATGCAGCGCACAACGTCCACCCGCTGGCCGGACAAGGGCTGAACTTAGGCTTGGGTGATGCCCAAGCGCTGGCGCGCATCCTTAGCCAGCGCGAAGATTGGCGCAGTGTGGCCGATTTGCGCCTGCTGCGCCGCTACGAGCGCGAACGCAAAGCAGCCCTACTACCCGTGGGCTTATTGATGGATGGCCTACAACAGCTGTTCTCGCGCCCCGAAGCGCCGTTGCAAGCCCTGCGTAATTGGGGCCTGAACAGCTTTGAACGCAGCGGCCCGCTCAAAGACTGGATGGCGCGCCGTGCTATGGGCAGTCATTGAACAACCACTTTTTTGCTTTTTTTGATATGACCCTGATTCGTACGCTGCTGGCCGCTGCCAGCTTGGGCGTGGCCTTGAGTGCCACCGCCCAAGAACCCGCTATTCGCAAAACCTTGGTAGAGCGCATCCCACAACTGGAAAAAATCGACGAAATCCGCCAAACCCCCATGAAGGGGCTGTATGAAGTGCGCGTGGGCACCGATGTGTTTTATACCGACACCAAGGGCAACTTCCTTATCCAAGGCGAATTAATTGACACCCAAGCCCGGCGCAACCTGACCGAAGACCGCATCAAACAACTGACGGCGGTAGATTTCAATGCCCTGCCGTTGCAAGATGCCTTTGTCACTGTGCGCGGCAATGGCAAGCGCAAATTGGTGGTGTTTGCCGACCCCAACTGCGGCTACTGCAAACGCTTTGAACGCGACCTGCTCAATGTGGACAACATCACCATCCACACCTTTTTGTACCCCATTCTTAGCCCAGACTCAGCAGAAAAATCGCGCAATATCTGGTGCGCCAAAGACCGCCTGGCTATCTGGAATGACTGGATGCTGCGCGACAAGACCCCGCCCCCTGCCAGCTGCGATACCGCCGCGCTGCAACGCAATTTGGCCTTTGGCAAAAAACACAAAATCACTGGCACGCCCACGCTGTTGTTTACCAATGGTGCGCGCATTCCCGGGGCCATTGGCAGCGCCGAAATTGAAAAACGCCTAACCGAGATAGAAACCACGGCCAGCAAAGCCAGTAGTGCCCCATAGGTCAGCGCTCTATGCCCAGCACCACCTGTACGCCAGCGCCCGCCTGCCATTACCGTGTTGCCATTGCCAACGCACACGCCCATTTGTTCCACGTCACGTTGACGATTGCCCAGCCATTGGCAGCGCAGGAGCTATCGCTGCCGGTGTGGATTCCGGGCAGTTACTTGGTGCGCGAGTTTGCCAAAAACCTGCAAAATCTGCGCGCCCACCAAGCGGGCCAGCCGGTGGCATTGCGCCAGCAAAGCAAACAACGCTGGCAGGCCGCCTGCCAAACGGGCCAGCCACTGGTGCTGGAATATGAGGTCTATGCCAATGACCCTTCAGTGCGTACCGCCAGCTTGGATGCACAGCGCGGCTTTTTGAATGGCACCAGCCTTTTCCTACGTGCCGAAGGCTTGACCGAGCAGCCTTGCGTGTTGGACATCGTAGCTCCCCAGCAGCCTACTGCACCAGAAGCCGCTTGGCAATGCGCTACCAGCCTGCGTCCTTTGCACACCGATGCCGCTGGTTTTGGCAGTTACCAAGCCGCAGATTACGACGAGCTGGCCGACAGCCCGGTAGAAATGGGCGCTTTCTGGAGCGCCAACTTCATAGCTGCTGGCGTGCCCCATCGGCTGGTGGTGGCCGGGGCCACGCCCGCGTTTGACGGCCAACGTTTGTCGCAAGATACCCAGCGCATCTGCGAAACTGCAATTGCCTTTTGGCACGGCGCCGAGCCACCACCGTTTCAAAACTATGTTTTTCTGCTCAACACCACGGCAGACGGCTATGGCGGGCTAGAGCATCGCAACTCCACTGCGCTGATTTGCGCGCGCAAAGATTTGCCCCGTCTGGGCCAGCAAGCAGCCAGTGATGGCTACACCACGCTGTTGGGCCTTATCAGCCACGAATACTTCCACACCTGGAACGTCAAGCGCCTGCGCCCGGCAGAATTTGCCCGCTACGACTACAGCCAAGAAAACTACACCCAACTGCTGTGGTTTTTTGAAGGTTTTACCAGCTACTACGACGACTTGTTGTTGCACCGCGCTGGCCTCATCGACGAGGCCACCTACCTCAAGCTGCTGGGCAAGACCATCAGCCAAGTGCAGCAAACGCCAGGTTGCTTGTTGCAAACCGTGGCCCAAGCCAGTTGGGATGCGTGGATTAAGTATTACCGCCAAGACGAAAACACCCCCAACGCCACCATCAGCTACTACACCAAGGGCGCACTGGTGGCCCTGTGCCTAGATTTAACCCTGCGCCAAGAAAGCCAAACCAGCCTCGATGCCGTGATGCAAGCGCTGTGGCAGCGCTGCGCCGCAGGCCCCATGACCGAAGCCGATGTGCGCGCCGTGTTGCAGCAGTTGGCTGGGCGCAGTCTGGATGCCGAGCTAGATGCTTGGGTACACAGCACCGCAGAATTGCCCGTAGCGGCGTTATTGGCGGCCCACGGCATCGAAGCCAGCACCGGGCCTGCCCCCATTGCCCAAGCCTTGGGCCTGCGCGCTAGCGATAAAAACGGCATCCTGGTGCAAGGCGTGCTGCGCGGCGGCTTAGCTGAACGCGCAGGCATGGCTGCGGGCGATGAATGGTTGGGCCTAGAAGTGCAAGGCCAAGGCTGGCGCTTACAGCAGCTGGCTGATGTGGCACTGTATGCTGGCCATGCCACACAAGTCACGGCCTTGGTGTGTCGGAGCGAGCGCCTGTTGCGCCTAGCGCTAGAGTTGCCCGCCGCCGATAGCGCCAGTGCCAGCACCATCAGCCACTGGAAAGTGGCCGATAGCACACGCGCCAAAGCGTGGTTGTCTGGCCACTGAAACCGTGCTGTCTTGCAGCTTGGTTATATTGGCGGGCTGCATTCCCCATAAACCCTAGGAGATACCATGAGCTACGAAATGATTGAAGTGCGCGTCGAAGCCGAAAAAGTCGGCATCATTACCCTGAACCGCCCCAAACAACTCAATGCCCTGAACGACCAACTCATGGACGAGCTGGGCGCAGCCCTGAAAGCCTTTGATGCGGATGAAAAAATCGGCTGCATGATTATCACTGGCAGCGAAAAAGCCTTTGCCGCTGGCGCAGACATCGGCGCAATGGCTACTTACAGCTTTGCCGATGTCTATAAGGGCGAATACATCACGCGCAACTGGGAAACCATTCGCACGATTCGCAAGCCCGTGATTGCCGCCGTCAGTGGCTTTGCCTTGGGTGGTGGCTGTGAACTGGCCATGATGTGCGACTTCATCATTGCCGCCGACAACGCCAAGTTTGGCCAGCCAGAAATCAAACTGGGCGTAATTCCCGGTGCCGGTGGCACCCAGCGCCTGCCGCGCGCCGTAGGCAAAGCCAAAGCGATGGACATGGCCCTGACAGGCCGCATGATGAACGCCGAAGAAGCCGAACGCGCTGGTTTGGTCAGCCGCGTGGTAGCCGTGGACAAGCTGCAAGAAGAAGCCTTGGGTGCCGCCCTCATCATCAGCGACTTCTCACAAATTGCTGTCATGGCGGCCAAAGAGTCGGTCAACCGCGCTTTTGAAGGCACCCTGGCTGATGGCGTGATGTTCGAGCGCCGCCTGTTCCACTCTTTGTTTGCCACTTCTGACCAAAAAGAAGGCATGGACGCTTTTGTTAACAAGCGCAAGGCTGTCTTCACACACCAGTAATTTTTAGGCTATAATTTCGGTCGTTCGGTGATATAGCTCAGTTGGTTAGAGCGCAGCATTCATAATGCTGATGTCGGTGGTTCAAATCCACCTATCACCACCACACACCAAAACAAAGCCGTTCAACCTAGTACAGGTGAACGGCTTTTTCGTTGGGCGAACGCCTAGCGATTGTGCAAGCTAGGCCAAGCCGGTACACTGCAAGCCATCCTAAAACGGGGGAACAAACGGGGGAACGACTGGCGCGGATTCGGGAAAATGGGGTTTTTGTTCCCCCATTCCCCTCTGTAGCAGGTCAATTTCCACTGTTCCCCCACTGTAATCTCTCTTGGTCGGGGTGAGAGGATTCGAACCTCCGGCCTCTACGTCCCGAACGTAGCGCTTTACCAGGCTAAGCTACACCCCGATGGTGGTGGATAGGGCTACCACTACCGAAAATTTAGGTGCGCCGATCCAAAAGTTGGGCCGCCAATTGTAGCAAACCGGCAGAATATCCATTGTTGGGCAAGCACTCTAATGCTGCTATGGCCCGTTGTGCTTCAGCGGCGGCGGCGGCTCGTGCAGCCAATAAAGCACCCGTTTGGCGCACAATGGCCACAATTTGCTCTAACTGGTCGGCACTGCCGTTCTCGATGGCATGGCGCACGATGGCTGCCTGCTCTGGCGTGCCACGCTGCATAGCCACAATCAGCGGCAGGGTGGCCTTTCCTTCGCGCAAATCATCGCCCAAATTTTTGCCCAGTTCGGTGGGGTCGCCATCGTAATCCAAGACATCATCAATAATTTGGAACGCGGTGCCCAAGGCTTGACCGTAAGTGGCGCAGGCTTGTTCAACTTCCGTGCTACTGCCCGCCAATACTGCCGCCAGCCGAGCGCTGGCCTCAAACAACTTGGCGGTTTTGGAGCGAATCACCAGCAAATAGCCCTCCTCACTGAGCGAGGCATCGTGCATGTTCATTAGCTGCAACACTTCGCCTTCAGAGATGATGTTGGTGGCATCGGCCAAAATTTCCATGATACGCATTTGGCCCACTTCCACCATCATCTGGAAGGCGCGCGAATACAAAAAGTCACCCACCAACACACTGGCCGGGTTGCCAAAGGTTTCATTGGCCGTGGGGCGGCCCCGGCGCAGGGTAGAGTCATCCACCACATCGTCGTGCAGCAGTGTAGCGGTATGGATAAATTCCACCACAGCGGCCAAAGAGAAGCGGTGCGCCTGCTGGTAGCCCAGCGCGCCACTGAGCATCAGCAACAGTGCTGGGCGCAGGCGCTTGCCACCGGCAGCAATGATGTAGTGTGAAATCTGGCCCACCAAGGGCACGCCAGAGGCAAGGCGGTCGGCAATGACCTGATCTACCGCGCGCATATCGTCCTGAATCAGGGCAAGCGGCGAGGTGGCGGTAGCAGAGGGTGGGGGGGCAAGAGCTGTCAAGGTGGTGGTCGCTAACGGTGGGCCAAATTATAGGAAGTTGCACGGCCCTGCTGGCAGTGCGCGCGCACTATGCAAGCACAGGGTCAGATGGTACAATCTTAGGTTCCGTGAAAATTCTTTTATGGAAACTCACAAACCAAGAGGTTCACATGTACGCGGTCATAAAAACCGGCGGCAAGCAGTATCGCGTTGCTTCCGGCGAAAAAATTAAAGTAGAACAGATTGCTGCGGACGTAGGCCAGGAAATCGTGATTGACCAAGTTTTGGCCGTCGGCAACGGCGCTGAAATCAAGGTTGGCACTCCCCTGGTGTCCGGCGCTACTGTCAAGGCAACCGTGGTTGCCCACGGCAAGCACGACAAGGTGCACATCTTCAAGATGCGCCGTCGCAAGCACTATCAAAAACGCCAAGGTCACCGTCAGCAGTTCACTGAACTGCAAATCGGCGACATCGCTGCTTAAACAGGAGCTTTAGTCATGGCACAGAAAAAAGGCGGCGGCTCTACGCGAAACGGGCGCGATTCCAAGCCCAAAATGCTCGGTGTAAAGGCTTTCGGCGGTGAACTCATCAGCGCTGGCTCTATCATCGTGCGCCAGCGTGGCACTAAGTTCCATCCCGGCGTCAACGTCGGTGTGGGCAAAGACCACACGCTGTTTGCTCTGGTAGATGGCCACGTGTCGTTCTCTACCAAGGGTGCGTTGTCCAAGCACATGGTCAACGTAACTGCTGCAGCCTGAGGCTTACCCCCTCACGGCCTCCCAAGCCCCGCCTGGTCGGGGCTTTGTGCTTTTTGGCTGACACGGGTTAGCCTCGCAAGCCGCTGTTTTGTACACTGGAACCCTCATGAAATTCGTTGACGAAGCCTACATAGACATTGCCGCCGGTGATGGTGGCAATGGTTGCGTGTCGTTCCGGCACGAAAAATACAAGGAATTTGGTGGCCCCAACGGTGGCGATGGCGGTCGTGGCGGCCATGTGTTTGCCATAGCCGACCCGAATCTGAATACGCTGGTGGATTACCGCTACTCGCGCCGCCACGAAGCCAAGCGCGGCGAGCACGGCATGGGTTCGGATATGTTCGGTGCTGCCGGAGACGACATCACGCTGAAAATGCCCGTGGGTACCATCATCACCGACGCCGAAACCGGCGAAGTGCTGTATGAATTGCTAGAGCCGGGCGAAGTCATCACCATTGCCAAAGGCGGCGATGGCGGTTTTGGTAATCTGCGTTTCAAAAGCGCTATCAACCGCGCCCCTCGACAAAAAACACCCGGCTGGCCCGGTGAGCGCAAAAACCTCAAGCTAGAACTTAAAGTGCTGGCCGATGTGGGCCTGCTGGGGATGCCCAATGCGGGCAAATCCACTTTTATCGCGGCGGTATCCAACGCCCGGCCCAAAATTGCCGATTACCCCTTTACCACCCTGCACCCCAATTTGGGCGTGGTGCGCGTGGGGCCAGAGCAAAGCTTTGTGATTGCCGATATTCCGGGGCTGATTGAAGGTGCTTCTGAAGGCGCTGGGCTGGGCCACCAGTTTTTGCGCCATCTGCAACGCACCCGCCTGCTGCTGCACATCATCGACATGGCCCCGTTTGACGATGCCGTGGACCCAGTGGCGCAAGCCAAAGCCATTGTCGGCGAGCTGAAAAAATACGACAAAGCCCTGCACGACAAACCGCGTTGGCTGGTGCTCAACAAGCTAGACATGGTGCCGCAAGACGAACGCGCCGCATTGGTGGCCGATTTTGTCAAGCGCTTCAAATGGAAGGGGCCGGTGTTTGAAATCTCTGCCCTGACGCGCGAAGGCTGCGAGGGTCTGATTCATGCCATTTACCGCCATGTCAAGGCGCAACAGATTGCCGAACAAGCCCCAGTGGCCGAGGTAGATCCACGCTTTAAGGACAAAGGCGAAGAAGTCGATCCCCGCTTTGTCGATCCCACCTGAGCCCGTTTTTCTTCCCGATGAACATGAACGCAAATCAAGTTTCGGATGTGCTGCGCCATGCGCGCCGCTTGGTGGTCAAGGTAGGCTCCAGTCTGGTCACCAACGAAGGCCGGGGGCTGGATGAAGTCGCCATTGGTGAATGGAGCCGCCAGTTGGCCGCGTTGGTGCGTGGCAGTGCCGATGGCGTGCCACGCGAAGTGATTATGGTCTCTAGCGGGGCCATTGCCGAAGGCATGAAACGCCTAGGCTGGACGATTCGCCCCAAAGAAATCCACGAATTGCAAGCGGCTGCTGCTGTAGGCCAAATGGGGCTGGCGCAGATGTACGAAACCAAGCTGCGCGAAAATGGCATTGGTAGCGCGCAGGTGCTGCTCACCCACGCCGATTTGGCCGACCGTGAGCGCTACCTTAACGCGCGTAGCACGCTCCTGACCCTGCTGGGCTTGGGCGTGGTGCCGGTGATTAACGAAAACGACACCGTCGTCAACGATGAAATCAAGTTTGGTGACAATGACACTTTGGGTGCCTTGGTGGCCAATTTGGTCGAGGCCGATGCCTTGGTCATCCTGACCGACCAAAAGGGACTTTATACCGCCGACCCGCGCCGCGACCCAGCGGCACAGTTTGTCCACGAAGCCAAAGCCGGTGACCCTGCCCTCGAAGCCATGGCCGGTGGCGCAGGCTCCAGCATTGGCCGGGGCGGCATGATTACCAAAATCTTGGCGGCCAAACGCGCGGCGGGTTCGGGTGCTTCTACCGTGATTGCCTGGGGGCGTGAACCCGATGTGCTGCTGCGCCTCGTGCAGGGCCAAAGCATAGGCACGCTGCTGGTAGCACAAACGGCCAAAACCCAAGCGCGCAAGCAGTGGATGGCCGACCACCTGCAACTGCGCGGTGCCGTAGTGGTGGATGATGGCGCTGCCACCAAACTGTGTCACGAAGGCAAAAGCCTACTGCCCATCGGTATGACAGCAGTAGAGGGCGAGTTTGCCCGTGGTGATGTCATTGCCGTGCGCGATGCCAGCGGCGCAGAAATTGCCCGTGGGCTGGCTAACTACGCCAGCGCCGAGGCGCGCCTACTGTGCCGCAAACCCTCTTTAGAGTTTGAAGCCCTACTAGGCTATGCCGCAGAACCCGAAATGGTTCACCGCGACAACTTAGTGCTGATGGGCGGCTAGATTTAACTTACGCCTATGCTGGTGTCAATGGACTAGGCTGCGGCTCAGGTGCAAAATTGGTGCCGGGGTCTGGGTCAAACGTAGCACCGGGCGGCAGCTCCATATCGCGGTGCAGCAGCAAATGCCCGTGGCGTAGCAACATGCCACCGCCATACCCTTGCTCCGCATCGCGCCCACGAAACCCACCACCGCGCAAATAGCGGTTGCGCTGCTCGTGGCGCGGCAAAAAACGCGCCAATTCGGTCAGCGCCATGCGGTAAACGCCGCGCTTAAAATCTACCACCACATCCAGCGGCACCCAATAATCGTTCCAGCGCCAAGCGTCAAACTCTGGGTGGCTGCTGGCGCGTAGATTAAGATCGGAGTCATAACCGATCAGTTGTAGCAAGTACCAAATTTGTTTTTGGCCTCTGTAGTGGCCGCGTATATCGCGGCGAACGTACCTCTCAGGCACCTCGTAGCGCAACCAGTCCCGGGTGCGGGCAACCACGCGCACATGGCTAGGCTGCAAGCCCACCTCTTCGTGGAGTTCGCGGAACATGGCCTGCTCAGGGGTCTCGCCCCGGTCAATACCACCTTGCGGAAACTGCCAACTGTGGGTGCGTATGCGTTTGCCCCAGAACACTTGGTTTCTCTGGTTGAGCAGGATGATGCCGACGTTGGGCCGAAAGCCGTCCCGGTCAAGCATAATCAAACCCCAATTTTTTTAAACTGAGTCCATTATGCACGGCCCTTTGCACGCCACAAGGGGCGCTTGTTCTATGGGCCAGCCGCATTGCGATGAAAGCCTCCCAGTTCCTGATTTCTACCCTTAAAGAAGCCCCCGCTGATGCCGAAGTGGTCAGCCACCAGCTCATGACCCGTGCAGGCATGATTAAAAAGTTGGGTGCTGGCATCTACAACTACATGCCGATGGGCCTGCGCGTGATTCGCAAGGTAGAAGCCATCGTGCGCGAAGAAATGAACCGCGCCGGGGCCATCGAGTTGACCATGCCCGTAGTGCAACCGGCAGAATTGTGGCAAGAAACAGGCCGCTTCGACAAAATGGGGCCAGAACTGCTACGCATTCAAGACCGGCACGGGCGCGATTTTGTTATCCAACCCACCAGCGAGGAGGTAGTGACCGACATTGCGCGCCAAGAGTTCAAGAGCTACAAGCAGTTACCCAAGAACTTGTACCAAATCCAAACCAAATTCCGCGACGAGCGCCGCCCGCGCTTTGGCCTGATGCGTGGGCGCGAGTTTGTCATGAAGGATGCCTACAGCTTTGACCGCGACCCAACCAGCGCCAAAGCCAGCTATCAAGTCATGGCCGCCGCCTACCGCCGTATTTTTGACCGTTTTGGCCTGACCTATCGCGCGGTGGCTGCCGACAGCGGTGCCATTGGCGGCGACTTGAGCGAAGAATTCCAAGTGATTGCTGCCACTGGCGAAGATGCGATTGTGTATTGCCCGAACAGCGACTACGCCGCCAACCTAGAAAAAGCCGAGGCTTTGCCCCCCAGCCAAGCCCGCCCCGCCGCCAGCCAGCCGCTGGCCCAAGTCTCTACCCCCGGCAAAACCAGTTGCGCTGATGTGGCCGCTTTGCTGGGCGTGCCGTTGCAACAGACCGTCAAATCCATCGTTTTGGCCACCGACCAAACCAATGAGCAGGGCGAAATTATCCAAAGCCAAATCTGGCTGCTGCTGCTGCGCGGTGACCACGAGATGAATGAAATCAAAGTGGCCAAGGTGCCCGGTTTAGACCACGGCTTCCGCTTTGCCTCTACCGCAGAAATTGTGGAACACTTTGGTTGCGAGCCGGGCTATCTGGGGCCATTGAAACTGCAAAAGCCGGTGCAACTGGTGGTAGACCGCGAAGTAGCTGTGCTGGCTGATTGGGTCTCTGGTGCTAATGTGCCCGATTACCACACCAGCGGCATCAACTGGGGGCGCGACCTGCCCGAGCCTGAACGCGTGGCAGACTTGCGTAATGTACTAGCCGGAGACCCATCCCCCGACGGCCAAGGTGCACTGGCGATTGAGCGCGGTATCGAAGTGGGCCATGTGTTTTATCTGGGTACCAAGTATTCCAAGGCCATGAATGCCACTTTCTTGGCTGAAGATGGCAAACCGGCCTTTTTTGAAATGGGCTGCTACGGCATTGGCATTACCCGTCTGCCTGCTGCCGCCATCGAACAAAACCACGACGAGCGCGGCATTATCTGGCCCGATGCCATCGCCCCGTTTACCGTGGCGCTGTGCCCCATTACCCCCGACCGCTTTCCTGCCGTCAAAGAGGCTGCTGAAGCCCTGTACGTCCAATTGCTGGCCGAGGGCATCGATGTCATTCTGGACGACCGTGGCGAGCGCCCCGGCGCGATGTTTGCCGATTGGGAACTGATTGGCGTGCCGCACCGCATCACCATTGGCGACCGGGGCCTCAAAGAAGGCATAGTGGAGTACCAACACCGCCGTGATGCCGCTGCCACCAAAATTGCCACCGCTGACGTTTTGGCCCACCTCAAGGGCCAACTGGGCCTATGAGCGCGCACCGCAACGCTGCGGGTGCTGGGGTTTCGCGCCGCGCCAGCTTGGCCTCTTTGGGTGCGCTGGTGGCCGCGCCAGCACTGTGGTTGGGCGGCCCCACGGCGGCCCATGCTGGCGGCCAACTAGAAGAGCCGCTGATTGACTCGGTGCGTACCGCGCTCAGTTCTGCGGTACTCAATTTAGCGCCGCCCGAGCCAGAGTTTGCCTCTACCGAGGCGCGCATTGCCTATCTGCACTGGATGACGGCCATGAGCGAGCGCCTACGCAAGCGCAAGCCCGATTTAGAAGTGCGCCGCGACTTTCTGCAAACCGCTTGGTACGAGAGCAAACGCGCCGGGCTGGATGTATCGTTGGTGCTGGGGCTGATTCATGTGGAAAGTGCTTTTCGCAAATTCGCCATTTCTAGCGTCGGGGCGCGCGGTTATATGCAGGTGATGCCGTTTTGGACGCGCGTGATTGGCGACGGTGACCCCGGCAAGCTGTTCCATATGCAAACCAATCTGCGCTTTGGTTGCGTCATTTTGCGCCACTACCTAGAGCGCGAACGCGGTGACTTGTTCATGGCCTTGGGACGCTACAACGGTAGCCGGGGCCGAGACCCGTACCCGAATGCGGTGTTTACCGCACAGCGCAATTGGATTTTCAATGGCGCGGGCAGTGTAAGTGCTTGAAAATTTGTCAACCTAACTATTTGCCTAATAAGCCAAGCAGTGAATCAAACTGCGCGTTAAGCAAAAAATTATGCAAGTTCACTCCAATTTGTAGCAGAATGTTAAAAGCATTGTGCGCTAGCACATTTAGCTACAAATTTAATAGCAAGCTAAGCAAAGGAGAGTGGAGATGCGTAAAAATATCCTAGCAATGGTGGTTGCCACTGGTGGCATGTTAATGGCGGGTAGCGCAGCGGCTACCTGTGTCAATGTGGCAGATGTATTAACCGAGCGGCCCTACACCCTCAGCGTGAATGATTTCACGGTAGGACGTTGTGCATCCGTTAACGCTACTACGGCGCAAGATTTTATTGACACCCTGCGCGCCACCAGCTTGAGCAGTGTTTTGCCCGGCGCTAACACCCAGCTTGATGCCATCTCTACCCAAGGCGGCTTTAACAGTCTGCTGACGCAATTGGGATTTGCCCAATCTAGCACCCAACTCAATTTTGTCATTCCGGCGCTGGGTATCAACGAAAATTTCAACGGTGCCACACGTGATGAAAGTTTGGACCAGCTAGAGGACTACCTCAAGAACAACAACGTGATCGGCAAGATCATGAACTATCAGGCTAAAAATTCACCATTTAGCCCTATCACTGGCGAGGGTGGATTGATTCCCAACGCCTTGGCTGCTGATTTTGACAACAGCTTTGCTGGCGTAGCCACCAATGTGGCCGCCCCTGCCGCCCAAGCCAAAGAAGCCAGCCAAGATGGCAAAGTAAGCAACTTGACCGGATTGGGTGCCAGCTACAGCTCCACCAAAGTCAATGACACCAGCGTCAAGTCTATGAGTGTGCCGCTGTCTTACACCTTCCGCAATGACATTGACCCGCGCCGCCAACTGGTGTTGCAATTGCCTATTACCTACACCGATGTGGGTGGTGCTAAGAGCATTCATGCAGGCTTTGGTGTGGCTTACCGCTTCCCCATGAACGACAACTGGACGCTGACCCCCGGTGTGAAATATTCGGTAGTAGGCTCAGACGACTTGGCCACCGTGGCGGGGCTGTATTCGGCCACTATTGGTAGCGCCTATATCATTCCCATGAAGGGCTTTGATTTGGCCATTGGCAATATGCTGGGCATTTACAAAACGGGCAAGTTCTCTTCGGGCGACTACGCTTTCAACCCCGACATTACTACCACCGGTATGCGTAACGGCATCATGTTGTTGCAACCCGTTACTGTGAAGGGAACGAAGATGTCATTAGAGTATTCACTAATTGACACCCGTTATTTTGGTGATAAACCCTTTGCTGACAATAGCCAAGAAATTGGCATTACACTCGGCACCAACAAGAGTGCTTTCTCGGCGCGTAGTTTCTTGCGCGCTGGCTTGGGTTATGTCAATTCTAAGAGCGGTGATACTTGGAAGATTAACTTCGGTTACTGGTTCTAATCATCGGTTTTTACGCTGAAAGGTGGGGTTATGCCTGCACTGCGCCATGCCATCCTTGCTGTGTCTCTGGTGGCATGGGCAGGCCATGCGGCAGCAGGCATAGACCTAGAAACCGTCAAGCTGGCGGCCAACGGCCAATACAGCCAGCTTGAAACCCTGCTCGAAACCGAGGCCGCCCGGCGGCCTTTGGGTTCGCGTGACCAGCACGCGCTGTGCTTTGCCTATTCCAAAACTAAACGCTACAACCGCCTGTTTGCCTGTCTAGACCAACTAGAGCAGCAGGTGGCCCAAGGTGACAAGCGCACGCGCCTGTTTGGTTTAGATGATGCCACCCCAGCCATTGGCCTGATGCGTGCCGAAGCGCAATTAGAGTTGGGCTTGTACGCCCAAGCCTCGGCCCAAGCCAAAGGGGTGATGGATTGGATTAAGCAAGAAGGCTCCGACGACCGCGATTTTGAGCTGCAAGCCATGTCCACGCGCATTGTGGCCGCCGTCATGAACGGCCAGCGCGCCGAGGCAGAAAAACTGTTGCCACAGCTCGAAAAAATGTCGGTGGCTTTTCCGTTGTTTGACGACTATGCGCCCACACGGGTGTTTGCCATTGCCCGCAGCCAAGTGGCCTTGGGGCGTTTTGCCGAAGCCGCCACTTTGCTAGAAGGCGACCGCTACTTTAAGTTGCGCCGCTTTCTGGACAATTTGTTCAGCGGGGCTACCTTCCAAGGTCTCAATTATTGGATGTGGGCCGATTTGCCGCGTGGTTATTTGTTGGCCAAATGCCGCCTAGAAACGGGGCGCATCGCAGAAGCCAAGGCCGATTTAGACAAGCTGTTGGCCATTCCAGCTGCCAGCGCCAATGGCGAAATTTACTGGCTGATGCTCTACGACCGGGGGCGTATTGCCGAGCAAGAAGGCCAGCTGTCCGAAGCCATCGACTACTACCGCCGCGCCATTGACATCATCGAGCGCCAGCGCGCTACCATCCACACCGAAATCAACAAAATTGGCTTTGTGGCCGATAAACAGGCGGTGTACATGCGCTTGGTATCGGCCAGTTTGCGTGTTGGCCAGCAGGCCCAAGCCTTAGAGGTGGCCGAGCGGGCTAAATCGCGTGCCTTGGTGGATTTGCTGGCCAGCAAAAAAGAGTTTGGCCCCAACACCGCCAGTGAATTAAACCAACTAGAAGCAGCAGACCAAGAAATTCGGGTGCAAGGAGCCAGCGATGCAGCCCAAGGCGTGCGTACCCGCAGCCGCTGGAGCCAAACCACCGCAGAGTTGCGCCAGCGTCGGCCCGAGTTGGCCTCGTTGGTCACGGTGGCCCCGGCCTCTTTGCCCGCCATCCAGCAGCGTTTGCGCCCCAACGAGGTGCTGTTGGAGTTTTATGGTTCCAAAGATACCTTGGTGGCCTTTGTGGCCGATGCCCAAGGGGTGAAGGCGGTAACTTTAGACCCGGCGCAATTGGAAGAAGACATCCGTGCCTTGCGCCAAGCCATGAAAGAGCCGGAAGAATCGGCGCAAACCGTGCAAGACTTGGCGCGCAAACTACACCAGCGCTTATTGGCTCCTTTAGGCCAACATATCACGGGCAAAGATTTGTTAATTGTGCCGCATGGCATCTTGCATTATTTGCCGTTCTCTATGCTGCACGATGGCGATGCCCCCTTGGTGGCGCGTTCCAATTTGCGGATGTTGCCCAGCTCTAGCGTGCTGCTGTATTTGGCCAGCGCCTCCAACGCGTCTGCCAAGCCCTTGCTGGTGTTTGGTAACCCGGATTTGGGCGATGCCAAGTTTGATTTGCCCAGCGCCGAAGTGGAGGCGCGCCATATTGCCAAAGGCATGGCACAAAGCACGCTGCTGGTGCGTGGGGCGGCCACTGAGACGGCATTTAAAGAGTTAGCCCCCACGCACCGCTATGTGCATGTGGCTTCACACGGGCAGTTCAATGCCAGCACGCCGTTGGCCTCGCGTGTGTTGCTGGCCAAAACACCGCAAGACGATGGCTCACTCACTGTCAATGAGCTGTACAACCTGCGTTTGGGCGCGGATTTGGTGGTGCTATCGGCCTGCGAGACTGGTTTGGGTGGCATCATGAGCGGCGATGATTTGGTCGGGCTAACGCGCGCCTTTATCTATTCGGGGGCGCATAACGTGGTGGCCAGCCTGTGGGAGGTAGATGACGAAACCACTGCCGATTTGATGCAAGATTTTTACCAAGCCGTGGCTACTGGTGTCAGTAAAACCCAAGCTTTGCGCCAAGCGCAAAATAAGTTGCGTGCGCGCTATCCACACCCGTTTTATTGGTCGGCGTTTTACCTGACTGGCTCGGGCAGTTAAGCCAGTAGACTACTGGGTTCGGCATGGCCTAAGCGTGACACCATCACTTGGTCAATGCGGTAGCTGTCCACGTCCAGCACTTCAAATTTATAGCCAGCGCAGCTCACGCTATCGGTACGCCGGGGTACGCGGCGCAGCATTACCATCAAAAAGCCAGCCAAGGTTTCATAGTCTCCGGTATGCGGTAGCTCATCCAAGTGCAGCACCCGTAGCACGTCACCAATCGGGGTGATGCCGTCAATCAGCCAAGAGTCGGCATCGCGCTGCACAATTTGTTCTTCGTCAAAGGGCGAGACCAAATCGCCCATGACGGTGCTCATCACATCGTTGAGCGTGACTACGCCCACCACCAAGCTGTATTCATTCACAATCACGGCAAAATCTTCGTGCGCTTGGCGAAACTGGGTGAGCACTTCGGCCAGCGTGAGCCGGTCGGGCATGATAAGAACTTTGCGTATCAGGCTATCGTCTTGCAAAGAAATGGGCTGGCTATTGAGTACGCGCTGAAACAGGTCTTTGGCATCCACATAGCCAATCACATGGTCAATGTCGCCCTCGCACACCGGGTAGGTAGAAAAGGGTTCGGCAGCAATGCGTAGCCGAATCACCGCGTCGGATTCATCGCGGCGGAAAAAAGAAATGCGCTCGCGTTGTGACATGGCACTGCTGACCATGCGCGTGTCTAGCTCAAATACATTGGTAATCACTTGCTGCTCGCTGGCGGCCAGCACGCCCGCTTGGGTGCCTGCTTCCATCATGGCCAAAATGTCATCGGAGGTAATGCGTTCATCGCGCAAAGACGACAGCCCCAACAGCCGAAACAAAGCATCGGCACAGCGGCTGTAAAACCACACCAAGGGGCGCAGCAGTGTCATGCACAGCAGCATGGGCCGGTGCAGGCGCAAGGCCCACTGCTCTGGCTCGGCCATGCCCAAGCGCTTGGGCAGCAAATCAGAGAACAAAATGAACAGTGAGGTAATGAGCAAAAAGGAGCACAAAAACCCCGCCGTTTGGGCAGCAGACGTTGGTAGCCACCAAGCAAAAAAAGCCGTCAGTGACGGACTGAGCGCCCCTTCGCCCACAATGCCGCCCAAAATAGCCACCGCATTTTGGCCAATTTGCACCACGGTGAAATAGTCGCCCGGCTGCTCTTGGGTGCGTAATACCCGTGCCGCACGCACATTGCCATCGTCGGCCATTTGGCGCAGGCGCAAGCGCCGCGAGGCTGCTAAAGAAATTTCGGCGGCAGAAAAGAAGGCACTGGTGGCAATCAGGGCCAGAATAAACAACAGGTGGTAGTGCATTTTGGGGGGCAAAAACACAGCATAGGCCGGGCTGTGTGTTGCAGCAGACAGTGTAGCTGCTGGCGCACAACAGGCAAAAAAAAGCCGCCCGTAGGCGGCTGCTGGCTGGTTTACACCGTTTGCGCCAAAAAATTAATCCTCTCGATGAGAAACCATCAAAGAACTATCACAGGCCGATAGCCCCGCCATCGGTGCGCGTTACCACCACGGTGGCCGAGCGTGGGCGCTGGGTGGCGGCGGGGTTAGTCTGGCTGGCGGGCCAATGGCTGCTAAGCTTGGCCAAGTTGCCGTCTTCGCCGGGGTGCTGCACATTAAAGAACAGCGTTTTGCCATCGGGGGTGACAATGATGCCGGTAATCTCGCACTCTTTGGGGCCGACCAAAAAGCGGCGCAGATTGTCGGGCGAGGCATTGGCCCCCTTGCGCGTGGTGGTGCCGCCTGCCGCAGTGACTACGCCGCCATCGCCCACTTGGCCGGGCACGGCGGCCAGCATCATGCAGTTGGTGACATCGGTGTAAGCGCCGTCGTCGGTCTGAATCCACAACAGGCCGCGCTGGTCAAAATATAGGCCGTCGGGGCTAGAAAAATCGTTCACGGCGGTCAGGCCCGACAGGTTGACATCGCCAGCGGCATCGGCTTGGGCGGCAAACAGGTAGATGTCCCAAGCAAAAGCGGTGGCGGCGGCGTTGCCACGGTCTTCGCGCCAGCGCACGATGTGGCCGTTGGGGTTGCCCTTGTTGGTTTTGCTGCTGCCATCGGCGTTGTTGTAAACGTCGCTGTAGTAACGTGGGTTGGCGGCATCGGGCTTGAGCTGGCTGCCCGTGGGGCTGGCGTTGGGGTCAACCCGGTTGCTGTTGTTGGTCAGGGTCATGTACACCTCGCCATTGCGGGGATGCACTGCGCCCCATTCTGGGCGGTCCATCTTGGTGGCACCTACTTTGTCGGCGGCCAAGCGGGCATGGGTTGCCACATCGCCTTGGTCGGCAAATGGGTAGGCAGCATTGCTGGCATCGAGGCCATTTTTGCCATAGCTTAGTTCTAGCCATTGGCCGCTGCCATCGGCATTGAACTTGGCTACATACAGTGTGCCCTCGTCCAAGTATTTGGCCCCTGCGGCCATGCCACCGTTCACGTCTTGCGGGTTCCAGACGGCTTTAGAAACAAATTTGTAGATGTACTCGTTGCGCGCATCATCGCCCATGTAAAACACCACCGGCTGACCGGCCACCGCTGGGGCTGGCCATGCACCTTCGTGGTTGAAGCGGCCTAAGGCACTGCGCTTGGCCGGGGTGGAAGTGGGGTTGAAGGGGTCAATCTCTACCACCCAGCCAAAGGTGTTGGCGGTGTTGCGGTAATCTTCGCTGGCGCTGGCCCCAGTGACCGAGGATGTCCAGCGCGCAAACAAATCATCGCTGCCAGCGGTTTCCCAAGCGTAGGGGCTTTTGCGGTTTTCTGGCAGGCCATAGCGTTTGAGGCCGGCCACTTCTTTGGCGCTGCGCTTGGCATCGTCGCCAGCGGCACGGCTGACCACGTTGAGCCAGTTTTCTTCACAGGTCAGGTAGGTGCCCCAAGGGGTGTAACCATTGGCGCAGTTGTTGTTGGTGCCACGGGTTTTGCGGCCATCCGGTGAAAATTTGGTTTGCACCAGTGCATGGCCTTGCACCGGGCCGGTAAACGCCATTTCGGTGGCCGAAGTAATGCGGCGGTTAAAACGCGAGCCGCGCACCAGCGCCATGTCATTGCCGGTGCTGCGCTTGACTTCGGCAATGCTGACACCGTGGGCGTAAATTTCTTTTTCTACTTCGGAGGGCACGCGGGCGGCACCAGCAGTTATGCCATTGGGGTGCAGGGCGTAGGGGGCGACAACATACTCGTGGTTGACGGCCAGCAGGCCACGGTCAGAGCGCTCGGCATTAAATTTGCCATCGTCCGATAGGCCAAAGTAATACATGCCATCGTGGCCATCGCCCACACGGCGGTTGTAGGACTCGGCGCTCTCGCTGCCGTCGCCCTTCCAAGATTCTTCACCAAACTGCAGCGGGTCTCCTAGCGCGTGCAAGATGCTAACTTGGTAGCCTTCGGGCACCGTGACCCAATCGTTGGTATTTTTGGCCACGGCATTAAAGCCCAGTTGCAGACGCTCGGCTGCGTCATCGCTGTCTGAGCCACCACAAGCGCTTAGGCTAACGCTGCCCAATAAGGCGGCAGCAGTGACGCTCATGCCACCCTTGAGCGCCTGACGACGGCTGAGGCGCGTGGCAATGAGTGCGTCCATGTGCAAATTGCTGGACGGGTTGACAATTTCGTTGTCGTCGTAGGTGTTGGGGGCGGTCATCAGAGGCTCCGAAGGGCGTATGGAATGCAAAAAAGCAAAGCACCCATTTTTGAGGCCACTGATGGCATTTGTGTGAAAACTGCGGGGCGTTTTAAGCCGCAGACACTATTTGCTGCAATTCGCCCGATTCGTACATCTCCATCATGATGTCGGAGCCGCCAATGAACTCGCCCTTGATGTAGAGCTGTGGAATGGTGGGCCAGTGGCTGTATTCTTTAATGCCTTGGCGGATGGCATCGTCTTCTAACACGTTCACCGTGACGATGGTTTTGGGGTCCACGCCACAGGCTTTAAGGATTTGCACCGCACGGCCCGAAAAGCCGCATTGCGGAAAGCTGGCCGTGCCTTTCATGAACAGCAAAATGGGACTGGATTTGACCAAGGTGTCGATGCGTTGTTGGGTGTCGTCGCTCATGGTGGGGTTCTCTGTTGGGGTTCAATCTACGAAGGAATACCCGATTATTTCACGCTGGGCAGCTCATGCTGGTGGTGGGGTTTCAGGGCGGGCAGCCAAAGGGGGTGGCTCGGACTGCGGCAGCCACAGCGTCACGGTAGTGCCTTGGCCTAAGTGGCTTTCGATGTGCAGTTGGCCGCCACTGAGTTCGACAATTTCTTTCACAATGCTCATGCCCAAGCCGGTGCCCGGAATTTGCCCCGAAGCATCGGCACGGTAAAAACGTTCGCAGACGCGCCGCACTTGTTCGGGTGTCATGCCGATGCCTTGGTCTTGTACCTCCACGCCCACTTGTGGGCCGTGGCCTTCGGTATGGGCATGGCAGTAGCGCAATTGCACCTCGCCGCCTTGCGGTGAGTATTTGTAGGCGTTAGACAAGATATTGAGCAGCGCCTGCTGTAGTTTTTTGCGGTCAATTTGTACCCATAGCGGCACTTCGCTAGCGGGCAAGTGTGGCGGTAGGCGCTCGGCTGGTGGCTTGTAGCCCGCTACCACTTCGGCCAGCACTTCTTGCAAGGCCACATGCTCCAGCACAAAATCTTTGCCCCGGCGCGATTCGATGCGCGCTAAATCCAGCAATTCATTAATGATGGAAGACATCAGTTCTGATTGGCGCGATACCGTCTCTAGCAGTTGCTTGCGTTTGGGCGCATCAAACTCGCGCATCCGTAGCAGTTCTACGTAGCCGTAGATGCTGGCCATTGGTGTGCGTAGCTCGTGTGCAGCGGTAGAGAGGAACTCGCTTTTCATGCGGTCCACTTCGGTTTCGTGGGTGACATCGCGGAAATACAAAATCTGCGATACCGTGGCGGCCTCGGACATGCGAATCAACACTTCAATCACCCGGCTGGCGGGAGCGGCCAGTTCAAACAGTTGGCGCTGCTCGTGTGTCTCTGCGCTGGTGCTTTGGCTAGATTGACGTTGTTTTTTGTGGGCAGTGCGTAAGGCAGCGACCCCCGGAAAACTGGCCTGCACCAAAGATTTGCGCGCCAATAATCCAGAAAAATCATTCTCATCTAAGCCAAGCACTTGTTCAGACTCTAGCCCCAGCATGTGTAAAAAAGCCCGGTTGGCAAACGCTACTTTGAGGCGGCGGTTAAACAGCACAAACCCATCGGGGCTGAGGGCAAAGATGGTGTTGAGCTGTTCGGAGCGGTCTTGCAGTTCTTTGGTGCGTTGCACTACCAGGCGTTCTAAGTCCAGTCGGTACAGCTCTAACTCGGTTTGGATGGCGTAGCGCTCGGTAATGTCGCGCAGTAGCACCAGCACAAAGGTGCGGTCGCTCCAGTAGGCGCGGCTGAGGCTCAATTCTGCGGGAAAGGTGCTGCCATCCTTGCGCCGCAGTGTGGTTTCTAAAAAACGGCCATGTTCGCCTATTTCGGCCAGCAAAACGGTGATTTCGGCACGGCTGTAGTGGGCTTCCCAGTGGTAAAGGTGCATTTGCTGCATCTCGTGCGGGCTATAACCGAGCAAGGCAGCAGAGCGCGGGTTGGCTTCAAACACGCTGCCATCAGGGTTGAGAATGAGTACGCCATCGCGCTCGTGTTCAAACAGGGCGCGCCGACGCGAGGCTTCTTCGACGATGTGGGCTTGCGCGGCCTGTTGCTGGGCATTTTGGCGCTCAATGGTATCGAGCAGGGCATCAAAATGGCGCATGAGTTGCCCCAATTCATCCTCATATTGGGGCGTGCCCACGCGGGCCGCGCGCTGGCCTTGGCTGATGGCAACCATAGTGCTGCTGACGGCGTGCAGTCGTGAGGTCAGGGCGCGCCCAGCGCGCAGAAACAACAGCGATAGCGCCAGCATGGCCAGTGCCAGTAGGCCCGCTACCAAGGCCAACAGCATGAGCATCATTTTTTGGTAGGGGCCATACGGAAAGGCCACGGCAATCATGCCAATGCGCTGGCCGTGCCCATCGCGGATAGATTCGTAGCCGGTCAGGTGCTGTTCATCGTTCAAAAAGGTTTTGCCTAGCCAACTTTGGCCTTGCTCTAGTACGGTTTGCAGCACCTCCGGCCTGGCCAGCGCCCCCACATCGTGGCTGCCGCGTTGGCGCTGGCGGCTGATGGCAATACGCACCCCATCGACAAAAATAGCCGCCATGCCTTCGGCATCGTCGGGCAAGCTACCTACCGGAAAAATCAGCTCGCGCATGTGCTCAATCAGCGGGGCATTTTGGTTGAGCAAAATACCACCGACCAAAATAACATCGGGGTTGTTTACCCCCAAGGGAAAATGGGCAGCTGCATTGAGCAGCAGGCCGCGCACCGGGGTATGGGTGGAGGCATTGGGGGCCGTAGGCGGCAGCGAGACTTGGGCCAGCTTGGGAAACTGCGGTGAAAACGCTGCCAGCTCTTCTAATTCAAAGCGCTCGTAGGCGGTGTTGGTAACACCAATTTGCGCTTGCCGAATCACATACGAAGTGGGCAAACGGCCACCGCGCTGCAAGCCGGTGCTAGAGGCAATCACTGTGCCATCGGCTTGGGCAATCAGCAAAAAATGCAGTCCGCCCCCCTTGGCGGCAGTGTTCAGGGCTTCGTTGATGTCGGCTTCGGGGGCGCGTTGGCTGAGTAACTGGTTCAGCCGTTCGGTATGCACCAACTGCTCTACGCGCAAGCCAACATCGGTTTTTACTTGGTCTAGGTAATTGCGGCTGCTGGCCAAATTGCCGCGCAGATTCGATAGCAGTAAATGGTTAGCCCGCTCGCCCCCCAGCACTACCAATACCCCAATCACCGTAGGAAACACCACCAGCAGCGGCATCAAGCCCAGTGCCAGCAGCCGAAAGCGCAAAGACGCATTCCATGCCTGCTGCCAGCGTTGCACCAGCCGCAATAAGCTGCCAGCAGGCGCAGAGGCCGAGGGGGGCAAAGCAGGAGAGGGCATGGTGTTGACATCCTCTCCGGGCTAAACCCCGGAGATTCCTACTGCTAGACGACGATGCCCCGCCGCGAGAATGTTCCGTGCTGCATTTACATCGCGGTCGTGTACCGCTCCGCAGTCGCTGCACGTCCATTCCCTGATTCGCAAACCCGCCCTACCTTTCGGACTGCTGGCGGGAATGCTCCCGCAGCACG
>CAYMAC010000001.1:0-316431 GCA_964388325.1 uncultured Simplicispira sp. | reverse complement strand
AAGACTGCGCTACCGCTTCAAACGAGAAAAAACTGCATGGGCGCTGGTATCGTGAGCATGAACTAGAACTGGCCAAAGCACAGCGGGTGAAGAAGAAAAAGCGCGTTAAAGCCATCCACGCCAAGATAAAAAACCAGCGCAAAGACGATATGCACCAGTTCAGCACGGAGCTGGTGCGAAAAAACGCCGCCATCTTCGTGGGCGACGTGGCCAGCGCAAAGCTGGTGAAAACCAAGATGGCCAAGAGCGCGCTGGATGCGGGCTGGTCATCACTAAAGACGATGTTGGAATACAAGAGCCATCAGGCCGGTATTGTCTTTATGGAAGTGAACGAAGCGTATTCAACCCAGACTTGCTCGTGCTGCGGGAGTATCCCCGCCAGCAGTCCGAAAGGTAGAGCAGGACTTGGAATAAGAGAATGGACGTGCAGCGATTGCGGGGCGGTACACGACCGCGATGTGAATGCAGCACGGAACATTCTCGCGGCGGGCCATCGTCGTCTAGCAGTAGGAATCTTCGGGGTTTAGCCCGGAGAGGATGTCAAGCTTGGGGGGCTTTTTTTGATGAAACCACAGATTCTCTGTGCATGGGCGCTGGCACTGGCCACGCTGGCCCCTGCTACTTGGGCACAGTCAAGCACTGAAACCATCGGTCACCTGCAAAACCTGTCGGGTAGCGCTAGCGTAGAGCGCGCAGGCGCTGCACTGCCCGCCAGCGCAGGCATGGTGCTGCTGCAAGGCGACCGCATACGCACCGGCAGTCCGGGGGCAGCGGGCATTGTGCTGACCGATGACACGGCCATCTCTTTAGGCTCGGGCAGTGAGTTGTTGCTCAACGACTATGCCTTTGCGCCCCAAGAGGGCAAATTGGCACTGGCCATCAAATTGCTGAAAGGCACTTTTGCCTATGTCACTGGGCAAATTGTCAAGCTGGCCCCTGAAGCCGCACAGGTGCAAACACCCACCGCCACCATTGCCGTGCGTGGCACCAAACTGCTCATCGAGGTGCAAGAATGAGCCGCAGCAACCACCTTCCCCCCGCCCTGCGGCCCCGCTGGGCGCTCTATGGCATGGCGGCTTTGTTATTGGCGCTGGGCGGCTGCGCGCGCCAATCAGTGGTGTTGGTGCCCGATGCCGACGGCCACGTAGGCACAGCAGAAGTCCGCACCGCTGCCGGGCGACAGGTATTGCAAAAAGCCGGCGACATGACGCAGATTGGTACTGGCCCCAACGCCACCCCTTCGGCCATCACTACAGCCCAAGCCGACTTTATTACTGCCACCTTTGGTGAAGTGTTGGCCATCGAACCAGCGCCAGCCAAGGTGTTTATCTTGTTGTTTGAAAGCGGCACCGCCCAACTGCGCCCCGATGCACTGGCGCAGTTAGAGCAGATTGCCAAGGCAGCCACGCAAAAGGGCACGGTGCGCGTCAGCATCAGCGGCCACAGCGATACTACTGGCTCGGTGCAGCTCAATGATGTGCTCTCGCACCAACGGGCCGCGCAAGTGCAGGCGCTGCTGCTAGAACGCGGCGTAGCGGCACGGCTCATGGATGTCAGCTCGCACGGTAAAAACAACCCCTTAGTGCCTACTCCAGACGGCGTGCCTGAACCACGCAACCGCCGCGTCATGGTAGTAGTGCGCTAAAACTTAGCGCTCAGGAGCGTACCCGTGGTATCTGCTGGTTTGCAGCGTCTGCGTGCATCGTGGCACCATGAAAAAACCCGCCTGTATGCCTTGGGCCTGTGTTTAAGCGTACTGCTGGCGGTGCTATCGGTATGGCAACCTGTGGTGCTACGCAAAGCCGATGGCGCGGTGTATGACCACCTATTGGCAGCGCGTACCCAAACGCCGTTCTCTGATGCCGTGGTGTTGGTGGGGGTGGATGAGGCCAGCCTAGCCGCCTTGGGTCAATGGCCGTGGCCACGTTATCGGCTGGCCTTGCTACTAGAGCAGTTGCAACGCTTGGGTGCGCGCGTGGTGGCGCTGGATATCCTCATGCCCGAGCCAGACCGCAGCTCCCCCGATGTCATTGCCCGCGAGCGCCAACGTGATTTGCAAGGCCAAATCTTGGCAAGCAGCCCCAGCGGCACTAGCGATAGCAACTCGCAGCGCCTAGCCCAAGCCATGCAAGCGGTACCTACGGTGTTAGGCTCTTATCTACAATTTTTTGAACCACCGGCTGGCCCCAGCGCTGTACCTCCTCCCCCCTTTCCTGCTGGCACGGTGTTCTCGCACAACACGCAGGGCTCTTTGTTGTGGCCCCAAGCACAGGGGCAGCTACGTAGCATTGCGCCACTTACCCAAGCAGCTGGTGCCGAAGGCTTTACCAACGCCTTGCAAGATATAGATGGCAAATTGCGCCGGGTGCCGCTGCTGCTGCCGCACCCCGATGGCACGGGCTACCAGCCATCGTTGGCCTTGGCCACGCTGCTGCTGGCCACCAAGCCACAGCACTTGCACTTACAGGCCAGCGCCACCGAAACCCAACTGCACTGGAACGGGCACCAAATCCCGCTCGACCGGGGCGGCAACTTGCTGCTCGATTGGCGCAGGCAGCCCCCGGACTACATCTCGGCGCAGGCCGTGTTGCAGGGCACGGTAGCCCCAGAGCGTATCCACAACAAAATTGTATTAGTGGGCACTTGGGCGATAGGCTTGGGCGATTTACACCTAGCCCCTTCTGGTACCTCGGTGCATGGGCTGGTGTTTCATG
This sequence comes from uncultured Simplicispira sp., assembly GCA_964388325.1. GTDB lineage: Bacteria > Pseudomonadota > Gammaproteobacteria > Burkholderiales > Burkholderiaceae_C > Simplicispira. The sequence continues at coordinate 313,717 of CAYMAC010000001.1, read as the reverse complement.
CCACGGTGATAGACAACCTGCTGGCCGGACGCTTTATTGCCCGGCCCGCTTGGGCTAGTGGGGCCGAATGGCTGGCGGTGCTGTTGGTCGGACTGCTCACTACTTGGTGGCTGGCCCGTGCTGGCGTTTGGGGTTCGGTGCTGTGGGTAGTGTTGGGCACCAGTAGCATTTATGGGGCCGCGCAAATCCTACTGGTGCAACAGGGCTTGCATCTATCACCACTGCTGCCCATGCTGGCGCTGGTGTGCATCAGTTTGTTTTTGAACTTGCTCAAATACGGCATGACAGCACACAAACTGCGCTTGCGTACCCGCGACCTGATGGAAGCACAAGACGAAATCATCATCAGCCTATCGGTGCTGGCAGAAGCGCGCGACAAAGAAACTGGCCGCCATATCTTACGCACCCAACGCTATGTCAAGGTGCTGGCACGGCAACTGGCCAGCACACCGGGCTATCGGCACCTCACCACCTATGACATCGAATTGCTGGCCAAATCGGCACCGCTGCATGACATCGGCAAAGTAGGCATCCCAGACCGCATTTTGCAAAAGCCCGGCAAGCTTACGCCCGAAGAATTTGCCGTCATGCAAACCCACCCCCTGATTGGCGCGCAGGCACTAGAGCGCATCATTGCCAATAGCAGCCAGCCCGAAAAGCAAAATTTTTTAGACTACGCGCGCCAAATGACCGAAGCCCACCATGAACGCTGGGATGGCACCGGCTACCCCCACGGCTTACAAGGGCGCGCCATTCCTTTGGCTGGGCGTTTGATGGCATTGGCCGATGTCTATGATGCCTTGGTCAGCCGCCGGGTCTATAAAGAAGGCTTCTCTCATGCCCAAGTGCGCCAGATGCTGATAGAACAATCTGGGCACCAGTTTGACCCAGACGTAGTCAATGCCTTTGTGGCCCAAGAAGACGAGTTTGTCCGCATTGCCCACGAGTTGGCCGACCCCCCTGAAACAGAATCTGCCGCTGCTGCTTAATTGATTTTTTCTGCTTCTCTCTGTGCCAAAATAGCCCTTCCTTCTACTTTGGGTGTTAGCAATTTTTTGCCATCGCCAAGTTCTATTTTGTCGAGCAGAAAAAGGCAGGCGTAGCGGTGAGAAAAATAGTACACAGCGACATCGTTCTGGGCGAACCTATCGGTTTTTCTATTTACAGCCAAAGCAATACTTTGCTTTTTCGCCGTGGCTCGGTCATTCACATGCCCGAGCAAATATCGCGCCTATTGGTGCGCGGCGCGCAATACGACGAAACCGAAACCGATCTGCGGCCCTACACCCCGGAGACTCCCCCCCCGCCTCCCGAGCCTGAAGAGCTGTCACCGTTTGAGCACATGGGTAGTTTGATTTTGAACCTCAAGCATGTGCTGGCCACCATGCTCAAAACCCCCGAGCAAATTGACGTGAGCGCCCGCATCGGCAAAATTGCCCAAGAGCTGCAAAAAATCTGCCAGAAAGACATTGATAGCGCCTTAGCAGCTCCGTGTGTCGATAGTTATAATTCATATATTGTGGTGCAGCAAATGATGGGCGCAGTGCTCACTGAACTCATCGCACAAAAAAAAGGGCTAGATGCTGGGCAGCGGTTCTCCTTGGTGTGTGCCGCCCTGACACGCGATGTAGGCCAACTTCAAATGCAGCTAGAAATGGACAAACATGCTGGCCCACTGCCTGATGATTTATGGGCACAAATGCGCCAACACCCCGAGCTAGGCGCACAACTGCTGCAAAAAGCCGGGGTTACAGACCCGGTTTGGCTCGATGCTGTGCGCCAGCACCATGAACACCTGGATGGCAGCGGCTATCCAGCCGAGCTACCAGCCGAGCAAATAACGCAAGGTGCCAGAATTTTGGCCGTGGCCGACCGTTATAGCGCCATGACCAAACAACGGCCTTACCGTGCCCAAGCCTATTTTCCGCAATTTGCTCTTAAAGAAATTTACCTGAAAAAAAATGCCGAAATTGATGAAGAAATTGGCAGAATTTTAATTTCAGTCACAGGTTTATTATCACCGGGCACGATGGTACGCATTAAATCTGGCGAAGTGGCAGTAGTTAAAAGCCCTACCGTGAAGCCAGATGCTGCTGTGGTCTATGCTGTTTATGGAAAAACTGGCATGATTTTATCTACACCAGCCCGCCGTGATACCTCGCAGCCAGGCCATGAAATTGTGGGCCTGGTACCGTTTGCCGATTGCCTCACCGCAGCGGTGGTCATCAAGCAGGTATGGGCTAAATAGCCCCAAGCCCCTCCATAGCCCAGGGAACTGACACCATGAAAATGAATTTACCGGTGACCGGCCAAGAGCAGCTTTTCTCTGCCGACAAAAACATGGTCACCAAGACCAACACCAAAGGTATTATTACCTTTGCCAACAAAGATTTCATTGAAATCAGTGGTTTTTCTGAAGAGGAGCTGCTAGGTAAAAACCACAATATCATTCGGCACCCGGATATGCCTCCAGCTGCTTTTGAAATCATGTGGAAAACCCTCAAGCGTGGTTTGCCTTGGCAGGGCATAGTTAAAAATCGCTGCAAAAATGGCGACCATTATTGGGTGAATGCACGCATTGTGCCCATTAAAAAAGGTGGCGAAATTACGGGGTATATGTCAGTGCGCTCTTGCCCATCGCGCGAACAAGTGGCCGAGGCCGAAGTAGCCTATCAAGCTGCTATGACCGCCCCCGAAACACTCAAAGAAGAGACCTCCCCACTTTGGAAAAAGCATCTATCCATTAAAAATGGTATTCCTCTGTGGATTTTATTTGTCACCGTGCTGATGATTGGTGGTGGCATTTTAGGCATGACCGGCATTAATTTATCCAAAGCCGATATTCAAGCCTTGTACCATCGAGAAATGGTGCCGGTACAATCGATTCATCGGGTAAATTTTTTGATGGCCGACAACCGGGCCCAATTGGGCTTGGCCCTTAATTTCAAGTTTGGCACCCATTCAGAAACTGTGCTAAACCATAACTCAGCCAACCAACAACTGCAACGCATTCAGCAAAACAAAAAAGAAATTGACCGTATTTTAGACCAGTATATTAAACAAATCACTGACCCCCAAGAACAGCAGTTAGCACAGCAATATATTCAAGCACGCAGTCGCTACCTACAAGATGGATTGCTACAAGCTATCCAAGCCATTGAAGCAGAAGACTATTTGGCAGCGCAGCGGGTCTTTTTTCAACAGGTCAATCCACTTTATGAAGAGGCCAATGCCCGTACTTCTGCTTTGCTAGAATATTTATTGGCACGCGGTCATAGCAAATTAACAGATACCACTGTGCGCGCTGATATCATTCTTAAAATGGCTGTTGCTGGAATTGCTTTAAGTTGTTTAGTGTTGGTAGTGGCTGGATTTTTCTTTTTCCGTTTTACCGCCAAGCCGTTGGAAGAGGCGGTACTGGCTTTAGAAGATATGGCCGAAGGCAATCTGTCTAACCAAGTGAATCTATCCGGGTATGGCGAGCCAGGACGTGTCATGACAGCGGTGTTGTTTACACAAATGCACCTCAAAGTGATGATTTATGAAATTCAACAATCCTCGGATTCTATTCACCGCCAGTGCAACAATTTTAATAAATTAATGATGAACTTGGCCGAGCACTCGGACGAGCAACAAGACCGCATTTACCAAACCGTTGATGCGGTCAATGCCTCGCGCAGTGCGATGGCTGCCATTGCCACCCAGATGGATGCTTTATTAGAAACGGTTCATACCGGAGAAGACGATAGCAGCCCGCTGCCGATAGTGCAAAACCACCTGCCTAGCCCGGCAGATTTGGATTGGATGCCACCAGAATTGCTGGCCGCCTTTGGTGAAGATTTTGCTGCGGCTACGCCCATACCCGCAACCATCGTCAACCCCCCTGCCACGCCGGCCCCCGCCGTAGCATGGGCAGCTGCTGCCGACAGTAGTGCTGCACATGGTAGCAGCACCAGCTCTTTGGCCTTGCGCCAACAGGTGCAAAGTATTGCTAGTGCAGCGCGTGGCCAAGCACTGGCCGTAGAAGAGGTGGCACGCCAACTGAGCCAAGTAGCGGCGCTGGTGGTGCAAAACCGCGAAGATGTGCAAGGCGCTTGGGCTGCCTCGCAGCAGCTAGAGCAAGCGGCGCGCGAGTTGGATGAACTGGTCAAATATTTTGATTGAGACAGTAGTGCCGCGTGAAGATGCACTGCTTTTGTGGAACCGCTATTGGTAGTGATAACGGCAAGCGATGATCACCAGTGCTGTATTTTCGGTACAGTAAACCAGCCGGTGGCTATCGTCTATGCGGCGCGACCAAAAACCAGAAAAGTTGGCCTTGAGTGGCTCGGGCTTGCCAATGCCTACAAAAGGATGGCGCATGGCGTCTTTAATCAGGGCGTTGATGCGTTTGAGCGTCTTCTTGTCTTGCCCTTGCCAGTATTCATAATCTTCCCAAGCGGCCTGCGTCCAAGTAAGCTGGGATAGGTGTTGCTCACTCGACATCGACCAAGCCGCGTTGCATGACTTGGCCTTGGCGATATTGCTCGATAGAACGTGCCAAGTGTGCCGCATTGGCCGGTGACTTGAGCAAATGCACGGTCTCCATCAACCCATTGAAAGTATCTAAGGACATCAACACCGCATCAGGAGCATCACGGCGCGTAATGACCGTGTAGTCTGCATCATCAATCACCTGATCCATCACCGTTTTGAGGCTGTTGCGCGCCTCAGAAAAATTGACTACACGCATCACGATGGCCTCGAAAACTTGTACTATTAATAGTACAAGTTTAGCTTATCATCGATGGGTTTGCAAGGCAAAATACGCCACAACAGGCGATGTCAGCATGAGGAGGTGCCAACGTGACTCAATTTAGCCGCAGAGGCCACTACAGAACCAATGCCAACGGAACCGTCAGTTGGGTACAGGGGCATACTGTTTCCCGTAATGACTGGAACACAGGTTATGGTATTTCGAGGGGCAGCAATCCGCCTTCTCAAATGCAGCAGCATTGGTACAACAGTAGTTCGGCAAACAAGTCTCGTCCTCTGGAGCCTATGCCTCTCGATATTTGGAGTAACCGCCGCCTGACCCACAACGCCCGATGCCCTGTCTGCAAACAAGCTGTTTTCTTCTATCGCAATGAGCATGGCAGCGCTGTCTTCTTCGATGAGTTAGGCCCACCGTGGAGCAAACATCCGTGTACCGCAGGTGATCTTCCTGCTCTTTTCTTAGGCACTGCACCACAGCCAGCATTGCCGCCGCAGCAATGGCAAGCATTCGGCTGGAAGCCACTGCGTTCGGTACAAATTTTTGCAGCAAAATTGGGACGCTATGGCATTACAGGCTATTCTGGCGGTGTGCTGTTGCGCTTTTTGCTCGGCAAGATGTCGGATAGCGTAGCCAATGAAATTCAGCGCAGCGGCCAAGCTATTTGGCACTATCACGCCGCCAACCACAGCGGTGAACTTGCTCAAGCGGGGGTCTATACACCCTCGGATCAGTTCCATCTGTTCAGCCTTGAATCAATGGACGCACAGTCCTACGAATCTTTAAGAGTCCCTGTCGAATACGAAAAGAAAGAAACCCCTCTTTCAGGTCGGTTCGATCCGGCCACCGCAGCCTCATTTTTTAGCAACCGATTTTTGGCCCAGCCCAATGCAACTTGCCCAGTGTGCAACCAGGAAGTCTATGTTTACCATGCCCCTACCACTGGTTTGTTGGTGCTTGATGAAGAAGGCCCGCCGTGGTCTGAACATGTATGCCATGCCAAGAAAAATCCTCTGTCGTGGAAGCAAGTTGGCTGGCACAGGTTGGTATTTAGAGCCAGTTTCATCACGACGAAGATTCTGGTATCAGCATCATGGGCTATTCCAAAGGCCAACGCGTGGCGCTGAAGCTGCCACACATCGATCCCTTATTAGTCGAAAAGTGGACAGCTGCCAAGGTAGCGTACTACCACTACCACGAGCATGATTACAGCGGTTTGGTACTTGGCATTTACATCCCAAATGAACCTTTTTGGCAGGTGCAAGCTGTCTGGTCATCATGATTTTTCTTCTACCCCTCGACCGGCTCAATAGGCGCTTATCGAGGGGCTTTTTTAGCCGAAATCAGACTGGCTTAATTGGCACGTACAGGCTGCCGCCGCCCTTTTGAAACTCTTCCGCTTTAGCGTGCAAACCCTCTTCTAGTGCTTTGGCTTCGGCCAAGCCTTTTTGCGCGGCAAAGTCGCGCACTTCTTGCGTGATTTTCATCGAGCAGAACTTGGGGCCACACATCGAGCAGAAATGCGCCACCTTGGCCGAGTCCTTGGGCAGGGTCTCGTCGTGGTATTCCTTGGCGGTTTCGGGGTCTAGGCCCAAGTTGAACTGGTCTTGCCAACGGAAATCAAAGCGCGCTTGGCTGAGTGCATCGTCGCGCGAACGCGCACCGGGGTGACCCTTGGCCACATCGGCAGCGTGGGCGGCAATTTTGTAGGCAATGATGCCCTGCTTGACGTCATCGCGGTCGGGCAGGCCCAAATGCTCCTTGGGCGTGACGTAGCACAGCATGGCCGTGCCCATCCAGCCAATCATGGCCGCACCAATGGCGCTGGCAATATGGTCGTAGCCGGGGGCGATGTCGATGGTCAGCGGCCCGAGGGTGTAGAACGGTGCCTCGTGGCAGGTCTTGAGCTGCTCGGTCATGTTGGCCTGAATCATGTGCATGGGCACATGGCCGGGGCCTTCAATCATGGTTTGCACGTCGTGCTTCCAAGCCACTTGCGTCAATTCACCCAAAGTGTGCAATTCGGCAAACTGGGCTTCATCATTGGCATCGGAGGCGCAACCGGGGCGCAGGCCATCGCCCAAGCTAAAGGCGACATCGTAGGCTTTCATGATGTCGCAGATGTCTTCAAAGTGCTCGTACAAGAAGCTTTCGCGGTGGTGGGCCATGCACCACTTGGCCATGATGGAGCCGCCACGCGAGACAATGCCGGTGCGGCGGTTGGCCGTCAGATGGATATAAGCCAAGCGGATACCGGCGTGGATGGTGAAATAGTCCACGCCCTGCTCGGCCTGCTCAATCAGGGTGTCACGGAAGATTTCCCAAGTCAGGTCTTCGGCAATGCCGCCCACTTTTTCTAAGGCTTGGTAAATGGGCACCGTGCCAATCGGCACCGGGCTGTTACGCACAATCCAATCGCGTGTGGTGTGGATGGCCTTGCCGGTGGACAAGTCCATCACGTTGTCTGCACCCCAGCGGATGGCCCAGACCAGCTTTTCGACTTCTTCTTCAATGCTGGAGGTAACGGCAGAATTGCCGATGTTGGCATTGATTTTGACCAAAAAGTTGCGCCCAATCGCCATTGGCTCCACTTCGGGGTGGTTGATGTTGGCCGGGATGATGGCGCGGCCCCGGGCCACTTCATCGCGCACAAACTCTGGAGTGATGATTTTAGGAATGCTGGCCCCCAGCGGGTTGCCCATCAGGCGCTGCTCGCGCGCGGCATCTTGTTGGTATTGCGCCATCCATTCGCGCTTGCCGTTTTCGCGGATAGCCACATATTCCATCTCTGGGGTGATGATGCCTTTCTTGGCATAGTGCATCTGCGTGACGTTGGTACCGCTCTTGGCGCGCAAGGGCTGGCGTTGTAGCGCGGCGGCCTCTAGGCGCAGGGCAGCCAAGCGGGCGGCATCGTCGCTTTTTTGGCCGTCATCTAGTGCCACGGGGGGGCGGCCCTGGTAGCGCTCTACATCGCCCCGACCTTCAATCCAGCTGCCGCGCACGCTGGGCAAGCCAGCGCGCACATCAATGCTGGCCGTGGGGTCGGTGTAGGGGCCAGAGGTGTCATATACGCTCACCACTTCGCCATTGGTCAGCGCAATATCACGCACCGGCACACGCAAATTGGGGTGCAATTGGCCGGGGATGTAGGATTTGGTGGAAGCGGGAAATGGTGCGCGCGTCAGGGCCAGCAAGTCGGCAAATTTTTCGGGGGCATTCATCGGGTAGTCTCCGGGGCAGTGGCAAGGTTGCGCTCCGGAGTGGATGTTGCTGGGCCGCCCACCGCAAGCGTGCAGGCGCAGACCATCCGCTCTTCTTCCGCCGGTATCAGCCGGATCAAGTTCGTCGGGTTCGGGGGTAGGCCCAACAGCAGACCACCCCCATCTCAGTGCAGCGCACACCCCGGAGCAGATGCGAGTATAGGCCGCTCTGGCTTAAACTGCTGCGGGTGGTGTTTTAGTGCGCCCGAATCATGGTGCCGTGGGCTTGGCCGCTCAGCACCTCTAATAGCATGGTGTGTGGCGCACGGCCATCAATAATATGCACTGCATGCACACCTGCCTTGGCGGCATCGAGCGCGCCGGCAATTTTGGGCAGCATACCGCCGCTGATGGTGCCATCGGCCACCAGTGCATCGATGCGCTGGGGTGTCAGTTCGGTCAGGAGTTGGCCTTGTTTGTCTAACACGCCGGGGATGTTGCTGAGCATCAGCAGTTTTTCGGCTTGCAGCGCTACGGCCAAGCCTGCGGCCACCACATCGGCGTTGATGTTGTAGCTTTCATTCTGGGGGCCAAAGCCGACTGGGCTGACCACCGGAATTAAGCCTGCACCTTGCAGGGTTTGAATGATGCTGGTGTCGATGGCGGTGATGTCGCCCACTTGGCCGACATCGTGGGTCAGTTCAGGGTTATTTTGGTCCACCAAGCGCAGCTTTTGGGCGCGAATCAATCCACCATCACGCCCAGTGAGGCCCACAGCGCGGCCACCAGCTTGCTGGATTCGGCCCACAATGTCGGCTTGCACCTCGCCAGCCAACACCCATTGCACTACCTGCATGGTTTCGGCATCGGTCACGCGCATTCCTTGGATGAATTGGCCTTGTTTGCCCACGCGCTGGAGCGCGGCTTCAATTTGCGGGCCGCCACCATGCACCACTACGGGCTGAATGCCTGCCAATTGCAGCAGCACAATGTCTTCGGCAAAAGCTTGTTGCAAGGCGGGGTCGGTCATGGCGTTGCCGCCGTATTTGACCACCATGGTTTTGCCACGAAACTGGCGCAGTGCGGGCAGCATTTGGGCCAGCAGGTGGGCATGGTCGCGCGCGGGGATAGTGCAAGGGATAGCGGTGGTGTCGGTCATGGCAGCCATTTCTGAAAAGAAGAACAGAGGGCAAATTGTGCCGCAGCCCGTAGGCAGTTTAATGACGCAACCAGTTTGGCACCTTAAAACGCACAATCGCCAGATAGGCCGCTACATAACTGACAATGAACAGCAGGCAAAAGCCCATCAGTACCCAGGTTTTATTCCAAAACAACACCGCTGGCACCACCGTGAGCATGGTGAACCCCCACAGATAGGGCGAGGTGCGGTTGTTACGCATCAACATGCGGCGCGATTCATCGTCATGGAACACGCTACGCACAATGCGCCGGTAAATCAGCTGGTGAAAATGCAGCGCATCGGCCACCCCCGGTGATACCCCACGGGCCAGCTTGCGGTAAATAGAGAACATCGTCTCCCACACCGGATAAATCAGTAGCAACATCGGAAACCACGGCGACACATCGGCGTTGCGTTGCACCAGTGCCAAACTGGCCAGCGCAATCACTACGCCCCAGATATAGGCGCCGCCATCGCCAGCAAACAACATGCCGCGCGGGTAGTTCCAGATTAAAAAACCGCCCGTGGCGGTGGCCATCACCACCACCAAGGTGGCCAAGGCCCGGTCGCCCACTTGCAAGGCTACGTGGGCCAGTGCCAAACAGACAATCAGGGCCACCATGCCCGCTAGGCCGTTGTAACCGTCAATGATGTTAAACGCATGTGGCAGACCCGCCACCGCTAGCAGCACAATCAGCCAGCCCAACCAAGGCGTTGTTTGTAGCAGCGCATCAAGCCAAGGCAAGCCCAAGCGGGTTAAGCCTATGTCTAACAGCGCCACGGCCAACAAGCCCGACAGCGCCGTAAAGGCCAACCGGAAACGCACCGGCAGGCGCTGGGTCATGTCTTCGGCAATGCCGCCAATGGCCGCTGGCAATAGCGTAATCAGCCATAGACCTGTCCAGTGACCTAGTTTGAGGTTGCCGGGGTCTCCCCAAGCCATTTGCATCAGCCCGAGCAACCAGCCCAATCCGGTGCCCGCCAGCAAGGCTACCCCGCCCAAGCGGGGTACATGGCCAAAATGAAAACGCTGGGGCATCTCATGCCCATACAGAGTAGCGTGGTCGCGCAGCCAACGCACCACCAAACCGGCAACCACCGCCGAGACTAAAAAGGCCACCAAAGACAACCACATCATAGGGGGGCGATGGTACCTGTATTGGCCACAGAAAGGGGCATGTTTGAGCGAAGTAACATCAAGGGTCTAACGGCCGCCGGGCGGTACGCGTGGCCCAGAGTGCCCTCGGTAGCCATCGACAAAACCGCGCAGTGCCATCGTGAAGTACTGCCAGCGCTTGGGCACCAACAGAGAAAATGCCGCAAAGCGTTTGCACTGACGCAACAAGACGTTCCATCGGGTGGGTGCGTCCAGTTGGCACGCACGCAACGTAAGCAGGCAATTGCGCGATTGGTAGTAATGCCGCCACGGCGCATGCAAGGCTACTTCTTGGCCTAGTATTTTTACCACCTTATCACCCAAAGAATGCTCTAGCAGGGCACTACAGGCCCCGAGGATGTGGTAACCGTGGTTACGGGCACGCCAACACCATTCCACATCCACCCAGTCGATAAAAAAATCTTCGCGCATTAGGCCCACCACTTGCAGCACGGGGGCAGGAATAAGGCAGCCGGACGCAATCACATGATCGACCTCCCATACCTGCTCTGGGTTGGTACAGGGTAACCAGTGCGCGCGACCACTGCGTACCATCAGAAATGGGCTGCGTGCCACCCCACGTCTGGAATCGGTATGGCAAGCGCCCACAGCAGCAGCACTGGGTTGGGCCTGCAAAACGGCCAACAAGCGCACCACCATGTCGGGGGCTGGCAAACTGTCATCGTCCATGAGCAAAATATGCGAGGCACCACAGGCCAAAGCATGTTCTATGCCCCGGTTTTGTGCAGCAGCAATGCCTTGGTTTTTGTCCAACCAAACGGGGTGTACCCGCTCGTGCGGCCAGCGTTGTCCCCACTGTCGCAGCGCCGGGCCAGAGGCATTGTCCACCCAAACAATGGTGTGTACCTGTGCCAAGAGGCGCTCAAATTGCAATCTCAAGCGCTCTGCATCACTACAGTAAGACACGACCACGGCATACACTGCATTGCGCGAGGCGTGGTTAGATGCAGTATCCATCATGGGGCAGTGATGGTAGCTGTATTGACAGTATCGGCGTGGCGGCGTGTAGCGCGGTAGCTGTCCGAACACCACAAGCGCAGCAAACTACGTACATGCCATAGCGTGTGCCTCCAGTGCCGTTGGCTGGCGCGTTGCCCGGCATGGAGTACGGCCACCGGCGCACGCACTAGGGCCAAGCCAGCCAAGCGCAGACGCAGGCACAGGTCCACATCTTCGCCATACATAAAGTAGCGGCTGTCAAAACCGCCCAGCTGTTGCCATACTGGTGTGGGTAACACCATGCAGGCACCATTGACCCAGTCCACTCGTTGGTCTTGCTGGCGTAGAACGCGCCGCCGCCAAAGTGCTGCGGGCGTGGGTAAAGTGCGCTCGCTGTCTTGTAGCTGCCCTTGGGCATTGAGTTGCACTGGATAGGCGCAGCCCGTACCGACTTGGGCTGCGGTGTCAACCAGTGCGGCAAAGGGGTCTTCTGGCCCGAACAGTGCTACATCCGGGTTGAGGATACAGACAAACGGCTCGGCCACCTGTTGCAGTGCCCGATTGTGGTTGCCACCAAAGCCGACTGGCTGGGGGTTGTGCAAAATTTGCAAAGCAAAAGGCCAACCCTCTGGCGGTGCAGTGGGTTCAGGTTCTGGGATGTTCAGCGTAAGCAGCACCCGTGCCACGGTGGCCGCGCTGTGTTGGGCCAGTTGCCAAAGCAGGCGCTGCACCAGCGGGCCATGCCCGTGGCTGACTACCGACACCACCAACGTCCTATCAAACTGCGACAAATGCCAGCCCTCGCGCATTCAAGCCCACCAAATCAATATTACTGGCATTGGTATCGCTGGCGGCTGCCCAAGCCAGCGCATCTGCTGGGGTGTATTGGCCGGCATCCAAGCCAGCTACCAAATTTTGCAAGGTGCCGTAGTCTGGGGCAGTGTGGTAGAGCTGCTGGTACAGATGCGCGATGATTTGCGTATGGCTGGCATGGGGGCCGAGCACGGCCTGCAAAGCCAGTGCATTCAATTGCGGGGCCGGCAGGCCAGCATCAACGGCATCTAAGACGATACCCACCCAATCGGGGCGATTCAGCCCGGTAACACCCAACACCGCGCCTATCAGGCAGGCTGCCGTGCCAGCGGCACCCTCCAAGTCCAAGGCCACCCATGTATCTACAAACTGGAGCCGTTCTATGTTGTTCAAGGTGTCTAGGCCATCGCGGGCTGCTGTTTGGTCTTGCAATTGCCAGCCGGTGCCTTGGTGGCTAAGGGTGTAATCAGCGCGCCACCCTTGCAGTACCACGGTGTCAAGACCCTGTAAACCATCAAAAGCCTCATTAGCAGCGGTACTGAACAGGGTGTCATCGTAGGGGGTGCCCTGTTGTAGCGTGGGCTGGGTGCCTAAGCTGAGTGTGGGGCCACGCAGCGAGTTGATGCCCCAGTTGCCGCCCACGCCATCGCGACCATATGTCCAGTCTAAAGCGAGTAGGTCGTAAGACTGAAACTGCGATTTGAAGCCGCCACGGTCGGTGTAAGACATTACCGTGTTGTTGGTATGGTCTTCTGCTGCGGGCAGTGGATAAGTGGTGTCAAACGGGTGCCCCAAGCCCAGCATGTGGCCAATTTCGTGCAGCAAAACTTCGTAACCGGCTGAGCCGGCTACTGGCTGTTGGTTGATGTTGGCGTGTTCTACGTTGTCTAGGTACACCAGCGTTTCGGCCTCTAAGGAGGTCAGTATGTCGTTGCGGTCGCTGGTGTAGTAGTAATAGGATGTGGTCTTTCCAGCCGTAGTGCTGCCCGCAAGGTCGGTGGTAGCAAAATGCACATCGGCCAAACTGCTGCTGCCCACTTCGCTAAACACCATGCCGGTCACTGTGCTGGCATATTGCAAAATCTGCCGCGCCGCTTGCTGCTGCGTAGCATTAAAGCTGCTCACTGACCGGGTAGTTTCTGCATCTATGATACTGCCGGGGCTGGCATCAAAGGTGTAGTACAAAATATTGCGGCCATCAGGAAAGAAGTTCCAAACGGCCGGAAAATCCAGCAGCGCATCGACCCGGTAGTCACCCGAGTAAACAATGGTTTCTAGGTCAGCAGCGGTAACGGCCATCAGAGAGCATATCCAGTCAGTTAAAAAAGCCCCGTGGCCTATTGAACCACGGGGCGGGGTACGCAGCAATTACTGGTGTTATTTCACCAAATTATGGAAAGTAATAGGGCTTTCTGTCTGGCCAAAACCCGTGCCTGGTGCAATCGGTTGCTCACTGGTCACGCTGCCGGCTGAAACACCCGCCATGACAGCGTTGACTGGGGCCACGTTAGAAGTGCCATCGGCATGGAGGGTCAACTCAAACACTGTCCAAACATCACGGCTACCCACATAGGTGCCTGCCGGAGGCGTGAAGTTGTAGGTTTGGCCATTGCCAAACTCTAGCCGCACATTGGCACCAGAGTTACCGATGTTTTCAGAACCAGAAAAATGGTGTACCGAGTAGCGGTAAACGCCGGGTTGCAAAGAGCCCGTTGTGTCCGTGGGCGGACAAGTTACCGTTTCTGGCCCCAGTGAGCTGGTATCGTCCACATCCAAAGCACATTGGCCGCCAGCAGTTTTGGCGCTGTAGTACACATGCCAACGGCTTCCATCGGCAGCCGGGCCCGTCATGTGCGAGTCCAAATCGCGTGGGTTTTCACCCCAAGTGAGAATCGTACGGAACTGGCCACTGCCCAAGCCACCCTGGGTGCCCCCAGCTGGTGACAAAGCCACAGCCACCTGATTGGGCACATTGCACTGCAACACGGCAGTTTGGCTGGCCGAGGTGTAGTTAGAAGCTGCCGCCGACAAACTGGTTAGACCCTCGGGCAATTGCGAGAAGGTGGCTACACCTTGGGCATCGGTAGTGGTGGTACGGCTACCAATGGTGACCGAGGCATTGGCCAATGGAGCTGCGGCACCGCGTACTGCGTCATACACCGTCACTTGGGCTTGGGCGCAGCCAATGCCATCGGTAGTTTGGATGCCTATGGGTACCAGATGCAAAGAGGTGGGGTCAAAGCGGAAGGTAACGTTGTAGGTGTTGGTAACGGTGGTGCTGGTGCCAGGTTGGAACGGATTTGGCACTGAAGTAAGCACACGCACATTTTCCATCAACACATCTTGCTGATTCATGCCCGTGCCACGGGCACTGGAAAAATCAATCACCGTGCCTTGGGCAGCGGCCCCTAAGCTAAATACAGCACCACAAACAGCGGCGATAGCCGACCGTGCCAAACTTTGGGTAGATGTGCACATACTCTTCCTCCAAAAATAGAGCCTCAACAGGCCATAGGATGGAATATCTTAGTCCTATTTAGCCTTCTCAGGGCTCTATTTTTTAGGGGTAGGTTTGGGCGCTGGCCAAGGCTTGACCTTGGCTATCTTTGGCCGATAGCAGCGGGGCCATGCCAATATCGGGCCAGGCAATGGCTAAATCCGGGTCATTCCAAGCGATGCAGCATTCGTGCTGGGGGGCGTAATAGTCGGTGGTTTTGTACAAAAACTCGGCGCTCTCGCTCAACACCAGAAAGCCGTGGGCAAAGCCGGGCGGCACCCAAAGTTGGCGGTGGTTGTCGGCACTCAGTTCTGCCCCTACCCATTGGCCAAAGGTGGGTGAACTTTTGCGGATATCCACCGCCACATCAAACACCGCCCCTTGCACCACGCGCACCAGCTTGCCTTGGGCTTGCTCAATTTGGTAGTGCAAGCCACGCAGCACCCCCTTGGCACTGCGGCTGTGGTTGTCTTGCACAAAGGGGTGGTTGGTGCCAGTGGCCTCGTTAAAGGTGCGCTGGTTGAAGCTTTCGTAAAAAAAGCCGCGTGCATCGCCAAATACTTTGGGTTCAATCAGTACAACTTCTGGAATACGCAGTCGGGTAGCTTGCATGGCAGGTGACCTTAATAAACTTTTTCTTGCAGCAGGCGCAGCAGGTACTGGCCGTAACCGTTTTTGCGTAGTGGCTGGGCCAATTGCTCCAGTTGGGCGGCATCAATCCAGCCGTGGCGCCAAGCAATTTCTTCGGGGCAAGCGATTTTGAGACCTTGGCGGCGCTCTAAGGTGGCGATAAACTGACCGGCATCGAGCAAACTATCGTGGGTGCCAGTGTCTAGCCAAGCGTAACCCCGGCCCATGATTTCGACGCTCAGTTGGCCTTGTTCTAGGTACAGGCGGTTGAGGTCGGTGATTTCCAATTCGCCGCGTGGCGAGGGTTGCAGGTGTTTGGCCAGCTCCACCACTTGGTTGTCGTAAAAATACAGGCCCGTGACGGCGTAATTGGATTTGGGTGCCGTGGGTTTTTCTTCCAAAGACAGCACCTTGCCACTGGCATCGAACTCAGCCACGCCATAGCGCTCGGGGTCGTGTACGTGGTAGGCAAACACACTGGCACCATCGGTGCGGGCATGGGCGCGGCCCAGCAGGTGGTGAAAGTCGTGGCCGTAGAAGATGTTGTCGCCTAGCACCAAGGCGCTGGGGCTATTGCCCACAAACTGTTCGCCAATGATGAAGGCTTGGGCCAGCCCGTCGGGGCTGGGTTGCACGGCGTATTGTAGGTTCACGCCCCATTGGCTGCCATCGCCCAGCAGTTGCTCAAAACGTGGGGTGTCTTGTGGTGTGCTGATGAGCAAGATGTCGCGGATACCCGCCAGCATCAGGGTGCTCAGGGGGTAATAGACCATCGGTTTATCGTACACCGGCAGCAGTTGCTTGCTGATGGACAGGGTGGCGGGGTGCAGCCGCGTGCCGGAGCCTCCGGCGAGGATGATGCCTTTGCGTGTAGTCATGATACAGAGGAAATTTTTTTAGAGAGTTTCGGCCAACATGCGGGCTACGCCTTGTTGCCAATGGGGCAAGTGCAGGCCAAAGGTGTCTTGCAATTTGCGCGTGTTGAGGCGCGAGTTGTGCGGGCGCGTGGCCGGAGTGGGAAAGGCGCTGGTGGGCACGGGGGCCACTTCGGTGGCTTGGATGGGTAACGCTGGGGCCAGTTGCCGCGCCTGTTCAATCACAAATTGGGCGTATTGGTTCCAGTTGGTTTCACCAGCAGCCACGCAATGGTATAGGCCGCCATCTTGCGGGCGCTGTTGCAGGTGGGCAATGGCGTGGGCTGTGACGTCGGCCAACAAATCAGCCCCGGTGGGTGCGCCCCATTGGTCGTCAATCACCGTCAGGCTATCGCGCTCTTGGGCCAAGCGCAGCATGGTTTTGGCAAAGTTGCCACCCCGAGCGGCATAGACCCAGCTGGTACGCAAAATCAGATGCTGGCAGCCCGATTGCTGGATGAGTTGTTCGCCTTCTAGCTTGGTGCGCCCATACACGCTCAGCGGGCCAGTGGCATCTTGCTCTGTCCACGGGCGGCTGCCGCTGCCGTCAAAGACGTAATCGGTGCTGTAATGGATAAGCCATGCGCCCAGTTGTGCTGCCTGTTGGGCCAGCACGCCGGGGGTGGTGGCATTGAGCAGGCGGGCCAGTTCTGGCTCGCTCTCGGCCTTGTCCACTGCCGTGTGGGCGGCGGCATTGACGATGATGTCCGGGCGCAGTGCGCGCACGGTGTCGGCTACGCCAGCAGGGTTGCTAAAGTTGCCGCAATGCTCGGTGCTATCGTGGTCTAGCGCCGTGACTTGACCCAATACGGACAGGCTGCGTTGCAGCTCCCAGCCCACTTGGCCGCCTTTGCCTAAAAGAAGGATGTTCATACTGCGTCCTGTGTGGTGTATTGCTTGCTTACCCAGTCGCGGTAAGCGCCGGTTTGCACGTTGGCTACCCAGTCAGCGTTGTCTAAGTACCAAGCCACAGTTTTGCGGATGCCGGTGTCGAAAGTTTCGGCGGGCTTCCAACCCAATTCACGCTCAATTTTGCGCGCGTCAATGGCATAGCGCCGGTCGTGGCCGGGGCGGTCTTGCACGTAGGTGATTTGGCTGGCGTAGCTTTGGCCATCGGCGCGTGGGCGCAGTTCGTCCAGCAGCGCGCAAACGGTGTTGACGATTTCGATGTTGGGTTTTTCGTTCCAGCCACCGACGTTGTAGGTCTCGCCCAAGCGGCCAGCCTCTAGCACGCGGCAAATGGCGCTGCAATGGTCACACACATACAACCAGTCGCGCACCTGCATCCCATCGCCATACACCGGCAGAGGTTTGCCCGCCAGTGCATTCACAATCATCAGCGGAATCAGCTTTTCTGGGAAGTGGTAGGGGCCGTAGTTGTTGGAGCAGTTGGTGGTGAGCACTGGCAGGCCGTAGGTGTGGTGCCAAGCGCGCACGAGGTGGTCGCTGGCCGCCTTGCTGGCCGAATACGGGCTGTTAGGCTCGTAGGTGTGCTCTTCGGTAAAGGGGGGAGCATCTTTGCTCAGGGTGCCATAGACCTCATCGGTGCTGACGTGCAAAAAGCGAAACGCTGCCTTGTTGTCAGCAGGCAGAGCTTGCCAATAGTGGCGCACGGCCTCCAGCAGGCGGAAGGTGCCCACCATGTTGGTCTGGATAAAGTCTTCCGGGCCGTGGATGGAGCGGTCTACATGGCTTTCGGCAGCAAAATTGACCACCGCGCGCGGCTGGTGCTGCGCCAGCAGTTGCGCCAGCAAAGCGCTGTCACCAATATCGCCCTGCACAAAAATGTGGCGCGCATCGCCTTGCAAGCTGGCCAAATTGTTCAGGTTGCCCGCATAGGTGAGCTTGTCGAGGTTGACAACCGGTTCGTGGTTGCCTGCCAGCCAGTCGAGGACGAAGTTGGCGCCAATAAAGCCTGCGCCGCCAGTGACAAGAATCATGGTGTGTGAGTGTGGGGTAATGCCAAACGGCGAAGGCTTGGATTATCGTATCTTTGGGGCCCACAGGCTTTGCGCTCCCTGCGATGGAACTATTTTGGCCAACCCTGTGGCTTTGTTGCACAAAATCCCAACAAGACAGCATTCCCCTAACCCTAAACGCAGTTATGCCACAGCCACCGTCTCGGGCGTGCCCAGCTGCGTGAAGCGGTTAAGCAATGCCACCCGCACTTGCAGCTGACCCTCAAACGTGCGTGCCATCACGCGCTCACCTAAGCGCTTGAAGCAGTGCATCTTGGTCTCCACCAAGCTGCGCCGGTGGTAGCCGCTCCAGTGCTTCCAAATTTTGCGCCCCAGCCGCTGGCAAGCGCGCATCGCCTCGTTACGCGCACGCTCGCCCATCTTGTCGGCCTTATTTTTCCATAGACGCGCGTTCTTGCGCGGTGGGATGATGGCCTGCGCGTTGCGCTGGGCTATGGCTTCGTGACAGGCTTTAGTGTCGTAGGCACCGTCAGCGCAGACGCTGCCTATCTCCTGCCCCTGAGCAATCTGTGCCAGTAGCTCAGGCAGCATCGGCGCATCGCCTACGCTGTTGTCCGTTACCTCTATGGCACGTATCTCCAGTGTCTTGGCATCGATGGCCAGATGTACCTTGCGCCACTGCCTGCGGTATTCAGCGCCGTGCTTTTTGCGTTTCCATTCGCCTTCGCCCACAAACTTGATGCCTGTGCTGTCAATTAGTAAATCCAATGGGCCATCGCCACTACGACGGCAGGGCAGTTGCATCTGCAGCGTCTTTTGCCGACGGCTGAGCGTGCTGTAGTCAGGCACTGGCCAGTCTAGGCCGGCCAACTGCAACAGGCTTTGCACCAGTCCCAGAGTCTGGCGCAGCGGCAAGTTGAACAGGCATTTGAGGCTGAGGCAGAACTGGATGTAGGCATCGGAGAGCATCTGTTGGCGACCGCGCTTGCCGCTGGGTGTGGCCAGCCACTGCATATCACGGTCAAGCCAGATAGTCAGCGAACCGCGTGCCTTGAGTGCAGCGTTGTACTGCGCCCAGTTGCGGGTCTTGTAGCGTGTCTTGATGGGTTTGGCAGCATCACTCATGGCCCAAGACTACCTGCTGTTGGGGTGTTTATGCAACAAAGCCTTGCAACTTTAATCGTGCGTAGCGCGGCGCTGCACGGCGGCCACATAGGCATCGCCATCCGGGGGGCGGCCTGAGCGTTGGCTGTCCCAAAGCATTTGGCCTAAACATTCCATTGCGGCGTGGTGGGCATCGTGCAAAGAATCCAAGCGTTTGGCCAGCAACTCTACTGCTTGGCGAATGCCGCGCGGCTGGTCAATGCTGCACTGTTCACTAATCGATAGGTGCATGGATAGGTGCAAAAATGGATTGGTTTGCTCTGGCGTTTCGTCATAGTTGCGCGCGATGGCGGCATCCACATCGGCCAAATCGGCCAGGTATTCTGGATGCTCGGCAATCCACAGGCTGGCCAAGGTTTCTATGGCCTCCATAGGTGCGCCGCTTTGGGCTTTGGCGTGGGCGGCGCAAAAAAAGCGCCGCACATCGGCTTGAGAGGGATTGAACATGGTGGCAAGCGTAGCATGGGCCACGCCTGCACGCACTCAGACGCGCCACACCGGCAATTGCCAATTGCGCCACAGGGCCAGCCCGCGCAGCCCCGCCGTGACCACCACACAAGCCAACACCGTGAGCCACGCTGGAGCCTCCAATTGGCGCAGGGCAATATCGGCCCAACCACCCACAAAGGCGCACAGCGCATAGGGGCGATGGTCTTGGAAGGCTTGTGGGATTTCATTGCACAGCACATCGCGCAGCACGCCGCCAAACACGCCGGTAATCACGCCCATCATCACGGCTACCAAGGCGGGCAATTGCGCGGCAGTGGCCATATCGACACCCACAGCGGCAAACAAACCCAAGCCAATCGCATCGGGCAACAGCATGGCGCGCTCGGTCGGCTGAAAATGGCGCTGGCGCATAAACAACATCGCTCCGACACACAAGGCCAAAATGCCCCAAACAAAACCAACGTTACGCACCCAAAAAAAGGGCCGCTGGTCTAGCAGCAAATCGCGCAGCGTGCCGCCACCAAAGGCCGCCACAAAAGCCACCACACACACGCCGACAATATCCAGCCGCTTGCGCGCCGCCATGATGACACCCGACAAGGCAAAGGCCATCGTGGCGGCCACTTCAATCAGGTAGAGCAATGCCTCAAAGGGGGTAGCAAACCAGCTCATGCGGCACTTTCGGGGGCATAGGCAAACCCATGCTGGCGCCACGCCTCAAACACCGTGACTGCCACGGCATTGGACAAATTTAGACTGCGCTGGCCGGGCACCATTGGTAGGCGCAGGCGTTGTGGCGCAGCAAAGGTCTCGCGCAATTCGGGGGCCAAACCACGGGTTTCGGAGCCAAACACCAGCCAATCGCCGGGCGCAAAAGTGACATCATGCACCTGCCGCGTGCCCCGGGTGGTCAGGGCAAACATGCGGCTGGCATCGGGTTGGGCTTGCTGTAAAAAAGTGGCCCAATTAGCGTAGCGCAGCACTTGGGCGTATTCGTGGTAATCCAGCCCGGCGCGGCGCATCAGGCGGTCTTCCATCGAGAAGCCCAGCGGCTCTACCAAGTGCAGCGTGCAGCCAGTATTGGCCGCTAGGCGGATGATGTTGCCCGTGTTGGGCGGGATTTCGGGTTCAACCAGAACAATATGAAACATGGCGTGTATTGTCCGCCAGTGTGGCCCCGGTGGTGGCGGGTGGGGCTATGGCGTGCGCGCTACCACCAGCGCGGTGATATGGGCCGCGCCCGCCGCGCGCAACACCGTAGCAGCAGTGTGCAGGGTGGTGCCAGTGGTCATCACATCATCCAACAACACGATGCGCTTACCTTGCACCGCTGGCAGGCGTTGTGGAGCTACGGCAAAAACGCCTTGCAAATTTGCAAGCCGTTGGGCGCGGTTGAGGCTGCTTTGTGCTGGGGTGTCGCGCACACGCAGTAGCACATGGGCATCTACTTTGTCTGATGCCAAGGCGCGTGCCAGCAGTAGCGTTTGATGAAAGCCGCGCTGGCACAGCCGTTGCGGCGACAAGGGCAAGGGCAATACGCTATCTGCTGCCTCTAAAGCCGGTTCCGCCCACGGGGTACTGCGTAACAACAGCGCCAGCGTGCGCGCCCAACCGGGGTCACCATGAAATTTGTAAGCACTAAGGATGCGCTCCCACGGAAAACCATAATCCACGGCGGCCACACAGGCATCCAGCGGTGGCGGCTGGCGCACACACTGCTGGCATTGGGCCACGCCCACCGGCACCGGTAGCGCACAGGTGCGACAGCGCAAACGCGGCTGGGCAAAGCGGGCTACGCAGTCTTCGCACAGGCGTTGGGCGGGCCAAGCGTGGCAAACTTCGCACTGGCTAGGCAGGCGCGCCAGCCAGCGCTGCCACAGCGGAGAAACCTTAGCTAAGAACGGATGGTGCATGATGGTGTCCAATATACGCGCTGCTGCTTCTTTGCTGTCACCCATGCCATCGTCTGCTCCCATTTCCAATTCGCAAACACCGCCCACCATAGACCCGGTGGCTGCCCAACGCTGGCACCACGCCGCCATCCCGCCTGCCACAGCGGTGGTCTCGCCTTGGTTGCATGAAGAAGTGGCCCGGCGCATGGAAGCGCGCCTAGAGTGGATACGCCAAGCCCCGGCCAGCTGGTGCCATTGGGACCCCGTGCGTGGCGGCCTGCAAGCCCATGCCCTGCTACGCCAACGCTACCCGCAAGCCCAGTGCTACATCACCGAGACCGCCCCCCAGCGCCAAGCCACAGCCCAACAAGCCCTCACCCCCCCTTGGTGGAGCGCTGCCCGCTGGACGGGCGCCGCACAGCAGTTTGGCCCGCCTGCCGATGGGGTCGTGCAAATGTTGTGGGCCAATATGGCACTGCACATGCACCCGCAGCCGCAAGAGTTACTCGCCCAATGGCAGCGCGCTTTGGCAGTGGATGGCTACCTGATGTTCTCTTGCTTGGGGCCAGACACCCTGCGCCAATTGCGCCCACTGTATGCTGCCTTGGGTTGGCCCCCCTTGAGCCACGATTACACCGACATGCACGACTGGGGCGATATGCTGGTGCATACTGGCTTTGCCGAGCCGGTGATGGACATGGAACGCATCACCCTGACCTTTGCCAGCCCAGAGCGCCTGCTGCAAGAACTGCGCGAGCTGGGGCGCAACCTACACCCACAGCGCTTTGCTGGTTTGCGTGGCCGCCGCTGGCACAGCCAACTGCTGGCCCAACTGCAAACGCTGGCACAAGCACCAGAAAATGGCGCTTTAGCCCTGACCTTTGAAATCATCTACGGCCATGCCTTCAAACCCGCGCCGCGCCTGCGCGTGGCCGCTGAAAGCGCTGTCTCTTTGCAAGACATGCGCGCCATGCTGCGCGGCAGCCCTTCACCAAGATAAGCACCATGCAAAAAAGACCCTTTTTACAACTGCTCGGCGCCAGCGCCATCGCTTTGGCCAGTGTTGGCCTGCTGGGCGGCTGCTCTAAAGAAGGCCCCCAGTTTCGGGGCGTGAACATCACCGGGGCCGACTATGCGCGCGACTTTGCCCTGACCGACCACCACGGTCAGCAACGCCGTTTGCAAGACTTTCATGGCAAAGTGGTTGTCGTGTTTTTTGGCTATACCCAATGCCCCGATGTTTGCCCCACCTCGTTGCAAGAGCTGGCCCAAGCCAAAGAGCTGCTTGGCCCCGAGGGCGACAAACTGCAAGGCATCTTCATCAGTGTGGACCCCGAGCGTGACCAGCCTGAAATGCTCAAAGCCTACATGGCCAATTTTGACCCCAGCTTTTTGGCCCTGCGCCCGACCTTAGAACAACTGCCTGCCCTGACCAAAGACTTCAAAATTTATTACAAAAAAGTAGATGGCCCCACACCCACCAGCTACACCCTAGACCACTCTGCTGGCAGCTACCTGTATGACCCTGCTGGCCAGTTGCGCGTCTATGCCCGTTATGGCAGCGGTGCCCAAGCACTGGCCGACGATGTGCGGATACTGTTGCAACAAAAAGTATCTGTCAGCCGCTGAATGGCCAAAGCGCGGCAGAGCAAATTGCCAACTACATCACATTTGCGTACGGTTGTCTGCAATGAAGCCGCCAAGTTACGGGATTTCCCTATAGTTTAGGCGCGCAACTTGCTTAGAGTGGGAATTGTCTTTCCAATCCCCGCCCGGCCAGTGGGCTGATGGCAACCGTGCTACTTGGGCGCGGTTGTGGCAGAACAGGAGCCGCACTAATGCACATTTTTGACCTTCCAGCGCTGCGCGACAGCAACAGCCAAACTACAGCCTCGCCTCGGCGTTGCCCTTTTCACCATACTGGCGCACAGCCGGTTTATTCTGAAAACCTGCGCGAAGTACCCGGTGGCTGGCTAGAGCAAGTAGCCATGCAAGCGGCCCCCGATGGCATTTTGTTGGTTGACCGCGAAGGCACCATCATCATGACCAACCCGGCCATGCAAATCATTTCTGGCTACTCTAACGATGAGTTGATTGGCCAATCGGTCAGTATGCTGCTGGCACCCCATTTAGGCCCCAAACATGGCCAGCAAATGCGTAGCTACTTCCAAAACCCCAACCGCCGCCCGATGGGTATGGGGCACGATTTATGGCTGCACCGCAAAGACAGCAATCTCATTCCGGTCGATGTAGCTTTGGGGCACTCCGATGCCTATGGTGGCGCTGCCGTGGCTTTTGTGCGCGATGTCTCCGAAGTCAAGCGCCTGCAAGCACAAACCTCGTACCAAGCCGCACATGACCACCTGACCGGGTTGGTCAACCGCTGGCAGTTTAGCCAACGGCTAGAGCAAGCCATCCAGCGTTGCGACACCGAGGGCCAAGCCTTTGCCCTGTTGTTGTTAGATTTAGACGATTTCAAGGCCATCAACGATGGCTACGGTCATGCCGCAGGCGATCAGGTGCTGGTAGAAGTGGCGCGTCGCCTCAAAAGTGTGCTGCGCTCCGGAGACGTGGTAGGCCGCTTAGGTGGCGATGAATTTACCGTATTGCTGCCGCTACTGACGCACGCACAAGAAGCGCAAAGCATTGCTGCCCAACTGTTGCAACTGCTGCAAGAGCCTTACCGGGTACAAGGCTTTGAACTGCAATGCGGTGCCAGCGCAGGCATAGCCATGTTTCCGCACGATGCACGCGATGCCGAAACCTTAATGCGTTACGCCGACATAGCCATGTACTACTCTAAGGACAGGGGCCGGGGCCACTATGCGCTGTATGCACCACCGATGGGCGAGAAAATGGCCGAAAAGGTGCTGCTGCACGACCGGCTCAAGCTGGCGCTGGCCTATGGTGGCTTGTCTTTGCATTACCAGCCGCAGGTAGATGTGTTCAGCGGCGAAGTCATTGGGGCCGAAGCCCTGTTACGCTGGACAGACCCTAGCTTGGGCGAAGTGCCTCCTTCGCGCTTTATTCCGGTGGCCGAGGCCACTGGCCTGATTTTGCCGCTAGGCCAATGGGTGCTCAATGCGGTATGCCGACAAATTTTGGTGTGGCAACAAGCTGGCACACCACTGCGCGTGGCCGTTAATATATCGGTACAACAATTGCAACAGGCCGACTGGCCCGAGCAACTGCAAGAGACACTGCAACGCCACGGCGTGCCCGCCGATTTGCTAGAGCTAGAGCTTACCGAGTCCGAAGCCATGTCAGACCCAGTGCTAGCGCGCCAATCACTGGCACGTATTCAGGCACTGGGCATTAGCGTCACGCTAGACGACTTTGGCACCGGGCACTCCTCGCTGGCCTATGTGCAGCAGCTGCCCATTTCGCGCATCAAAATTGCCCGTGACTTTATCGAACCCATGCTCCAAGGCGACAGCCAAGCCGCCTTGGTGCGTGCCGTGATTGACCTATCGCACACCTTGGGCCTAACGGTAGTGGCCGAGGGGGTAGAGTCCACCGACCAACTGCGCCGCCTGCACCGCTATGGCTGCGACATTGTGCAAGGCTGGTTGTACGCCAAAGCCGTGCCCGCACAAGAAATGCAGCGCTGGATGGGGCGGCCCGTATCGTTTGCTGCCTTGTGCGCTGCTGCCAGCTGCCCCACGCCCTAGCAACGGCTCAAGAAGCTGTTACAAAGGGGGGGTTGCGGCTATCGGGCTTTCGCCGCAGCGTGCTAACAAAGGCTCACGCCGGATTTCATAATCGCGTGGGTTGTGGCGTACCACGCAGGCCTCTAGTTCAAACTGGCGCAAGGTGCGCGCAATGCTTTCGCGGCTGGTGGCCAACAGTGCCGCCAGCGCGGTTTGGCCGGGCACGCGCACCAAAGTGCTGTGCTGCAAAGCGGCCAGTTGCAATAAGGTGGCCGCCACCTGACCAGCTACCGTAGGAATACGCATCACGCGCCCCCAATCGGCCATATGGGCATTGGTTTGGGCATAGGTAAGGGCCAATTCCCACAAAAAATCTTGATTAATTAAGCCCTTGTCCCACAAAGGGGCAATGGGTACCTCACAAACGCGCACCGGCGACATGGCAATGCACGACAGCATGGCGGGCTGCCCCAATAACATCGTTGAACCCAAAGCCTGACCATGACCACACAGGCCCACGGGCCGCTCCATCCCAAACTCTGAACGGCGCAGCAGCATGGTGGTGCCCAGCTTGACAATGCGGAACACCGCCAAAGCCTCGCCTTGGTGCAGCAAACAGCTGCCTTTGCGAAATGGGCGCTCTAGCACCAGCGGCTGCCAACGCAAACGCACTTCGGGCTTCATTTTGCCCAGCAGACACAGCTGCTGACAGGCGCAGCGCGCACAATCTACCGCGCTGCCCGGCACCTCTGGCCCCTCGGGGCCAAGCACTGGCGAAAAGGCAGCAGCAGGCAAAGGGAACTCCTGGTTGATTTGCACCTTACTGGTGCATCCTGCATTATCGCCAGCTGGAACAATTGGGGGGCTATTTAGGCGTAGGCACTGAGGGCCTTACGCATTTTTTTCATGGCAGCGGCTTCAATTTGGCGAATGCGCTCGGCACTGACCCCATAGACAGCGGCCAGTTCGTGCAGCGTCATGCCGCCAGAACCATCGTCATTGACTTTCAGCCAGCGCTCTTCGACGATGCGGCGGCCACGCTCATCCAAGGAGGCCAAGGCGGTGGCGATGCCATCGCTGGCCAGCAGGTCGCGTTGGTGTGACTCAATCATGGCAGTTGGCTCGTGTGCGGCATCGGCCAAATAAGCAATCGGGCCAAAGGCTTGTTCGCCATCGTCAGATGGGGCCGGGTCTAGCAGCACATCGCCACCGGACATGCGCGTTTCCATCTCAATCACTTCTTCGCGTTTAACGTGCAACTGACTGGCTACTTGGTCAATCTCTTGGTCGGACAGGCTGTTGCGGTGCGTGTCTTGGGCATCGGTTTTGAAGCCCTGCTTCATGGAGCGCAGATTGAAAAACAATTTGCGCTGCGCTTTGGTGGTGGCCACCTTGACCATGCGCCAGTTTTTCAAAATATATTCGTGGATTTCGGCCTTAATCCAGTGCATGGCGTAGCTGACCAAGCGCACACCTTGGTCGGGGTCAAAGCGTTTGACGGCTTTCATCAGGCCAATGTTGCCTTCTTGGATTAAATCGCCATGCGGCAAACCATAACCCAAGTATTGGCGCGAAATAGAAATTACCAGCCGCAGGTGTGACATGACCAAGCGCCCTGCTGCCTCAACATCGTTGTGTTCGCGCAGGCGGCGCGCATAACTTTGCTCTTCTTCGGGCGTGAGCATGGGCAGGCGATTGGCTGCCGAGATGTAGGCATCCAGATTGCCCAGCGATGGCACCACGGCCCAAGGATTGGCAGATGCCAAAGCCGCCGATGCAGATCCAGAGATGAATGTCATGGTGCAAAAATCCTTCTTCCAAGTCTTGATATTAGCACTCTGTTAGTGAGAGTGCCAAGATAGGAAGTTCCCGCTGCTGCGGCAAAAGTTTAGACGGTTAAATTCACATGCTGCACCGTACCGGCGCTGCCGTCTTCTTTCAGATAGACACTGCTGGCGCGCACGGTACCCAAACTCTGCTGCTGGCTGCCGCGCAGTTCAAACGGCGTACTGGCCGACGGGGTGTAAAGCGCTCCCACGCCCGCTTCTTGCAGGGTTTGCAATCGGCCACCGCCATCGGCTTGGGGTGTCCAAATACGCAATTGGGCAAAGGCGGGGTCGGTTTCGTCAATCCAAGCGTTGCCATCGCTATCGAGCTGGGCCAATTCGGCAAACCCTTGGCCAGTGGCTGGGCCAAACAGTTCGCTGCCATCGTCAATGCGGCCATTGGCATTGCGGTCTAGCGCCAAATAACCCCGGTTGCCCGCCAACAGGGGGATTTGTTCGGTGCTGCCATCGGCATCCAAATCGAAAGCAAAGCGCTGCTCTTGCAATTGCGCTGCCGTGCCATCAAAGTTAATCACCAGCGGGTCTTGCTGTTGCACGGCTGCTGCACCGCCGCGCACCACGGTGCTAGATTCAAAACGGAAGCTGCGCTGCATTTCTAGGCGCAGGGCGAATTGGATTTCTCGGCCATCGCTGGTACGCACTACACCCGAGGCGGCAAAACGGGTGCTTTCAGCTTCTTCGTAGATTTCAGTTTTTTCGTAAATCCAGCCCAGCGTCGGGGCAGATGCTGCCGGAGCGGCTGGCGTGGCTGCATCGGCCACGGCAAAACGTACCCGGCCCTGACCAACTGCCGCTTGGGCGGAGGGCGCATCTGCATCACCATAAATGCGGACAGTCTGTCCGGTAAGGCGCTCGATTAAATCGCGCAAGGCCACCAAGCGCGGCGGCAGTTGAGCGTTGCGCTCGTCGGTGGGGGCGGAGACTTGGGCGGTTTCAGCGCTGGCATCGGGGGCGGGGCGGCGCGGGCGCTCCATTACCGCTGGTGCTGGAGTGGCTACCAAATGCTGCGTGGCGCGTGGCAACTCGGGCAAGCGCGCCGCAGGCAACCCACTGCTGCTGATACGCAAGCGCTCGCTGCTGGTTTGCGATTGGCTGGCGCTGCGCTGCGCTTGCAGCTGCACCTGCGAGGTTTGGATTTTCATGATAAGGCACCTCCTTCAAGGATGTGCCTTGTTATCGGCGCAAAACTTGCGCTACTCAAGCGGTGTTACTTTTTAAGACAGCAAGGCTTGGGCAAACTCGCGCGCGTTGAAGGTTTGCAGGTCTTCGAGTTTTTCGCCCACACCAATGAAGTACACCGGCACCGGGCGCTCTTGGGCGATGGCCGCCAGCACGCCGCCTTTGGCCGTACCATCGAGTTTGGTAACCACCAAGCCCGTCAGTTGCAGGGCATCGTCAAAAGCACGCACTTGGGCCAAGGCGTTTTGGCCGGTGTTGCCGTCAATCACCAGCAAAATTTCGTGCGGTGCGGTGCCGTCGGCTTTGGTGACCACGCGCTTGATTTTTTTCAGCTCCTCCATCAGGTGCAACTGGGTGGGCAAGCGGCCAGCGGTATCAACCAGCACCACGTCTTTGCCGCGCGCTTTGCCCGCTGTGACGGCATCAAAGCTGACGGCTGCCGGGTCTCCACCTTCTTGGCTGACAATTTCTACCAAGTTGCGGTCGGCCCACACGCCCAATTGCTCACGCGCAGCGGCGCGGAAGGTGTCGGCAGCGGCCAACAGCACCGAAGCGCCTTCTAAGGCCAAATGCTTGGTAAGTTTGCCGATAGAGGTGGTTTTGCCCGCACCGTTCACCCCGGCCACCATGATGACGGTGGGGGTGTGCTGGCCAATCACCAGTGGCTTTTCTAACGGCGTAAGTAGCTCGGTCAGGGCATTGGCCAACAAGGCTTTCACGGCGGCAGGGTCGGTGGTTTTGGTTTCTTTGACGCGGCGTTTCAGGTCGTCTAACAGCCATTGGGTGGCCTTGACCCCGGTGTCGGCCAGCAACAGGGCTTCTTCTAATTCTTCATACAGGGCAT
Source organism: uncultured Simplicispira sp. (assembly GCA_964388325.1). Classification (GTDB taxonomy): domain Bacteria; phylum Pseudomonadota; class Gammaproteobacteria; order Burkholderiales; family Burkholderiaceae_C; genus Simplicispira. The sequence continues at coordinate 284,669 of CAYMAC010000001.1, read as the reverse complement.
CGTCAATTTTGGTGCCGGTAAACACGGTGGCAATGCTGCTGCCGGTTTTACGCAGCCCGGCCTTGAGCTTGTCTATCCAGCCTTGGCGCTCGGGCTTGGCGCTGGGTTCTGGGGCTGATGTGGAGACGGCCACTGGCACTGCGCTGGCCTCTGGGTTTGGCGCAATGGCCGGGGCAGCGTTGGCTTTGTTGGCAAACGGGTTGCGTAGCCAACTGCGTTTAGCTTCTGCGGCCTCGGCAGCAGGGGCGGTTGGGGCAGAGGTAGGCGCGGCAGCGGCCTCAGAGGTGGGCACTACGACGGGTGCTGGGGGCTTTTTTTTGAAAAAACTGAACATTGTTGAATTGCTTGCGAGCGCCTTCCCCACCCTAGCCGCTAGGCAGAGTGCGGGTCAAGCGAGCGGCACTTGCAAAGTGCCTGCTGGATAAAGAATAGAATTATCAGATGCAAATTGGCAACCGTTTTCGTTGTTACCCCACCCCAGCACAAGAAAAAGTGCTGTTGCAGTGGATAGGTTGCCAGCGCTTTATCTACAACGCCAAGGTGCAAGAAGACCGCTATTTTCGCACCTTTGCCCGCAAGTCACTCGACCATACCGGGCAGTTTGCCCCCATAGACCAGCAATACAGCCAGTTCAAGCACCCAGAACTAACCCCGTGGCTCTCTGAGGTGCCTAGCCAGTTGTTACGCAATGGTGCTGTCAAGTGGATGCAGGCTTACAGCCGCTTCTTTTCTGGTTTAGGTGGCCGACCTACCATCCAAGCTAAGCACGGCAAACAATCGGTATGGCTTACGCGCGAGCTGTTTTCCTTTGAGCCTATCAAAGATGAGACCGGAAAAGTCACGCACCACCTTCTGCACCTTGGTACCAAAAAGCATCCACTGGGCTGCTTGGCTTTTACAGCGCACCGTGATTACACGCCCCCAGCGTCCATCCACTTGAGCATCCATGCGGGGCACTGGCATGTGTCCTTTAACTATGACGATGGCATCGCCGAACCCAGTGCTGAAGAAACCACCCAATGGCTACGCAGCTTCAGCACCCCTGAACTGACAAGCGTCACGCTAGGCTTGGACAGAGGTGTCAAGATTCCATTGGCGGCCAGCAATGGACAGCAGTTTGATTTCCGGGCAATAGAAAAAAAGCGTTTAGCCCAGCAAGAAAAACACAAAAAACGCTGGCAACGTCGCCAAGCGCGTCGAGTTAAAGGTTCAGGACGCTGGAAAAAAGCCAAACGGCGCGTAGCCCAATGCCAACAATACGCTACTGACCTGCGCCGCGATTTTTGTCACCAAACCAGCCATGCCTTGGTGGCAGACCCGAGTTATAAGCTGTATGTATTTGAGGCGCTGAAAGTCAAAAACATGACCGCCAGTGCCAAAGGCGATACCGAGAAACCGGGTAAAAACGTCCAGCAAAAAGCCGGACTCAACCGCGCCATATTGGCTTCAGGTTGGGGGCAAATCAAGGTTTATACGCAATACAAAGCCCTGCGTGCAGGCAAACTGTGCATCGAAGTGCCCGCCCATTATTCTTCGCAGGAGTGTAGCCAATGTGGCTTCACTCATTCAGATAACCGGCGCTCTCAAGCCGAGTTTGTCTGTCAAAGCTGCCACTACACCGACAACGCTGATGCCAATGCCGCCAAAGTGCTGGCTAAACGCGGGGTGGCCCTGATTTTGGGCGATGGTGTAGTAAAGAAGAAAGTCAAGCGGGCAAGGGTCAGAAAACAAAAGGTAGGGGCGGAATGCTCCAAACCGGCTGGGGCAACCTAGCCTACGCTCGTAGAGACACGGGTAAACCGTCCAGATGGCAACATCTTGGCGTACCGGTCGGTGAAGCGAGAAACCCCAGCTACAACGCTTTACGTTGAGCTGTGGGAGATTTCATTCAAGGAGTTTTTGTGGCAATTTCTGTTGGGTATCTACCAAGCTGGGCACTCAAGCCTACTCTGGTGTTGTGCGGCCTTTGGGCTTGTGCGGGCGCAGGCGCGCAAACTTCGGCGGCCACTGTGGCCGCATCAGCCACGGTGGCAGACACCGCAGCCAGCGTTTCGCGGGCTGCCAGTACAGCAGCGGGGGTGCAACAGTTCACCCTGCGTAATGGCATGACGCTGATAGTGCAAACCGACCGCCGCGCCCCCACTGCCTTGCACATGGTCTGGCTACGCGCTGGGGCGATGGACGAAGTCGATGGCCTCTCTGGCGTGGCCCATGTGCTAGAACACATGATGTTCAAAGGCAGCGCCAAGCTGGCACCGGGCGAGTTCTCGCGCCGCGTAGCGGCCTTGGGTGGACAAGAAAACGCCTTTACCAGCCGCGATTACACCGGCTACTACCAGCAAATTCCATCCGACAAACTGGCTGCCGTGATGCAGCTAGAGGCCGAGCGCTTTGCCCACAACCAATGGCCAGACGCAGAATTTGCCAAAGAATTGGAAGTGGTCAAAGAAGAGCGCCGCCTACGCACCGAAGACAAACCGCGCGCCCTGCTATTAGAGCAACTCTATGCCACTGCTTTTAATGCCTCGCCCTACCGGCGGCCCATTATTGGTTGGATGGGCGATTTAGAGTCGCTCACCGCCAAGGATGTGCGCCAGTTTCACCGCCAATGGTATGTACCGGCCAATGCTGCCGTGGTGGTGGTGGGTGATGTCGATGTGCAACAGGTGCGCCAACTGGCCGAAAAAACCTATGGCCGCATTCCCGCCCGTGCCGTGCCCACGCGCAAACCGCGCCCCGAGCCGGTGCAACAAGGTTTGCGCCGCGTAGAAGTCAAAGCCTCCGCAGAGCAAGCCTATGTGGCGCTGGCCTTCAAAGCACCCGCTTTGCGCCAACTAGAAAACCTCCAAGACAGTGACCGCGATGCTTTGGCGCTCATCGTGCTATCGGCGCTGCTCAGTGGCTACGACGGTGCCCGGCTAGAGCGGGCTTTAAGCCAAGGGCCAGACCGCGTAGCCGATGCTACCTACAGCGGTGCCGACCTGCTGGGCCGTGGCCCCGGCCTGTTTCTGCTATTGGGTATCCCGGTGCAAGGCAAAACCGCCCAACAGGTAGAAGATGCCCTGCGCGCCGAAATTGCCCGCGTAGCGCGTGAAGGGGTCAACAATGCCGAGTTAGAGCGCGTTAAAACCCAATGGATGGCCAGCACCATCTACCAACGAGACTCGCTGCAAAGCCGGGCGCAAGACTTGGGCAGCTCTTGGGTGCAAGGCTTGCCGCTGGATGCCGAAGACCGGCTGCTGGCGCTGTTGCGTACCGTAACCCCCGCGCAGGTGCAGGCCGTAGCGCAGCGCTATTTTGCCGATGAGCAACTGACCGTTGCCACGCTGATTCCACAGCCACCAGACCCCCAGCGCAAGCGCACCCCCGGCCCCACCTTGGGTTCCCGCCATTAACATCGCAGCCAAATAAGCCCCTATGTTGATTGTTCAAAAATTACTCGCCCGCACCTGCGTGCTGGGTGCCGGTTTACTCTTGTCGGTGCAGTCTGCTTGGGCCTTGATACCCATACAGCACTGGGCCGAGGCCAACGGTGCCCAAGTCTGGCTGGTAGAAAGCCCGGCCATTCCGATGGTCGATGTGCAAATTCGCTTTGATGCTGGCCAACGACGTGACCCGGCGCAACAAGCCGGACTGGCCCAAGCCGTGGCCAACATGGCCAGCAAAGGCGTGCGTGCCGTAGGCGATGCCCCCGCCTTAGACGAAAACGCCTTGGGCGAGGCTTGGGCCGATTTGGGAGCCAGCCTCAGCATCAGCGCCAGCGAAGATGCCTTCGACGTGGCCTTGCGCTCCCTCACCGCCCCCGACTTGTTAGACAAAGCCGCCCAACTGGCCGCACGCCAACTGGCCGAACCAGCGTGGCCGCAAGACATCTGGCAACGCGAACGCCAGCGCTGGAGCGCCGCCCTGCGCGAAGCGCGCACCCGCCCAGCCACCATCGCCCAAGAAGCCTTTGAGCAGGCTGTCTATGGCAGCCACCCCTACGGCTACCGCGTCACCGACGAAACGCTAGAGCGCATCCAAGTGGCCGATATGGCGCAGTTCCATGCCCAATACCTGCAAGCCTGCCGGGCGCGCGTGCATATTGTGGGCGCGCTCAATAAAGGGCAAGCGCAAGCCTTGGTACACACCTTGTTGGCCCGCCTACCTGCCAGCAAAGATTGCGCCCCCTTGCCCGCTGTGCCCGAAGTGGCCGCTTTAACGCAAGCGCAAGAGCAAAAAATTGCTTTGGCTTCGGCGCAAGCCCATATCTTGCTCGGCCAGCCCAGTATGCCGCGCAGCGACCCGGACTTTTTACCCCTGCTGGTAGGTAATCACATCTTGGGTGGCGGTGGTTTTGTTTCGCGTCTGATGCAAGAGGTACGCGAAAAGCGCGGCCTCAGTTATAGCGTCTATAGCAGCTTTGCCCCCGGCCTGCACGCTGGTGCCTTTGTGGTGGGCCTGCAAACCCGCCCTGACCAAGCCGAGCAAGCCCTGCAAGTGGCACGCGATGTGGTAGCCCGCTTTGTGGCCCAAGGCCCCACCGAGGCCGAACTGCGCGCTGCCAAAGACAACCTGATTGGCGGCTTTGCCCTGCGGATTGATAGCAACCAAAAACTGCTGGGCAACGTGGTCAATATCGCCAGCCACGGCCTGCCATTGGATTATTTAGAACACTGGCGCACTAAAGTGCAGGCTATCACCAGCGCAGACATCAAAGCCGCCATGCAGCGCAAACTGCAACCGGCACGCATGGCTACTATCATCGTGGGGGACCAACAACCATGAGCCGCCACCGACGTACATAAGAATGCAGACCTTCCAACGCAAAACCGCAAAGCGCATCGCCGCTGTCACGCTGCTGATGGCCGCTTGTGCCAGTCCACTGGCTTGGTTGGTCTCGCGCGAAAATGCAGAGCAGGAGGTGGTGGCCTTTGCCCAAGAAGAATCACGTCGCGTGTTAAGCGCGCACCGCAGTGTGCGCCTTGACGGCCCCCAAGCGGCCACGCAAGCCCAACAAGCGGCGCAACTGCTCACAGGTGGCTTGTTTGACATTGCCGAAATTTACGGCCCCGATGGCCACAAGCTGGCCGAATCTGTCACGCCAGAAGGGCACCTTGTAGAGTCCCAACTGCCACGGCATGGCCTCCCCCAATACACCGAACCTTCTTATGAAAGCCTGCCACTGCCCAATGGCCAGTGGGTGCTGCGTGTTTTTGTGCCACTGCGCGAGGCCAACTCTGGCCCCATTACCGGCTATTTTGAGGGGGTACGCACCATCCCCGAATGGCAGCGCCAGCAAATTTTGTCCGATGCCTTTATCGTCAGTTTGATGGTTTGTTTGGCCTCATTGGTGTGTGGCGCAGTCATTTACCCGGTGGTGGTGCAGCTGGCCAAAGAGAACGAACACAAAGCGCAGCAGGTGCTCGAATCACACATTGCCATGATGGAAGCCTTGGGCCGGGCGATTGCCAAGCGCGATTCCGACACCGGCGCGCACAATTACCGCGTGGCTTGGCTGGCCGCCAGCACCGCCCATGCCTTGGGCTTGCAAGGTGCAGCCATGCAATCGCTGATTGCCGGTAGCTTTTTGCACGACGCGGGCAAAATCGGCATCCCTGATGCCATCTTGCTCAAGCCGGGGCGCTTGGATGATGCAGAAATGGCCATCATGCGTACCCATGTGGCCTTGGGAGAGGACATCGTGACGGGGGCTGGCTGGCTAGACGGTGCCCGTGATGTGGTGGGCAGCCACCACGAAAAATGGGATGGTTCGGGCTACCCGCGCGGGCTTTCTGGGCAGAACATCCCGCTATCGGCACGCATTTTTGCGGTGGCCGATGTGTTTGATGCGCTCAGTTCACGCCGCCCCTACAAAGAACCGCTGCCTTTTGAGCAGGTCATGGCTATCTTGCGCGAAGGTCGGGGCAGCCATTTTGACCCCACCGTGTTAGATACCTTTAGCCAATTGGCCCCCGCGCTGCACCAGCAGTTGCAGGGGCTAGACGAAGCCGCCACGCGCAAGCTGATGACCGACATGGTGCAGCGGCATTTTGATATTTTGGTCTAAAAGTTGATGCTACTTTTAAAGCAGGCCACAGGTTAAGGCGGCGTTAAGTGGCGGCAGTTATCGTCCAAGGCCATGCACACTTCTGCCTTGGCTTACGCGCCGCCGCACTCTGATACCCGCCGCTTAGCGATGCTCACCTTGGGCACTCTGCTCTGTCTGGTGCTGTGGGACACCTCTGGCCAAGACCTCTGGCTGGCGCACGCCTTTGGCAGCACCAATGGTTTTGCACTGCGCGAACATTGGTTTTTTGTTCACATCATGCACGAAGGGGGCCGCCGTTTGGCTTGGTTGCTGTTGCTGGTGTTTACGGTGGGTGTTTGGTGGCCGTTTGGCCTGTTACGCAGATTGCACCATCGCCAGCGCGTGCAACTGGTGCTGAGTGTTTTGCTGTCTTTGTTGCTGATTAACCTGTTCAAATACACCAGTAGCACCAGTTGCCCGTGGGACTTGCAAGAGTTTGGCGGTGTGGCACGCTACGTCTCGCACTGGGCTTGGGGCCGCTTGGATGGTGGCTCGGGGCGTTGCTTTCCAGCAGGCCACGCCAGTGCCGGTTTTGCTTTTGTTGGTGGTTTTTTTGCCCTGCGCCACAGCCAGCCGCGTGCAGCGCGCTGGTGGCTTATAGCAGCGGTGAGTGCCGGGCTGGCACTGGGTTTGGCGCAACAGGTGCGCGGTGCCCACTTTATGAGCCACACTCTCTGGACGGGCTGGCTATGCTGGTGCGTGGCTTGGCTGTGCGATGTTGCCAATGGTGGCATTAAGCCTGCACCACTGGCTGCACCACCAGCTTGACCCCCAGTGCCTTGCACACGCGCGCGATGGGGTCAAAACGGGGCAAGTCCAAACCCGAAGATTATGGACCTAATCACCGCACGGCGGCTTTTTAGGCCAGCTTGCCGTGGCACTGCTTGTATTTTTTGCCGCTGCCACAGGGGCAAGGGTCATTGCGGCCCACGTGGCTGCCTGCTACTGCCGCCACAGCAGCGGCTTTGGCTTGCCGCGTCACCGTGCTTTCGTCCACCGTGGTTTCTACCTCGCCGGTTTCAGTGGGCGCGGTGTAGGTGACGTTGGCAATATGCTCGGCGCGCTGCTCCATTGCTTCGGCGGCTTGCTCAATTTGCGCGGGCGATTGCACCTGCACCGTCATCAGGGTGCGCGTAACATCGGTTTTCACCGTGTCAATCAATTGGCGGAACAACTCAAAAGCTTCGCGCTTGTATTCTTGCTTGGGCTGCTTTTGTGCGTAGCCGCGCAGGTGAATACCTTGGCGCAGATAATCAAGCGCGCTTAAATGGTCACGCCAGTTGCTGTCAAAGTTTTGCAGCAGTACCATGCGCTCAAAATGGGTAAAGTTGGCTTCGCCCACTAAATCGACCTTGGCTTGGAAAGCCGCATGGGCCGCAGTCAGCACCTTTTCTAAAATATCTTCGTCGGTGATAGATTCGGAACCTTCTACCAGCACGCGCAAATCCAGCGGCAATTGCCATTCTTGCGCCAAAGCGGCCTCTAGGGCGGGCAGATTCCATTGTTCTTCTACCGATTCAACCGGCACATACTGGCGCACCAAATCGGTAAAACAATCTTCGCGCATGGCGTGGATGACATCGTGCAGCGCTGGTGCATCCAAAATGTCGTTGCGCTGTTGGTAAATCACCTTGCGCTGGTCATTGGCCACGTCATCGTATTCCAGCAGTTGCTTACGCACATCAAAATTGCGTGCCTCTACCTTGCGCTGGGCCGACTCAATACTGCGCGTCACAATGCCTGCTTCAATCGCCTCACCTTCGGGCATCTTCAGGCGGTCCATGATGGAGCGCACCCGGTCACCGGCAAAAATCCGCATCAGCGAATCATCTAAGCTCAGGTAAAAGCGCGACGAGCCGGGGTCACCTTGGCGGCCCGAGCGCCCGCGCAATTGGTTGTCAATGCGGCGCGATTCGTGGCGTTCGGTAGCAATAATGCGTAGGCCACCCAGCGCTTTGACTTTTTCGTTTTCTTCTTTCCAAGCGGCACGCAAGGCTTCGATTTGGCTGGCCTTGGTGGCGGCATCTAAGGCTTCGTTGGCCTCGATGGCGGCCACATCTTTTTCAATGTTGCCCCCCAACACAATGTCGGTGCCACGCCCGGCCATATTGGTGGCAATGGTTACCATGCCGGGGCGCCCTGCTTGGGCGATGATGTCGGCCTCGCGCGCGTGCTGCTTGGCGTTGAGCACTTGGTGCGGCAACTCGGCGGCGTTGAGCAGTTGGTCGATGATTTCCGAGTTCTCAATCGAGGTGGTGCCCACCAGCACCGGCTGGCCGCGTTCATAGCACTCGCGAATATCTTGGATGGCCGCGTCGTATTTTTCTTTGGTGGTTTTATAAACCCGGTCTAGCTGGTCTTGGCGCTTGCTGGGCTGGTTGGGCGGAATCACCACGGTTTCTAGGCCGTAGATTTCTTGGAATTCGTAGGCTTCGGTGTCGGCGGTGCCGGTCATGCCCGACAGCTTGCCATAGAGGCGGAAATAATTTTGGAAGGTGATGGAAGCCAGCGTCTGGTTCTCGGCTTGGATGTTCACGCCTTCTTTGGCCTCTACCGCTTGGTGCAGACCATCACTCCAGCGGCGGCCCGACATCAGGCGGCCGGTAAATTCATCCACAATGATGATTTCGCCGTTTTGCACCACATAGTGCTGGTCGCGGTTGTACAGGTTGTGGGCGCGCAGCGCTGCATACAGGTGGTGCATGAGCGAAATATTGGCCGGGTCGTACAAAGAGGAGCCTTCGGGCAACATGCCTTGGGCGGCCAACACGCGCTCGGCGGTTTCGTGGCCTTGCTCGGTCAGAAAGACTTGGTGCGATTTTTCATCTAAAGTGAAATCACCGGGCTTGGTGACACCCTCGCCGGTGCGCGGGTCGGCTTCGCCTTCTTGGCGTGTCAAGAACGGCACCACTTGGTTCATCGCCAAATACAGGGCGGTGTGGTCTTCGGCTTGGCCGCTGATGATGAGCGGCGTGCGCGCCTCGTCAATCAAGATGGAGTCCACCTCATCGACGATGGCGTAATTGAGTTGGCGTTGCACCCGGTCAGCCGACTCATACACCATGTTGTCGCGCAGGTAGTCAAAGCCGTATTCGTTATTCGTGCCGTAGGTGATGTCTGCGGCGTAGGCGGCTTGTTTTTCTTCGCGCCCCATGTTGGGCAGGTTGATACCCACCGTCAGGCCCAAAAAGTTGTACAAACGCGCCATCCATTGGGCATCGCGGTTGGCCAGGTAGTCGTTCACTGTAACCACATGCACCCCTTGGCCTGACAGCGCATTCAGGTACACCGGCAGCGTGGCGGTCAGGGTTTTGCCTTCGCCGGTACGCATTTCGGCAATCTTGCCGTAGTGCAGCGCCATGCCGCCCAGCAATTGCACATCAAAATGGCGCATCCGCATCACGCGCTTGGAGCCTTCGCGCACCACAGCAAAGGCTTCGGGCAGCAGCGCATCGAGTGATTCGCCCTGTGCTACCCGTTGTTTGAAGACCTCGGTTTTGGCCCGCAGTGCCGCATCGTCGAGCTTTTCTAACTCAGGCTCTAAGGCGTTGATGCGTGCCACGGTCTTGCGGTACTGCTTGAGGAGCCGGTCGTTGCGGCTGCCGAAAAGTTTGGTAAGGAAGTTGGTGACCATGCGAGCAGGAACACCACAGCAGACTTGTGCAGCCCGTTGGGTGTCCGAATCCCTGTGAAGATAGAAGATGTCGGGTGGTACCGGACTACCGGTACCGGATGATGATAGATTTTAGCCCCCATGCTGCCAACCCTTGCCAGCGTGGCCCCCTATCATGGCGACCATGTTGACAAACACCCCTGCGCCCACCCCCGCCGCTGTGCAAGCCTTTATTAACCGCTGGCAAGGCGTAAGCGCCAGCGAGCTGGCCACGGCGCAGAGTTTCATTATCGATTTGTGCGATGTGCTGGGCCTAGACAAGCCCCACCCCACCCCGGCGCAAGACTATATGTTTGAGCGCCCCGTTACCTTTAGCCACGGCGACGGCAGCAGCAGCGCCGGGCGCATCGACTGCTACAAACGCGGCCATTTTGTGCTAGAGGCCAAAAAGCTCAAGGCCAGCCGCCACACCAAGGGCTTTGACGATGGCCTACTGCGTGCGCGCAGCCAAGCCGAAGGCTATGCCCGCGCCCTGCCCGCTGCCGAGGGCCGCCCGCCGTTTTTGTTGGTGGTGGATGTGGGCACGGTGATAGAGGTCTATGCCGAATTTAGCCGCAGCGGTGGCACTTACACGCCCTTCCCTGACCCGCGCAGCCACCGGCTGGCGCTGGCCGATTTGGCACAACCCGAGGTGCAACAGCGCCTGCGCGGTATTTGGACAGACCCCGATAGCCTCAACCCCGCGCGCATCAGCGCCCAAGTAACGCGCGAGGTAGCCGCCTTGCTGGCGCGCTTGTCGCAATCTTTAGAAGCTGGCCCCAACCCGTTGCCGCCCGAAGTGGTGGCCGCCTATTTAACGCGCTGTCTGTTTAGCATGTTTGCCGAAGATGTAGCCTTGCTGCCCCCCGGTGCATTTTTGGGCCTGCTGCAAACCTACCGCCAGCAACCCAGCACGCTGCAACAGATGTTGCGTATTTTGTGGGCCGATATGGACAAAGGCGGTTTCAGCGCCGCTTTGGCTAAGCCGGTGCTGCATTTCAACGGCAAACTGTTCAAGGGGGCCGATACGCAGCATTACAGCCTGTTGCTCACGCCAGCGCAAATAGACTTGTTGATTGCCGCCGCCCAAGCCAATTGGCGCGAGGTAGAACCGGCCATTTTTGGCACCATGTTAGAGCGCGCCTTAGACCCAGCGGAACGCCATGCCTTGGGCGCACACTACACGCCGCGTGCCTATGTCGAGCGCTTGGTGTTGCCCACGGTGATAGAGCCTTTGCGCGCCGATTGGGCCAATGCCCAAGCTGCTGCCTTGGTGTTGGCGCACGAGGCCGCCGCTTTAGAGGGCAAAGCCGCGCAGACCAAGCTGGCCGAGGCGCGTGCCGAGGTAAAAAAGTTTCACCATCATTTGTGCAGCATTCGGGTGTTAGACCCGGCCTGTGGCAGTGCCAACTTTTTGTATGTCACGCTAGAGCATCTCAAGCGGCTAGAGGGCGAAGTGTTTAACCAGTTGCAGGCTTTGGGCCAAACGCAAGACCAGTTGGGTTTTGAGGGCGAAACGGTTACTTTGCAACAGTTGTTGGGCATAGAGTTGAACGAGCGTGCCGCCGCTTTGGCCGAGTTGGTGTTGTGGATTGGCTTTTTGCAGTGGCACATTCGTACCTATGGCAATGCCAGCGTGGCCGAGCCGGTGGTGCATAACTACGGCAACATTCAGTGCCGCGACGCGGTGTTGGCGTGGGACGCGCAAGAGCCGGCCTACAACCCAGCCGGGCAGCTGTTAAGCCGTTGGGATGGAGCCACGTTCAAAACGCACCCCGTAACGGGCGAGCAGGTGCCCGATGAGGCGGCGCAGGTGCCGCAGTGGCGTTATGTGGGTGCAAGGCGGGCGCAGTGGCCGCAGGCGGATTTTGTGGTGGGTAATCCGCCGTTTATTGGCAAGTTGCGTATGCGCGAGGCTTTGGGTGATGGGTATGTCGAGGCGTTGCGTAGGGCTTGGCCCGAGGTGCCAGATAGTGCAGATTTTGTGCTGTATTGGTGGCACCATGCGGCGCAACAGGTAGCCAGTGGACGGGCGCGGCGCATGGGCCTGATTACTACCAATAGCCTGACCATGATTTACAACCGGCGCGTGGTGCAGGCGGCGTTAGAGGGGGGCTTGGTGAGCGTGGGTGATGGCGTGGGAGTCGGTGGGGGCGACGACGGCAGGTGTGCCAGCGGCCTCATACTGCCAAAGGCGCAGAAATCGGCCACTGGCACACCCACCGCCGCCGCTGTTACCGGCGGTGCTAAAACCAAGTCCGCAAAAACCGCTACGCAGGCCCAGCCTACGCATTTGGTGTTGGCCATTCCTGACCATCCTTGGGTGGATGGGGCTAACGGTGCTGCGGTACGCATTGCCATGACCGTGCTGGCACCGGGGGCGGGTGAAGAAGGGCAATTGCTTACGGTAACGGACGAGCAACCCGGCGAACATGGGGAAATGTTGGTCACTTTGGGCCAACGCACCGGCCTGATTCATGCCGACTTGCGTGTTGGGGCTAACGTTACTTGCAGCAAAGCGCTGTTAGCCAACGGCAAGTTGAGCAGCGCAGGCGTTATCCCACATGGCGCAGGCATGTTGATGAGCGTGGCAGAGGCCGCCACCATCGAGCCTAACGCCCCCTTAAAGCCTTACCGCAATGGCAAAGACCTGACCGACCACAGCCGCAATTTGCTGGTGATTGATTGTTACGGGCTAGACGCTACGCAAGTGCGCGAGCGTTATCCCAAGCTCTACCAATGGCTGCTAAACCGCGTAAAGCCCGAACGCGATGTGAATAAAGACAAAGACTTGCGCGAAAAGTGGTGGCTACATCGCCGCAACAACGAGGAAATGCGCCGGGCGTTGGCAGGCTTGCCGCGTTACATCGCTACCGTAATGACCGCGAAACACCGCGTTTTCCAATTCTTGGATGGTGCGATATTGCCTGACCAGATGTTGGTAGTTATCGGGCTTGAAGATAACTTCTTTCTGGGCGTTCTGTCCAGCCAACTGCATATTGAGTGGGCCTTGGCAACCGGCGGCACGTTGGAAGACCGTCCTCGTTACAACAAATCCCGCTGCTTTGAAACCTTCCCCTTCCCCGACGAAGACACCGGCCTGACCCCAGAACTACGTCAACGCATCGCCACCCTAGCCGAGCAAATCGACAGCCACCGCAAGCGCGTGTTGGGGCAGGTGGGGGTGGTGGGCGGCGATTTGGCGAGCGCAGCGAGTATGAGCCGCACGCCGCCCCCGCCTGCCCCAGCACTACCCAACAAAACCGGCCTAACCCTCACCGGCATCTACAACACCCTAGCCGCCCTGCGTGAAGGCCGCCCCCTCACCGCCAAAGAACAAACCATCCACCAACAAGGCTTGGTCAGCATCCTGCGCCAACTCCACGACGAACTCGATGCCGCCGTGCTGGCCGCCTACAGCTGGAGCGACCTGCGCCTACCCACCGACACCGACACCCTGCTGCACCGGCTGGTAGCCCTCAACACCCAACGCACCGCCCAAGAAGCCCAAGGCCATATCCGCTGGCTGCGCCCAGCTTTCCAAAACCCCCAAGCCACCCCAGAACTGCCCGCACAGATACAACAAGCCCTGCAAGTTGACACCGACAGCACCCCAGCCACCACCACCCAGCCAGTGCAACAGCAATGGCCTGCCACCCTGCCCGAACAAGTGCGCGCCGTGGCCCAAGTGCTGGCCGCCAGCCCCGCCCCCCTCACCCAAGCACAGATAGAAGCCCACTTCAAAGGCCGTGGCCCGTGGAAGAAAAGCCTACCCACCCTGCTGCAAACCCTAGAAGCCTTGGGCCGCGCCCAACCCACCACCATCAGCGGCATCAGCGGCATCAGCGCTTGGCGCTAGGCAGTACCCCTTGAAACCACGCATGAAGCCCCCCAACTGTTCCCCATTCGGAGGAACACCCCATGCGTATCGACAAGCTGACCACCAAATTCCAAGAAGCCCTGGCCGATGCCCAATCGCTGGCCTTGGGCAGTGACAACGCTTACATCGAGCCTACCCACCTGCTGGTAGCCCTGCTGCGCCAAGAAGACGGCCCGCGCGCCCTGCTAGAGCGCGCCGGGGCCAATGTGCCCGGCCTGCTCAAAGATGCCGAGGCCGCCGTCAAGCGCCTGCCGCAGGTGCAAGGCCAAGAGCAGGTACAGGCCAGCCCCGAATTGGGCCGCGTATTGCAAGCCACCGAAAAAGAAGCCATCAAGCGCGATGACAACTTTATCGCCAGCGAGCTATTCCTGCTGGCCCTCACCGACAGCAAAGGCGAGGGCGCACGCATCGCCAAAGACAACGGCCTAACACGCAAAAGCCTAGAGGCGGCCATCAGTGCCGTGCGCGGCGGCCAAAAAATGGACAGCGCCGAAGGCGAAGGCCAGCGCGAAGCCCTGAAAAAATACTGCATTGACCTGACCGAGCGCGCCCGTGCTGGCAAACTAGACCCCGTCATTGGCCGCGACGACGAAATCCGCCGCGCCATCCAAGTGCTGCAACGGCGCACCAAAAACAACCCGGTACTCATTGGCGAGCCGGGCGTGGGCAAAACCGCCATCGTCGAAGGGCTGGCCCAGCGCATCATCGCTGGCGAAGTGCCCGAATCGCTCAAGGGCAAGCGGGTACTCAGTTTAGACATGGCTGCCTTGCTGGCCGGGGCCAAGTTTCGCGGCGAGTTTGAAGAGCGCCTCAAAACCGTACTCAAAGAGCTGGCCCAAGACGAAGGCCAAACCATCGTCTTTATTGACGAGCTGCACACGATGGTCGGTGCAGGCAAAGCCGAAGGGGCGATGGATGCGGGCAATATGCTCAAGCCCGCGCTGGCGCGTGGCGAGCTGCACTGCGTAGGTGCCACCACGTTAGACGAATACCGCAAATACATCGAAAAAGATGCCGCCTTGGAGCGGCGTTTCCAAAAAATCTTGGTAGGTGAACCTAGCGTAGAAGCCACCATTGCCATTTTGCGCGGCCTGAAAGAGCGCTACGAAAAGCACCACAACGTGGACATTACCGACCCGGCCATCGTGGCCGCCGCCGAGTTAAGCCACCGCTACATCACCGACCGCTTTTTGCCCGACAAAGCCATTGATTTGATTGATGAAGCCGCCTCGAAAATTAAAATCGAGATGGATTCCAAGCCCGAAGTCATGGACAAGCTAGACCGGCGCCTGATTCAATTGCAAATTGAGCGCGAAGCCGTGCGTAAAGAAAAAGACGAAGCCTCGCAAAAGCGCTTTGAACTTATCAACGAAGAAATTGGCACGCTGCAAAAAGAAATTGCCGATTTGGACGAAATTTGGAAAATGGAAAAAGCCCAAGCCCTAGGCTCGGCCCATATCCGCGAAGAAATCGACCAACTGCGTTTCCAAATTGAAGAACTCACGCGCAAAGGTGATTTCAACAAGGTAGCCGAACTGCAATACGGCAAGCTGCCCGAATTAGAACGCAAACTCAGCGAAGCGCAAGCCAAAGAATCGGGCAAAGACGGTAGCCAAGCCGCACCGCGCCTGTTGCGTACCCAAGTGGGCGCAGAAGAAATTGCCGAAGTCGTCAGCCGCGCCACTGGTATTCCAGTATCCAAAATGATGCAGGGCGAAAAAGACAAACTCTTGCAGATGGAAACCAAGCTGCACGAGCGCGTCATTGGTCAAAACGAAGCCATTGCTGCTGTGGCCAATGCCATTCGCCGCTCACGCTCTGGTTTGTCGGACCCCAACCGCCCCACCGGTTCTTTCTTGTTTCTCGGCCCCACCGGCGTCGGCAAAACCGAACTGTGCAAAGCGTTGGCGGGCTTCTTGTTCGACAGCGAAGACCATCTGGTGCGTATCGACATGAGCGAGTTCATGGAAAAGCACTCGGTAGCGCGCCTGATTGGTGCGCCCCCCGGTTATGTGGGCTACGAAGAAGGCGGCTACCTGACCGAAGCCGTGCGCCGCAAGCCCTACAGCGTACTGCTATTGGACGAGGTAGAAAAAGCGCACCCCGATGTGTTTAATGTATTGCTGCAAGTGTTAGACGATGGCCGCCTGACCGATGGCCAAGGCCGCACCGTGGACTTCAAAAACACCGTCATCGTCATGACCAGCAATATCGGCTCACAGATGATTCAGGCGATGGTGGGCCAAGATGCCGATGACATTAAAGATGCGGTCTGGGGCGAGCTGAAAAACTACTTCCGCCCCGAGTTCCTCAACCGCATTGACGAAACAGTGGTGTTCCACGCCTTAGACGCGCAGCACATTGCCTCGATTGCGCGCATCCAGTTGCAACTGTTGCAGCAACGGCTAGAACACATGGATTTGCATTTGCAAGTCTCAGAAGCTGCATTGGCCGAACTGGCCAAAGTGGGCTTTGACCCGGTGTTTGGTGCCCGTCCGCTCAAGCGCGCTATTCAGCAGCGCATTGAAAACCCGCTGTCCAAACTGCTACTAGAAGGGCGCTTTGTACCCAAGAGCACTATTGCCGTAGAGGTCAATCCGGTGCTAGAGCCGGGCGTGTTCCACTTCAGTAGCGCTGCACCGGTGTAAGCGCAAAAACCCTTGGCAAGGCTTGCAATTTTTTCTGCTGCCGCTTAGAGTGGCAAAAGATAGATTGCAGTGTTCCGTTGCCAAAGGGTTTTCCATGTCGCATAAGCCGTTTACCTTGTCGCTCGTTTCTGTGGCCTTGCTCAGTGCCTGTGTCACCCCCAAAGAGCACCAGACTTGGAAAGAGCCAGAAGCCACCGTCACCACGGCGGCGGCCCCCAAAGCCTCAGCCGTCAAAACCATTACCAACTTCTCGCCTGCCCTGCGCTGCATGGACGAGTTGTTCTTGGCCTACGGCAAAAACGGTATCGTTATCACCTCCACCGGCATCCCTGATGAAACCGGCAAGGTACGCACCGGCACCAAAGAAATGCTGATTACCGCCATCGCCAAAATGACGGTAAAAAGCAACGCCTTTGAGTTCATTGATTTTCATGGTGGTGGTGATGATTTGGCACGCTTGTTTGATGCCAAAGGTGTTGACCAGATGCGTATTCCAGACTATTACATCCGGGGTTCCATCACGCAAATGGACGACAACACCATTCGCAAGAGCAAGGGCATGGGGTTTTTCACCCAGTTCCTAGATGCCAGCACCACCAAAGATACCGCCTACGATTTGCTCAGTATGGATATGAGTATTGGTGATGCTGCTTCGCGTAAAATTTTGCCGCAAACCAGCACCTCCAACACCATGCTTATCACCAAGCAAGGCAATTCTGCCGAAATGGGGGTGGGCAAACTTGGCAAAATTGGCCTGCAATTTAGCCTTGATTTCAGCCGCTCTGAAGGCTTGGGGGCCACCACGCGCACCCTGCTAGAGCTGGGCCTGATAGAAACCTTGGGCAAGTTTACCCAAGTGCCTTATTGGCGCTGTCTTGATGTGGATGTCACCAATCCCGTCATCCGAGAGCAAGCCCTCGAAATTTACGACATCCTGACTGAAGCTGAAAAAATTACCTTCGTGCAGCGCAAACTCGGCGGCAGCATGGCACGTTACAAAGGCCCCATCAACGGCCAAATGGACCCCACCCTCAAAGATGCCATCCTAGAATACCAAGCCCAAAATGGCTTGGTTGCTGATGGCAGAATTAATTTTGACCTGTACGCTAATCTAATGGATGACGTACAGAACGCTTTGGCCTATGTGCCCAGCACGCCAGCCCGCAGCATGTCTCCTGCCAGTGCCCCAGCACCCATGCCTACATCGCCCAGCAGCGCCCCAGCGGCACCGGCCATGTCCTCTGGTTTCCGTGTCAACCTAGACAGCGACCGGGGTTCGCGTCCCAATTACAAGGTGGGTGATTTCCTGAATATGTCCTTGTCCCTCACGGGTGATGGCACGGTGTATTGCTATTATGAAGACAGCAACCGCCAAGTGGCGCGTATTTTCCCCAACCAATTTGCGGGCAACCCCACTTTGCGCGCTGGCAGCACTTTGCGTTTGCCCGCCGGTGGTTTTAAGATTCGTTTCGACCAAGCAGGCAAAGAGCGTGTTGCTTGCATTGGTGCCGACCGCGAACAGGTGCTGCCTAGCAACCTCAAAGGCGCTAAAGACTTAACTCCCTTGCCAGTGCGTTCACTCGATGAAGTGGTGCAACAATTCCGCCAGTCTAATCCGGCAGCCACCGTCAGTTATGTGGATATAACCGTAGCCCGCTAGGTAGCACACTATGCCAAAACCCCTTGCCATTGCCCGCAGTTGTCTTTTAGCCAGCTGGCTGGCAATGGCAGGAGCGCAGGCAGAACTGATTATTGGGCCAGAGCCACCAACGCCTGGCGAATCGGCCAAATCTAAAGCCCAGCAGCAACGCGAAAAGGCCGAGGCCATCTACCAGGGTCATGCACCCAATATCATCATTGATATGGACGAAGAGACCGAGGGCATCCTCAGTCCGCGTGGTGGCGCACCAGCACAAGAGCGGGCTTTTGAGCAACGCTGGCGCGCGCGCATTCTCAAAGACAGCCCTAAGCCAGTAGCCCCTGAGTTACCTTTGGGGCCAGTGTCACCCGAGTTACAAAATGCGCGCGATAAAGCCGCCCAACTGCGTGGGCGTGCGCGCAGCATGTACTACACCGGCACGGGCAATTGGCAAGACCTTGACCTGAGCCAACGTGATAAAGATGGCTTGCCACTGGTGCATTGCCATAGTACCGACAACGTATCGGGGCGCATAGGCGATGACACTGTCTCAGGCAGTGTAGTGATACTAAATCGCAATGGGCAGCAAATAAAAGTGCGTTGCCGTTAAAAAAATTAAAAAAATAGTCAACCAAAGTAGCAAAATAGACGTTGTTGCAGTAACAATGTCAAACCGATTGGGGGCATAGCATGAAGAAACTTTTCCTTTCTGGCTTGGCTTTCTGTGCTTGCTGGGCATCTGTGGTGCAGGCACAAGTGGCAGTCAATGTGTCGGGGGGCAATGTGAGCGTGCAAACCGGTGGCAGCAACGGCTCGGTAGCTAGCAACAGTGCTGCAACTTTAGGCCCCGATGTAGAAATGGAAGGAGTGGCTGTCATCAACAATGAAGTTTTCATTGATGGTGTTAAAGTACCCTACGGAAAAACCACCTACCTTAGTAAAAAATCGGGTAAAACCTATACCATTCGGTGGGGTAAAAACGGCAACATAGCCGTTCAAGAGAAGTAAACAGCGGAGAAGCCCAGTGAACCATTCATTCAAATCCCTCAAGCGAAAAATACGCCTCTGGGGTAGTGTTGGCCTGCTGTGGGCTGGTTTGCAAAGTGCTTGGGCTATTCAGCCAGTCAGTGCCCCAGTAGAACAGGTATTAGAGGCGCAAGCGCAAACCCTTAGTTTATGGCAATTGGCAGAAAATCCCGAGGTCTTTATCTTTGATTTTCCGGGCTTGGCTTACCAAGGGCGCAGTTTTAACCGCATTACCCAGTTTACCGAGCAACAATTTAATGAGCCTTATCCTCGGGTACTCAACAACCAAGAGTTAGCGAGTTATATTCAGGCTTCGCGGCGTACCCAAAGTGACTTTGCTTTTGGTCATGATGTTTTAGTGTCTGAGTTGGTGCAGTTTTTTAACTACGCCCTGCGCGATAAAATACAGCTCAACCCAGAAGAAGTCGTTATTCGCGATTTTCTGTTAGAACAGGGTTTAATCCGTTTTTGGCGTGGCTTTTACCAAGGGATGCGGCCTGATGTGGTGGTGTTGGCCGTACCCCAAGTGCAAAACCGTAAACCAGACGAGCCTATGGTCACTGCCGGGGCACGTTATGCCATTTTGCTACACGAGCTGGCCCATGCTGAGTACTACACCAACATCCACTTTCGCAAATTTTGCCAGCGTTTTTGGTATGAAACCCTGCAACCAGAGCAACGTGATGCCTTTAAGCGTTTTCTTGCCAACTTTAACTATGCGGTAAATAACGAAGAGCTGCTTATCAATGAAATGCAGGCTTACCTGATGTTTACGCCCGACCGCCATTCTTTCAGTGCCCGTAAGCTGGGGGTTTCTGAACAAGAATTGCAGTCGATGCGTGCCGCCTTTCGTAGTAAGGTGCCGCCCATTGCGCTGCCTATGCCAGGAGATATGTAATGCAGCTTAAAGCACTTGGTATTTTATTAGGCATAAGTTTAGTGGCTACTTCCGCTGCTTCGGTTTGGGCGCAAACCAGCCAGCGTACTAAAATTCAGGGCAACACCGAAATCAATGTCAGTACGCAAAATATGACAGCCGTTGCCACAGGCGAAAATAATGTAGCCAAAAACAGGGTAGGTGTGGTACAAGGTGACAAACGCGGCGATACAAAAATCACCGTAGTCACTAAAGATGTAACCACCGTCTCTAGTGGGCGCAATAAAAAAGCCTGTACCAATATTGGAGGAATTGTCAGCGATGAATGCAAATAAGTATCCCATTCGTGCCCTGCTCATCGCATCGGCACTGGCTTTGCCGTTCAGTGTGCAAGCCGTGCAGGGCTTAGATGCCTCTGGACAAACCAAAGTCAACAAAGCATTGGCCGAGCGCTGGGTGCGGCAAGACGATACACAGAAAAAAACACCCGCTGAGGAACGGCGGGTCACTAATATAGGTAGCAGACGCGATGGCACCTGCAATGTCAATGTAGGCACAGCCCAACCCGATAGCCGTGGTCGGGCACCTAAAAACATTGTGGTTACCACCAAAGAAGTCGTCAACGTTTGTAAGTGAGTTTTTTGATGAAAAATTTCAACGGTTTTACCTTGTCGCGCATGGCTGCGCTGCTATTGGGCAGTTTGGCCATCAGCACGGCCAGTGCCCAAGCTAATTTTGATGACGCAGAAAAATTGCGCGCCTTAGAACGCGCAATGCAAGCACCTGCTGAAACCCAAGAACAGCCCAAGCACAAACAGCTGCGTACTCGGGCTATCGTTTTTGAGAATGAGCAAGAATCTGCTGCCCCTGCTGCTGGGCCAGAAACCCGTTATGGCAATGCTGCCCCACCACCCAGACAAGCGATGGCCGCTGCCGATTGCGCCGCATTGCCACCCAGTGTCAGAACCATTGGTGTCGATTTTGCTATTCAGTTCAGAATTGGTAGCGCGACGATTTCACCCGCTTCAGAGCGTACGCTTGACCAAATTGCCCGTATTTTGGCCCTGTCGCCCGACCGTTGCGTGATTGTCGAGGGCCACACCGATGCTACCGGCAATTACCAGCGCAATATTGAGCTTTCTCACGACCGTGCCAATTCGGTAGTAAATTTTATTTCCGATCGCAACGGAATCGAACGCCGCCGCCTAGTGCCGGTGGGTAAAGGTTCTAGTGATCCTGTGCAGAACCTCGACGCACGCGACCCCAGAAATCGCCGTGTGGTATTCAAGGTAGTGACTGGTTAAGCCAGCCAATTTTTTTAACCCGGAGGATGATATGCGTCTTATTTCCATCATGATTGCTGCTGCTGTGGTTTCCGCTCCAGCTTTTGCCCAACAAGCCCAACGTAGCAGCAACCCCCAAGGTGTGCAAATTCAGGGCAATACCAACATCCAAGCAGAGAACAAGAACGTCTCGGCTGTGGCTGTGGGTGAAGGCAACGAAGCCAAAAACACCACTGGTGCTATCAAGGGCGGTACCCAAATCCAAGGTAACACCAACATCAATGCCAAGCAAACCAATGCTAGCGCTGTGGCCGTGGGCAAAGGCAACACCGCTGCCAACGAAGCTGGCGTGATTGGCGGCAAGTAAGCAGTCGTTGCACGCTAGCCGCTAGCGCTAAGTGCAATATCTGCCACGGCAGGTCAAGGTTTTCCTTGGCCTGCCGTTTTTTATCTGTATTGCAATAGTGGCAATAGGCTTAGGCGCTAGGTCTTTCGTATAAACGCCAGCCATTGCGACCGGCATTTTTGGCTTGGTACAGCGCGGCATCGGCGCAGGCAATCAGGCCATCGACTTGCTCGGCGTGGTCTGGAAACAAAGCAATACCAATACTGGTTCCAATATTAGCCACACCAGCGCTCAAGGCAAAAGGTTGCGCCAAACTGTGAACCAGCCGTGTCGCCAGCGCTTGGGCATCGGCTGTGGTGAGCATATCGGGCAAGATACACAAAAATTCATCGCCGCCCAGCCGGGCTACGGTATCTACCGCGCGCACGGCATCACGCAAGCGCTGCGAGACTTGGCGCAGTAGCTCATCGCCTGCTGCATGGCCCATGTTGTCATTGACCCATTTAAAGCGGTCTAAATCCATATAAAACACGGCCAAAGGCAGCTGGCTGCGCCGCGACTGCTCCATGCCTTGTTGCAGCCGGTCTCGGGCAATGGCACGGTTGGCCAAACCAGTCAGTGGGTCGTAGTTAGCCAACTCTAGCTCTTGTTTGGTGCGTTGCAGGTGGTCAATGGTGCATTGCAGCTCAAACTCTTTGACTTCATGTTGTACCACCAGTTTGGCAAAGGCTTCGGCCAGTGCCGCCAGCTCGGGCGATTCGGGGTGTTCAGAAGCCATGTCCAGCAGTTCGGGCACGGCCTGCATGTCGCCTTGGTGGGCAATGCGCTCGGCCACCGTCAACAATTCGGCCAGCAACAGGGCATGGGGGGCAGCAGCATTGGAGGAGGGTAGGTCGTTGGGCATAGATTCCTAGGCGGTAGGGATGGAGGTGACCAGATGCACAATGTGCTGCACTTGCCGCTGCAATGCCTCTGGAACGGGTTGTTTGTTTTGCAGCACATCTTGCGTGTAGGTGGCGGTGCTGGCTACGTCAATTTCGGTGGGCAGGCCGGGCACTTCGGCGCTGGTGCCAGCTTGTTGCTCTTCTAATAACTGGTGTTGGCCTTGCACAAAGCCATCGTAACGCGGCCAGCGCCGGGGGTCAGCTACCACTTCGCCTTCTAGCCCACGCGATAGCAGGGCATTGGCCCCCAACAAGCCCAAAGTAGCGCAAAGGCGGTCTAGGTATTCGGGATGGGTGTAGCTACTGAGCATCAGCGCAGGCCCAGCGCAGGGTTGTATCAGCTTGACAACGCTGTGACCGGGGTTGCGTAGGCCAATCAATTCGCGCGTGGCCAACAGTCGGGCCAAACCGGGGTGCAGCTGTGCGGTGTGGATATGGGCCACTTGGCCGGGTGCAATCGCCTGTGGTGCTGCAAGGGGGGCAATACCCAAGGCTTGCAACACGTCGGAGGCCAATATCCGGCGGGCTTCGGTACGCATACCATGCAGCAGCACGGGCAAACCTTCGCGTGCCAGCAGCAGCGCCAGCAGGGGCGTAAGCACTGGCAGCTTGCGTGCGCCGTTGTAGCTGGGCAAAATCACCAGTGGGCGCGTGCTGGCGGGCAGCAGGGCCAGCCGTTGCTGGGTAGCATCGATAAACCCGGCCAATTCTTCCGGGGTTTCGCCCTTGATACGCATGGCCAGACAGAAAGCACCGATTTCTAAATCGCTGGTGCTACCGTCTAGTATTTGCCCGAACAAATCAGCAGCCTGCGCGCGCATCAGTGGTTTGGCACCGCGTGGGCCGCGTCCGATGTCTTTGATGTAATGGCCTATGCCCATGAAAAATGCCTCTGCCTGAGATGTAGATATTGCCAAGCGCCATTTTCTGCCAAGTAGCGTGGCCAAGGGTGCTGCCCTACACTTGCAGGCATGAGTTTATTGATTTTAGGAATTGAATCTTCCTGCGACGAAACTGGTGTCGCTTTGGTACGCAGTAACACGGGGGCAGCCGTGCCCACACTGTTGGCCCATGCGCTACACAGCCAAATTGAAATGCACCAAGCCTATGGGGGGGTAGTGCCTGAACTGGCCAGCCGTGACCATATTCGCCGTGTTTTGCCCCTCACCGCCACGGTGCTAGCCCAAGCTGGGCACACGTTGGTCGATGTGGATGTGGTGGCCTACACCCGTGGCCCCGGTTTGGCGGGGGCCTTGTTGGTGGGTGCGGGCGTAGCCTGTGCGCTGGGGGCTGCCTTGGGCAAGCCAGTGTTGGGCGTACACCACCTAGAGGGGCACTTGCTATCGCCCTTTTTAAGTGCTGACCCACCAGAGTTTCCGTTTGTGGCCCTGTTGGTGTCGGGTGGGCATACGCAATTGATGCGCGTCGATGGCGTGGGCCAATACCAATTGCTGGGCGAAACCATAGACGATGCGGCTGGCGAGGCTTTTGACAAATCGGCCAAGCTGCTGGGCTTGGGTTATCCGGGGGGGCCAGCGTTGTCGCGCTTGGCCGAGCAAGGCCAGCCCGATGCCTTCAAGCTGCCGCGCCCCCTGTTGCACAGTGGCAACCTTGATTTTTCTTTTGCTGGGCTGAAAACGGCTGTATTAACGCAAGCCAAAAAGCTGGGCCATGACTTAGAAGCGCGCAAGGCTGATTTGGCTGCCAGCACACAAGCGGCGATTGTCGATGTATTGGTGAAAAAATCCATCACCGCCCTGAAAGAAACCGGCCTGCGCCGTTTAGTGGTGGCTGGTGGTGTGGGCGCCAATCGGCTGCTGCGCCAGCAACTTGATGCCGCCTGCGCGTGCTTGCAGGTGCGCGTGCATTACCCCGAATTACACTTGTGTACTGACAATGGTGCGATGATTGCCTTAGCTGCTGCTATGCGTTTGCAATCGGGCCAACAGCAGGCCACTACCACCTATGCCTTTGATGTGCGTCCGCGCTGGCCGTTAGACGCAATAACCGGAGCCCCCCACTGATGACTGAACCCACTCCCATTCAACTGATAGGCACCGTGCTGTTTGCATTGGCGGTGCTACACACTTTCTCTACCAAATTTTTTGAGCGTCTGGCCCACACCCAGCCCCGCCATGCCGGTATTTGGCACCTGTTGGGCGAGGTCGAAGTGGTGTTTGGTTTTTGGGCGATGGTGCTGATGGTGTTCATGTTTGCCATGATTGGTAAAACAGAAGCTACCCAGTATTTAGACACGCGCAACTTTACCGAGCCGATGTTCGTCTTTGCCATCATGGTGATTGCGGGCACGCGCCCCATCTTGCAGGTGGCCGCCTTACTGGTGCAGGTGGTAGCACGAATGCTGCCCCTGCACCGCCAGATGGCGCTGTATTTTGTGCTGCTGTCTTTGGTGCCTCTGCTAGGCTCTTTTATTACCGAGCCTGCCGCCATGACCTTGGCCGCCATGATGCTGCGCGACACCATTTTTAGCCGCAACGTCTCTACCCGGCTCAAATACTCCACGGTGGGCGTGCTGTTTGTCAATATCTCTATTGGTGGCACCCTGACCCCCTTTGCCGCACCGCCGGTGCTGATGGTGGCAGCAAAGTGGAATTGGGATGTCTGGTTCATGATTAGCCATTTTGGTTGGAAGGCAGCCATTGCGGTGCTTATCAATGCCAGCATTGCCATGTTGCTGTTTTCGCGTGAGTTGCGCGGCTCAACCCCACAAAAGCCAGAAACCATGTCTGCCGACAGCATTGTGCCTTGGCAAGTCGTAATGGTGCATCTGCTATTTTTGTTTGGCGTGGTGGTGTTTGGGCACCATCCAGCCGTGTTTATGGGGCTGCTGTTGTTTTTTCTGGGCTTTACCACCGCCTACCAGCGCTACCAAGACCCCCTCATTCTGCGCGAATCCTTGCTGGTAGCCTTCTTTTTGGCCGGGCTGGTCGTGTTGGGTGGCCTGCAGCAATGGTGGCTCAAGCCGGTGCTGATGGGTATGGATGCCACCACGGTGTTTTTTGGTGCTACCGCCCTCACCGCTATTACCGATAACGCTGCCCTGACCTATCTGGGCTCTTTGGTGGAAGGCTTGAGCGATGAATTCAAAGTGGCGCTGGTGGCTGGTGCCGTGACCGGCGGCGGTTTGACGGTCATTGCCAATGCCCCCAACCCGGCTGGGGTGTCCATTTTGCGCGGCAGTTTTGAGCACAACGCCATCCACCCATTGGGCCTCTTGATGGCCGCCTTACCGCCCACCTTGGTAGCGATACTGGCGTTCCGCGTTTTGTAACACGACTGCCTGCACCTGCAACGATAATCGTCCCCTATGCAGATTCGATTTACCAAAATGCAAGGTGCAGGCAATGATTTTGTCGTGCTGGATGAAACCCAAGGCCGCTTGGGCCTGACACCCGCCCACTACCGCCTGCTGGCCGACCGCCACTTTGGCATTGGGGCTGACCAAATTCTCACGGTACGGCCATCGCCGGGGCCGGGTATTGATTTTGAATACGTCATTCACAATGCCGACGGTGGCGAGGTAGAGCAATGCGGCAATGGTGCGCGCTGCTTTGCCCGCTATGTGCACGAGCAAGGCTTGATCGATAAACAGCGCATCCGCGTGCAAACCCGCGCTGGCATCATCGCGCCACGTCTAAACGCCGATGGCCGAGTGACGGTAGACATGGGCTACCCGGTGCTAGAGCCAACTTTGGTGCCATTTGATACCAATGGCTTACAACCCACGCAACAAGGCCAAGGGCAGCGCTGGCCTTTGGCCCTAGACAATGGCGTACAAGTGGCCGTCACGGTGGTGTCGATGGGCAACCCCCATGCGGTGCAGTGGGTAGAGGATGTAGATACCGCCCCTGTAGCGCACACTGGCCCTTTGATAGAGCAGCACCCGCGTTTTCCGCAGCGTGTAAATGCCGGTTATATGCAGATTGTGGCGCGCAACCATATCCGCCTGCGCGTCTATGAGCGCGGTGCGGGCGAAACACTGGCCTGCGGCACCGGTGCCTGTGCTGCCGTGGTAGCTGGTATCCAGTTGGGGCTGCTCGATAGCACTGTGGATGTAGATACCCGTGGCGGGCGTTTAAGCATTGCCTGGAGCGGCCAGCCCGCCGATGCGGTATTCATGACCGGCCCTGCCACCACCGTTTTCCAAGGCCAGATAGAACTCCCCGACACTTTATGACCGCCCACGACCCTTCCGACTTTATTGCGCCGATTACCGAAGAGGATATTGCCGACTACCTGTTGCAAACGCCGGGTTTTTTTGAGCGCCATGCCGAGTTGCTAACCAATGTGCAAATTATCAGCCCGCATGGTCACCGCGCTGTGAGTTTGCAAGAGCGCCAATCGGAGCGCCTGCGCGCCAAAATTGCCGATTTAGAGCAGCGCATTTTGGAGATGGTACACAACGGCCAGCAAAATATGAGCATTGACCAGCGCCTGCACCAGTGGGCCTGCGATTTGCAGCGCATCACCCATCCGCCGTCCTTGCCCGAAGCGGTGGTGCAAGGCATTCGGCGCCAGTTTGAAGTACCCCAAGCTGCCATTCGCCTCTGGAGTGTGGCCCCTCCTTATGCCAATGCCCCGTTTGCCCAAGGGGCCAGCAACGATGTGCGCGCCTTTGCCACCTCCCTGACCATGCCGTTTTGTGGCCCTAACTTGGGTTTTGAGCCACTGGGCTGGTTGCGCGATGGCGATATGGTGCAATCGCTGGCGCTGCTGCCTTTGCGCGACGGCCCGATGGAGCGCGCTACCCCGGCCTTTGGCCTGCTGGTGCTGGCCTCGGATGACCCGCACCGTTTTGAAGCCACTATGGGCACGGATTTTTTAACCCGCATTGCCGAAACCGCCAGCGCCGCCTTGTCACGTTTGCGTTGATGTTGGCCACACCAAAGGCAAAGACAGCGTAAAACGCGCGCCAGCACCCACGGTCGATTCCAGCGTCAGGGTGCCCCCCAACAACTGCGCCAAGCTGCGTGATAGGCCCAAGCCCAAGCCGGTGCCTCCATGCTCGTAACTGATGCTGGCATTGCCTTGGCGAAAGCGCTCAAAAATGCGTTCGTGCAATTCAGGGGCAATGCCGGGGCCGGTGTCGCTTACATGCAGCAGCAAGCGCTGACCGCTGCTGTCTAGCTCTAGCTGTAAATCAACGTGGCCTTGCTGGGTAAACTTGATAGCATTAGACAGCAAATTGTTCAAAATTTGCTTCAGTTTGAGCTGGTCAGTCACTACCGATTTGGGCACTTCGGGGGCGATAGAGGTGCTTAGTTGCAATGACTTGGCCAAAGCGCCAATTTCAAACAGCGCCGTCACTTCATGCACTACCTCGTGCAGCAACACCAGCTCAGGATGCGTGGGCATGGCCTTGGCTTCAATGCGCGCCAAATCTAAAATTTCGGTTAATAAGTTGTTCAGGTGTGTGGCGGCGTGGCTAATCAGTTCGGCTTGTTCGGTGGTGGCCGGGTCTTGGCTACGCATGGCAATCAACTCTGAAAACCCCTTGATGCTGGTCAGTGGCGTGCGTAACTCGTGCGACATAGCGGCCAAAAACTCGCTTTTGGCTTGGCTGGCATGTTGGGCCACGGCCTCGCTGGCTACCAAGGCTTCGTGGCTTTGCGCCAATTGGCGTACGCTATTACGGAATAAGACTAAGAAGGCCAGCACACAGGCACTGGCCAAGATGGACATCACTAGCAGTAGATTGCGGTTGGCACGCCAGTAAGCAAAGGCTTGCTCTACGGTGGTACCACTCAGCACCGTTAAGGGGTAGTTACCTACCCGGCTGTAACCCACAATGCGTTCAATACCGTCGCTGCTTTGAACGACCAGCGTGCCATCCATGTTTTCTAGCGTAGCCAAAGCCAGTGGTGCGGCCAGCCGTTCACCCACGCCCGAACTCATGCCGTCAATTACCCGCACGCGCACAATTTCGTCTAAGCCAGTCAGTACCAATCCGGCCCCTGGGCTCAGTTGCACGCTGCTATAGACATTAGACAAATGGATAGGATTGAGCGAGGCCACCACTACCCCTACGGTGCGCCCGTCCAACCCTACCACTTTGCGCGATAGCTGAATTGTCCATTGCCCCGACACCCGGCCTTGCAGTGGCCGGCTGATAAACAAACCGTCCCATAGCTCGCGCGAGGTGGGGTCGGTGTCGCGCTCTTGTAGATGCACCCGGATATGCTCGCGGTCTTTCAGACTGACGTTGCCACTGCGCTTGCCATCAGGGTCTAGGTTGCTGCCCTGAAAGCGCCCTTGGGCATCGACAAAAGACAATTGCGTCATGATTTCTGGCACTAAGCCAGTTTCGTTGGCAATTTGCAAATAATCTTGGGGGCGCGGTTTTTGTTCTGCGGCCAAGGTTTGTAGGCGCAGTACCCCTTGGTCTATCGTTTCTAACACCCGCAGGGTGTGCTCTTTAACCGCCCGCGCCATGTTAATGTTTTGGCGCAGCTCAGCCTCTAGGGTGGACTGCCATTGCCAATACAACATGGTTAATACCGTACACCAGGCCACCACCAACACCAGCACACTAAAGCCATAAACGATGACCACATGTTGGCGCGGGCGATGCTGCTCTTTGAGGGTGGTAGAAGCTGGGGTGGTTGACTTCATTAAAGTGCTGCGCGCTGCCAGAAAGCTGCTTAGCAGTTTAGCGGTTTGTCGTTGACTAAATCAGCAAAAGTCATGCGCTTGGTGGTAACCCGCTGGCGCAAGGCCAGCAATGCAGGGTGATGGTCTATAAAGCAATCTACCACACAAGGGTCAAAGGCTTGGCCGCGCTCGGCGCGTAGCATAGCGAGTGCCTTTTCTTCACTGAAGGCTTTGCGATAGACCCGATCCATCGTCAAGGCATCGTAAAAATCGGCTACGGTGACAATGCGCCCCGACAGCGGGATGTTTTCGCCAGCCAAGCCCGAGGGGTAACCTTGGCCATCCCAGCGCTCGTGGTGCGACAGGGCAATTTCGGAAGCCATTTGGAACAGAGCAATACGCGATTTGCCCAAAATGTCGGCCCCAATAGCGGGGTGCTGGTTCATGATTTGGCGCTCGGCAGGGTCTAGTTTGCCGGGCTTTTTAAGTACATTGTCAGGAATGCCAATTTTGCCGATGTCGTGCATGGGGGCTGCTTTGCGTAGCAGCGTGGCATAAGCGCGCGATTGTCCCAAATGCAAAGCCAGCGCTTCGGCCAAAAAGCCAATGCGTACGATGTGTACGCCGGTATCATCGTCTTTGTATTCGGCAGCCATTGCCAACCGAAACAAGGCTTCGTGGTGGGCGCGTGCCACCTCTTGCAGAGCCTCGTTGCGCTCGTGGTACATACGCCCCAAATCAGAAATGATTTTTTCCATCTGGTCGGCAGCGGCGGCATCAAACTGGGTAGCCTCTGCGGGGCGCGCGGCTTGGGGCATTGGCATCAACTTTCTAATTGATTGATGGTCTCTATCAATTTGAGCGGACTAAAGGGTTTGAGCAGATAGGCATCGGCCCCGGCGGCCAAACCAGCCTCAATATCTTGGCTCTGACCGCGTGCCGTGAGCAAAATAACATAAGGACGGTTCAAATCGGGGTCGTTTTTGACCAAACGGCACAGGCCCAAGCCATCCATAGTGCCGGGCATCATGACATCGAGCAGCAGTAAATCGGGACACTGTTGGCGTGCTTGCAGCAAACCTTCATCGGCATTGGCAGCTTCGTGAATTTCATGGTCTTCAAACTCTAAAGTCATGCGGATTAGCCGCCGGATATCGGCATGGTCTTCGACAATCAATATGCGTTTGCCCATGATTCAGTTTTTCGCTAAGAAGAGACAATGAACGGTAATAATTTTATCATATTTATCATAAATCGATAAAAATGATAGAATCAGGTATGGTTAGCGCAGAACAAGTGGCTTTATTACCCGACAATTGCAGCACCCGAGATGTAGCGCGGGTGCTGGGTTTGGCAGTGCGCTCCGTGCAGTTGATGGTAGATAGGGGTGAGTTATTGGCCTGGAAAACCCCCGGTGGTCATCGGCGCATTGCACGGGCATCGGTGCAGCGTTGGTTAGAACGCAATCAGCCTGCCCATGCAGCGCCGGCAGTGGTGCCAAAGGCAGCAGCATTTAGTGTACCGGTGGCCAGTGGTTTGCGCGTATTGCTGATAGAAGATTCACGGCATATCCAAAATTTGGTTCGGTGCTTGCTGGGCCACTATTTTCCTCAAATCGAGCTGTACGTGGCGGATGATGCCATTGTGGGCTTGGTCATGGCAGGGCAATTGTGTCCCCAAGTGGTGCTGGTTGATATTGTGTTACCGGGGGTGGATGGCAGCACCTTGGTTCGCCGTTGGCACGCGCATCCTCCGTTGTTGGGCAGTCAGTTGGTGGTACTAACCGGCCTAGATACCGAGCAACGCGCTGCCTATGCGTTTGCTTTGGCCGGGGTGCCGGTGGTGTACAAGCCCCAATTAGCGCAGCAACTGCCTACGGTGCTGTTGGCTTGTTTGCAAGGTGCTGGCACTGCTCTTTAATCAGGACATGTTCGGGCAAAGCAGGACGTGAACAAACTATTAGTGATAAATTCACGCTTATGACTGAAAACACCCAGACCCCCCCTAGCGCTTCACAGGCGCAAGCAGAAAAAATCCGTGCCGACTTGATGGCCGCCATGCTCCGCGCTGCCAAAGCAGGGCAAGCTGCACCAGCTGGCGCCAGCACTACCAACCCAGCCCCCGCAGAAAAACCCGCTGCTGGCGGCACGCAATAACTGCGTGGCCAGCGCTGTGCATCGTCCGGCCCTGTCCATGTTGGACTTGGTGGCCGTGCGCGAGGGCGGTACGGTAGCCCAAGCGCTCAACATTGCTGTGCGTACAGCCCAGTGTGTTGAGTCGCTGGGTTTTGTACGTTATTGGGTGGCCGAACACCACAATATGCCCGGCATTGCCAGCTCGGCCACCGCCGTGCTGGTAGGGCATGTTGCAGGCCAAACCAACACCATTCGCGTCGGTTCAGGTGGCATTATGCTGCCCAACCATGCGCCATTGGTGGTGGCCGAAGCCTTTGGCACCTTGGCCGAGCTGTATCCGGGGCGTATTGATTTAGGGCTAGGGCGTGCTCCCGGCACCGATGGCCCCACCATGCGCGCCTTACGTCGCGACCGCATCGAAACCGAAGAAGACTTTCCGCGTGATGTGGCCGAGGTGCAGCGTCTGTTAGGCCCGACACAGCCTGGCCAGCGCATTACCGCTATGCCCGGTGCAGGCACCCAAGTGCCTATTTGGCTGCTAGGCTCTAGCTTGTTTTCGGCGCAATTGGCAGCGCAGATGGGCTTGCCCTATGCCTTTGCCTCGCATTTTGCGCCGCGCATGTTGTTGCCTGCACTAGAGCTGTACCGGCGCTTGTTCCGTCCATCGGCCACCTTGGCCAAGCCCTATGTGGTGGTGGGCGTACCTGTGATTGCTGCGCCTACTGACGAAGAAGCGCAGTATTTGGCCAGCAGCACCTACCAGCGCATTTTAGGCATCCTGACAGGCCGACGTGGGCGTTTGCCGCCCCCAGTGGCCGATTTCTGGGCTACCGTTGGGGCGCAAGAGCGCGCCGGTATTGCCGATTTTCTGGCTGCTGCCGTGGTAGGTGGCCCGCAAACCATGCAGGCTGGCCTGCGCGCCTTGCAACAGGCCACGCAGGCCGATGAGTTCATCTTGGTCAGTGATGTGTTTGACCCAGATTTGCGTCTGCGCTCTTTAGAGATTACCGCAGCAGCCCACGCTGCTTAGCGATAGGTGTAGGTGGCGCTGTAAGGCAGGCTAAAGTATGGGGTGGTCAAGGTCATGTTGATTTGGCCCACCGTGCCGTTAAAGCTGCAAGAATTCATCGTCCAAGTGCCCGTCATGCCATTGGTGGCTTGGGTAATTTGGTCACGCAACGATGGGTCATTGCAAAATTCGTCTTGGGTAGCGGGCTTGGGCACGTTCTCAATGATGATGGGCGGCACGCTAAACTGCATGGCCGTCACTTGCACTTCTAGCCGGTAGTTGCCTTGCGTGCCTCCATCTACCACGATGGAGCCAAAACTTTCTAAAGTAAAAGTGGGGTTACTCAGGCTAACACGTGGGTAAGTGACACCGGCCAAGGTAATTTGTGGCAAGCGCAATACATTGCCAGCCGATAAAAATTCAATTTGGCTGCCAACGTTGGTGTCATTGAGTTGCAACTGACCGGGGTCCACTAGGCGCACACGCACGTCCCGAATTTGGGTGTTGCCGTCAATTTTGACCAAGGGCATGGTCAAAATATTGGTGCTGGTGTCAAAACTAGCCACATCTGCTGCCCCTGCCATGCAGGCAGCCACAGCGCTAAGTAGCCCGATGCTGTTTCGGATGATTGCGGAACAACGCATAGTATTTTCCTATAACAAAAAACTATCACAGAGGGGGGAGAGCGTAAGTATCCTTGAAAAACAAACGCTTGGGTTAAGATAAAGCCATGCACACACCTGCCGCGCGCCGTTTTGACCTTATAGCCTTTGACTGGGATGGTACCTTGTTTGATTCCACCCAAATCATTGTGCGCTGCATTCAGCAGGCGGTGCAAGATTTGGGCGGCGCTGTACCCAGCCAAGAGGCCGCATCCTATGTGATTGGTATGGCTTTGGTGCCCGCATTGGCCCATGCCGCCCCTGATATTGCGCCTGAGCGCTATCCAGAGTTGAGCAATCGCTACCGCTACCACTATTTGCGCTTGCAAGATGAGGTCAGTTTGTTTGAGGGCATTTTGCCCTTGCTAGACGATTTGCGCGCGCGCGGCTACTTGCTTACCGTGGCCACAGGCAAAAGCCGCCGGGGCCTGAATGATGCGCTACAACATGCCAGTTTGCGCGGCGTGTTTGATGGCTCGCGCACTGCCGACGAAACCGCTGGCAAGCCGCACCCGCTGATGTTGCAAGAGTTGATGGCCGAGTTTGATGTGCCACCCGAGCGCCTACTGATGATTGGCGACACCACGCACGATTTACAAATGGCCCTCAATGCCGGTTGTGCCAGCGTGGGCGTAGCCTATGGAGCGCACCACCCCGACACCTTTGCACCACTGCGCCCCTTAGCCGTGGCGCACACGGTGCGTGAACTGCACCATTGGCTGCGCGACAACGGCTAACAAACCGTTGTCGCGCATCAGCCCAGTGCGCCTTTTTAGGCTGCGTTAGCGCTGGCAGTTTTGGCCGCCCCAGCGTTGGCGGCTGCCAATGCCGTCATGTTGACGACGCGGCGCACGGTAGAAGATGGCGTTAGCACATGTGCCGAGGCGGCAGCGCCCAGCAAAATGGGGCCAATGGTGGTGCCGTGGCCGCTGGTGGTTTTGAGCACATTGAACAAAATGTTGGCCGCGTCCAAGTTGGGGCAAATCAGCACATTGGCTGCACCGCTCAAGCTGGTTTCGGGCAGCATGGTGCGGCGCATGGCATCGGACAAGGCGGCATCGCCGTGCAGTTCGCCATCGCATTCAATGTGTGGTGACGATTGCACAAACAAATCACGCGCTTGGCGCATTTTGCGGGCCGAGGCGCGGCCCGAGGAGCCATAGTTGGAATGCGACAAAAAGGCCACTTTGGGCGGTAGGCCAAAGCGTTGCACTTCTTCGGCAGCCATGAGGGCAATGTCGGCCAATTCTTCGGCGCTGGGGTCTTCGTTGATGTAGGTGTCGGCAATAAACAGGGTGTGCTGCTCTAACATCAGGGCATTGACGGTGGCCAGCGTGGGGGTGTCGGGGGCCAAGCCAATCACATCGCGGATATGCTCAAGGTGGCTATCGAACTTGCCCACCAAGCCGCACAGCATGGCATCGGCATCGCCCAAATGCACCATGAGCGAAGCAATCAAGGTGTTGGAGCGGCGCACAATGCCCTTGGCAGCTTCAGGGGTAACGCCCCGGCGGCCCATCAGGCGGGCATAGGTTTCCCAGTAGCGGCGGAAGCGTGGGTCGTCTTCGGGGTCACAAATATCCACGTCTTTGCCGGGTTGAATACGCAAACCGGCTTTTTCAATCCGGGCGGCAATCACGGCGGGACGACCAATCAAGATGGGGCGGGCTAGGCCATCATCTATCGCTACTTGGGCGGCACGCAGTACGCGCTCATCCTCGCCTTCGGCGTAAGCGACGCGGCTTTGTGCCAGTTTGGCGGCATGGAATACCGGGCGCATAAACATGCCGGTTTGATAAACAAAGCGGCTGAGGCTGTCGCGGTAGGCTTCGATGTCGGCAATGGGGCGCGTGGCCACGCCCGACTCTGCCGCAGCTTGCGCCACGGCGGGGGCGATACGCAAAATCAGCCGGGCATCAAACGGGGTGGGGATTAAATAATCGGG
Source organism: uncultured Simplicispira sp. (assembly GCA_964388325.1). GTDB lineage: Bacteria > Pseudomonadota > Gammaproteobacteria > Burkholderiales > Burkholderiaceae_C > Simplicispira. The sequence continues at coordinate 249,941 of CAYMAC010000001.1, read as the reverse complement.
GCCAAAGCTCAGGTCTTTGCCAGCGTAGGCGGCAGCTACTTCGTCACTCGGCTCGGCCTTGGCCAAGTCGGCAATTTGGCGCACACAGGCCAGCTTCATGGCATCGGTGATTTTGGTGGCCCCGCAATCCAAGGCACCCCGGAAGATGTACGGGAAGCACAGCACATTATTGACCTGATTGGGATAATCAGAGCGGCCCGTAGCCATGATGCAATCGGGGCGTGCTGCCTTGGCCAGCTCAGGGCGAATTTCTGGCTCGGGGTTGGCCAGCGCCAAAATAATCGGCTTGTCGGCCATGGTTTTGACCATCTCTACCGTCAGCACGCCGGGGGCCGAGCAGCCCAAAAAGACATCGGCACCATTCACAGCATCGGCCAAGGTGCGCGCACTGGTGCTGCGGCAGTAGGTTTGCTTAGATACATCGAGTTTGCCCGCCTTGGCATCTTCGCGCTCGGTTTGTATCACGCCCTTAGAGTCGCAGACGAGGATGTTTTCTACCTTGACACCCAAGCCGACCATCACGCCCAAACAGGCAATAGCGGCGGCACCCGCACCCGAGACGGCCAAGCGCACTTGGCCAATATCTTTGCCCACCAGTTCTAGGCCATTGAGCAGCGCTGCCGAGGAGATGATGGCAGTGCCATGCTGGTCATCGTGGAACACCGGAATGTTCATGCGCTTACTCAGTTCGCGCTCAATGTAGAAGCATTCGGGGGCTTTGATGTCTTCGAGGTTGATACCGCCCAGCGTGGGTTCTAAGGCGGCAATGATGTCGATGAGCTTGTCGGGGTCGTTTTCGGCCAGTTCAATGTCAAACACATCCACGCCGCCAAACTTTTTGAACAGGCAGCCCTTACCTTCCATCACTGGCTTGCTGGCCAGTGGGCCGATATTGCCCAGCCCTAGCACGGCGGTGCCATTGGTGATAACGCCGACCAAATTGCCGCGTGAGGTGTATTCGTGCGCCAGTGTGGGGTCCGCCTCAATATCCAGGCAAGGATAAGCTACGCCGGGAGAATACGCCAAAGACAAATCACGCTGGTTAGACAGCGGCTTGGTGGGGGTGACAGAAATTTTGCCCCGGCTTGGGTTGCGGTGGTATTCCAGTGCGGCTTCGCGCAGGGCTTGTTCGGCGGTAGAGAGGGTTTGGGTCATAGACAAAAGAGGTTTCTAAGCAATTAGCAAAATAAGCTTACCCGATGCTGATGATGTTTGTGCAAAATCGCAGCATAAATTCGGCGCTATAGTGGGCTGTAGCTGGCTGCATCGCCACAGCCCAAGGAGACACACCATGAGTGCGAAAGAAAATGCTGCCACTTACCAGTTGCTAGAGCGCCTAGAGCGCCGCTATGCCCTGCGTATCTTGTGGGCCTTGCGCGATGGACACGCGCAAACTTTTCGGCTGCTGCAAGACAGTGTGGGCGGCATTACCCCGAATACACTCAACACCCGACTCAAAGAACTACGCGATATGGGCTGGCTAACGCATGGCCATGATGGCTACTGCATTACCCCCACCGGGGCAGACTTGCTCAAGCGCCTGAATGACTTGCAAGCCTTTGCCAACCGCTGGGCAGCGGCGCGAAGCAAGAAATAAAGACCAGTTTCGGCTACATTGTGCAGCTTTCCCCTCACATAAGGATAGTTATGGCATTTATCACCACCGCATCGGGCCTGCAATACGAAGACACGGTTGTGGGCGAAGGCACCGAAGCCACACGCGGCCAGCAAGTAACGGTGCATTACACCGGCTGGCTGTACCAAGACGGCCAACAAGGGGCCAAGTTTGACTCTAGCCACGACCGCAAAGACCCGTTTGTCTTTGGTTTGGGCGCTGGCATGGTGATTAAGGGTTGGGACGAAGGCGTGCAAGGCATGAAGGTAGGCGGCCAGCGCACCCTGATTATTCCGGCAGCTTTGGGCTATGGTGCCCGTGGCGCGGGGGGTGTGATTCCGCCCAATGCTACCCTGAAGTTTGATGTCGAACTGCTCAAGGTAGGCCGCTGATTTTTAGGTCGTGCTGGGTGGTGCAGGCCGAGGCGGCCACCGACTGACCAGCACGGCCATCAACAAACCCGCTGGCACGCCAAACACCCCAGCAGAAATAGGCTGAATGCCCCACCACAGGCCGTCACCCAGCAGCAGATGGGGCAGTGCAGCACGCACAGCAGCCACATTGCTCAACATATAGTAGGCAGCCACGCCCAAGCCCGCCAGCATACCGGCCACCGCCCCTTGGCGCGTGGTGCCACGCCAAAAGATACCCAGCACCATCACTGGCACAAAAGCCGAGGCTGCCAACGAGAAGGAGGCCGTGACCAGCGGCAAAATGTCCGACGGCTTCAATGCCGCCACAAAGGCCGCGGCCAAGGCCACCGCCAGCAAAATAAACTTGGTCAAAATAACGCGCTGCTCGGGGGTGGCTTCACGGTCTGGGTCGGCCACGTACAAATCACGCACCAAGGCATTGCTGATGGTGAGCAACAGGCCATCGGCGGTAGAAAGTGCTGCTGCCAGCCCCCCAGCGGCCACCAAGCCCGAGACCACATAGGGCAGCCCGGCCAGCTCAGGCGCGGCCAGCATAATCAAGTCGGCTCCTAGGCGAATTTCGCCAAACTGCACAATGCCATCGCCATTGACATCTTCTACCGATAGCAGTGCGGCATCCACCCGCGCCCATTGCGCCATCCAGTGGGGTAGCGCGTCAAACGGGCTGCCGACCAGGTTGTGCATCACTTCAAACTTGACCAGTGCGGCCACCGCTGGGGCACTGAGGTACAAAATGGCAATAAAAAACAAAGACCATGCCACTGAAGTGCGCGCCCCAGACACCGAGGGCGCGGTGTAGTAGCGCGTGAGCAGGTGCGGCAAACCTGCTGTACCTACCATCAGGCAAAACATCAGCGCCAGAAAATTGCGCCGGGTGTTTTGGTAATCGGCTTGTTCTTGCGCTGTGCCATTGGGGTCACCTGCATAGGCTTGGCTGTGGCGCGGCAGGCCGCCCAAGGGTTGGGCGCGGGCGTAGTTGTCGCGCATTTCTTGTTGCCAACGTTCGCGTGCGGCTTCGGCATCGCGTGGCAAGGCGGCCAACTCGCGGCTGGCAGCCACAATCAGGCCGACATCGGCATTTTGTGCGCGCAGGTGGTGGACATGCTCCTGCATGGCTTGGCGCTGCTGCTCTAAGGCACCTTCTACGTCTTGGAGCCGGGTTTGCAGTTCTAGCCCTCGGTGCAGGTAGGCAGCAATCACTTCTTGTTCAGCGGGCGAGGCCAGCAACTGGGTTTCTAACTCGGCAATTTTGCCTAGTTGCTGCCCATAGACCAGCGGGGCTATCGGGTTGCCCAATTGCTTGTAGGCCAACCACGACACCGGAATTAAAAACGCCAGCAAGATAACCACATACTGCGCCACCTGCGTCCAAGTGATGGCACGCATACCGCCCAAAAATGAACACAGCAACATGCCGCCCAAGCCCAACATGATGCCAATTTCAAACTGCACCCCAGTCAGGCGCGAGGCAATCAAGCCTACGCCATAGATTTGCGCCACCAAATAGGTAAAAGAGCAAGCCACGGCAGCCAAAGCGGCAATCACACGCGGCCAGTGGCCGCCAAAGCGCACCTGAAAAAACTCCGGCACGGTGTAAAGCTGCATGGCGCGCAAATGCGGCGCAATCAGCAAAGCTACTAAACAAAAACCGCCTGTCCAGCCCAGCAAATAGGCCAGCCCGCCTGCCTGCCCCGGTGTGCCAGAAAAGCCTTGTAAATACAGTGCCCCAGATAAACTGATGAACGAAGCCGCGCTCATCCAATCGGCAGCGGTGGCCATGCCGTTGTAAAACGGCGGAATACGCCGCCCGGCCACGTAATACTCTTCCGGGTCGGCGGTACGGCCATAGACACCAATGGCGGCATAGACCATCACCGTTAAAAACAAAAAAATCGGCCCAATCCATTGGCGCGACAAGCCACGGTGTTCCGCCCAAGTCATCAGGCCCACAAAACCCAGCACCCCCAGCACATACAAGGCCAGATTGCGGTGCAGGCGACGCAGGTAAGCCCGGTCTGTGCCAACGCCCGGTTCAGCCATGTCGATTGGGCCGGGGGGGCGCAGAAGTTGCCACAGGGACGCTAGGCGCTGCAGTGGGCCACGGGTGGCGGTCAATGTAGGCCATGACCAAAGCATAGACCAGCACAATCGCCAGAAACACCAGCACCACCCCCTGCGAGGCCAGCCAGTAGCCCAATGGCCAGCCATAGACTTGCAAAGATTGCAAATCGCGGGCAAAAAACATCACCCCGAAGGCTGCCAGCACCCACAGCAACAACAACACCGCCTGCAATAGCAGGCGGCGTGGGTCGGGTTTGGGCAGTATCACCGGTGGCAACGCCGCAGGCGTGCCACTGGTTTCTGGGGTAGCGTGGATGCGGGTCACCACGCGCGCAGGTTTAACCTGCCAGTTGTTGCCAAGTGGCGATAACGCTGTCGGGATTGAGCGAAATCGACAAAATGCCTTGGTCGGCCAGCCATTGGGCAAAATCGGGGTGGTCGGAGGGGCCTTGGCCGCAGATACCCACATACTTGCCTTGGGCCAAACAAGCACGAATGGCTTGCTCCAGCAGCTTTTTTACCGCCGGGTCGCGCTCGTCAAAGTCGTGCGCCAGCAGCTCTAGGCCCGAATCGCGGTCTAGGCCCAAGGTGAGTTGGGTCAGGTCATTGGAGCCGATGGAGAAGCCATCAAAGTATTGCAGGAACTCGTCGGCCAAAATGGCGTTAGAGGGCACTTCGCACATCATGATGAGCTTGAGTTGGTTCTCGCCACGCTTCAAACCATTGTCGGCCAGCATGGTGGTAACGCGCTCGGCTTGCTTGAGGGTACGCACAAACGGCACCATCACCTGCACATTGGTCAAGCCCATGTCTTCGCGCACGCGGCGCAGGGCTTCGCATTCCATCTTGAAGGCTTCGCCGAAGTCTTCGGAGATGTAGCGGGCTGCACCCCGGAAGCCCAGCATCGGGTTTTCTTCTTCTGGCTCGTAGCGGCTGCCACCAATGAGCTTGCGGTACTCGTTGCTCTTAAAGTCGGACAGGCGCACGATGACCGGCTTGGGCCAGAAAGCCGCCGCAATGGTGGCGACGCCTTCGGCCACCTTATCGACATAAAAAGCACGCGGCGAGGCATGGCCACGGGCCACCGATTCCACTGCCTTTTTCAGGTCGGCATCCACAGCGGGGTAATCCAAGATGGCCTTGGGATGGACGCCAATGTTGTTGTTGATGATGAACTCTAGCCGCGCCAAGCCCACGCCTTCGTTGGGCAGTTGGCAGAAGTCAAAGGCCAATTGCGGGTTGCCCACGTTCATCATGATTTTGGTCTTGATGGGGGGCATGGCACCGCGTTGCACTTCGGTGATTTCGGTCTCTAGCAGGCCGTCGTAAATGCGGCCCGTGTCGCCTTCGGCGCAGCTGACGGTGACCAGCGTGCCATCGAGCAGCTTATCGGTGGCATTGCCGCAACCCACTACGGCAGGAATGCCCAACTCGCGCGCGATGATGGCGGCGTGGCAGGTGCGCCCGCCGCGATTGGTAACGATGGCGCTGGCGCGCTTCATCACCGGCTCCCAATTGGGGTCGGTCATGTCGGTGACCAGCACATCGCCGGGCTGCACCTTGTCCATCTCGGAAATGTGGTGTACCAAGCGCACCGGGCCAGTGCCAATTTTTTGCCCAATGGCGCGGCCTTCGGCCAGCACGGTACCGCTGCCCTTGAGCTTGTAGCGCAGTTCGGCTTGACCTTTGGCTTGGCTTTTGACGGTTTCGGGGCGCGCTTGCAAAATGTAGAGCTGGCCGTCGGTGCCGTCTTTGCCCCACTCAATATCCATCGGGCGGCCATAGTGCTGCTCAATGACCAGCGCATAGTGGGCCAGTTGCTCGACATCGGCATCGGTGAGCGAATAACGGTTACGCAGTTCGGGGGCGACATCGGTGGTCTTGACCAACTTGCCGGTAGCGGCTTTTTCTTCTGGGCTGGAGAACACCATCTGAATCAACTTGCTGCCCAGATTGCGGCGAATCACGGCTTTCTTGCCTGCCTTGAGCATGGGTTTGTGGACATAAAACTCGTCTGGATTGACGGCTCCTTGCACCACGGTTTCGCCCAAGCCATAGCTGGAGGTGATAAACACCACCTCTTCAAAGCCTGATTCGGTGTCGATGGTGAACATGACACCGGCTGCACCCAAATCGGAGCGCACCATGCGTTGCACACCGGCGGACAAGGCCACCACATCATGGGCAAAGCCTTTGTGAACGCGGTAGGAAATGGCGCGGTCGTTGTAGAGCGAGGCGAACACCTCCTTCATTTTGTGCAGCACGTCTTCAATGCCGACCACGTTGAGGAAGGTTTCTTGCTGACCGGCAAACGAGGCATCGGGCAAATCTTCGGCGGTGGCCGACGAGCGCACGGCAAAGCTGGCTTGTGGGTTGCCTGCCGATAGTTTGGCGAATTCTTCGCGCACAGCGGCTTCTAAATCGGCTGGGAAGGGGTGGCTTTCTACCCAGCCACGAATCTCGGCACCGGCAGCGGCCAAGGCGCGCACGTCTTCCACGTCTAACGCTGCCAATTTGGCGCTGATTTTGTCAGCCAGCCCTTCAAAGGCCAAAAATTGGCGGAAGGCGTGGGCGGTGGTGGCAAAGCCGGTAGGCACGCGCACGCCCTCGGGCAGTTGCGAAATCATCTCGCCCAAGCTGGCGTTTTTGCCGCCGACCGATTCGACATCGGTCATTCTTAGGTTTTCAAACGGAACCACCAAAGCGGTGGGGTTGAAAAGTGCAGACATAGGAGTGCTCCAGAAGTTAAAACCGGCTCAAAAAGCCATGCCCGCGCAAACTAGCGGGCAAGGCAACACCCCCAGCAGGAAAGCAGCTTTGTCGTTGTTTTTATAAGCCGCTGCCCATGCTGGGCGCAGAATTTGGATAATTCCCCAATTGTAGGCTCCTGCCCTTAGAAAGTCCTCATGCACACACGCACCGTCTTTTTTGTCTCTGATGGCACCGGCATTACCGCCGAAACTTTTGGCAATGCCATCTTGGCGCAATTTGAAATGGTGCCGCGCCGCACACGCCTGCCGTTTATTGATACCGTGGACAAGGCGCATCAGGCGGTGCGCCAAATCAACCACACCGGCGAGGTGGAGGGCAAACGCCCCATCGTCTTCACCACGCTGGTGAACATGGAAGTGCTGAAAATTTTGCAAGAAAGCTGTAAAGGCATGTTGCTCGACATGTTTGGCACTTTTGTCCACCCGCTAGAAGATGAGCTGGGCATCAAATCGCACCACCGCGTCGGGCGCTTTTCGGACATCAGCAAAAGCAAGGAGTACCATAGCCGCATCGAGGCCATCAACTTCAGCCTCGCGCACGACGATGGCCAAAGCAACCGCGATTTGGCCGGTGCTGATGTGATTTTGGTGGGCGTGAGCCGTAGCGGCAAAACGCCCACCAGCCTTTACTTGGCGATGCAGCACGGCCTGAAAGCGGCCAACTACCCGCTGATTCCCGAAGATTTTGAGCGCCGCCAACTGCCGCCAGCTTTGGTACCACACCGCAAAAAAATCTTTGGCTTATCCATCAGCCCGGAGCGATTGTCAGAAATTCGCAGTGAACGCCGTCCTGATTCACGCTATGCCAGTTTGCAAAACTGCCGCTACGAGGTGGCCGAGGCCGAGGCCATGATGCGCCGCTCGGGCATCCGGTGGCTCTCGACCACCACCAAATCGATTGAAGAGATTGCCACCACTATCTTGCAAGAGTTGCAGCCCGACCGATTGGTGTACTGAGCATGGCCGCCTTGCATATTGCGGTGATGGGGGCTGGGGCGGTGGGCAGTTATTACGGCGCACTACTGGCCCGTGCTGGTCATACCGTGACGCTGATTGCCCGGCCTGCCCATGTACAGGCCATTGAGCAGCAACAAGGGCTGTGGCTAGAAAGTGCCACCTTTACCGGGCGGGTGCCGCTGCGTGCTGCCACCGAGGCCAGCGCAGTCCAAGGGGCGCAGTTGGTGCTGTTCTGCACCAAATCCACCGATACCGAAAGTGCCGGGCAAGACATGGCACCCCATTTGGCCCCCGGTGCCGTGGTGTGGAGTTTGCAAAATGGCGTAGACAACGCCCAGCGGCTGGCACAGGTGCTGGGGCAGCCGGTGGTGCCGGTGGTGGTGTATGTGGCTACCGCGATGGTTGCACCCGGCCATGTGCGCCATCTAGGACGTGGTGAATTATTGGTGGAGCCACACCCCGACCATGCTCCATTGTTAGCAACATTGGCCCATGCCGGGGTGATGGTGCAGGAGTCGAGCAACGTCACGCAAGCCCTGTGGGCCAAACTGGTGTTGAATTGTGTGTACAACCCGCTATCGGCCATCACCAACCTGAGCTATGCCCCTTTGCTCGGTAGCCCCGGTGTAGGCATGGAGCAGGTGGTGCGCGACATCGTGCAGGAATGCCTCTCCGTGGCCGAGGCCAGTGGTATCACCTTGCTTGCTGATACCTTGGACAAAGTGCTGCAACTGGCTGCCACCATGCCGCAGCAAAAATCCTCCACCGCGCAAGATTTGGCCCGTGGCAAGCGCAGCGAAATTGACCACCTCAATGGCTTTATCGTGCGCGAAGGCGAGCGGCTGGGCGTTGCCACGCCGGTCAATCGGCTATTGCACCGCCTCGTGCGCTTGCACGAGATGTATCCCAAGCTGGACAGATGCTGAGGTTTACAGGAACGCAGGTGTTTACACCGCACCCTTCAAAGCCTGAAGACGGTGGTGCGCTTCTCCCTCCCATTGCGGCGGCAACTGGTGTTTGGCTTGCAGGTAGTGGTGGGTAAACACGTCTAAGTAGGCATCCAACGTCAGCGCGGCATGGGATTCACCTGCCAAACCCAGGCACAGCGCGGCCACCTCGGCAGTGCAAAAATGATTGCCACGCTTGGAGCGGCGCAGCACGTAACGCGACACCTGCTCGGGGGCTAGGTTGAGCACAGGAAACTGGTTTAGATAGGGACTTTTGCGAAACATTTTGCGTGCCTCGGGCCAAGTGGCATCCAGCAACACAAACAGTGGGCGTTTAGCGACTGCCGGAGCAACCGACTCGGGCACCGGTGTCTCTGTCACCACCCGGTTGACCTCGGCAAACTCGCCCGGAAAGACCACCAATGGCTGCCATTGCGGGTCAGCCAGCAGTGTCAGCAAATCGGGGGCTACTTCGGTGCGCGCCCAGCCGAAAGCAAAGGTGTCGGGCACCACGTCGGCAATCAGCCAGCCGGTGTTGCTGGGTTTGAGCGGCTCGATATCGGCCATCAGCAAACACACACCAGCCCGCGTTGGCACTATAGGGCGCACACTGCACAGGCAGTGACTAGGCACCAAGCGGCAGCCGGGGCAGCGTTCGCCTTTGGGGCCGCCTCGGGCCAAGAAAGGTTTGGCGCTACGGGCTAGGCGCTCTGCACGCAGACGGGAAACAGCGTGGGGTTGGGAGGAATGTGTGGCGGTGTAGGCTACCGCCTGAAACGGGCCGGGAAACAAAAGCGAGGTGTGCATCTGGCCTAGGCTACACCCATCGGCCTCCATTTTCTATGATGGAGCACAGCCTTAATGTTGAATCAAATCGTTAGCAAAAATGCGGTCACACCGTGTGCTCCAATGAATGAGCATAGGTTCTCATTGTCGTAGAGGGTGCGGAAAATTGGCGGTGTAGGCTGTGGCTGGCCTCTGCAAAAAATGAGGTTTGCCTCCATAGTGAGCTCTTGGCGTCTTTGTATGGATGCGGTAGGATGAGTCTGTCTTATCTGACTGCTAGTTTCCGCAAGGTAGTCGTCTAATCCTAGTTATATGGAAACCAAGTTTCGGTGCACGTATGTTCGATGTTTATGAAGATATTTATCAAACTCGAAAGAGTTCGCCTTTGTGGTGGCACAATAAATCGTCAGATTTACATGCCTCTGCTGGCGTGTTGTGGTTGGCAGTATCACAAGGAAATAATGAATTTTTTCAAGAAAATTTGGGATTTGGAAAGGGGTTCAGCTTTGAAGCCGCGTGTTGGCCTGTGTATCAAATGACGTTTGGTATGTCATTAGAATTGGCGCTAAAATCAGTTATCGTTGCAAGGAACGAAGTTCCTCCTCATTCACATGATTTAGTGAAACTATCTGAAATGTCAGGTATAGAATTCAATAACTATGAGTTGGCAATATTTAAGCTATTGACAGAGTTGATTGTGTGGAATGGTAAGTATCCCGTTCCCAAAAATCAGAGGTTCCTTAAGGAGCATTATTTGCATAGAGCGGAAACCCTATGGGACGATGTCCAATACAGTGAAATAAAGATTAGGAAGCCAAACCACTCTTTAGATTGGGATGAGTTAAACACTATTTATAGTAAAATTACTGAAATATTTTTTAAGTACTACAAATCCATATAGCAAGTCATCAAAGCGGATGGAGCTATATGCTGTCGCTTAACTTTGGCGTTAGCCCACATTTCATGTTGATTAAAAAGCCACCGCTTTATCGCAAAGTGAACACCACCGCTCACGGGGTTCATCACCCGACGGGAGGGGATTACCGCGATGAACGAAATGCGAAGGTACAACTCACTTCGGAATCCACGCGCCAATCCATGCGTGGCCACCGTCACCGTGGCCTCGATTACACGCCCCTGTTCAAGTTTTTGTTGTCAAAGGTGGGTAAGCGGTGGGATGATGTATATTCGGAGGCCAGCAGCAGACTCGACCGGACAGAACCTGTTTTTTGGTTGGTCGCTGTGCATGAACATGAACGTCAGCGCTATGTGCGTGTGGGCGAGTCGAGTTACTACAGCGGCCTATATGTCGATGCAGAAGGGTTTCTTCAGGTGGTCGATCCGTCACTAGAGTCTTCCAGCCTTGTTCCCCTGTGCAAGTGCTGTACGCACACATTGAACGGCATACCGTTCACGAGGCGTTTTCTTGGTCTGCGCAGCATAGTGGAGCCTGAAAATGGAAGTGTGGGGGAGCGTTAGCCCCTATTTATCATGGATGTACCCATGCCCACCAAAGCTGAAAAAGAAGAATATCAACAGCTTCTTCGCTATCTCGAATACACCTTGCATGAACTCCCCGCAGGAGTTCTCTACGATGCCAACGGTGCGAACGATAAAAAATGCGCCGAGCTCATGAAAGATACTTATCGCTTGGAAGAATTGGCGGTAGGTATGGGCGCTGATATTGCAGAGTTTATCGCCATCTGCCGTTGGCATTACGAACGCTATCCTCACTATCTTGGGCGGCAGCGGCATTTCGAGAATTATGAAAGTTATATGAAAAAGTACCAAGCACCTCTAAAAAAGTGATCTAAATCTACGCTCTCATAGAAAATTTCCCGCTACCGCTTATTTGAATCCGTGAGGATTCTTCAATCCATCCAGTCTTCAAGGTAAAAAATGAATAAATTAGCATTCATCCTCTTTCTAGCCATCGGAGCCAATGCGTTTGGTCAATCGAAGCCCAAAATTGCAAAATCTCCCACCGATTTTATTCCTGCCAAATATGTAGTTTTCGATAAAATTCAGGGAGACCTCAATGGAGACGGTCAAGCAGATTACGTTTTTGTCATTAAAGGAACGGGCAAAGAAAATTTCATCAAGCATGAGCATCGCGGAGAACTCGACCGCAACCGCCGAGGCATTATGATTGCCCTCAGCCATCCAAACGGATATGAGCTTGCCTTAGAGAATCGCGATTGCTTTTCATCCGAAAATGAAGATGGCGGCGTTTATTTTGTGCCGGAGCTTGACGTCTCGATAGTCAAAGGAACCCTTCGCATTCACTATGCACATGGCAGATATGGCTATTGGAGTTATAATTTCCGCTACCAAAATTCTGATTTTGAATTGATTGGCTATGACAGCAGCCAAAATCGAGGCCCATTGGTGGAGCGTACCACCAGTATCAACTTCCTCACCAAAAAAATACGCTTACAAGAAAACGTCAATATGAACGCGGCAGGTGGGGACGAAAATTTCAAGGAAAGCTGGAAAAAATTTACGCTGCCCAAACCCATCAAGCTGAAAGAAATCACCGATTTCGATGATTTCAATGTTCCAAGTCTGCTTGGGTTGTAGCTGCCGCCAGCGAGGTTGAACTCCTCATCTGTGCGGCAGCCTTTGGAGGAGCCCGATTAATCTGCCGCCAGAAAATCGCGCCCAATACCGACACCAATGTCGTTAATGCGCTCCAAAATTTGCGTCAGGTAGGCGTGCAGGCCGGTGGCCAAAATCTCGTCGATACGGCCATATTGCAAATCGGCCAACAAGCGCCCCACCAAACGCTGGGTTTCTTGTGATTGTCCGTTGGCCACCCGGTCTAGGTTTTGCCGCACTTCTAACATGCAGGCCAACAAAGAACGGGGCATCGACGGGTTCAGAATCAGCAACTCGGCTACGCGCTCGGGGCGGATGCCATCGCGATAGACCTTGCGGTAAATTTCAAAAGCCGAGAAGCTGCCCAACACGGCGCTCCAGTGGTAGAAGTCGTACTCTTGGTCGCGGCCATTTTCTGTACCGTGGAATTCGCTGCCCAAGGCATGAAATTTGGCATCCAACAGGCGTGCGGTGTTATCAGCGCGCTCCAAAAAAGTGCCTAAACGCAAAAAATGCAGTGATTCATCGGCCAACATGGTGCCCAGCATGACCCCACGCGACAAATGCGAGCGAAAACGCACCCATTCAAAAAATTGGCTAGGGTCGGCCTCCAACTGGCCACTGCGTAGCAGGCGGTTGACCTCCAGCCAAGTTTGGTTTTGCATTTCCCAAGCCTCGGTGGTTAAGGAGCCGCGCACGGCACGGGCATTTTCACGCGCAGCGCGCAGGCAAGACAGAATAGAGGCGGGGTTGTTCTCGTCTGCCGCCATGAACTGCAACACATTGCGCGCAGTAATCTCGCCATGCTTGGCTTGGTAGGCCGGAATCAGTTCGCTAATAGACAGCAGGCCCTGCCAGTTGGTTTGTGCTACCGCAGCAGATTGCGGCAGCAGCGAGGTTTCGTAGCCCACATTGAGCATACGGGCGGTGTTCTCGGCCCGCTCCATATAGCGGGACATCCAGAAAAGGTGGTCAGCGGTTCGGCACAACATCCATACTCCTCTCAAACTTCCATAATCCAAGTGTCTTTGGTGCCACCCCCTTGCGAGGAGTTGACCACCAGCGAGCCTTCTTTCAGCGCTACCCGTGTCAGGCCGCCGGGCACCATCTGCACCGTCTTGCCACTGAGCACAAAGGGGCGCAGGTCAATGTGGCGCGGCGCAATGCCTTGCTCTACAAAGGTGGGGCAGCTCGATAGGCTTAAGGTGGGCTGGGCGATATAGCCAGCAGGGTTGGCGCGCAGCACTTGGGCAAAATCGGCAATCTCGGCTTGGGTGGCGGTGGGGCCAATCAACATGCCGTAGCCGCCAGCACCATGCACTTCTTTCACCACCAAGTCTTTCAGGTTGGCCAGCACATACTGCAAGTCTTCGGGCTTACGGCACATCCAAGTGGGTACGTTGTTCAGGATGGGTTTTTCGCCCAGATAGAACTCAATCATCTTGGGCACATAGGGGTAGATGGATTTGTCGTCAGCCACCCCGGTGCCCACGGCATTGCAAATGCTGACATGGCCAGCGCGGTAAGCGTCCATCAGGCCAGCGCAGCCCAAGGCGGAATCAGCGCGGAATACGGCAGGGTCTAGGAAGTCATCATCCACACGGCGGTAAATCACATCCACGCGCTCTGGCCCCTGTGTGGTGCGTTTATAGACAAAGCCATCGCGCACAAACAGGTCTTGGCCTTGCACCAAATCCACGCCCATTTGCTGCGCCAAAAAGGCGTGCTCAAAGTAGGCACTGTTGTACATGCCGGGGGTGAGTACCACCACATTCGGGTCAGAAGCGCCGGTGGGGGCGCTGGCGCGCAGGGTTTCGAGCAGCAAATCGGGGTAATGCGCTACCGGGGCGATGCGGTTTTGGCTGAACAGTTCTGGAAACAGCCGCATCATCATCTTGCGGTTTTCTAGCATGTAGCTCACGCCGCTGGGCACGCGCAGGTTGTCTTCTAACACGTAGTATTGGCCGTTACCGGCGCTGTCGGGGGCGCGCACAATGTCAACGCCGCTGATGTGCGAGTAAACATTGTTGGGTACATTCACCCCCATCATTTCGGGGCGGAACTGGGCGTTGTTCACCACCTGCTCACGCGGAATCACACCCGCCTTGAGGATTTCTTGCTCGTGATAGACATCGTGGATAAAGCGGTTGAGTGCCGTGACGCGCTGTACCAGCCCTTTTTGCATTTGGCTCCACTCTTGTGCCGGAATGATGCGCGGAATCAGGTCAAACGGAATCAGCCGTTCGGTGCCTGCGCCGTCTTCGTCTTTGGCGCCATACACCGCAAAGGTGATGCCCACGCGCCTGAAAATCATTTCTGCCTCTTCGCGGCGCGCACGCATGGCCGCCTCTGGCTGGCGCTCTAGCCATTGGGCATAGGTGGCGTAGCCGGGGCGTACCTGAGTGCCACACCGTAAACCCTGTTGTTGCATCTGCCCGCCCCCGTGTGGCAGCGGGGGCAGCGTGGCGTACATCTCGTCGAATTTCAGCATGGTGTTTTCTCCTGCCGAGGCTTAAAGCAAGGAGTGGGCCAGCTTGCAGCGACCACGCGCTGGCGCAGCTTTTGCTTAGCCTTGTTTTACAACGCGCCTTGGGGCGTGCCTGCAAAAACCCTCTCCCCTTTTGCTCTTATGTCCATACACGCTGCCCTACACCACGTTACCCACTACCAATACGACCGCCCGATTAACCTGGGGCCGCAGTTGATTCGCCTGCGGCCTGCGCCGCACTGCCGCAGCAAGGTGGTGTCGTATTCTTTGCGCGTAGAACCCGCGCAGCATTTCATTAACTGGCAGCAAGACCCGTTTGCCAACTACCAAGCGCGTTTTGTTTTTCATGAAAAAACCACCGAGTTCAAGGTAACGGTAGATTTGGTGGTGGAGATGGCGGTCTATAACCCGTTTGACTTCTTTTTAGAGCCACAGGCCGAGCAATTTCCGTTTGGCTACGACAGTGCTACCACTGAAGAGCTGGCCCCCTATCTGGTCACTGAGCCAGCTACACCACTGTTGGCAGCTTATCTGGCCAAGATAGACCGCAGCCCACGGCGCACGATAGATTTTTTGGTGGACTTGAACACCAGCCTGCAACGCGATATTGGCTATCTGATTCGACTAGAACCCGGTGTGCAAACCCCAGAAGAAACGCTAGAAAAGCGCTCCGGTTCTTGCCGTGATAGCGCTTGGCTGATGGTGCAACTGCTGCGCCACTTGGGCTTGGCAGCGCGTTTTGCCTCGGGCTACCTGATTCAGCTCAAACCCGATGTCAAGTCTTTGGATGGCCCCAGCGGCACCGAAGTGGACTTTACCGACCTGCACGCTTGGTGCGAGGTCTATTTGCCCGGCGCAGGTTGGATTGGCCTTGACCCCACTTCGGGCCTGTTGGCCGGTGAAGGGCATATTCCGCTGGCCTGCACGCCACGCCCTTCGGGGGCTGCACCGATTGAGGGCGCATTGGATGAATGCGAAGTAAGCTTTCACCATGCGATGGAACTGACGCGCATTTATGAATCGCCGCGCGTCACTAAGCCTTATGACGAAGCACAATGGAGCGAGGTGCTGGCATTGGGCGAACAGGTAGATAAAGCACTGCAAGCCGGTGATGTGCGCCTGACGATGGGGGGCGAGCCAACCTTTGTCTCCATCGAAGACCGCGATGCACCAGAGTGGAACACCGATGCCCTCGGCCCGAGCAAACGCGGCTACGCCACCGAGTTGGTGCATAAACTACGCACCGAATATGGGCAAGGCGGCTTTTTGCACTTTGGCCAAGGCAAATGGTATCCGGGTGAACAGTTGCCGCGCTGGGCGCTGTCCATCTACTGGCGTGCCGATGGCGACCCAATTTGGCACTACCCGATTTTGTTTGCCGACGAGCGCCAACCCCAGCACTACACCAGCGCCGATGCAGCGCGCTTTATGCAGACACTGGCGGGCAAACTGGGGCTAGACGGAGCTTCTATCACCCCCGGCTATGAAGACACTTGGTATTACCTGTGGCGCGAGCGCCGTTTGCCCATCAATGTGGACCCGTTTGATTCGCGCCTAGACGACGAAATGGAGCGTGCGCGCCTGCGCCGGGTGTTTGAGCAAAAACTCGACAGCGTGGTGGGTTATGTGCTGCCCTTGCAAGCCAATCCCGGTGCCGATGCCCACAGTACCGTTTGGAGCAGCAACCCGTGGTTCTTCCGTGATGGGCGCATGTACCTGATTCCGGGCGACTCGCCTATGGGCTACCGCCTGCCGCTCGATACGCTGCCTTGGGTCAGCCAAGCCGATTACCCCTATCTGCTAGAGCAAGACCCGTTTGCACCACGCAACGCTCTGCCGCAAGCTAGCCAACTGCGCGCCCAATACGCACCGCACAGCGTAGGCGGTGGTTTTGCCGAAGGTGGCAGTGTGGCCGTGCAAGGCCAAGGCCATGCCACAGCCGATGGCTTGGCAGCGGGCGCTGATGCACCGGCGCGTTTTGCCTCGGCGCACGACACCATCCGCACCGCCATTTGCGTGGAAGCACGCGACCCGATGCGCGCCAATGGCCCCAAGGCCGAACGTGAACACGGCGGCAATTTTGTCCGTGATGGCGGTGGGCTGTATGTGTTTATGCCACCACTAGAGCGCCTAGAAGACTACCTGCACCTGCTGACAGCGGTAGAGGCCACGGCGCAAGCCTTGGGCGTGCAGATTGTGCTAGAGGGCTACCCCCCGCCGCGTGACCCGCGCCTGAAAGTGTTGCAAGTGACACCCGACCCCGGCGTGATTGAGGTCAATATCCATCCAGCCCACCACTGGGGCGAGTTGGTGCAGCACACCGAGTTTTTGTACCAAGCGGCCTACGAATCGCGCCTGTGTGCCGAAAAGTTCATGACCGATGGCCGCCACACTGGCACTGGCGGTGGCAACCACTTTGTGCTGGGTGGGGCGACTCCGGCAGACAGCCCATTTTTGCGCCGCCCCGAGTTGCTGGCCAGTTTGGTGCTGTATTGGCACAACCACCCCAGCCTCAGCTATCTGTTCAGTGGCATGTTTATTGGCCCGACCAGCCAAGCCCCGCGTGTGGACGAAGCCCGCAACGACCAGCTCTATGAACTGGAAATTGCCCTGCAAGAAATCCATGCCAATCGGCAAAAGTTTGGCGCAGACATGCCGCCGTGGCTGGTGGACCGCACGCTGCGTAACATCTTGATTGATGTCACGGGCAACACACACCGCAGTGAGTTTTGCATCGACAAACTCTATTCACCCGACAGCAGCACCGGCCGCTTGGGCCTGTTGGAGTTGCGCGCCTTTGAGATGCCTCCGCACGCCCGCATGAGCATCGTGCAGCAATTGCTGTTGCGCGCACTGGTAGCCCGCTTCTGGGAGCAGCCCTATTTGGCACCGGCCACCCGTTGGGGCACCGAGCTGCACGACCGTTGCCTGCTGCCCAGCTTTGTCAAAATGGACTTTGCCGATGTGTTGGCCGATATGCGCCAAGCCGGTTTTGCCTTTGACGATGCTTGGTTTGCGCCCCACTTTGAGTTCCGCTTCCCGCTGGTGGGGCAGGTGCAAAGCATGGGCATAGAGCTTACCCTGCGTACCGCATTAGAGCCTTGGCATGTCATGGGCGAAGAAGGCTCTGCCGGTGGCACAGTGCGCTATGTGGATTCATCTTTAGAGCGCATTGAAGTGCGCGTGACTGGCATGAACCAAAGCCGCTACGTCATCACCTGCAATGGCCAGCCGCTGCCCTTGCAGTCCACTGGCGTGGCCGGTGAATATGTGGCCGGGGTGCGCTACAAAGCGTGGAACCCACCCTCTAGCCTGCACCCCAGCATTGAACCGCACGCGCCACTGACTTTTGACATTCTGGATACTTGGATGAAACGCTCGGTGGGTGGCTGCCAGTACCATGTGGCCCATCCGGGCGGGCGCAGCTATGACGTCTTTCCGGTCAACGCCTACGAGGCCGAAAGCCGCCGCTTGTCACGCTTCTTCCGCATGGGGCACACCCCCGGTGCGATGCAAGTGCCACCCGCGACCATCGAACTACCCGGCAGCCGCGAATTTCCGTTCACACTGGATTTGCGCCGCACGCGCTAACCCCGCGCGCCCTGCCTGTACCTGAAAAACCATTGCCGTGACCCTTCTCTCCCCTCCGTCCCCGGCAGTAGTGCCCGTGCCTGCTGCATCTTCTGCCGATGTCGCCCTGTCTATGGCCGCCCCGGCCCTGCCGGGGCATTACGACGAACTGCGTGGCCGCACTGCTGCCGCTGACGATAACGGTGGGGGAATGGCCCCAGCATGGCGGCAGTTCTTTGCCCACCCCGGCACGCAAAACTTGGCCGACCTCAACCGCCGCCAAGCCAGCTTAGAGCAGCAAATCCGCGACAACGGCATCAGCTACAACGTCTATGCCGACAGCAGCAACCCGCAACGGCCTTGGTCTTTGGATTTGTTTCCGTTGATTGTGCAAGCCGACGAGTGGCGCCAAATTGAGGCGGGCGTGTTACAGCGGGTACGCCTGCTAGAGCGCACCCTGCACGATGTCTATGGCCCGCAAGAACTGTTGCGCGACGGCCTGCTGCCAGCGGCTTTGGTACAGGGCCATCCCGGTTATTTGCGAACGCTGCACGGTATGCCCCCAGTGGGTGGCAACCGGCTGCAAGTGTGCGCCTTTGACTTGGCGCGTGGCCCCGATGGCCGTTGGGCCGTGGCGGCGCAGCGCACCCAAGCACCTTCCGGTTTGGGCTATGCGCTAGAAAACCGCCTGTCCATCTCGCGCTTGTTTCCGCAGGCGTTTGAATCGCTGCAAGTGCAGCGGCTGGCCTCTAGCTACCGGGCGTTGATTAACGGTTTGCGTAGCATGTCGCCTGCTGGGGCTGATGCCCATGTTGCCATGCTCACCCCCGGCCCCTACAACGAGACCTATTTTGAACAAGCCTACCTGACGCGCTACCTTGGCATTACCTTGGTGCAAGGCAATGATTTAACCGTGCGCGATGACCGCCTGTTTCTACGCACCCTGCGCGGCTTAGAGCCAGTGCATGTGTTGATAAAACGGGTGGATGATGCCTGGTGCGACCCAGTAGAGCTGCGCTCTGACTCCTCCTTGGGCGTGCCTGGCTTGCTGCAAACGCTACGCAGTGGCAACCTGCTCATGGCGAACATGCCCGGCTCGGCCTTTTTAGAGTCCGTCGGTATGCTGGGCTTTATGCCCGAGTTGTCGCGGCGTTTGCTGGGTAAAGAGCTGCTGCTGCCGTCTTGGCCTACTTGGTGGTGTGGCGAACATGCAGCCTTGCAATCGGCCACCAAACACTTGACCCAATGTGCCATTAAGCCGACTTATACCGGCTCGGCGCTGCACAGCCAGTTTGCGGGCCTGCAATGCAGCAGTTTAGATACCAATGAGCGTGCTGCTTGGCTAGAGCGACTGCACCAATCGGGCGAAGAATTTACCCTGCAACAAGAAATTCCATTGTCCCAAATGCCTACTTGGGATGCCCAATCCCAGCCGCCGCGCATTGTGCCGCGCGAGGTCATGCTGCGCGTGTTTGCCCTGACCGATGGCCAGCAATCTTGGCGCGTGCTGCCCGGCGGGTTGGGGCGCATCGTCAGCAGCCAAGACAGCGTTTTAAGCCTGCAACGCGGTGGTAGCAGTGCCGATGTGTGGGTGCGTGTCGATGCCGAGCGCGGCCACACGGTGGACCGCACCACCATGCTCAACAAGCGCATCACCCCGGCCACGGTGGCGCACTACCGGCGCGTGGTGACCAGCCGCGCCGCTGAAAATTTATTTTGGCTGGGCCGCTACACCGAACGCAGTGAAAACAGCTTGCGCTTGGCCCGCCTCACCTTGTCCACCTTGGGCAGTGCCGGACAGTCTTGCCTGCCCTTGGTCAAATGGCTGGGCAGCCTAGCGGCCTCTTGTTCCTTGGTGCCTGCCGATGTGCCCTCGCCCATGCTGGCGCGGCGCGTGTTTACCCGTGCCTTGGTGGCCGGATTGGGCAAACCAGAAAGCACCGCCAGCGTCGGTTTTAACCTGCGCGCTTTGCGCCAAGTGGCCTCGTCAATTCGAGAGCGGCTATCGCAAGAGCATTGGGGCCTGATTTTGCGTACCGAGCAGCACTTTATGGAGCGCTGTGCCGAGCTGGTAGATAGCGACTATGCCACGCTGGATGTGTTGCGCGTCCTCGATTCGGTCAGCCTGAACTTGGCGGCTATGACTGGCGACCAAACCGACCGCATGACGCGCGACGATGGCTGGCGACTGCTCTCGATTGGCCGCCAACTAGAGCGATTGGACTTTTTAAGCACCGCGTTGGCGCGCGCTTTTGAGTCGGGCGTGGTGGCCGAATCGGCAGGTTTTGAGGCCGTGCTGGCGCTGTTTGACAGCAGCATCACCTTCCATGCCCAATACCAGCGCAGCCGTGATGTGGCCGCCTTGTTAGAGTTGTTGGTTATCAGCCGCGAGAACCCACGCTCTTTAGGCTGGGTGGTGCAAACCCTGCGGGGCCGCCTGGCCAAGCTGGCCGGTGATGCCGACAATAGCCTGTTGGCCTTAACGCCCGACCCCAATCAATGGAGTTTGGCCCAGTTGTGCGACGAAGAAGCCACACTGCCTGCACTGGCGCAATTGCTAGAGCGATGCACCAGCGCTACTTGGCGTGTTTCGGATGGCATCAGCTTGCGCTACTTCACCCACACCCATGAATCTTCTCGCAGCCTTGGGGCTTAACGTATGTTGTTACAAGTCACCCACGAAACCCGCTACGATTACCAGCCAGCGGTAGAGACAGCGCAGCATGTGCTGTGTTTGCGTCCCATCCAAACCGCCTGCCAGCAGGTGCTAGAGCACCAGCTAGACATCCATCCGCGTCCGGCCTCGCGCACCGAGCGCCAAGACGTGTTTGGCAACCACCAGAGCCAATTTTCGATGCAAAGCCCGCACGAGGCCCTGCGCGTGGTCTCGCACAGTGCCATCCAAACCCAGCCACCAGCAGACGTGCAAAGCAGCCAACCGTGGGAGATGGTGCGCGAGGGCCTGCGCTACCAGCATGGCATGGTCTATGACCCGGCGGTAGAGTTCACTTTTCCTTCGTTCTACATCCCACGCCATACCGAGTTTGTCAATTACGCGCAGCCTAGTTTTCGGGCTGGGCGTCCTTTGCTAGAGGCCGCGCGCGAGTTAATGCAGCGCATTTACCAAGACTTCACCTACGCCTCGCAAAGCACCGAAATCAACACCCCAGCCCTGACCGCATTGGCACAGCGCAAAGGCGTATGCCAAGATTTTGCCCAAATTTTGATTGCTTGCCTACGCAGCTTGGGCCTGCCGGGGCGCTACGTCAGTGGCTACCTGCTCACCACGCCACCACCGGGCAAGCCGCGTTTGATTGGCAGCGATGCCTCGCACGCTTGGGCGCAGGTGTATTTGCCCGATTTGCACGCCGAATATCCCGGCCAAGGCTGGTACGACCTTGACCCGACCAACAACCGCGATGGCTGGGGTACGCCGGGCGAAGACTATGTGACCGTGGCACGCGGGCGCGATTACAGCGATGTGGCCCCCATGCGCGGCGTGATTCATGGTGGCACACGCCACACCCTGCATGTGGGTGTGACGGTGGCCCCGGTGGAAGAAGAATTGGCCGAGTTAGAGCGCTAAGTAGTGCTTGGATTTACCACTGTGCCCGCAACCCGGCATACCAGCCTCGGCTGTGCAGGGTGAACAGCGGCAAACTGGCATTTTGCGCTACGGCCTCTAGGCCAGCCAAGGCGGCCAGACGTGGCATCAACTGGTGCTGCACCTCAAGGCGCA
This sequence comes from uncultured Simplicispira sp., assembly GCA_964388325.1. Lineage (GTDB taxonomy): Bacteria > Pseudomonadota > Gammaproteobacteria > Burkholderiales > Burkholderiaceae_C > Simplicispira. Next base: position 227,975 of record CAYMAC010000001.1, on the reverse strand, counting down.
GCGTAAAACGGTGGATTTTGCGCTGGCGGTTGTTGGCCAACAGGGGGCTATAGCCCTTGGCATCGCGGCTGTGGCTGGCTTCGGCATCCAGCAGCCAAGTGGTATTTGCGCTGCTGGCAGCACTAATATGGGCACGCACGCCATATTGATTTTGGGCACCACCGGGGCGGGTGCTGTCTTGGGGGCGGTCTTGCCCGGCACGGGCGCTTAGCTGCCAATAAAGCTGGCCCCCCGCTGGAGTGCAACCCCATTGCCCGCTGATGCCACCATAGCGGCCCGATAGGCTGGAGTTGCTGTGCAATTGGCGGTTTTGCCAATCTAAGCCCAAGCGCAAAGCGCAGGCAGGAGCCGCGCCAGTGCTACTGGTGCCTGCCAACTCTAAACCTGCAGCAAGACCTTGACTACGATAGCGGGTGCCAGCATGGGTTTGTAAGCTAGCCAAGCTGGCATTGGCATAGTGGCCCCAATGGGTAGCGCTGGCGGGGCGAATGTGTTCTAGCTGCAATTCTGCTTGGGTGCTGTTGGCGGCGTTGATACCAGGGCTATTGCGTTGCAGGGCTGCGGCTTGAATCTCCCAGCGGCTGCCATTGGCCAATGGGCGCGTGTGGTGCAAACGCACATCAACGCGGCTAAACCAGCTCGGGCGTGGAAGGCTGCTAGCTTCTAGGGGCAAGGTAATGGTTTCTGTGGGCAAAGTCAGGCTAATTTGGCCCAAATTGGGTGCCCCCAGCAAGTTGCTATCGTGGCCCCAGCGTAGCCCAGCGCTCATGCGTGTGCCCGGCAAAGGCATGGCCCCAGCTCCACTGGCCCACAGCTGGCTGGTGCGCGCCAAATTTTGGCGCAAACTACCAGGTAGTGCAGGGTTGTTTTGCAGCGCCAGCACCAAATTGAGGGCCGAGGCCACATCGCCACTACCTGCCAAGGCCAAGGCATAGTCTAGCTGGGTATCGGGGTTGTTGGGCTCAAACAGCAGGGCGCGCTCTAGCGGCTCGATGGCCTCGGTGTGGCGCTGTTGTAGGTTATACAGATGGCCCAAGCGGGCCAAATAGGCTGGGTAGGTGTAGCAGCGTTGCAGCTGGCTGGCCAAGGCATCTGCATCCAGGGTGTCGAGCAAGGCCGGGCTGGTGCAGGCCGCTTGCAGCGCAGCAAACGGTGGCGATGGCACTTGCAACCCTTGGGCTTGTGCGCCCACCAGCCAGCACAATGCAGCACTGGCAGTGCTACAACGGAGGACGGCAGAGCGGCAGACATCAAGTAAGGGTAGAAGTGGAGGCATCCAAGGGGTGGGCATAAATGTGGTGCGGTACGCGCATACCATCCAGCAAAAAAGTGCCCATAGACTGTAACCCAGCACCGCCCACTTGGGCGGCCAAGCCTTCGCCCACCAAAATGGGGTGGGATAAATCAGCGGTCATGTTTACCAAGCGACTGGCAATAGTCACCGTGCGCCCCATCACCATGTGGGTGCGGCGGCTGGCCAAGCCAAAAGAACCCGTCATGGCAGGGCCAGTCTCGACACCTACGCCTAAACTGAGGGGTTCTAAACCGGCGGGTGCCGGATCGGGCAAAACCCCTTGTACGGCTTGTAGCAAATCAATCGCCGCTTGCAAGGCTTGCTGTGCGTGGTTGGTATGGCTGGCGGTGTCGTTGTGATGCAATTCACCATTCCAGACGGCCAAAATGGCATCGCCCTGAAAGGCTTCAATTACCCCACCGTGGCTTTGCACTACACGGGTGGCAGCAGCAAAAAAGGCGTGCAGTACGGCAGCGGCTTCTTCGGGTGGGCGCGCTTCACAATAGGCTGAGAAGTTGCGAATATCAGCAAACAGCACACTCACTTGGCGCGTTTGTGCTTCGATGGCACTGGAAGGGCGTTGCAGAGCCAGTGCTGCCGCCACCGGAGCGGGTAAGTAGCTGGACAGGTGGGCATACAGGCGATCGCGGTCAATGCGGCTTTGCGCGTGTTCTAGCACGCCCAAGTAGATGCCAGCCAATAGCACAAACAGCACTGGGGCCGTCCAACCCAACCACCAACCGGCCAAGGTTTGCAAAGCGCCGTGCAGCAGCCACAGCAGCAAAGCCAAACCTACACCGGCCAGCGGCAGCAGGTACACCGGCGTACGCCGGGCGCGGGCGACCATGCGTTGCGATACGGCACCTTGTGTTGGCAGCTTGGCTGGGCGTACCAAAGCATAGAGCAAGGCCACGCTACTCAGGGCAGCGAAGACTTGCAGCAGCGGGGCGACGCGGGGAGTGGCAGGGACACGGCCATCCATCAGTGCTACTAGCAGTTGGGCATGGGCTTGCAGGCCCGAGGCGGCACCACCAAACGGGGTAGCAATGGTGTCATTGAGGCCAAAAGCACTGCTGCCCACCAGCACCCAAGCACCAGCCAACAACGGTGGCGGTACACGTCCGGCCAGCACATCGGCAGCAGACAGGCTGATAAAACTGTCAGGATGCAAGCGCCACGGAATACGCAAGTCGCCTTGCTCGTTCAGTGGGACATGGCCTAACACCGGGTTGCCCGTCAGCAACCACGGCGCTTGCAACCAGTGGCCACGTTGCAGGGCCAAGTGTGGCTCGGCTCCTGCGTGCATTAGGGCCGTCAAGGCCAAGGCCGGATAGGCTTGGCTGCCCATGCAAATGATGGCTGGCTGGTGGCGCAAAATGCCATCACGGGCAATGCGCGGCGTAATGTGACCGACCACAGGTGCCGTTTTACTAGGTGCACCAGCCAGCAAGGCTGGTGCATTGGCCAAATAACCTTGCGCCGAGGCAAACGGTGCCGGACAGCTTGGCCAAACCAGTGCCCCCGCCAACTGGCCCACCGAGGGCGTACCGCCTTGCTCTAGGGCAAACACTTGCGCCAGCACAGGCTGGTGCTGGGCTATGGCTTGAGCCAGCGGTGCATCATCCGCACGCGCAGTGGTAAAAACGATGTCTAAAATTTGCTGGCGTGCGCCCAATTGGGCCAATTGGGCTATCAGGCGGGCTTGGGTAGCACGTGGCCAAGGCCAAGGGCCAATTTCAGAAAGGCTGCGCTCGTCAATATCTACCACTACCAAGCGGCGCTCTTGGGTATGCTCTGCCATGAAGGCCCAAGCCCAATCGCCGCTACGCTCTTCTAGCGCCTGTAACCACGGCGCGGCCAGCAGTTGCAGGGCCAAGCAACTTAGGCCAGCCAGCAGCAGACCGCCCAAAAAAACACCGTGGCGCTGGAGTGGTTTGAAATAGCGCACTTAACGGCCCCAGAGCGTAACGCCTTGCAGCATATTAAAGCCGATAGGCTTTTGGAAAGCGTAGCCCGCTTCCCGGCCATCAGTAGTGATGGCCCCAGCCAAACTCGCATTGCCGCTGGTCGCTTGCAGCAGGCCACTGGGCAATACGTTGCCACTGGCATGGATGTTTTGTGGGCCAATGCGCGGGTTGCTCAGGTCTAGGCTGGTACCAAAGGTGCTGCGGCCAAAATCTACCGTTAGGCGCGCGTTGTGTATGTCAACCGCCTCAGAAGGCGCGCCCAAGCCACGGGCCAGATGGGCAGTGGCTTGGGCCAAGCGGAAGTTGACCACAGGCTCGGCCGGGTTGGCAGCTACCAAGGTAGAACTGCCACCGGGGGGCCTGTAGAGGGTATAAGCATCGTTACCCACCACTTTTTCTAGCCCTTGGGCCAAAGCGTAAGTCAAAAAGCGGGTAAAGGTATCGCTGCTGGGTTTGTGCATCCAACTGTAGCGCACCCATGTCAGCTGTTGTACCTGGGGTGGTTGAATGACCACTGGGGGCTGCTCGGGTTCGGGCGCCGGTGGTGCTGGAACCAAATCAGGGGCTGGCGGGGAAGGAATAGGTGCTGGAGCCGGAGCTGGTGCTTGCGGAGCCGGTGGTATATAGGTAGCTACAGTAGCCCCGATAGTTTCATTGATCAGGCTTTGGGGGCTGGCATGTACTGGATAGTTTGAAACAGGAGTAGCAGCATTGGCCATTACCGTCGTGTTGTTGCTAGCCTCAGATGTTGCACTGGCAGAGGCGGACGGAGTTGCTTTCAGCATATGGTGTGGCGAATGGTGGTGTGCCGACGGTGGGGCCGCAGCCACCAACACGGGGACGCTTTGACTGCGCGCCAGCTCTAACATCTGGCCCTTCATATCAGCGGTGAGGAGCTTTTCTTGGCCATTGAGGCAAGGGCCGACACTGGCTCCACATTCACCCAGCAAGGGGGCCAAGGTGATTGCACCGGTATAAACACTGGCGGCAGTGGCATCGGTACTAGAGCGTACAACAAAGTCAGTGCCCTTGACACCAATAGCTGCCACAGGGGTATTGAGGCGAAAACGCTCGCGCGCAGCCTCGCCCCAAGCGCCCGTAATGGAGCGCACCACGCCCTCATCTAAGCGAAATTTAATCGCCCCCTGCTCAGGTTGCTTGGCAGAATGGCTGTAACTTTCAATGTGCAAACGGCTGGCAGGGCGCACACTCAGGCGGCCACCATCGACAAAACGCAGCAATACATGGCCCCCATCGGGGGTTTCGATACGGTCGCCCACGTGGATGGCCGTACCGCGCTCTAGCGGGCGCTGGCTACCATTGCTGCCCAGCACACGGGCCATGCCAATCACCAAAGTGGCCTCGCCAACGATGGTGGGCTGTGCTTGGGGTGTAGCCCATACCTGCCCACTTGCGCCCAAGCTGACCAGCACCAGCAAGGCGCGAGAGGGTCGCAAAAGAGGGTGTTGCATGGAAAATAACCTTTCAAAGCCCCAAAGTGGCGGGGCTGCACTAATTTTCCTGCAAATACGCTGGCGCTCTTGTGCGTGCCGTCACATACCAATACCAAAGGGGGCCGATAAAAAGCCATGCTGGTGCCATACTGCGCTTTTATCGATTGTTCATGCCGGTATCCCTGCAGCTGTTGTCACAATTTACGCTGCTCCAGCCCTTGCCGCGCGAGGCCCTGGAGCCCTTGTCTGCGCGCATGAGTTTGCGCCAGTTTGCCCGCCGTGGCATGGTAATGAGCAAAGACAGCCCGGTGCAAGAGTTGGGGTTTTTGGTCGATGGCCGCTTGCAGGGGGTGGACTTTACGGTAGATGGGCGCAGCGTGGGGATGTATTTTGTTGACCCGGGGGATTACTTTGGCGAGTTGTCTTTGGTGGATGGGCAGCCGCCATCGGAGTTTGTGGTGGCGGCGGTTAAATCTACCGTGGCTTTTTTGGATGCAGGCGCGGCGCGCGAGCTGATTTTGGGCCACCCGGCGCTGGCCCAAGCGGTGATGGTGCGGCTGGCGCACCGGGTACGCACGGTGATGGCGCAGCGTACCTTGCTGGGGCTGCCCAACCCGTTTCAGCGTTTGTGCGTATTAATCTTACAATTGCCCCAGCGCTTGGTAGATGGCGTGGCCGAGATTGAACAGCCACCTACCCACCAAGAGCTGGCCATCATGATCAACGCCAGCCGCGAGACGGTAACCAGAGCGTTTCAGGTGCTGTTTTTACACAAGGTGCTGGTGCGCGAGGGCAATGCCCTGCGCCTCATGCAGCCCGCCTTGCTCAAGGATATTGCCGAAGGCCGGGCCGATGCGCCCAAGGCGTAAGCCTGCCCGGTGTGCGGTTTTTTAACATGGTGATTGTTTGAATTTTTTGCTGCTTTCTGTTTGGCCTTGGCACCATCGCAGCCTGATTGCACAACTGGCTGGACGTGAAATCCATGCCCGTTATCGGCAGTCTTGGCTGGGCTTGTTGTGGATGCTGATTACGCCTTTGGTAATGCTGGGCATTTATACCTTGGTGTTTAGGCACATTATGCGCGTGCGTTGGTATGGGCTAGAGGAGAGCAATCTGGCCTTTGCCTTGCGTATTTATGCCGGGCTGGCGGTGTTTAATTTTTTTGCCGAATGCGTGAATCGGGCACCCAATCTGGTGCTAGAGCAGCCGCATTTGGTCAAAAAAGTAGTGTTTCCGCTAGAAATTTTGCCTTGGGTGAATGCCAGTAGCGCAGCGGCGGGGCTGGGGGTGTCGGGGTTGTTGCTATTGGCTTGCACGGCGGTGCTCAACGAGGGCGGCTTGCCCCTTACGGCGCTGGCGCTGCCGCTGGTGTGGCTGCCTTTGTTGCCGCTGGTGTTGGGGCTGGGCTGGCTGCTCAGTGGCATCGGCACCTATGTGCGCGATGTGGGTCAACTGTTGGGTATGGCCGTGAGCGCGCTGATGTTTTTAAGCCCGATTTTCTTTCCAGTCGAGGCGCTGCCCGAGGCGGTGCGTGGCTGGATGCTGCTCAATCCCTTGGCTTGGGTGATGACGGGCACGCGCGAGGTGTTGTTGCAAGGCCAATGGCCCGACTGGCAGGCACTGGGGCTGCTGCTGCTGGCCTGCACTGGGGTGGCATTGGCGGGGGCGGTGTTTTTCCGCAAGGTACGAACGGGGTTTGCTGATGTCCTCTGATTTAGCCATTCAAGCGCAGGGGGTAGGCAAACGTTTCTCGTTATTTGCCCATCCCAAAGACCGGCTCAAGCAACTGCTCTGGGGCCGCTATAAACAGTACAGCCGCGATTTTTGGGCGCTGCAAGATGTCAGTTTTGACATCCGGCGCGGCGAGGTGGTCGGACTGGTGGGGCGCAACGGCGCGGGCAAATCTACGCTGCTACAGATGGTTTGCGGCACTTTAACCCCCACCACTGGTACTTTGGCGGTGCGCGGGCGCGTAGCGGCGCTGCTAGAGCTGGGGGCCGGTTTTAGCCCCGACTTTAGCGGGCTAGAAAACGTGTACATGAACGCTGCCATTTTGGGCCTGAGCCGCGCCCAAGTGGATGAACGGCTAGACAGCATTTTGGCGTTTGCCGATATTGGCCAGTTTATCCACCAGCCCGTCAAAACCTATTCCAGCGGGATGTTTGTGCGGCTGGCCTTTGCCGTAGCCACCAGCGTAGAGCCAGACATTTTGGTGATTGACGAGGCATTATCGGTAGGTGATGGTGCCTTTGCGCGCAAATCGTTTGACCGCATCATGGCGCTGAAAGACAACGGGGCGACGATTTTGTTTTGCTCGCACGCCATGTACCACGTGCAGGCGCTTTGCTCGCGCGCGCTGTGGCTAGAGGGCGGCAAAATGCGTATGTGGGATGCGGCGGCCAAAGTAACATCCGCCTACGAGACATCTTTGGTCATGGATGCTGCCCCGGCCATTGATGCCCTCCCGCCCACAGCCAGCCTAGACACCACCACTAGCACCGAGGCAACCAAGCCTGAAGCGGCCTTTGATGCCCAAGCGCAAGCCCAAGGCATGGCAGTGCGTAAAGCGCCGGATGGCACGGCCGTAATTACAGGCATTGAAGCGCGTGCCGATGGCGTGGCGGGGCAAGAGTTGGCCATCCATTCGGGCAAAACCAACCTAGAAATTAGCATTCAATTTGCCAGTGACCCGACCTTGCCCTGCCCATCGGTGGCGATTGGCATTGGCCATGCCAGTGGCGTAGTGGTAGCCAGCGCAGGCAGTGCCAACGATGGTGTAGCACTGCAACGCGATGGCGCAGGGCAAGGCCAAGCTTGGCTGTGCTTGCCACAACTGCCATTGCTCAAAGGCGATTACAGCGTTACGGTGATTTTGGCTTGCGAGCGCGGCCTACATGCCTATGAAATTGTAGAGCGCGCTATTACCCTGCGCGTGGTGCAAAGCAGCCTAGAGCAAGGCTTGGTCAGTTTGCCACATGAATGGCGGGCCACATGAACGTACAGTCGTGGCACGGAGTCAACATCCAAGCAGCCCAGATAGATGAGGTGCGGGCACTGTTTGCCCAAGTGTTTGGCGGTGCTATGTCAGCCGCTGTATGGCACTGGAAATATGCCGATGGTCGCGGCCTAGCCACTGGCACGCGGGCTGAAGATGGTCGCCTGTTAGCCCACTATGGTGGCACCTCGCGTGCTCTACTGGTGCAGGGGCAAGCGTTTGCCGCAGTGCAATTGGGCGACGTGATGGTGGTGCAAGATGTGCGTGCCATTTTGTCTAGGCGCGGGCCATTTGCCACCGCAGCCAAGCTCTTTTTAGACCAACATGTGGGCACCGATAGCGGGTTTGCTCTTGGCTTTGGTTTTCCTAATGAGCGCGCTGCCAAACTGGGCAAGGCGCTGGGCCTGTACGAGATGGTTGATGCGGTGCAACAAGTCCATTGGCCCGCTTGGAGCAAGCACGATAGCCAAGGCGCACGCTGGCGCTGGCGTTTAGCAGCCATAGACTGGGCTGATACCCAGACAGCACAGTGGCTTGATGGGCTGTGGACCCAACAGCGCGCCACCCCGTGGGCACAAAATTTGGTACTACCGGTGCGCGATAGTGCTTGGTGGCGACATCGGTTTGCCAACCACCCCGAGGGGCCTTACCGCTGCTTTTGGGTGTATCAGCGCTGGACGGGTACTTTGTTGGGCGCTGTAGCCTTGCGCCCCGGAAGCGCCCCCGATGCACCTTGGGAGTTACTAGACTGGCTGTGTGCGCCACAGCACCTTAACGCTGTGCTGGCTGCAGCCCGCCTGCTGTGCCTACAACAAGGAGCGTTGGGTGGCATGATGGCATGGCTTAGCCAGCCCTTGGTAGCGCACCTGCTGCCATCGTGCCCCCGACTGGCCGATGGCCGGGTGCAACCCGTGTGTTCGGTGGCCATTACCCAGCGGCGCACGCCCAAACTAGATGCACTGGCAGTGGCCCAACGGGGCTGGTGGCTTACCGGTGGCGATACGGATTTTCGATAGGATTTTTTGGATATGTCCGATACTGTTTCTTCAGGCAACGATGCACCTAGCACGCAGCCTCCCCAAGGCCCACCAGCAGCCCATAAAGCGCAAGAAATCATTGATTTTTACGCACAGAATCGGGATTATTGGATTGATTTGAGCAGCTTTGGTGCCCAACAGCGCTCCATCATGCTCAACTTCGGTTATTGGCCCGAGGGGGTCGGCTGTCTGCACGATGCACAGCAAGCCTTTTTAGACCGGGTGCTGGCCGGAGTGCCGCAGTTGTCAGGCCGTGCCCAAGGCTTAGAAGTGGGTTGTGGTATTGGGGGCATCAGCACCAATGTGCTACAGCGCTATCCCAACGTGACCATGACGGCGGTAGATATTTCGCCCGACCAGTTGGTGCAAGCCCAAGCCAATGCACAGATGTATGGGGTGCAAGACCGGCTCAGGCTATTACAAGGCAACTCGATGGCCTTGCCGTTGCCCGATGACAGCTTTGATTTCCTGTTATGTATTGAGTCTTCATTCCACTACGATGACAAGGCCAGTTTTTTTCGTGAAGCATTCCGTACGTTGCGACCGGGTGGCACGGCGGTGGTGGCCGATATTACTTGCAAGCGGGTGCATCGGGTGAAGTTTCGCCAAGGCAACTATTTTGAAAGTGCCTCAACTTACCTTGACCTTGCTACCCAGGCAGGGCTGCAAGTGGTGCAAGTAGAAGACATAGGCCCGTGGGTGTATGACGCACTGTACCAGCACATGCTGCCATTTAACCAGCAGCGGCGCAACACCGTGACGCGGTATTGGTCTTTGGTGTTGAGCAATTACCGCCAATTGGCCCAGTCTGGTGACATGGGTTACCACATCTTTACCCTGCACAAGCCGGTTTGAATTCGCCAGACCCAATGACCTTTCGACACCGCATTTCTAGGGCCGTGGCCAGTTTAGACTATGGCTGGTTACTGCCCTTGTTGGCCCGCCTGCCACAGCCTTTGGCTTGGCCTTTAGTAGTGCTGCGCGGCTGTATCAACTATGTGTTTGATTTTGATTGGCGTACTTTGTCATTGGGCCACGGCTATGTCAGGCCAGCGACGCACAACGCTATGGCCCAGTTGGTGCAATTGGCAGGCTCTAAGGCTTCGCCCCGACTACTGACGCTGCGCCGCTATCTGTGTACCTCGCGCGAAGAGGTCGATAGCTGGCGTCTGTCTCGTCTTGATTACCAAAACCTGCCCCATCGCATTCAAGGACTAGAGCCCCTGCTGGCCGCACAGGCACGCGGCCAAGGCGTGGTACTGCTTACAGCCCATTTTGACAGCCTGTATATTGGCTTGGCCTTGTTGGCGCGTGCTGGTTTGCGCGTTCACCTGATGGCCACGCGCATTACCTCTGACCCACGGGTGCCGGCAGCTATTACGGAGCATTACGTACGTAAAACGGCAGCGCTCGATACATTGTTGGCTCCCGGTCAGGTAGTTACCTTTGAAAACAATATGCGTTTTTTTATCCGGGCGCTACGCCAAGGTGATGCTGTGGTTATGGCTTGCGATGGAGTTAGTACCTCTACCGAACGCGCTGACCCGGTGCAGTTTTTGGGTGGCCAGCAGCTTATGGCCTCAGGCCCACAATTTTTGGCAAAAACTACCAACGCCGCTATTGCACTGTTTTCATGCTACCAAGCCAAAGATGGTACGTTTCAGATTGAGCTAACTGCACCCCTGGGTCTGGCCGAAGACGGGTTACAACGTGCCTTTACTGCATTAGAGGCCCAATTGTTGGCTGCCCCTTGGCGCTGGTGGGGGGCAGACCAAATGCGTAGCTATATCCAAGCCCCCTCTACCTTGTGAGGCGCTCATGGACGATTTTATTTTTGTATCCTGCATCAGTCAGCCGGCTGTAGCGCAGCGGTATTTGCAGGCATCACCTTGCTTACAAGCAGGTGGCCATCGGCTGGTAATGCACGCCAATGCCCCTAGCGCCGCCGATGCCATCAACCCGGTGCTAGACAGTGGCCCAAAGGCGCGCTGGCTGGTGTGGCTGCACCAAGATGTATTTTTACCCCAAGGCTGGGATAGCCAATTTGCCCAAAGCATTAGCCAAGCGCTGCAGCAATGGCCCCGGTTGGCCGTGGTCGGGGTGTATGGTTTGCGGGGTGCAGGAGCGCAGGCACAACGTGCAGGGCATGTGCTAGACCGAGGGCAACTGTTGCAAGAACCCGCCCCACTGCCATGTTTGGTCGATAGCCTTGATGAACTATTGTTCGCCGTCCGTACCGATTGCGAACTGCGACTAGACCCAGCGTTGGGTTTTGATTTTTACGCCACCGATTTGGTGTTGCAGGCGCAAGCAGCTGGGCTGCAATGCGCCGTAGTCGATGCTTATTGTGAACATTGGTCAGGCACACCCTCGCAGGGTGAGGTGCCCGATAGCTTGGTGCAGCGCATTGCCGCTAGCGCCCAAGTGTTTGAGCGCAAATGGGCTGCCCAACTGCCTATTACCACGCCCTGCTTTGATATTGCCCAGCCGGGCGATACTTTGGCTTTTTTGGAAGCAGTGCGCCGCCTGCCTTCCCCCACAAGCAAAGGCTGAACATGGCTGTTAGACTGGTAGTTTGTGGTAAGGGTGCCAGCCCAGAGGATAGCTCGACAGAGTTTGCTCACGGTTTGGCACGTCTGCAAAGTCAAGTGGGGCCGCTGGCGCAGTGGCACTGGGCCGCAGAAGCCCAACCTGCCGGACTGCTGGCCACAGCACTACAGGCCGGCCAAGGATGCCCGGACACAGAACCCGTGCTGCTATTGGCCCACGCCCAACTGCTGATAGCCGATGGCACCTTGGCCCAGCTGCAGGCGGGCTTAGACAGTGGGTGCCAGATGGTGCTGTGCTTTAGTGCACAACACCTGCCACCAGCCTGTCCACCTAACTATTGCACTTTGCGCGGCTTAGAGCGCTACACCCACCTAATGGCCCAGCTGCCCCCCGAGCCAGCGCATACCCTGTGCGCTTTGCCCACTGACAGCTTGGCCTACCTGACCACTTTGGGGGCTTTGCGTAGTTTGCACGCCGGGGGCAGCCTTCGTGCCCAGTGGCAACCGGGCTGCTTTACGCATGATTTTTCTAACTACCACCAAGGCCACCAAGGCCGCACTGAGATGCTACCTTGGGTGCCAGCACCGGCCCGTCGGGTGTTGGATGTGGGTGGCGGCGAAGGCTATTTTTTACATGCACTGCGCCAACAACGCGACTGTGAAACCCACCTTGCAGAGTATTCCAAGCAAGCGTGTGCATTGGCGTTGCCTTATGTCGACCATGTCTGGCCCGGAGATTTCCTGACCCAAGCTTTTACTGGCTTACCCCACCAAGGCCAGCAGGCGTTTGACTGCATCACCTTTTTGGATGTGCTAGAGCACGCTGCCGACCCCAGCGCTTGGCTGGTGCGCGCGCGCGCTTTGCTGGCCCCCGATGGTGTGGTGGTGGCCTCTATCCCCAATGTGGGGCATTGGGGGGTGATTGCCGATTTGCTAGAAGGGCGTTGGGATTATTGCCCGGTGGGCATCCACTGCATCACCCACCTGCGCTTTTTTACCGAACAAGGTGTGCAAGAATTATTTGCCCAAGCGGGCTACACCATTGAACAATGCGAGCGTGTGCCAGTGCCTTGCCCGCCGCAATGGCAACAACACTGGGCACAAACCCCTGATTTGCAGGTGAACCCCACCAGTTGGGATACCTACGCCTTTTTGATTCGCGCCCGCCCCTTATGAACGATACCTGCGCCATTTTGGTCAATTATTTTGGCGCGGCAGACATTGCCGCCGCCGTGGCCTCGGTACGCAGCAATGTGCCAGCGTTGCCCATCGTGGTGGTGGATAACAGCGACGATGCCACCGAGCATTACCAGCTCAAGCAACTGCTGCCCGCCGATGTCAAGCTACTGCGCGCACCGGGCAATATCGGCTTTGGTCGAGGGTGCAATTTAGCGGCACAGGCCACGCCAGCCGCACATTTGTTGCTGGTCAATCCTGATGTGCAATTGCTGCCCGGCTGCGTGCAGGCTTTGCGCCAAGCCTTAGAAGAAGACGCTTCTTTAGCGGCTGTAGCACCACGCCAATTTTTAGACAGCGCCTGCCAATGGCTGCTGCCCCCGGCTTGGCTGCCCACGGCCCTGCGCGCTTGGGCCACCGAATGCGCCCAACGCAATGCCACAGCCGCCCAGCGTTTGGCCAAGGCGGCACGCGCAGAAAATTTGCGCTACTGGGCGGCACAGGCACCAGTGCCTCAACGGGCGCTGTCGGGTGGCATCATGCTGCTACGCCGCAGTGCCCTGCCAGCCCAAGAGCCACTGTTTGACCCGCGCTTTTTTATGTATTTTGAAGATTCTGATTTGTGCCTGCGCTTGCGAAAGCACAACGCCAAAATGGCCATGGTGCCGCAAGCCCAGGCCATTCATGCTTGGCGCAATTTGCCACACAAGGCGGTGCTGATGGCCCAAGGCTCGCAAATTTACTTTCATAAGCACTACCCTCATGACCGCTGGCTGCACAAAGCGCACCAAACAACCATAAGCACTCCGGTGCTACCACTAGCATGGCAACCCGGCCAAGCCAGTTTGGCCGTACCTAGCCACTGGCAAGCGGGCTGGGTGCTAGAACTTAGCCCTAGCCCACTGCTGCAACCGGCCATTGGTATGGCAGGCACAGGTGCATGGGCTAACGTAGCCACACAGGTACTCTCTTGCTTTGAAGGTGCCCCCGCCTATGCCCGATTGGGTGGCCTAGACACGCCGGTGGACGATTGCCAACGTTTTTGCTGGCCCAGCACCGCCACGGCTTAACCCCCGCTCATCAAAATTGCAAGGTACCCCAATTGAGTTCTACGTCCCGCCTTTTGCTGTCGATGTGTTTGCTGGGGGGCGCTACCGGCGCGCACACGGCACCCGCTGTTCAAACTAGCCCTGCTGCTGCCCCCGCTGTGCTGGCTTCGCCGCCACAGCCCTTGGCCGCCCCGTCTTTGCAAGCCAGCAACCCCTTTGACCCCGAGCGCAAAGTCTGGCCCGACCGGGTGCCCCCCCCCCCGCCGCCACCCCCCCCACCGCCACCCACCCCCATCACAGACCAAGACTTGCAACTGTATGGCATCGTGATTGCTGGCCCCGTCAAGCGGGCTACCGTGAAGGTGGGCAAACGCTTTGCCCATTTGGCCCCCGAGGGGCGTGCCTTTGCTACCCTGAGCGAGGGCCAATCTTTGGGTGAATTTACGCTGACCAAAATTGAGCCGCACCAGTTGGTACTGCAAGCGCGTGGCGGGCAACTGTGGGTGCCGTTTACCAAAAAAACTGACCGCAACGCCAGTGCTGCCGCCCCAGTGGCTACGCCAGTGCAAGGGGCTAGCGCTACACCTGACAGTGCTGGCGCTGCCGCAGGTGGCACTTCTTTGGCCAACGCCATTGCCACTGCTGGCACCGAAGGGGCGGCATCTACACCAGCAACTCCAGTCCCTAGCAACGCTACGGCAGCAGCATCCAGCACGCCGGGCAGCATCGCTGTGGGCCAAAACGGCAATGCCAATAGTGCGCCGCCTGCAGCAGCCGAGGCCAGCCCCAACAGTGGCGGCCTCAATAGCTTGGCTGCCGCTTTGGCGGCTGCACGCGCCAATGCCGGTCAAAGCGCGCCACGACCTATGCAGCCGTTTGTCAATCCGTTTACCAACTTGCAGCGCTAAACAAAAAAGCCCGCAGCCTTTGCAAGCTGCGGGCTTGGTAAGCAAGGCTGGCTACTGGTAAAGCGCCAGCCGGGCCGGGTTTACATACCCATACCGCCCATGCCACCCATACCGCCCATGCCACCCATGTCAGGGCCGCCAGCAGATTCAGTCTTGGGGGTCTCGGCAACCATGCACTCAGTAGTCAACATCAAGCTGGCCACAGAAGCAGCGTTTTGCAGCGCAGTGCGGGTCACCTTGGTGGGGTCCAGAATACCCATTTCAATCATGTCGCCATAGGTATCGTTGGCAGCGTTGAAGCCGTAGTTGCCCGAACCAGCCAAGATGGCGTTCACCACCACCGAAGGCTCGCCACCGGCGTTGGCCACGATTTCGCGCAGGGGCGCTTCGATGGCCTTGAGCACCAAGGCAATGCCGTGGTCTTGGTCGGTGTTGTCACCCTTGATGGTGCCAGCAGCTTGGCGCGCGCGCAGCAGGGCCACGCCACCACCGGCCACAATGCCTTCTTCCACCGCAGCGCGGGTAGCGTGCAGCGCGTCTTCGACGCGGGCCTTCTTTTCCTTCATTTCGACTTCGGTTGCAGCGCCCACCTTAATCACGGCCACACCGCCAGCCAACTTGGCCACGCGCTCTTGCAGTTTTTCGCGGTCGTAGTCGGAAGTGGCTTCTTCAATTTGCACGCGGATTTGCTTGACGCGCGCTTCGATGTCAGCGGCAGCGCCGTGGCCATCGATGATGATGGTGTTTTCTTTGCCCACTTCGATAGTCTTGGCTTGGCCCAAATCGGCCAGCGTGACTTTTTCCAAGGTCAGGCCGACTTCTTCCGCAATCACCTTGCCGCCGGTCAGGATGGCGATGTCTTCCAACATGGCCTTGCGACGGTCGCCAAAGCCAGGAGCCTTGACTGCCACCACCTTCAGGATGCCACGGATGGTGTTGACCACCAGCGTAGCCAGAGCTTCGCCTTCGACATCTTCAGCCACAATCAGCAGCGGACGGCCAGCCTTGGCCACTTGCTCCAGTGTAGGCAGCAGGTCGCGGATGTTGCTGATTTTCTTATCGAACAGCAACACGAAGGGGTTGTCCAGAATCGCGGCTTGCTTTTCGGGGTTGTTGATGAAGTAGGGCGACAGGTAGCCACGGTCAAACTGCATACCTTCAACGACATCGAGTTCGTTTTGCAGGCTCTTGCCGTCTTCTACGGTAATCACGCCTTCTTTGCCCACTTTGTCCATGGCATTGGCGATGATTTCGCCGATGCTGGCATCAGAGTTGGCAGAAATGGAACCCACTTGGGCGATTTCTTTGGAAGTGGTGGTGGGCTTGGAAGCTGCTTTGAGCTGGGCAATCAGGACTTCCACTGCACGGTCGATACCGCGCTTGAGGTCCATCGGGTTCATGCCAGCGGCCACGTACTTCATGCCTTCGCGCACGATGGCTTGGGCCAGCACGGTAGCGGTAGTAGTGCCATCACCGGCGTTGTCAGAAGTCTTGGAAGCAACTTCCTTGACCATCTGCGCGCCCATGTTTTGCAGCCGGTCTTTGAGTTCAATCTCTTTGGCCACGGACACACCGTCTTTGGTCACGGTGGGGGCACCGAACGAGCGCTCCAGCACCACATTGCGGCCTTTGGGGCCGAGGGTGACTTTAACGGCGTTGGCCAGGACGTTGACGCCCTCGACCATACGGGCACGGGCTTCACCACCGAAAACTACGTCTTTTGCTGCCATGTGTATTTCTCCAGAATTCTAAAAATAGGGGTCAGTGCTGGGTGTGCTAAGCGCTTAGGCTTCAACCACGGCGAAGAGGTCATCTTCCTTCATCACCAGCAATTCATTGCCATCGACCTTGACGGTTTGGCCGCTGTATTTGCCAAACAGCACGCGGTCACCCACTTTGACGTTCATGGTGCCGATTTCGCCTTTGTCGTTCTTTTTGCCGGGGCCGACGGCCAGGACTTCGCCTTGGTCTGGTTTTTCAGCGGCGTTGTCAGGGATGAAGATGCCCGAAGCTGTTTTGGTTTCGCTTTCGATGCGCTTGACGATGACACGGTCGTGCAGGGGGCGAAGTTTCATGGGTTTATCTCCTGAAGAGGTCAAAAAAGAGTTTTATTTACCGGCGCCTGCAAAGGTGCAGACGCATGGCCAATCTACCGCTGGCAGGGGCTTGTTAGCACTCTTGCCAGTCGAGTGCTAATGATAAGGGCTTTTTGCCAGCTTTCAAGAGCTTTTAAGAGAGGGCACACAAAGCCTGTGCCTTAACATGGCGTTTTGCAAAAAAGAACAACACCATGCAGACTTGTACGTTTTCCTTACACCAATCGGTGTTTGAGCATCTGCCCGATGCGGTCTATCTGATTGACCCGCAAACTTCCCAGATACTCGATTGCAACGCTGCTGCCTTGCAGCAGGTGGGCTTAGAGCGCCATGAGGTGGTACAGCAATCGGTGCTCAGTTTGCAAAAGGATGTGATGGGGCTAGAGCAATGGGCCAGCATTGCCCAAGCCATCCGTCAGGCACAAGGGCAGTTTGTTTTTATTGGCAGCCACCGCCACCGCAGTGGCGCCGAAGTGCCCGTAGAAGTGGCCACCAGCGCCTTTATGCACGCGGACAAGGAGTATTTTGTTTCGGTGGCGCGCGACATTGGGCGGCGTCTGGCGCTAGAGCAAGACCTCAATGACCGCGATGTCCAATTGCGCTATGCCCTGACCGAAGCTTCGGATGGTCTCTGGGACTGGAATTTACTCACCAACGAAGTTTTTTTCAGCCCACAACTCAAGCGCATGTTGGGCTATGGCCCGCACGAGATGAAGCCCACCTTAGAGACTTGGGCCAGCAATGTCCACCCAGAGGATGCCAGCCGGGTGCGCCGCGCCCTGCAAGAGCATACCCAAGGCTTGCGCGAACGTTATGAGGCCGAATACCGGCTACGCAACCGCAACGGCCATTACCTGTGGGTGCATGACCGAGGGCGCGTGTGCGAGCGTGATGCCCAAGGTCAACCGACGCGCGTCGTGGGCATGGTGCAAAACATCACCGACCGCAAGCACGCCGAGCAAACTTTGCAAAGGCAAGCAGCGCACGATGCCCTGACGGGGCTGCTCAACCGCCGCGAATGCGAGCGTATCTTGCCCCAGCAGTTGCAACGTTGCCAACGGCAGGCGCTGCCTATGGGTTTATGTTTGCTGGATTTAGACCACTTTAAAGACATCAACGACCGTTTTGGCCACCAAGTGGGCGACCATGTATTACAAACGGTGGCCCGCGAAGTGAAATCACAGGTACGCGCCACAGACTATCTGTTTCGTTGGGGGGGCGAAGAGTTTTTGTGGATTAGCATTGGCATGGACTGCGAACAGGTGCAACACGCCGCCGAACGCTTGCGCCAGTCTGTAGAAGCCTTGCAGTGGCCTGAGGTGCCAGAGTTGCAAGGTATCAGTGGCAGTTTCGGTTTGGCGATGTTTCCTGAGCATGGTCAGCGGGTAGATGAGCTGTTTTTGGCAGCAGATTCGGCGCTGTACCGTGCCAAAGCCCAAGGGCGCAACCGGGTGGAAATTGCCACGCTAGCGGCCTAGGGACAGCTGTCGCTGGGGTGGCTGTTGCTGGTCAAGCCCAAAAAGTGGTCTAGCATATGGAAGTGGTCTTCAAAGAACTCGGCTTCTAGTGCGGCCAATTGGCTGATGTGTAGCCATTGCGCCTGTGCGGCATCGTCGCCAGCTTGCACAGCGGGCAGTGGCTGTGCGCCCAAATCAAAATAATGGGTGTGCGTGATGGTGCGTCCGCGCTGGCTGCGGTCGGGGTGGTCAAACACACTCACTTGGCGCAGGGCAGCGCGCAAAGCTTCTTCTGCTAAAGGGCAGTGTGTTTCTTCGGCCAGCTCACGCAGGCATGATTGCCAGAGGGTATCGCGTGGCTCTAAAAAACCGCCGGGCAAAGCCAATTGCCCCACACCGGGGGCATGGCCCCGGCGAATCAACAATACTTGGTCTTGGCAGCGCAATAGCGCATCGACGGTGACGAAGACGGGTGCATAGGGCGCACTGGCCCAAGCGGCGCGGTATTGGCGCAGCATTTGCCACTCTTGTTGCAGCAGGGGGTAGGCGCTGGTTTGGGCAAAGCGGTGCAGCATCGCCAAGGTGCTGGTGGGCATTTGCTCGGCCAGTGGTGCCAAGGCGGCCAAGACCGCAGCGCTGCCCGCGCCAAAATAGGCATCGCGGATGGTGGTGGCATCTATTGCGCCTTGGCGCGCTACACCCAGCAACTCCCAGCCCGGAAAGCTGCTCAAATAGCTGCTGCTGGCATCTTTAAAGTGGCCTACCAAGGCAATGCGCGCACCCGCAGGCACGCGCGCCGCCACTTCTTGGCGCACGCTGGCCACCCAGCGCGCTTCGTTGTAATAGTCGCGCACCGGTACAAACTGCACACGCGCATGGTCGGCTTGGGGCAGCGTTTGGCGTAGCATCTCTGCGCGCTCTTGCCAAGTGAACGGATTTTTGGCCGAGCGCGCTTGCCACGCCGAGCCTAACACCACCACCACTTGGCGCGCATGGGCCAGCGCATGGCGCAACAGCGCTACATGGCCTTGATGGGCAGGCTGAAAGCGCCCAATGTAAATGGCGGTGTCGTACATGGCGGCAGTACGCTTACAGGCCAGCAGCGGCGCGCAAGGTAGCTGCTTTGTCAGTGCGTTCCCAAGTGAACTCGGGCTCTTCGCGGCCAAAGTGGCCGTAGGCAGCGGTTTTTTGGTAGATGGGGCGCAGCAAGTCCAGCATTTGGATGATGCCCTTGGGGCGCAGGTCAAAATGCTGGTTGACCAAAGCAGCAATTTGCTCATCTGGAATCACGCCCGTGCCCTCGGTATAGACCGTGACGTTCATGGGCTGGGCTACACCAATCGCATAGGCCACTTGGATTTGGCATTGCTTGGCTAAACCAGCGGCCACAATGTTTTTGGCCACATATCGCGCAGCGTAAGCAGCCGAACGGTCTACCTTGGTCGGGTCTTTGCCCGAGAAAGCACCGCCGCCGTGCGGGCAAGCGCCGCCGTAGGTATCGACAATAATTTTTCGCCCAGTCAGACCGCAGTCTCCTTGCGGGCCACCAATCACAAAACGCCCGGTGGGGTTGATGAGGTATTTGGTGTCTTGCAGCCACTCTTTGGGCAACACCGGTTTGATGATTTCTTCAATCACCGCCTCGACAAAGCTGGCCTTCATTTTGTTGCCATCGCTTTGGTCGGGGTGGTGTTGGCTAGACAGCACCACGGTATCGATGCTGTGCGGCTTGCCATCCACATAGCGCATGGTCACTTGGCTTTTGGCATCGGGGCGCAAAAAGGGCAAGCGGCCATCTTTACGCAATTGTGCTTGGCGCTCGACCAAACGGTGCGCGTAGTAGATAGGCGCGGGCATCAGCTCGGGGGTTTCGTCGCAGGCGTAGCCAAACATCAAACCTTGGTCACCGGCGCCAATGTTGAGGTAATCATCACTGGCATGGTCAACGCCTTGGGCGATGTCGTTGCTTTGCTTGTCGTAGGCCACCAGCACCGCGCAGCCCTTGTAGTCGATGCCGTAATCGGTGTTATCGTAACCAATGCGCTTGATGGTGTCGCGCGCCACTTGGATGTAATCAACGTGCGCGTTGGTGGTAATTTCACCGGCCAGCACCACCAAGCCGGTGTTGGTCAGGGTTTCGGCGGCCACGCGACTGCGCGGGTCTTCGGTAAAGATGGCATCTAAGATGGCATCCGAGATTTGGTCAGCCACCTTGTCGGGGTGGCCTTCAGAGACCGATTCGGAGGTAAAAAGAAAGTCGTTCGCCATTTGAATAAACTCCTGTAGTTCAGCACTTGGGCGTTGCGCCCACCCGGAACGAGTTTTGGCGAACGCTTTAGCAGATGTGTTTAACGTCGCCCTGCAAGTTGCTCTTTTTAACTCAGCGACCCCGCCATCTTAATGCCTATTGCCTTTCAAGTCTTTTCTAAGCTGCCATTGTGGTTGTTGCACGCCTTGGGTGCGCTGCTGGGCTGGGTGGTTTTTTGTACCTCGACCAGCTACCGCCGCCGTTTGCTAGCCAATGCTGCGCTGGCGGGCTATTCCTTTGCCCAAGTGCGTGCTGCCGTGGCCCATGCTGGGCGCATGGTGGCCGAATTGCCGCGCTTGTGGCTGGGGGCAGCACCGCCTTGCCGTTTGGTGGGTGAGGAGCATGTAGAGCGTGCCTACGCTGGCGGGCGTGGCATTGTTTATTTAACGCCCCATTTGGGCTGCTTTGAACTCTCGGCGCAGGCAACGGCACGGCGTTGGAGTGCCCAGCATGGCCCCATCACCGTGCTGTATCGTCCGGCACGCCAGCCTTGGCTGGCCAAGGTGATGGAAACAGCGCGCAATCGCCCCGGTATGCAGGCCGTGCCCACCACCTTGGCCGGAGTGCGCCAGATGATTAAAGCCCTGCGCCGTGGCGAGGCGGTGGGCCTGTTGCCCGACCAAGTGCCACCCGAAGGCCAAGGCCATTGGGCACCCATGTTTGGCCGCGATGCCTACACCATGACACTGGCCGCCCGGCTGGCGCTGCAAACCGGCGCTGCCGTGGTGCTGGTGCGCTGCGAGCGCCGGTCTTGGGGGCGTGGTTTTGTGGCTTTTTTTGAACCCTTGTCGGTGCCGCTAGACACGCACCTAGAAACCGCCGTGCTGCAAATCAACCAAGCTATGGAACACCTGATTCGCCAATGCCCACAGCAATACCTGTGGGGCTATGACCGCTACAAACAACCGCGCGCCGAAGCACTCCACACCACCACAAACACCGGAGCAGCTGCATGAGCGCGCGTTTAGGGGTTTGGTTGATGCGCCATGTGCTGGCAAGCTTGCCATTACCAGTCTTGCGAGCATTAGGCTGGTTGATTGGCAGTATGTTGTTTATCCTACCGCTATCGCGGCGCAAAATAGCCTTGCGTAATCTGGAGTTGTGCTTTCCGCAGGCCAGCAGCGCGCAACGTAAGGCATGGGCGCGTGAATGTTTTATTGCCTTCTGCCAAACGTGGTTAGACCGCAGTTGGTTATGGGCAGCCCCACGCGAGGTGGTGCTACAACGGGTGCAATTGCAAGGCGCAGTGCATGAACTCGATGGTGATACGCCCACCATTATTTTTGCACCCCATTTTTATGGCATGGATGCGGGTGGTTTGGCGCTACCCTTGCACACGAGCCGCGCTTTTACCTCGATTTTTTCTACCCATCCTAACCCTGCTGTAGATGCTTGGTTTATGGCAGGCCGCCAGCGTTTTGGTGATGTGCGGATGCTCAACCGCGCCGATGGGGTTAAACCCATCCTCAGCAATTTGCGCCAAGGCGGGCTGCTGTATTTGCTGCCGGATATGGATTTTGGCGCAAACGATTCGCTGTTTGTGCCGTTTTATGGCGTGCCTGCCGCCACCGTGCCGTCGCTGTCACGCTTTGCGCGTTTAGGCCGTGCCAAAGTGGTGGGCATGGTCACGCGCCTGACACCCACTGGCTATGTGGCCGAAATTACCCCAGCATGGGAGCATTTTCCTACCGGCGACGTGGAAGCCGACACCGCGCGCATGAACCAAGAGTTGCAGCGCTACATTGACCCGATACCGGGCCAATATTACTGGGTGCATAAACGCTTCAAAACCCGGCCCCTGGGCGAGCCGGGGGTGTATTAAACCTCTGTTGGTGCCAGCGCGAGCACCAGTAGTTGGCCATCCTCGCGCACCGAAACCTTGTAAGCGCTTTCTTTGACGGTTTGGTTGTTGGACACCAGCGCCGTCTTGACGGTGTAGTTTTTGCCTTGGGCCTGTGCGGGTAGTTTGAATTTGGACGTGGTTTGGTAGCGCCCAGCGCCATCGACGCTGGCCACGTCTTCAGTTTTCTGTTCTACCAGCTTGTTGTGTTCGTCGTAAATGGCGTAAGTTTGCTGCACCTTCGGTGCCCGGTCGCCATAACCTACCAAGTCGGTATTGGCGGTAATTTGCACTTCCTTTTGCCCTTGGGCATCGGGTGCCGCGCTGGTGATTCTGGGTTCAAACTTGGCCACTACCACATCATTTTTGGGCAGATTAACCTTGTTTTTAGGCTGTAGTCGGTTTTGGCGTGCGTATTCAGCATTGATTTGCTGGGCATCTTTGATTTTCTTCGATTCAAAGTGCCAAGCAATTATGAAGCCTGCCGCCGCACCCACCACGGCACCGGCTAAACAGCCTTTTTTGCCATCGACTGCCGAGCCGACCGCACAGCCCGCAGCCGCCCCCAACAAAGCACCCATAAATTTGCTGTCCAACTGCTGACTGCCATCGGGGGCCGTGACGCAAGCGGACAACAAGAAAACGGTGGCCAATGCCGCCGCGACAGGTCGTTGCATTGTTTGGAAATCCATAAATCTACCCTCCTTAAATTTATTTGACGACAGTGGCGATGGGGTCATCAATGCCATGATCGCTTACATAGGGCCGCTGCTGATTTTCGGTCAAATCACGCACCCGGCGCGTGACGTAACGCTTGAGACCGCTGGGATAGACCAATTGGTCGCGCGCATCTTGTGCCTCGCCGCGCAAGCCTTCAATCAAAGCCTTGGTAAAAGCGCCATTGCCCCATTCGTCGGTTTCTTGCGACACTTCTTTGGAAGTGGAAGAGGCAAACACAATCACGCCGCGCTCTTCGTCCATCGCATTGATGATGCCAGTTACGCGGGCCTGATTGGCCAAGGCCCCAGAGTGGCAGGTGTCTAAGAAAAACAGCGCACGCCCTGGCAGATTTTGCAAGGTCTCGACAATATCGGTGCCAGCCAACCAATCTTTTTCTTTGCCAATGCCATTGGGATGATAGGGTACAAAATAATAGGCCCGGTCGCGCGAGAGACCATGCCCGGCCAGAAACACCACGCCGGCATCTCTATCGCCCACCTTGTCGCGCAGCCATTGCAGACCCGCTTGGATGTTTTCTTGCGTGGCTTGCTCATCGACCAACACGCGAACTTCTGGCTTTTGGTACAGCTTGACGCGGCCCGGTGGCGGATTGGCAATGCGCGTCATCTGGCGGCGAAAATCTTGGGCATCCTTTACTGGCAGTTGCAAGGCGTTTTCGCCGGGATATTTGTTGATGGCCACAATCAACATGTAGAGGGTGTCGTAGGTTTGCAAATACGGCGCAGCCTCGGTTTTGGTGCTGGTCTCTGCCGCTTGGCGACGCACCCGCACAATGACGGGTTCGGATTTGGCGTAGCGGTTTTCGGCAATCAGCACAATTTCGGAATCTTTGGGCGGCACTGGAATGTGGCTTTCGTACACCGTGGTATCGGCACTCCGGTTGCTGCGTACCTTGATGTTGCGTTCTAGCTTGCCATTGACGCGCACGCGCACGGAGGTCAGTGGTGCGCTGTCTGGAGAGCGCACGGTGTAGCTGATGGCCACCTCTGGGGCCAGACTGTCCATTTGCTGGCCCGATTGCAACTCAATCACCGGGGGCAAAGCGGCTGTGATGGAAGCAGGCGCTGGTGTGGGCGCGCTGGGGCGCGCGGCGACTGGCTGGGGTGCGACGGGGCGGCTTGGAGGCGCTTGCTCGGCGGCGTTCATGCGCTCTAGCAGGGCCAACTCTTGCTGATGCGCGCGCATGGCGGCGGTTTCATCGCCCAATTCGAGCAATTTTTGCACCACACTGGGTTGGTAAAAGCGTTCACGAAAACGCCCTACAGAGAAAAAATCCGAGGCTTGGTTAAAAGCGCGATTGACATGCCAGCCCACCAGCGACTCGCCGCCCATCGATGTGTCGTAGTAGCCCGAGGGTGTCCAGGCAATCCAGCGTTCGCGGTCGGCATGGACAAACAAAGCCAGTTGTTCTAGGCCATCGTTGCTGCGGTACCAGCGCACGCTGCCATCGCCCAGCGCCGCCACAATCCAACGTCCGTCTTGGCTGGCATTAACGGCCCAGACTACGCCGGGGGTGCGGCTTTGCCAACGCAATCGGCCATCGGCGCTAAAGGCACGCAAGGCCCATTCGCTGCCCAAGACAAAACCGTTGCCCAGTGCTGCTGCACTGCGCGCCACCTCGCCTGGCTGCAAGGGCAGGATTTGGCCGCGATAGCGTGGCTGTGTGGCGTTGCGCCAGTGCTCCAAGCCCGCTGGCAGGACGGCAGGCTGTGCTGCACCGCTGGACGCTGCATCTGCGGGGCGCAACTCGCCTTGGGTCAAGTCAAAACTGAGCGTATCGCGTCCGCCCATCACCATAGGCAGCACCAAGGTTTTGGCATCGGCACTGACGCGAAAGGCGGCGCCCGCATCACGAAAATCTCCGCGCGGCGAGGTGCGCGTTAGCCGCAGTTGGGCCTGCATATCCAGCGCCAGCCAAGCGGGTTCGGCAGAACTGGCCACTAAGCCTTGGGCATGGCTGGCCAGCGCGCTGATGATGTTGCCAAAGCTGGCCACTTCACGCCCTGCGGCGCGGCCACGCTCGGGAAAAGCAAACACAGCAAAACGCCCGGCGCGGCTGGCACTGCCAGCGGCATAAATGGTGCGTCCATCTACCGACCATGCCACGCGCCCCAAATTGCCCGCGCCACCCACTTGCAAGGTGTGGCGCGGTGCCAAGGTGTCTGCATCCAAAATCAGGGCTTGGGGGCGGTCTTGCAGCCCTACCGCCAGTTCGCGCCCATCGGGCGACCAAGTGATGCCATAAGGCACGCCCGGCAATTGCTTGCGCGCCAAGCGTTGCCATTGCCCTTGGGCAAAACCGTAGAGGCGCACTGCGCCGTCTAAACTGGCCACGGCCAAGCGGCCATCGTGCGAAAACGCGGCCCCATAGACTACGTCGTTGAACTCGGTGTCTGCGCCCACAAAAGTCAAATTGCGCCGAAACACGCGCACCCCTTGCTGGCGCAAACCTACTGCCACCAGTTCGCTGTCGGCAGACCACGCCAGTTCAGTGATGGGCGCTTCTAGCCCCACCAAGGTACTCTTGGGGGGTAGGCTGGCGGTGGCGCGGTCAAACATATACAAAGCATGGGCGTTGCCATCAAAGGCCGAGTTGCCACCCGCCACCACTTGGCGCCCATTGGGCGAGATGGCCGCTGCGTACAAGGCCCCGAGTTTTTCCGGGCCAATGGGGGGGCGCAGTACGGCCAAAGGCTGGCCATTGTGCAGGTTCCAGAGGCGCACGGTTTTGTCTTCGGAGGCGGTGACGGCCCATTGCCCACCCCGGTCGGCACTGATGCGCGTGATGGGGGCCAAATGGGCACCGGTCTCGATGCGTAATACAGGCTCTTTGGGTACCTCTAGCGCCGCTGCCAAGTTGGCGCAGCACCACAAGAGCCAGTTGAGGGTCAGGATTTTCCACATGGCAGCCCTTATGGTTTAACGTTTAGCGCACCAACATTTCTACCCGGCGGTTGCGCGGTTCTTGCACCTCATCGGCGGTTTTTACCAGTGGCTCGCGCTCGCCCCGGCCCGCCGCTTGGATGCTGTCGGCAGGCAGGCCCTGTTCAATCAACAGCAGGCGCAGCTTCTCGGCGCGGCGCAGTGCCAGCCGGTCGTTATCGGCCAGCAGCCCAACGCGGTCGGTGTGCCCAACTACCACCACATCAGGTGCCGGGCGCAGTTTGACGGCAGCTAACACCTGTGCAAAATCGGCTTGCGAGGCTGGGGTCAACTCATCGCTGCCTTCTTTGAAATACAGGGTAAAGCGCACCGGTGCATCTGGCTTGGCCGATAGGGCCTCGCTAAACAGGGTTTGGATTTGTTGTGGCGTTAAGGTAATGCGCTCTGCGCTGCGCCCTGCGTGCCCGACGGCGCTGGCATAGGCCCCAGAGATTTCCACGGCTTGGCCTTGGCGCGGTTGGATGGTCAAACTACCGGCTTGGCCACCAGCCCCCGGCAACACGGTATAGGTTTCCTGCGGCCCAGCGCAGGCAGACAACAAACCTGCCAGCAGCAAACTGACCAAAATGCGCGCGCTCTTTGCGTGGTGCAGCATGTTTATTCTCCTTCTACATGCACAGCAAAATGCTGCGTTTTCCCGCTGACAGCAGCTTGGGGTGTTTTCAGCCGTACTGCGTCGGGTTGTGCTTGGGCCAAATTGCCCGCCTCAATGGACACGGCACCGCGCTTGACAAAGGCATCGAAGGCCCCTTGGTAGGTGGTGGAGTCGTAGGCGTAGCGCTCTAACAGTACCTCGCCATTGGGGCCCATCGACAACACCGAGTTGTCGTTGAACATCACCCCCACCGAGCCATTGGCGGCAGTCAACAAGGTATCATTTTCTTTCAGGCGCAACCCCACCGGAGCCGGAAAGCGCTGGCCAGCGCGCTCGAGTTGAACAATCCCACGGGCTACTTTGACCTGTGCCACCCAGCCGCCGGTTTGCGCCCAAGCAGTGCCCAGCAACAAAAGCAGCACCCCAGTTCCTATTTTTTTGCAGAGTAACATCACGAATACTCCTTTTCTCTTGGCTTGATGTCTCACCTACTGTTGGCCCGATTACAACCCAGCGGCAGCCGCTTGGGTCAGTAAGGATGATAAGGAACCTGCCAAAGACAAGGTGCCAGCCGCGTTGGTGTATAGCACCTGCCCATCGACGGTAAATAGGCAAAAACCACTGCTGGTGTAGTAGCGGCCATAAGCCCCAGCAATGCCCTGCAAACAAGCATGGTTCTGTCCCGAGGCCGTGCCCGCACCCAAAGTGCCGCCCAGTAGTTGCTCGGCCCAAGCAAACACCCGGTCTGCCGCGCGCATTTGCGCCGCAGACACAGGTGCTTGAAGGTCTAGTTTACGCACTGGCACCATCGCGGTACGCTGGATGCTGCTGTGGCCATCGGACACTTCTACACTGATGGGATGTTCACCAGCGGGCAAGGCGGCCAAGCTGGCAATGATTTGGTGCGTTTGCCCCGCAGCCAAACCATTAGCTTGGGCTAACACGATATTGCCGCTCATCACCTTGACGCTCAAGGGGTCACCATCGGCATCGCTCAATTGCAGTGTAACGGGTAACACATGGCGTGCCGAAGGGGTAGAGCGCAACTGCGCTGGCCCCATATAAAAATGGCGTGGCTCGGGAAACTCTAGTGGGTCAATACGCAGATAGCGCACCATATCGCCCCAAGTGCGTGGACTGGCAGGCTCGTACACTACTTGGCGCATGTCAAACCAATAGCGCTGTAAGCCGGGCATCAAAATCACATCGTCGGTGGTTACGCCGGGGTCGGTGTCGTTGGCTTTCCAAGCCAGCCGCATCATCGCGCCGTGCGTTAACTCGCTTTGCGCTGTGGCATCCATGGGCACATACAAATCAAAACCTAACCAGCGGTAGGTGTTGGCATCAATGGGGTGGGTATTTTCTTGGAAGGCCAAAAACACATGCGGGTCACCCTCGGTTTGGCCTGTATTGGCAGGGCGCGAGGTAGCATGAAAGAAAGAGCCGCTTTGTTGCAAGTCTGGAATGCTGTTGATGTATTCCCAGCCCTGCAAATTGCTTAACTCTGGGCGCTGGACTTGGCCCGGCTGCATTGTCCAAGCCTTGCCCTGTTCTACCAAGGCGTAATCTTCGCCATCTTCAAAACTGGGCGACAAAATTTTGACGCTAGGGCGCGCATTAATGGTCAAGGGCGTATCGTTGTAGGCCACGATTTCTTGCAAGCCTGCCGTGGTGGTGAGGCGCACGCTGTGCAAGGTAAAGCCTATCCCTTGGTCTGCTGCTGGGCCATTGAGCGGGTCAATGCGTAAGGCGCGCACCAGCCCGGCCCATTGTGGATAGCGTTGCAAATCAATTTGGTAAGTGGCCCGACCGGCCTGCACCGGGATAAACTCACTGGGGTGGCGCACGGCTGCCACTTGGTCGCCCCACCAAACCAACAAACCCGACTCGTCTGGCGGGATGTGGTCTAGGGTCATGTCGATGGTTAGATAGCGGTATTTGCTGGTATCAATGGGCTGCTGCTGTGGAATATCCAGTTGCACACAAGGGTCGGAATTGTTGGTGCTGGCGCGCAGGCCGTTGCTACCCGTAGTGGCACCAGACAAACCATGATTATTCGCCCACAAAACATCGTTTCGGCTATCAAAAGTCCAAGCCTTACCGCGCTGGCTAAGGGCATAGTCGCCATCGCTGATGGCTGCAACACGGTAGCTGCCGGGTGGCAAACTGGCAATGGCTCCGGGTTGGGCTGCCACAGGCAGCACGGTGCTCACGGTTTGGTTGCTGCCGGTAGGCTTGATTTGGGTAAGCCAGTGGGTTTTGCCATGCGCCAGGCTGATGGGGGCGGCTTCGTTGGGGTGGTACAAACGCGCCCAGTCGATTTGAAACTGGAGGTTGCAGCCCAAACAAGGGTCTATACGCAAGCCGTAGATAGTGCCGTTCCAAGGCTGGCCAACGCGTGGCTGCAAAGCGGCTAAATCAAAATGGTACAGATGCCAGCCCGGATAGACCGGAAACAGCGCAGACTCGGAATAAGCGGCATCAAATGCTGCCACGGTAGCGCCGCCGTGGTGCCATACCAGCCGCCCATTGCGCGCACCAGACTCTATGCTATCGGGCAGCCACATCAAAAAAGAAAGATGGGTATAACGGCTGGCATCGATAGCCGCTTGTGCCAAATTAGGCGCAGGCATGGCCGAAGGAATGGGCGGAAACTGCAACCAAAAATGTGGGTCAGCATCGCGCGCCGTACCCGTCATAGTGCCATTGGCCACCGTGGCAGCGCTTAGGTTGTGCGTCCACCACAGTGGAAACACATCGTCTTGGCCAGCCATATCCCAAGCATTGCCCAGCACTTGGCTGGCATGGTCGGGGCCTTCGGCCAAAGTTTGGGCCACAAGGCCAGCGGGCAAACTGGCGCTTAAACAAGCTACAAGAGCGGCATGGAGCAAAGTGGGACGCAGACGCACGGCAAAATCCTTTGGAATCAATCAAAGTGGGCGATTCAGGGCTGCCCGCAAGCGGTGCCTTGGGTCAATGGTAGCGACAATGGCAGCAGCTGCGGCGTGCCCGGCCTAAAATCACCCTTCCCCTGAACGCAAAGAGACCAAGACCACTATGGGACGCACCCTGTACGACAAAATCTGGGACGAACACGTCGTCCATACCGAAGAAGACGGCACCGCTGTTCTTTATATCGACCGCCATTTGGTGCATGAAGTGACCAGCCCGCAAGCCTTTGAGGGCCTGCGCCAAGCCGGGCGCAAAGTGTGGCGCGTTAGCTCCATCGTGGCCACTGCCGACCACAACACCCCCACCACTGGCTGGGAGCTGGGCTACGACGGCATTACTGACCCCATCAGCAAAGAGCAAATCACCACGCTCAACGCCAACATTGCCGAAACCGGCGCGGCGGCGTTCTTCCCGTTCATGCATCAGCGCCAAGGCATTGTGCATGTCATGGGGCCAGAAAACGGCGCCACTCTGCCCGGCATGACGGTAGTCTGTGGTGATAGCCACACCAGCACGCATGGCGCGTTTGGTGCCTTGGCCCACGGCATTGGCACCAGTGAGGTCGAGCATGTGATGGCCACGCAAACTCTGCTGGCCAAAAAAGCCAAAAACATGCTGGTGCAGGTGGATGGTGAGCTGGCTCCCGGCGTGACTCCCAAAGACGTGGTGCTGGCCATCATCGGCAAAATTGGCACCGCAGGCGGTACCGGCTACACGATTGAATTTGCGGGTTCCGTCTTCCGTGCCATGAGCATCGAAGGCCGCATGACGGTGTGCAATATGGCGATTGAGGCCGGTGCGCGCGCTGGCTTGGTAGCTGTGGATGACAAAACCATCGACTACGTCAAAGGCCGCCCCCTATCGCCCACCGGCGTAGAGTGGGAGCAAGCCGTGGCCTATTGGAAGACGCTGAACTCCGATGCCGATGCCCAGTTTGACACCGTGGTCACGCTCAACGCGGCCGACATCGTGCCGCAAGTGACTTGGGGCACCTCGCCCGAAATGGTGCTGGGCATTGATGCCAGCGTGCCCGACCCCGACAAAGAAAAAGATGCCAACAAGCGCGGCGCGATTGAACGTGCTTTGCAGTACATGAATCTGCAACCAGGCAAACCCCTCAACGATATTTTTGTCGATAAGGTGTTTATTGGCTCCTGCACGAACAGCCGCATTGAAGACATGCGCGAAGCCGCCGCCGTGGTGAAAAAGCTGGGGCAGAAAGTTGCTAAAAATGTGAAGCAGGCGTTGGTGGTTCCGGGTTCTGGCTTGGTCAAAGCACAAGCCGAACGCGAAGGGCTGCACGAAATTTTCAAGGCCGCCGGTTTTGAATGGCGCGAACCTGGTTGCAGCATGTGTTTGGCCATGAACGCCGACCGCCTAGAGCCGGGCGAGCGCTGTGCCTCCACCAGCAACCGCAACTTTGAAGGCCGCCAAGGCGCTGGTGGTCGTACCCATTTGGTCAGCCCAGCAATGGCTGCTGCTGCTGCGGTATATGGGCATTTTGTGGATGTACGCACTTTGGCCTAACACGCACAGGCTCACGGATTTTTACCATGCAAAAATTTACCCTTCACCAAGGCATCGTGGCCCCTATGGACCGCGAGAACGTCGATACCGACGCCATCATCCCCAAGCAGTTTCTCAAGTCGATTAAAAAGACCGGCTTTGGCGTGAATTTGTTTGACGAATGGCGCTACCTGGACCCCGGTGAACCCGGCCAAGACCCAGCCAGCCGCCAGCCCAACCCCGATTTTGTGCTGAACCAGCCGCGCTATGCCGGTGCATCTATCTTGCTGGCGCGCAAAAATTTTGGTTGTGGCTCTAGCCGCGAACATGCGCCTTGGGCGCTGGAACAATATGGTTTCCGTGCCATTATTGCCCCCAGTTTTGCCGATATCTTCTTCAACAACTGCTTCAAAAATGGCCTACTGCCGATTGTGCTGCCTGAAGCCACGGTGGCGCAGTTGTTTGATGAAGTGGCCGCCTTTACCGGCTACCAACTCACCATCGACCTAGAGCGCCAAGTGATTGTGCGCCCACAAGGCGAAGAAATCGGGTTTGATGTGGTGCCGTTCCGCAAATACTGCCTGCTCAACGGTTTTGACGATATTGGCCTGACCTTGCGCCACGCCGACAAAATCAAATCCTTTGAAGCCGAACGCTTGGCCACCAAGCCTTGGCTGGCGCATACGATGGTGGCTTAAACGTCCGCTACAAAGATATTTTGTTTTTTAAAGAAAATTAGATTATGAAAATTGCAGTATTGCCCGGTGACGGCATTGGTACCGAAATCGTCGCCGAAGCCGTCAAGGTGCTCAATGCCTTGGATTTGAAGTTTGAGATGGAAACCGCCCCTGTGGGTGGTGCTGCCTATGAAGTAGCCGGCCATCCGCTGCCCGAATCCACCCTGAAATTGGCGCAAGAAGCCGATGCGATTTTGTTCGGTGCCGTGGGCGATTGGAAATACGACACCCTAGACCGCCCACTGCGCCCCGAGCAAGCCATTTTGGGCCTGCGTAAAGCGATGGGCCTGTTTGCCAACTTCCGTCCCGCTATTTGCTACGAGCAACTCACGCACGCCTCCAGCCTCAAGCCCGAATTGGTGGCCGGGCTAGACATCCTCATCATCCGTGAGCTGACCGGCGATATTTACTTTGGCCAACCGCGTGGCCGCCGCATTGCTACCGATGGCCATTTCCCCGGTGCCGAAGAAGCGTTTGACACCATGCGCTACTCGCGCCCCGAAATTGAACGCATCGCCCATGTCGCTTTCCAAGCAGCGCAAAAACGCAGCAAGCGCGTCACCAGCGTGGACAAGGCCAACGTGCTCGAAACCTTCCAACTCTGGAAGGATGTGATGACTGAAGTGGGCCAACAATACCCCGATGTGGCGCTAGACCATATGTATGTGGACAACGCCGCCATGCAACTGGTCAAAGAGCCGAAGAAGTTTGACGTGCTGGTCACCGGCAATATGTTTGGCGACATCCTGTCAGACGAAGCCTCGATGCTCACTGGCTCGATTGGCATGTTGCCCTCGGCCAGCCTCAACAGCAAGGGCCAAGGCTTGTATGAACCCAGCCACGGCAGTGCCCCCGACATCGCTGGTAAAGGCATTGCCAACCCCTTGGCCACCATTTTGAGTGCCGCCATGATGCTGCGCTTTAGCCTGCAACAGCCCGAAGCGGCTGACCGCATCGAAAACGCCGTCAAAGCTGTGCTGGCGCAAGGCTTGCGTACCGGCGATATTTACAGCGCAGGCACCACCAAGGTCAACACCGTGCAAATGGGTGATGCGGTGGTTAAGGCATTGGGTGCATAAATAGCCTAGGTCCACAAATCCAGCGGCGGGTCTGCGGCAATGGCGCGCAGCAGGTCAGTGCGCGAGACAAAGCCCTTTAATTGGCCCATATCGTCCGTCACAGGCAGGCCAGGCAGGCCGGTTTCTAGCAATACCGTAGCCAAGCGGCGCAGCTCGGTATCCTCCGACACCGTGGGCACGGGGCTGACCATCACCTCGGCCACCGGACGGCGTGCGCTGGACAGCCGTTCGGCCACATTGTCGGTGGGCGGGAGCAAATCCGCAGGCCCCATATCGGCGCGCAACAGCAGGCCGACCACGCGCCCGCCACCATTGAGCACCGGGGCTTGCCCTACGTGGTAGCGGGCAAACATCTGCCACACTTCATGCACGCGTGCCGATAGCGGCACCGTCAGGGCACCGCGCGTCATGACATCGCGCACCAAGGTCAGGGGCTGGCGCTCTACGGGTGGGTTGCTGCCGCGTGTATAAGCACTGAGCGCATCTTGGGTACGCAAAGCCCGCACTGGCGCAGGCGCTGGCGTAGGCGGGGTAGTGGCAGGAGGAGAGGGAAAAGGCAGGGGCTGGGCCGGTTCTTCGCCATGCAGGCCAGAGGCTCGGGTACGCAGCGCTTTGGGCCGACTGACACCGCGCACCGCCGAAATTTTGGCCAAATTTTCTGGGCCGCCCCGGTACATCTGCCCCGAAGGGCCAAAAACAAAAAACATAAGCACTCCTAATGGCAGATGACCGATGTTATCGGCATGGGGCGGCCTAAAATCAAGCCATGCTAGACATCCTCCTCCTCCGCAAAGACCTCGCTTGGGCCATTGCCCGGCTAGAAACCCGCAAAAATCCGCAGGCATTTTTGAATGTCGAGGCGTTTCAGGCCCTAGAGGCCGAACGCAAAACCCTGCAAACGCGTACCGAAGAGTTACAGGCGCAGCGCAACCAATTGTCCAAGCAAATTGGCATGTTGATGGGTAAAGGTGACAAAGATGGTGCCGAGGCCGCCAAGGCCCAAGTAGCGGCTTCTAAAACCGAACTAGAGCAATCAGCCAGCCGCTTAGAGCAAATCCAAACCGAACTGCAAACCCTGTTGCTGGCGGTGCCCAATTTGCCCCACGAAAGCGTGCCGGTGGGCAGCGATGAAACCGGCAACGTGGAAGTGCGCCGCTGGGGCAGCCCGCGCCAGTTTGCTTTTGAAGTGAAAGACCATGTGGATGTGGGCACGCCGCTGGGGCTAGACTTTGATATGGGCGTGAAGCTTTCGGGTTCGCGCTTTACGGTGATGAAGGGTGGCATTGCCCGTCTGCACCGCGCTTTGGCCCAATTCATGCTAGACGTGCAAACACAACAGCATGGCTACACCGAATGCTATGTGCCCTATGCCGTGAATGCAGATTCGCTCAAGGGCACCGGCCAATTGCCCAAGTTTGAGGGCGACTTGTTCGCTGCCAAAAAGGGCGGCCAAGATGGCGAACCCGTGCCCGACAATGCCGCGCTGTACCTTATCCCCACCAGCGAAGTGCCTTTGACCAATTTTGTGCGCGATGTGGTGGTGCCAGAGGCCGAACTGCCCATCAAACTCACAGCGCATACACCATGCTTCCGTTCTGAAGCGGGTAGCTATGGCCGCGACACGCGCGGCATGATTCGCCAGCACCAGTTTGACAAGGTAGAAATGGTGCAGATTGTGCACCCAGAGCGCAGCTACCAAGCCTTGGAAGACATGGTTGGCCATGCCGAAGCCATTTTGCAAAAGCTGGGCCTGCCCTACCGCGTCATGAGCCTGTGCAGCGGCGATATGGGTTTTGGTGCCTCCAAAACCTACGATTTAGAAGTGTGGCTACCCGCCCAAGGTACCTACCGCGAAATTAGCTCGGTCAGCAATTGCGAAGCCTTTCAGGCGCGCCGCTTGCAAGCGCGCTTCAAAAATGCCCAAGGTAAAAATGAGCTGGTACACACCCTCAACGGCTCTGGCTTGGCGGTGGGGCGCTGCTTGGTGGCGGTGCTAGAGAACTACCAAAATCAAGACGGCAGCGTGACCATTCCAGAGGCTTTGCGGCCTTATTTGGGTGGTTTGGAGCAGTTGCAGCCTTAAAAAATTTGGCTGGCCAATCGCTACGTCCAGTGCAAGAAACGGCTGCCCCGCCCTGATTTGATAGCCAGCTGCTCGATTAACGGTTGCGCTGGTTCATGAAGACTAGCTTTTCAAACAGGCTCACGTCCTGCTCGTTTTTCAGCAAGGCACCCACCAGCGGCGGCACCGACACTTTGTTGTCGGTGCTTTGCAGTGCCTCCAGCGGAATATCCTCGGCCACCAGCAGTTTGAGCCAGTCAATCAGCTCGCTGGTCGAGGGCTTCTTTTTCAGGCCGGGCAGACCGCGCACGTCGTAAAACGTTTTCATGGCGGCGGCCAATAATTCGCTTTTGAGCGTCGGAAAATGCACATCGACGATGCGGCGCATGGTTTCCGCCTCGGGAAACTTGATGTAATGGAAAAAGCAACGGCGCAAAAAGGCATCAGGCAGCTCTTTTTCGTTGTTCGAGGTGATAAACACCACGGGCCGGTGCTTGGCGCGAATCATCTCGCGTGTTTCGTAGCAGTAAAACTCCATGCGGTCGAGTTCGCGCAACAAGTCATTCGGAAATTCAATATCCGCCTTGTCGATTTCGTCAATCAGCAGCGCTACTGGTTGCTCGGCGGTAAAGGCTTGCCATAGCACGCCCTTGACGATGTAGTTGCGGATGTCCTGCACGCGTTCGCTGCTGTCGGCGTCGCCCAATTGCGAATCACGCAGGCGGCTGACGGCATCGTATTCATACAGGCCTTGTTGCGCCTTGGTGGTGGACTTGATGTGCCATTGCAGCAGCGGCAGGCCCAGGGCTTGCGATACTTCCTCGGCCAGCATGGTTTTGCCGGTGCCCGGCTCGCCCTTGACCAGCAACGGGCGTTGGAGCTTGATGGCCGCATTCACGGCCAGCATCAAATCTTGGGTAGCAACGTATTGGGAGGAGCCTTGGAATTTCATAGCTGGATGACGACAAAAACGTGAAGCGCAGATTGTGCGCGTAAAACGCCAAGGCTGCCGTGTACGTCAATTGCCCAGCAACTCACCCACCGGGCGCAAAGCCGCCACCCGGTCACACACCGCCTTGATTGCAATCATCAACGGAATACCCAGCAGCAGCCCCCAAACCCCCCACAACCAGCCCCAAGCCATGATGCCGGCAAACACCGCCACCGGGTTCAGGCTGCTGGTACGGCTGGTTAGCCAAGGGGTCAGCACATTGCCCACCAGCGTATGGATAAGCAACGAAGCCCCACCCACCGCCAGCGCCATATTGGGCGTGCCAAATTGCAAAAAAGCCACCAGCGCCGAGCCACCCGTGACGACCAAGGAGCCGACATAAGGCACCAAATTGAGCACCGCCGCTGCCACGCCCCACACCGCCGCCTGCTGCAAGCCCAGCGCCCAATAGGCCAAGCCAGTGGCCACGCCCACCAAGGCGCTTGTCCACAACTGCACCAGCAAATAGCGGCGCACTTGGGTGTTGATTTCATCGGCCATGTCTAATGCGCTTTGCTGGCGTTGCAGACTGGGGCCAACGATGCCCAACAGTTTGCGCCGCAGCAAATTGCCCGAGGCCAGCAAAAAGAAGCTTAAAAACACCACCGCTGCCAATTGCGCCAGCCCCGACACCAGCCCCAGCGTGCCCGGCCAAACATAATCGCGCACATTGAACGGGGGCCGCTCTACCACCACGCGCTGCACCCCCCGGCGCGTGGCAGGCGCGGTGTTTTCTTGGGCGGCTTGTTCAATTTGCGTGGCCGCTTTTTGCACCGTTTCTAGTGTGCCGCCACTGCCAGCGCGGCTTTGGCTACGCAGCTGGTCGCGCACTTTTTTGGCGGCCACCGGCAAGGCATCGACCAATTGCGAGGCCCCATCGCTCAAAAACCAACTGCTGCCCGCCAAGCCAGCCACCAGCGCCAGCAGCAGCACAGCGGCACTGATGGCACGCGGAATGCGCCAGCCTTGCAGGGTTTGCACGGCGGGCTGCAAGGCGCAGGCCAGTAGCAAACTGAGCACAATCGGGATACACACCGCACTGCCCCAGTGCAACATAGCCACCGTGGCCAAAAAAGCCAACCAAATTAAAGCCAGCCGAGCCAAATCAAAAGCCGGAGCTGCCTCAGCAGGCCGTGGGGGTTTTGCTGGAGTTTTACCAGACGAGGATGCGCGCGCGTTCATGTGCCAATTTTGCCGCCGGAACGGCCTGCGCTGCCCCATCAGATGCAAAGAACATGGCGAATCGGCATTTAATTGGCCGATTGAGGGCGGCCAAGGGCCGCTACCATCGCAGCCTATGCAAGCCAAGCCCTACCCCACCCGGCGCACCCTGCCCCCTCTCCTTCTGCCTCTGTTGGTTGCGGCGGCGCTGGCCGGTTGCGGCACGGTGGCCGATTTGCCCCATTTAGAGCGCCACGCCCCCAGCGGCCAGAAAAAAGCCATGGCCGTACACCATTGGGATGTGTTGGCCAACGATGTGGCCGAGCGCATTGCCTACAAAATCAGCGAATGGCCGCCGGGTGAATACCCACTGTCGATTAAGACCAGCCAAACCACTGAGTTCAGCGCGGGCTTTCATAAGTTGTTGCTCACGCGCTTGTTAGATAAAAACATCACTGTCTCTACCGAGCCAACCAAAGTAGTGCTGCATGTCGATGCCCAATTGATTGCCCACGGTGCCCCCATCAACCAGCTACTGGCACGTAGTGCCATGCCGCTGGCATCGGGGGTATCGGTGCTACGCAACTGGCAACCACCCGCCCCTGGGCGCACTGGCCCCGAAATAGGCGACGGTGGTGGCGGCAGTACCCTGCCCGTGCCCACGGCATCGCACCACAACAACATGGGGCCGTGGCCCACACGCACCGAAGTGCTGATTAGCACCTCGCTAGAAAGCGGCCAGCGCTACCTCACACGCACCGCCGACATCTACTACCTAGACCCCGACGATGCCTTTTTGTATGCCCCACCGCCGCCGTTTCCAAGCCCTACGGCCATCAAAACATGGCGGGTGATTGCACCATGAACCGCCGTACCGCCACTTTGGCCTTATTGGCCGCTGCGCTTGCCCTGCCCGGCTGCGCCCGTTACTACTATGGCGAGGCCGCCCATGTGCGTGCCGATTTGGTCGAAAGCAATGCTAAGGCCATCGACATTCTGTTGCAAAACGTAGCCCTAGACCCCACGCGGCCCCTGCTGGTGGCTACCTTGGTCAGTGTGGATAGGCTGGGTGAATCCTCGCGCCTAGGGCGCACCCTGTCTGAACAACTGGCCGGGCAACTGGTGCAACGCGGTGTGTTGGTGGTAGAGCCGCGCTTGCGCGACAACTTGGTGATGCTGCCCAGCCAAGGCGAATTGTTACTCTCGCGTGAGCTGCACGAAGTCAGCCAGCGTCACGATGCCCAAGCCGTGTTGGTGGGTACCTATGCGGTATCGCAGCGGGCGGTGTATGTCAGCCTGAAACTGGTGCATCCGGTGGGCAATTTGGTGGTAGCTGCTGCCGATTACACCTTGCCGATGGATGACAACGTGCGCGCACTGTTGTATGCGCGTTGACTCAACACCAGACTAAACGCCAATCACCCGCTAACGGGGTAGGGTGATGCTGCCATGTTGATGCAGCTGGGCTAGACTGCGCCGTTTTCTGCCTTTGCATCCAACGCTATGTCCAACTCCAGCAGCAACCCACAAGTTCTTATCAACACCAGCTACGGCCCGTTTACCGTAGAGTTGTATCCTAGCCAAGCACCCGCCACCGTAGCCAATTTTTTGGGCTATGTGGATGAAAATTTCTACGCTGGCACACTGTTCCATCGGGTGATTGACCAATTTGTGGTGCAAGGCGGTGGCCTTGACCGTGCTTTGCAGCCCAAGCCTACGCGCGAGCCTATCGTGCTGGAATCCAATACCGGCCTGAGCAATGACCGGGGCACGATGGCGATGGCGCGCACGCCCGAGCCGAACTCAGCCACTTCGCAATTTGTTGTCAACACGGTCAACAATACCGGACTGAACTACCAAAGCGCAGCCCAGCCCGGCTATGCGGTGTTTGGCAAGGTGATTGATGGCATGGATGTGGTGGATGCGATTGGTCAGACACAAACCGCCCGTTTTAGCTTCAACGGGATGAATTACCAAGACGTTCCCTATCCCTACTTTTTATCTATTTACAGCGCAGCCCGCTACACGCCCGCAGAAACCTTGCAGCCCACCAGCCACACACTGCTTGGCAATGCTTACGGCGTGGCCATTGCCAGCTACAGCGGCAACCGTTTGGACTACGGTGTCAAGCTCAACAGCAACAAAACCCTGACCGTCACCCAACTTGACGGCCAGCACAGCAGCGAAACCGTGGCCGATGCAGGCCGCCTGCGCTTTGCCGATGGCCAATATGCCTATGACTTGAACGGCAACGCGGGCAAAACCGCTTTGATGATTAACGCGGCGGCGGGCCTCAACGCCCTTACCCCGAATATCGTGGGTGCAGGGCTGAACTTATTTGACCAAGGCTTGGATTGGCAACAAGTGGCGCAAGTGGTGGTCAATACCGGCATCTTCAACCAGCTTAGCCACGCTGATTTTGTAAAAACGGTGTACCAAAATGTGGTGGGCAGCGCCCCGGATGCCGCCACACAGGCCACTTTTACCGCCCTGCTCGACAATGGCGAGGCTACCCCGGCACAGTTGCTGGCCTTGGCCGCTAACACCGATTTGAATGCCAGCACCGTCAATCTGGTGGGCTTGGCCCACATGGGGCTGGCTTACCTCTAAACCTGCACTATCGCGCGCTCAGTGCAGCATTAAAGAGCCAGCGGCTTTGCTCTTGCCAGCGCGTGCTGGGGGGTTGCACAGGCCGCAGGTGTAGTGGCGATTTTCGTACAACTCTGTCACAAACTGGCCGCCGCATTGCGCGCATTTGGTGCGGTTGAGCATCCCAGCATCGACAAACTTGACCAAGCGCCAAGCGCGCGTGAACGATAGCAGCGGCTCTACTTGGGCCATCTCGATTTGCTCAATATAGAGGCGATAAGCCTTGGTCAGTTGGTCCACCGAGTCCAGCTCAATGCCTTTAGACAGGTATTCGTAAATATTCAAAAACAACGAGCTGTGGATGTTTTCTTGCCAAGTCAAAAACCAATCGGTCGAGAAGGGCAACTGGCCCTTAGATGGCGACTTGCCCGCCACTTCCTTGTACAGCCGAATCAGGCGCTCGTAAGACAGGGTGGTTTCAGACTCCAACACCTGCATTCTGGCCCCCATGCCAATCAGCATGGCCGCGCGCTCAATCTGCTTGGATTCATTAAGTACGCTTTTGGTAGCGGTTTTGGTGACTTTGGCGCTGCTTTGGGGGGCGGCAGGGGTGGCAGAGGCGGTCATGGTGAAATCTCCAATAGGGGGCAGGCAGGGTGACACAGGCTTACAGAACTTCCGACACGCGGCTGGCCATCAGGATGTTGGCGTGCAGGGTGTTGGTGGCTTCGTTGCCCACCTTTTTGGGGGTGTTGTGGTTGGTCAGCAAGCTCCAGACCAAGTTGTCATCCACGCGGAAGCTGCAAAGTAGCGTGTTGCGCGAGGCCAGTTTCATCACTTGCGCTGCCGACAAGGATGCCAAAATATCGGCAGCTTCTTCATTGATGCCCAGACGGAACACCGCTTCGGCCTTGTCTTGGCGAATCAGGGTTTGGGCCAGCATCAGGTAGGTCAGGTTGGCTTCGCGGATCTCGGCAAGCAGTTGTTCGTTCGTCATGGTGCAATCCTTTCAGTTCGGTCGGGGGTTTCAAGCCACGGCACATGGGTGAACCGTTGAAATGGATTGTGAAGACATGCCAATCAAAAATTAAGTCGGGCTTTGCCGCTACTTTGTGTCAGGCAAATCGACAGCCTTGTAGGAATTTGCCTTACAAACTGTGCAGCACTTGGCATCTGTTGCCTACTGCGCTGCCTGCTGCACTGCAACACGGCAAGCACATCACCCAGCAGCGGTGCGCCCTCAAATTTTTTGCCACTGGGCTAGCTTTGGCTGGTGGGCATGTGGTTTTTCTGAAACGCAGTCTGGTCTGCTTATTCTTCTTGCGCTGGTGCCCCCGGTGCAGCGCGCGAGCGCAATACGGTAGCCGCAATGCCACTGCTGATAATCAAGGCCATGCCGGCCCAGCCCAGCAGCGGTATTTGGTCGCCAAACAAGGCCATGCCATACAGCGCGGCAAACACAATGCCCGAATACTGCAAATTGGCCACCACCAGCGTACCGCGCTGGCTGGCGCTGGCACGCGCATAAGCGCGCGTCATGCACAGTTGCCCACCCGAGGCCAAGACACCTATCGGTAGCAACCACAGCCCCGGCCAGCCGGGCCAATCGGAGATGCCCATCAGCAGCATGGCCACCGCCCCCGCCAAGGTAGAGCCAATGGCAAAGAAAAACACGGTGCGCGTTTCAGGTTCGCCCACCCGTGACAGCGTGACCACCTGCAAATAGGCAAAGGCTGCCGACATGCCCGACAGCAACCCAATCACACCGGCAAACATTTGGTTTTGGTCTAAGCTGGGGCGCAGCACCATTACTACACCGGCAAAACCGGCCAGCACTGTCAGCACCAACGGCCCTTGCAAGGCGGGCGAGGGTGCTTTGGACGAGGGTCGCCACGTTAGTACAGCCCCACCGACAAAAAAGGCGGCAATCCAAACGCTGCTCATGTAGTTGAGCGTCATGGCGGTGGCCAGTGGCAGGGCACCAATGGCATAAAACCAAGTGCCCATCGCTGTCACGCCAATCAAGCTACGCCAAGCGTGCATCCACGGATAATTGGTTTGTAACACCACCTTTTGTGAGCGTGCCAACAGCCACAGCACCCCGATACCCACCAGCCCCCGGTAAAAAACCAGTTCTGCCGTATTAAAGTAAGCCGCAGCGAACTTAATACACACCCCCATGCTGGCAAACAAAAAGGCTCCTAGCACCATCCACAGAGCTTGCATGGAATGCTCAAAAAAGTAGAAAAAATCTAGGGAATAAAAAGCAAAATAGCCGCCCACGCTGTGAGGCCAGCACCGGCAGCTATCGGTTCAACAGCAGTAGCGTATCAGCCTTGGGGTACCGCTGCACCCATCGTGGCACGATACCACTCGTGGAAGTGCTGCATCCCATCTTCCATCGGGCTTTGGTAGGGGCCGACTTCGTTGTCGCCACGCGCCAGCAGGGCTTTGCGGCCTGCGTCCATGCGCTCGCCAATTTCGTCGTCTTCGATGCAGGTTTCCATATAGGCGGCCTGCTGGGCTTCGACAAAATCGCGCTCAAAAGCAACAATTTCTTCGGGGTAGTAAAACTCCACCATATTCAGCGTTTTGCTCGGGCTGATGGGGTGCAGCGTTGAGACGGTAAGCACATGCGGATACCACTCCACCATGATGTGTGGGTAGTAGGTGAGCCAAATGGCGCCGCGCTCGGGCAGTTTGCCTTCGCGGTATTGCAGCAGCACTTCTTTCCACTTCTGGTACACACTGGAGCCAGCATGGCCAAAAGTAGAAGCTACGCCTACGGTTTGCACCGAATACTCTTTGCTGAACTCCCAGCGTAAATCGTCGCAGGTAACAAAGTTGCCCAAACCGGGGTGGAAGGGGCCAACGTGGTAATCCTCCAGATAGACCTCGATAAAGGTCTTCCAGTTGTAGTTGCACTCGTGCAGTTCTACCCGGTCGAGGGCAAAGCCTTCAAAACTGAGTTCGGCCCGTGGCCCCATACCGGCCAAATCGGCACCAATATCGCGGCCATTGTCTTCAAACAGCAGGCCGTTCCATTCGCGCAGGGGGTAATTCTTCAGGTTCAGGCCGGGGTCTTGGGCAAAGTGGGGCGCACCCAACAAGCCGCCGCTGGGGCTGTACGTCCAGCGGTGCAGTGGGCACACGATGTTGCCACCGGCATGGCCCTTGCCTTGGCCTTGCAAAGTGCCGCGCCCTTTGAGCATCACCGCTTGGCGGTGGCGGCAAATGTTAGAGACCAGCTCTACCTGCCCTTGGGCATTGCGTACCAAGGCGCGGCCCTCGCCTTCTTGGGGCAGGGCGTAATAATCGCCGGCGTTAGGTACAGCCAGTTGGTGCCCCACATAGCGGGGCCCGCGCTGGAAGATGAGTTCTAACTCGCGCTGAAACAGCGCCTCGTCAAAATAGCTTGAAACTGGTAGTTGGCTTGCAGCCTGCTGCAGTCGAAGACTTAAATCAGACATGGACGACCTGACCTAAAGACTCCCCACAGGGAGGTGCGCCTAGGGCGCGGGTGAGAAAAAAATAAACCGGCAGGACGCCGGCTTGCAGGGAATGGGATTATAGGCCGTGGGGTTATTTTGTGGGGCATTCCCGCAAGGGCCATGCGTGTATTGCAGGCGGTATCGGCCTAAAATTGAAGCTTTCAAGACTTTTGCAGGCCCGTTTCCATGCCCCACACCACTTCCCCCCTTGACATGGCCGCTTGGATGCAAGGCCATTTGCTGCGGGTTGAGGCTTTTTTATCCGACTGGGTGGGCCACGGTGCCCCAGCGGGCTTGGGCGAGGCAATGCG
The DNA here is from genome assembly GCA_964388325.1 of uncultured Simplicispira sp. Lineage (GTDB taxonomy): Bacteria > Pseudomonadota > Gammaproteobacteria > Burkholderiales > Burkholderiaceae_C > Simplicispira. The sequence goes on along the minus strand of CAYMAC010000001.1, from coordinate 184,687 downwards.
CTACGCGGTGCTTGATGGCGGCAAGCGCTTGCGCCCGCTGCTGGTACTTGCTGCCCGCGAGGCCGTAGCCAGTGCTGAAAACCCCAATAGCCCTTTGCGCGCCACGACAAACGAAGCAGCCTTGCGCGCCGCCTGCGCGGTAGAGCTTATCCACGCCTATTCTTTGGTGCATGACGACATGCCCTGCATGGACAATGACGTACTGCGCCGAGGCAAACCCACAGTGCATGTGCAGTTTGGTCAAGCAGCTGCCTTGTTGGCCGGTGATGCCCTGCAAGCCTTGGCCTTTGAACTGCTGGTGCCAGAAGACAGCGCCATTCCCGATAGCATCCAAGCCCGACTGTGTGGCTTACTGGCGCGTGCTGCTGGTGCCCAAGGCATGGCTGGGGGCCAAGCGATTGACTTGGCCAGCGTCGGTATCGCCCTGAATGAAGAACAATTGCGCCAAATGCACCGCCTCAAAACTGGGGCCTTGCTGCAAGGCAGCGTTTTAATGGGGGCCGCCTGTGGCCAAGCCGATACAGCAGCACAAGCAGCGCTGGCCGACTATGGCGCGGCACTGGGGCTGGCCTTTCAGGTGGTCGATGATATTTTGGATGTCACCGCCGATGCCGCTACGCTGGGCAAAACGGCGGGCAAAGATGCCGCCCAAGACAAACCCACCTACGTCTCGTTACTGGGCTTGGAGCCTGCCCAAGCCTATGCCCAAGCCTTACACCAGCAGGCTTTGGCGGCGCTGGCTGCCAGTGGCTTGCCCGATACGCGCGCACTGGCCGGGTTAGCCCATAAGGTGGTTGACCGCGCTTATTAAGCTGCACCTTCTTTCTTCGCTCTGCTTCAGACACCGCCCTTCAAGATACCCTGTCTTCCATGCCCACCACGCCCTACCCCCTGTTGCAGACTGTCAATAACCCGGCAGACCTGCGCCGCCTACCACGCACCGAACTCAAAGCCTTGGCCACGGAGTTGCGAGCCTTCGTCATTGACAGCGTGGCGCAAACCGGCGGCCACCTCAGCTCTAACTTGGGCACGGTAGAACTGACCATCGCCCTGCACCGCGTTTTTAACACCCCAGAAGACCGGCTGGTGTGGGATGTGGGCCACCAAACCTACCCGCACAAAATCCTGACTGGGCGGCGCGAGCGCATGTCCACCCTGCGCCAGTTGGGCGGTTTGAGTGGCTTTCCGCAGCGCGCCGAGAGCGAATACGACACCTTTGGCACCGCGCACTCCAGCACCAGCATCTCTGCCGCTTTGGGCATGGCGCTGGCAGCGCGTAGCAAGGGCGAAGACCGCCATGCTGTAGCCATCATTGGCGATGGGGCCATGACAGCGGGCATGGCCTTTGAAGCATTAAATAATGCTGGCGTCGAAGACTGCAAACTGCTGGTAGTGCTCAATGACAACGACATGAGCATCAGCCCGCCGGTGGGGGCACTGAACCGCTATCTGGCACAACTGATGAGCGGCCAGTTTTATGCCAAAGCCAAAAACGTCGGCAAAAACGTGCTCAAAAACGCGCCACCGCTGCTAGAACTGGCCAAGCGGCTAGAGCAGCAAGCCAAGGGCATGGTCGTGCCCGCCACGCTGTTTGAAAAATTTGGCTTCAACTACATCGGCCCGATTGACGGCCACGATTTAGATTCGCTCATCCCCACGCTAGAAAACATCAAGAGCCTGCCCGGCCCGCAGTTTTTGCACGTCGTTACCAAAAAAGGCCAAGGCTACAAACAGGCCGAAGCCGACCCCATTGCCTACCACGGCCCCGGCAAGTTTGACCCCAGCGTGGGCTTGGTCAAGCCAGCCACACCGCCTAAACCCACCTTCACGCAGGTGTTTGGCGATTGGCTGTGCGATATGGCAGCGCAAGATGAACGGCTGGTGGGCATTACCCCCGCCATGCGCGAAGGCTCAGGCATGGTGGAGTTTCACCGCCGCTTTCCAGAGCGTTATTACGATGTCGGCATTGCCGAGCAGCACGCTGTTACCTTTGCTGCCGGGCTGGCCTGCGAAGGACTCAAGCCGGTGGTAGCGATTTACTCCACCTTTTTGCAGCGCGCCTATGACCAGATGATTCACGATGTAGCCTTGCAAAATCTGCCGGTGGTGTTTGCCCTAGACCGCGCTGGCTTGGTCGGGGCCGATGGTGCCACCCATGCGGGGGCCTACGATATTCCGTTTATCCGCTGCATTCCTAACATGGCCTTGGCCTGCCCAGCCGATGAGCGCGAATGCCGCCAATTACTCAGCACGGCGTTTGCCCAAAACCAGCCGGTGGCGGTGCGCTATCCGCGCGGCGCGGGTGCAGGTGTAGCACCGCTGCAAAGTTTAGAGCCCCTGTCCTTTGGCAAGGGCGAAATCCGTCGCCAGCGCAACCACACCGCTACCGATACTGCTGCGGGGCCACGCATCGCCCTGTTGGCTTTTGGCACCCTGCTTTACCCCGCCTTACAAGCCGCCGAAGTGCTGGATGCCACTGTGGTCAATATGCGCTGGGCCAAGCCTTTAGATACCGCACTGCTGCTGCAAGTAGCTGCCGAGCACGACCTATTGGTCACGCTAGAAGAAGGGGCGATTGCTGGTGGTGCGGGCAGTGCGGTGCTAGAAGCGCTGGCCGCCGCCAAGGTGCAACGCCAAGTGCTGTTACTAGGCTTGCCGGATGCGTTTATCGAGCATGGCGACCCAGCCAAACTGCTGGCGCTGCAAGGCTTAGACGCGCAAGGCATAGAAAAAGCGGTCCGCATCCACCTTAACAGTGCTGCACATCAGCCATAAAAATCTGGACAGCTGCACACCCTAACCCCGTGTAGCGTATAAGGCTGGTGCCGACCCCGGCCCACAGCCCAGAAGTTCCTGCCACGGCAGGTTTTGCAATTTTTGTTTCGGAGTCTCCCTATGGATCGTCGTTCTCTTATCAAAAACGCTGGTATCGCTGGCGTGTTGGCTGCCGGTGTAGCCCCCGCTGTCCATGCCCAAGCTACGGTGCGCTGGCGCTTGGCATCGAGCTTTCCTAAATCGCTCGACACCATTTTTGGCAGTGCCGAAATGTTTGCCAAAACCGTCAAGGCGCTGTCGGGTGGCAAGTTTGAAGTATCCGTTCATGCCGCTGGCGAGCTGATGCCCGCCTTTGGCGTGGTCGATGGCCTGCAAAGCGGCACCGTGCAAATGGCGCAAACCGCTGCTTACTACTTCACCGGCAAGAACCCCATTTTTGCCTTTGGCTGCGCCGTCCCCTTTGGCCTGACCGCACGCCAAATGGATGCTTGGAAAAACCACGGCAATGGCCGCAAGCTGATGGACGCCTTCTTGGCTGAATACAACATCAAGAGTTACAGCGCCGGCAATACCGGCACGCAAATGGGCGGCTGGTATCGCAAAGAAATCAAAACCGTGGCCGACCTCAAGGGCCTGAAAATGCGCTTGGGTGGTGGCCTGTTTGGCGAAGCCATGCAAAAGTTGGGCGTGGTGTCGCAAAACATGCCGGTAGGCGAGGTCTATCAATCGCTAGAAAAAGGCACCTTGGACGCTACCGAGTTTGTCGGCCCCTACGACGATGAAAAACTCGGCTTCAACAAAGTGGCACCGTTCTACTACTACCCCGGTTGGTGGGAAGGCAGCGCCGAGCTAGAGTTCTACGTCAACACCAAAGCCTATGCTGAACTCAGCCCCGAGTTCAAAGCCATCGTCGATGCTGCCACCATGGTGGCCGCGCGCGACATGACCTCCAAGTACGATGCCTTCAACCCACAGGCCCTCAAGCGCTTGGTGGGGGCTAAAACCCAGCTCAAGGCTTTCTCTAAAGACGTGCTAGATGCAGGCTACAAGGCATCGATGGAAGTGTTTGCCGAACACGAAGCCAAATCGCCCGAATTCAAAAAAATCCACCAAGACATGCGTGCCTTCCAGCGCGACCAAGTGCTGTGGGAAAAGTTCTCGGAGCAGCGCTTTAATGCCTACATGGCATCCTTGAAGCTGTAAGCATTGGGGTGCAAGATACAGGTACACGGGTCTCTTGCACCTATTCTTAACACGCAAGCTGATGAACACACTTCTCCCTGACAGGTCAGCACCACCTCATTGGCGCAAAGTGGGCTGGTTTTTACCGTCCTTGGCGCTGATGCTGGTGTGGGTTTTGCTGAGTACCTCGGGTGCATTGGCCGCCTCGCGCGAGGTGCGTGTGGGGCTGTACAACAACCCCCCCAAAATCATGCCCGGCCCCAACGGGGCACCCTCGGGTATTTTGGGTGATTTATTGCAAGAAATAGCCCGGCAAGAAAATTGGACTCTGCAACCCGTACATTGCACTTGGGAAGCCTGCTTGTCTGCCCTAGAGTCTGGTGATATTGATTTACTGCCCGATGTGGCCTACAACGAAAAGCGTGCTGTGGTGCTCGATTTTCACCACACACCTGCATTGCAAGGTTGGGCGCAAATTTACCGCCGTGAAGATGTAGAAATTCAATCCATGCTTGATTTGCAGGGCAAGCGTTTGGCAGTGCTGAATGGCTCAGTGCAGCAGCAATACCTAGAAGATTTATTGGCTAATTTTGGCATTCAAGCTCAATTTATTACAGTGCAAAGTTTTGAGCAAGCTTTTGCCAAAGTAGCGGCCAATGAAGCAGATGCGGCAGCCACCAATTACCATTTTGGTGATCAAGCAGCACATCGTTTTAAATTATTGCCCACCAGCTTGATATTTTTACCCGCCAAATTGTATTTTGCTGCGGGCAAGGGCCGCAATAACGATATATTGGAAATTATTGATAAGCATTTGGCAGTTTGGCAAGCTACGCCCGGTTCTTTTTATTTTGATAACCTCAAGCAATGGAGTGGTGCCCCCGTTCCACGTACCGTTCCTACGGTTTTTTGGTGGGGGCTGACAACCGTTGCTACATTGTTTTTATTGGCAGTAGCTGGAATGCTGCTGTTGCGCCGCGAGGTGGCGCGCCAAACACACAATCTGCGCGCCAGCGAAGAAAAACTCTCCACCATCCTCAATAGCGTAGAAGCCCATGTTTTTATCAAAGACCCCCAGCTGCGCTACCAATATGCCAACCGTAAGCTGTGCGAGTTTTTGAATTTACCGGTTGATGAAATTTTAGGCAAAACCGATGACATGTTTTTTGAGGCTGCTACAGCTGCACGCATCCAAGAAATGGATTCTTTGGTCATCAAATCGGGCCAAAGGCTGGTAAAAGAAGAATTCGGTCACCGCTTAGGGAATTTAAAAAAGCATACCTTTTTATCGGTTAAGCTGCCTTTGGGTTTGCCCGGCCAAGAGGGTTATGCGCTGTGTGGTATTTCTACCGATATTACCGAGCAACGCCAATTTATTGAAGAAATCCACCAACTGGCTTTTTACGACCCGCTGACCCACCTGCCCAACCGCAAACAACTGATGGAGCGCTTACAGCACTGGCTGGCCGCCCCTGCCCACAGCCAGCAAGGCACCCACGCGCTTTTGTTGATTAACCTAGACAATTTTAAAGACCTCAACGACACCCACGGCCACAGCGTGGGCGATCAGGTATTGCAGCAGGTGGCCCAGCGCCTCACGGCCTGCGCCCGCCCCGGTGATATGGTAGCCCGTTTGGGTAGCGATGAATTTGCCCTGCTGATGGGTGAGCATAAATCCCAAGCGGCCAGTAGCCAGCACCAAATTGAATATGCTGCCACCCACATATTGAAAGCGCTGTCAGAGGCACCGTACCATATTGGCACCTTAGAATACCGTGCTTCGGCTGGCATTGGTATTGCGATACTGGATAATCGTCAGACATCGGTAGAAGCCATTCTAAAACATGCTGATTTGGCACTGTTTCAGGCCAAGGCCCAAGGGCGCAACAAAATGCGCTTTTTCAAGCCCGATATGGAGGTGGTAGTGGCAGCACGTGCCGCCCTAGAGGCTGATTTACGCGAGGGCCTGGCGCGTGAGCAATTTTTACTCTATTACCAACCACAAGTGGACAGCCAATATCGCCTGTTTGGTGTCGAGGCGCTGGTGCGCTGGCAGCACCCCCAGCGTGGCTTGGTGGCTCCCGGTAGTTTTATTGGTCTGGCCGAGGCTTCGGGCCTGATTGAGCCGCTAGGTTTGTGGATTTTGCGCTGTGCTTGTCGGCAAATTGCCGATTGGAGTAAAAATTCCGATACGGCCCAGCTGCAAATTGCCGTCAATATCAGCGCCCACCAATTGCACCATCCCAAATTTGTCGAGCAGGTGCTGGGTATTTTGCAAGAAACGGGGGCCAACCCCAACCGCTTAGAACTAGAATTGACCGAAAGCCAACTGGTAGAAGACATGGAAGGGGCCATTGGCAAAATGCAAACCCTCAAAGGGGTCGGGGTACATTTATCGTTGGATGATTTTGGTACGGGCTACTCCTCGCTCAACCACCTTAAACGCTTGCCCTTAGACCAGCTTAAAATTGACCAATCTTTTGTGCGCGATTTATTGCTGGATGCCAACGATTTGTCTATCGTCAAAGCCATTGTAGGTATGGGCCATAGCCTTAATTTAGCCGTGTTGGCCGAAGGCGTAGAAACCCAAGAGCAGCGCAATATGCTAGAGCAATTGGGCTGCGTGCTATACCAAGGTTATTGGTTTGGCCGGCCCATGCCCGTAGAGCAGTTGGCTGATTGGCGTTGTCCCACGGCTTCTGATATGTAGAGTATTTTGTATCTTAATCTGATAAAAATCGGGCATAGCGGGCCATATCCACATTGCCACCGCTAATCATGATGCCCACGCGCTTGCCCTGAATATCTACACCACCGTGGCGCGCCCCAGCAATCGCTAAAGCGCCGGTAGGCTCGACCACAATTTTCATGCGTTCGGCAAAAAAGCGCAGTGCGTGCAGCAGTTGCAAATCACTGACTGTCACGATGTCTTGCACCTTATGTTGAATCAATCCAAACACTATCTTGCCCAAACTTTGTGCGCGGGCTCCATCGGCAATGGTGTGCGGTGGGGCAATTTGCACAATCTGGCCAGCACGCAAAGATTGCTGGGCATCGTTGCCCGCTTCGGGTTCTACACCCACCACGGTGCATGGCGGTGCTTTGGCTTGCGCGGCCAGCACACTACCTGCCAATAAGCCGCCACCCCCAACGCCCACAAACAGATAGTCTAAATGGGGCACTTCTTCGAACAGCTCTAAGGCGGCGGTGCCTTGCCCGGCAATGACATGGGCGTGTTCGGACGGTGGTACCAAGGTCATACCGCGTTCTTGGGCAAATTGGCGGCTGAGGGCTTCGCGGTCGGTGGTGTAGCGGTCGTAAGTAACCACTTGGGCACCATAGTGGCGCGTAGCAGCCATTTTGGAGGTGGAAGCATCTTCGGGCATAAACACCACTGCCGGAATGTCCAACAGCCGTGCTGCCAGCGCTACGGCTTGCGCGTGGTTGCCGGCCGAAAAGGCCAGTACCCCGTGTCGGCGCTGCTCGGCATTGAGTTGCGACAAGGCATTAAAAGCCCCACGAAATTTGAACGAGCCGGTGCGTTGCAAGCTTTCGCACTTAAAAAACAATTGGGCACCCAACAGGCGGTCGGCGGTGCTAGAGTGCAACACAGGTGTACGGTGCGCTGAGCCTTTAAGGCGTACAGCCGCTGCAATTACATCGTCGGGGGTGGGGGCGGTGGTTAAAGGCATGGCAGCTTTCTGGGTCGCATGGCAACAGCGATTATCCTGCAAGCTAGGCCCTTTAATCGCCACCGCAACCACCCCCGCCATCGCTGCCGCCATCTCCATCTCCCCCACTGTCGCTGTTAGATTCTGCGCCCCCGAAATCATCGCTGCTGCCGCCGTAGCTGGCATCGGCAAAGTCGGTGCCACAGTAGGTACTGCTGCCATTGCCTCCGGCCTCGTTTTTACGCGCTATGTCGCTGCAATCGGGCAGGTAAAAAAAACCGTTGGCAATGTTTAACTTGGCATCCAAAGCAAATAGCAGCGGCAAGCGGCTGGGGGCGCGTGGGTCAATGTTTTCTTGCTGGCAGGCCCAATACCAAGCGCGGCGCAGGCCATCGTTGTGCTTGGCACGCCGCCCCAAGGCTTCGGCGGGCGTGTGGTGTAAAAAAGAGCCTAACGCACGCTGGCACCAATCTTGATAAGCGCGGGTGTGCAAAATAAATTCGTGCCACAGCACATCCACCGCCCGCGAGGGCATGGCCACAAATTGGCGCTTGCTGCGCTGACAGGCTACAAAAAACTGGCGCAAGCCTTGCTCTACCAGTTCGGCCTCTTTTTGTGCCAGATGCGGATAGGTATCGCGCAGCTTGCGCTTGAGAAACTGCGGCAAAGCCGCCTCGCGCACAAAGCGCTCGCGGGCCGCACGCACCAAATGTGCCAATAGCGCCCAGCTCAGTAGCGTGGTAAAAAAGTAAAACCCCCAACGTCCTTGGGCCTGCCACCAGCCCACCAACACCCCGCCAGCAAGGCCCAACCAAACCAAAATACCGGCCCAGACGATGTGCCGATAGTGACGCAGCAAAAGATTAGCCATAACAAACAGATGGGCAAAAGTAGAATCGGCAGGTTAGATTAAATCAGGATAGCAAAAGGACTTCCCATGGCCGGACACAGCAAATGGGCGAACATTCAGCACCGCAAGGGCCGCCAAGACGAAAAACGCGGCAAAATCTGGACGCGCATCATCCGTGAAATCACCGTCGCCGCCCGCGCCGGTGGCGGTGACTTGAGCGCCAACCCGCGCCTGCGCTTGGCCGTTGACAAGGCCAAAGCAGCCAATATGCCCGCCGACCGCGTCAAATACAACATTGACAAGGCTACCGGCAACCAAGAGGGTGTCAACTACGAAGAAATCCGCTACGAAGGCTACGGCATCGGTGGTGCGGCTATCATCGTGGACACCATGACCGACAACCGCGTGCGTACGGTGGCCGAAGTGCGCCATGCTTTTAGCAAATACGGCGGTAACATGGGCACCGAAGGCTCGGTGGCTTTCCAGTTCAAGCATGTGGGGCAAATTATTTTTGCCCCCGGCACCAACGAAGACAAGGTGATGGAAGTTGCCTTAGAAGCCGGTGCCGACGATGTGGTCACGGATGACGATGGCGCCATTGAGGTACTCACCGCGCCTGCCGAGTTTGAAGCCGTTAAAAACGCATTAGAAGCGGCGGGCCTAATACCCGACGCTGCCGATGTCACCATGCGCCCCGACATCACCATTACCTTAGAAGGCGAAGACGCCGCCCGTATGCAAAAACTCCTCGATATCCTTGAAGACCTGGACGATGTCCAAGAGGTCTATCACAACGCTGCATTATGAAAGTTCTTGTCATTGGCGGCGGTGGCCGCGAACATGCCCTCGCTTGGAAACTGAGCCAGTCGCCCAAAGTCACACGCGTTTTTGTCGCGCCCGGCAACGGCGGTACGGCGCTCAACTCCAAGTTTGAAAACCTGCCCATCACCGATGTGGTGGCCCTGCGCGAGTGGGCGCAAACTGAAAAAATCGGCCTCACGGTGGTTGGCCCCGAAGCGCCGCTGGCCGCTGGCGTGGTCGATGAGTTCCGCGCCCACGGCCTGCGTATTTTTGGCCCCACCAAGGCAGCCGCACAGCTAGAAAGCTCCAAAGCCTTCTCTAAAGCGTTTATGCGCCGCCACGGCATCCCTACGGCAGATTACGACACCTTTACTGACCCAGCCCAAGCCCATGCCTTTATTGACCGCTTGGGCGCGCCCATCGTCATCAAGGCCGATGGCTTGGCCGCTGGCAAGGGCGTAGTGGTAGCCATGAACCTGCAAGAAGCCCATGATGCCGTGGACTTTATGCTGGTGGACAACAAATACGGTGTCCAACACAACGCCGGTGGCGCGCGCGTGGTGATTGAAGAATTTTTAGAGGGCGAAGAAGCCAGCTTTATCGTGCTGTGCGATGGCAAAAACGTGGCCGCCTTGGCCACCAGCCAAGACCACAAGCGCCTCAAAGATGGCGACGAAGGCCCCAACACCGGCGGCATGGGTGCGTATTCGCCCGCGCCGGTGGTGACGGCAGATGTCCATGCCCGCGCCATGCGCGAAATCATTTTGCCCACCATCCGGGGCATGGAAAAAGACGGCATCCCGTTCACCGGCTTTTTGTATGCAGGTTTGATGATTGATGCCCAAGGTCGCCCCAAAACACTAGAGTTCAACTGCCGCATGGGTGACCCCGAAACCCAGCCCATCCTGATGCGCCTGAAAAGCGATATGCTCGATTTGCTCAATGCCGCCATCGATGGCAAGCTAGACCAAGTAGAACTGCAATGGGACCGCCGCCCCGCCTTGGGCGTAGTGATGGCCGCACACAACTACCCCGAAGACCCGCGCAAGGGCGATGCCATTACTGGCCTGCCTGCCGAGCAAGACGATGCAATGGTGTTCCATGCGGGCACGGTGCTACAAGACGGTGTGGTACGCACCAGCGGTGGCCGTGTGCTGTGCGTCACGGTGCTGGCCGACAGCGTGCGCTTGGCGCAACAGCGTGCCTACGATGTGGCCCGTGGCATCCACTTTGACGGTATGCAGTACCGCCGCGACATCGGCCACCGCGCCATCAAAACCCCATGAGCCAAGCCGCTACCACCCCCAGCTTCAACCCCGATAGCACGGTAGCGCAGGTGCGCGGCTATCTGGTGGGCTTGCAAGCGCGCATCATGGACGCGCTAGAAGCCATCGAAGGCCCAGAAGGCGCACGCTCTGTCATAGAACCGTGGCACAAGCCCGAAGGCGAACGCTTGCAGGGCGATGGCATCACGCGCATCATTGAAGGGGGCCGGGTGTTTGAGCGTGCCGGTTGCGGCTTTAGCCATGTGCATGGCCCACAGTTGCCACCTTCGGCCACCCAACACCGCCCCGAGTTGGCCGGTGCGCCGTTTGAGGCGATGGGGGTATCGTTGGTGTTTCACCCGCGCAACCCCTATGTGCCCACGGTACACATGAACGTGCGTATGATTGCCGCCGGACACCCCGGCCAGCCCCCTGTGTGCTGGTTTGGTGGTGGTATGGATTTAACGCCTTACTATGCGTTTGAAGAAGATGCGGTGCATTTTCACCGCAGCTGCCATGATGCGCTGGCCCCGTTTGGGCAGGACAAATACCCGCGCTTCAAACAATGGTGCGATGAATATTTCTTCCTCAAGCACCGCAACGAGCAGCGCGGCGTGGGCGGTATCTTTTTTGATGATTTTGCCGAACTCGGTTTTGAGCAAAGTTTGGCCATGACGCAAGCGGTGGGCGATGCCTTTCTGGGTGCTTACTTGCCCATTGTGCAGCGCCGCCAAGACACCCCCTATGGTGAACGCGAGCGCGCGTTCCAGCTCTACCGCCGAGGCCGTTATGTCGAGTTCAATTTGGTTTGGGACCGTGGCACGCATTTTGGTTTGCAATCGGGTGGCCGCACCGAGTCCATTTTGTTGTCCATGCCGCCGCAAGCGGCTTGGTCTTACCAGCGCCAAGATGCGCCGGGCAGCCCTGAGGCCGAACTGACGCTGCACTATTTGCAACGCCGCGATTGGCTCTGAAGCGCGCACCTGCCGACCCCCGCCAGCGGCAACCCTTGGAAGATACCCAGTGACCAATGCAGTCCCTTCTTGGATGGCCGGCCTCAGGGCCAAGTCTATGCTGGCTTTGGCGCTGGCCTGCGCGCTGGCGCTGCTGCCAGCCGTGTTGATTGGCTGGCAGGTGCTCGATGGCGTACGCAATTACTTCGGTCAGAACTACGCACGCAACTACACCCAACTCAAACGCGAAAGCATCTTGGCACCAGTGATGCGCGAATTGGCCCTGTCTTTGCGCTTGGCAGATTCAGTCGTCACTAAGCAATGGTTGCTGGACGAGGGCAATGCCGCCAAAAAAGCCCTGTTTTTTGAAGAAGCCGAGGGCTACCGCAAAGATTTTCGAGACCACGCCTATTTTTTGGCCAGTGCCAACAGCCAAGATTTTTATTTCAATGACAACACCAAGCCGTTTAGCGACAGCCCCCGCTATACGCTGGATTTGACCCAGAAAAAAGATGCCTGGTTTGTCGGCACCATGAAGCAAACCAGCCACTACAACATCAATGTCAACGATGACATCGAGCTGCAAACCACCAAGGTCTGGTTCAATGTCATTGTCCGCAGTGGTGAGCGCAAAATTGGTGTCACCGGTGCTGGGTTGGATTTGACGGGTTTCCTCAAAGACTTCATCACCACCAGCGACCCCGGTGTCACCCCCATCATCCTGACTGCTGCCGGGGCCATCCAGGCCCACCCCAATCGCCAGCTGATTGCCATCAACACCGCTGGCACCCAGCCTGATGTAGCGCACACCTTGGCGGGCCAATTGCCTGCCGGTGTGCAGCGCGATGTACTGGCCGCTGCTATGGCCCAAGCTGTGGCCAAGCCGGGCCAGGTCAGCAGCTTCCAAGCCACGCTGGATGGCAAAGAGCAACTGCTGGCCCTGTCTTACATCCCAGAGTTGCAATGGCACATTGTTACCGCAGTGGACTTGAAAGCCGCCCAAGTGATGAACCAAGGTTGGCTGCACGCTGTGGTGGCCGCAGTGGTGGTGCTACTGTGCGTGTTGCTGCTGGGGTTTGGCTACGCGGTGGAGAAACTGGTGTTGCAACCGCTGCGTAAGCTGCAAAAATCGGCATCGGCACTGGCACAGGGCGATTTCAGCGCGTCTTTACCCCCCGATGGCCCCGATGAGTTGGGCGACTTGACCCGGGCCTTTGCCACTATGGCGCGCCAAATCCGCAGTAATACCGAAGAGTTGGAGCAAAAGGTGCAGGAGCGCACGCTGGCGTTGGAAGAAGCCAACCGCGACATGCGCCGGGCGCACCAGCAAATCAACGACTCCATTGACTACGCCAGCCTCATCCAGCAAGCGACCTTGCCCAGCCAGCAGCTCACGCAACTGCTAGGCCCACAGCAATTTGTGTTGTGGCGGCCACGCGACGTAGTGGGCGGCGATTTTTATGTCTTCCGTGCCGAAGGGCAGCGCTACCTGTTGGGCGTGGTGGACTGCGCTGGCCACGGCGTGCCCGGTGCCCTCATGACCATGCTGGCGCGCTCGGCCCTAGACCACGCTATGGCGCAGGTGGGCATTGCCTCGCCAGCGGCCATTTTGGGCCACACCGATACCACCATGCGCGCTATGTTGCAGCACAGCGAGTTGCCGCGTGCCGTGGCCACCAACATGGATGTGGGCTTGGCTTACGTGGACCGCGAGGCCCGCACCCTGCATTACGCCGGGGCCAAAATCAGCCTATACTGGAGTGATGGCAAGACGGTACAAGAGGTCAAAGGCGGGCGCCGTGCGCTGGGCGACCGGCGCCCGGGCAGCTACACCGATACCCAAATAGAAATTGTGCCCAACGCCACCTATTACCTTACCACCGATGGTTTTCTCGACCAAGCTGGTGGTGAGTTAGGCTACGGCTTTGGCGATACCCGCTTTGCCCAATTGCTGCTGGCACATGCCAGTTTGCCCATGGAGCAGCAGGCCAGCGCACTCAACCAAGTGCTAGAAGCCTACCGTGGTGACTACCCCCAGCGCGATGACATCACTTTGCTCTCTTTCCGCGTTACCTGAAAACCCCTTCCTGCCACCATAGGACTTTCATGCAAGACATTAACCTGTTTGAGCTGCGAGCCCGTTTCAACTGCAGCAATATCTTGCTGTGCTTTAACGGCCCAATTTCGCGCAGTCTGATTGAGGAAATCGGCAACGCGCTGAAAAACTACCTACAAGCCGATCAGGCCCAGCCCAGTGCGGCTATGGATGTGTTTGCCGTGTATATCGAAATGACGCAAAACATCCGCCACTACGCGCTGGCCCACCAATACGATGACATCGACAGCTCGGCCACTGTGGTGGTAGCGCGCGACGGCGATCAGTGCTACATCGTGCAATCGGGCAATGTGGTCGAAAAAACCGACGGCCAAGCCCTCATGGCCCACATTGCCAAATTGGCCAGCATGGACAAAGCCGAACTCAAAGCCGCCTACAAAACCCAACTGCGCCAGCCGCGCAGCGAGTCCAGCGCCAGCGGTGCTGGCTTGGGCTTGATTGATATTGCCCGCAAATCAGTGCAACCCCTGAGCGCCACCCTGACTGAATTGGACAACGGGCGCTGCTTTTTTAGCGTGCGCGCCGTGATTCAAAAAACTTCCTAATCCATCGACTATGAGCGATACCAACGACCTCTCCATCATGGGCAGTCAATCCACGCCCAGCGTTAGCGCTGACTGGGCCCAGGGTTTGCTGCGTATGCAAGGCGACTCCTACCCCGAAAATTCGTTTGAATTTTTTGGTCCCATCATTGACTGGCTAGAGCGCTTTCTGCAAAACCCGCCCGCACCCGTGCTGCGCTTGGAATTGCACTTGGTCTACATGAACACCAGTTCGGTCAAGGCCATGATGGATATTTTTGACCTGCTCGAAGATGCCTATAAACAGGGGCGCCAAGTCCGTGTGGACTGGTATTACGACCCGCGCAACGAGCGCGTAGTCGATTTGGCCGATGAGTTTCGGGAAGATTGCAGCTTTCCGTTCCAAATTGCTGCCGATGCCTGAGCGCCCACGCCCGGCCTGCGACGAGGACGAACTGGTCACCCAAGTGCAGACCCTGCTGGCCGACCCGGCCCACCAGACTAACCCGCTGCGTGAGCCGCTGGCGCATTTGCTGGCCTGCAATCAGGTACATCAGGCGCAGTTGCAGCGCCTAATCCGCATTTCCGACGGCTACCAGTATATTTCACGGCGCCAACAAGAGAGCCTAGAGCAGCAGTACGAGCGGCAACTGCACCGTCTGGAAAAACTCGCCCGCATCTCCGACCGCTACCAAAATAGCCTGCGCGAGCTGAGCGAAACCCTCAAACAAGCCTCGCTGCAAGACCCTTTGACCGGCTTGGGTAACCGCCGTTTTCTGATGGAACGCCTAACGCAAGAAACCGAGCGCGCCAACCGCAAAGCATCGCCTTATACGCTGGGCATTTTGGATGTGGACCGCTTCAAAACCATTAATGACCGCTTCGGCCATGAGGCCGGCGACACCGTTTTGTGTGCCATTGCCCGCGCCATTGCCGATGCACTGCGCGAATACGATGTGTGTGGCCGTTGGGGTGGTGAAGAGTTTTTGATTTTGATGCCAGAAACACCGCTGAACTTTGCTTTGCAAATTGCACAGCGCGTAGCCCAGAGCATCAAGGCCGTTCGCTTTGAATTTCTCGATACCCGTATCTCGGCCAGTGTGGGTTTGAGTGCTTACCAGCTAGGCGAGCGCTTTTCCGATACCCTTAACCGCGCCGATGCCGCTTTGTTGCGTGCCAAAGTCGATGGCCGCGACCGCATCGAAGCCTGAATGCACACTGCTATATTGCCACCCATTGCTTTTTTCTGTTATTTCTTTTTTCTCTGACCACTGCCTGATGACCACTACTCCCCAATCGGAATCCACCGCTAAAAAAGACGTTACCAAACTCCAGCGTGCCATCGTTGACGGCTTGGAAGATGTCAAGGCACAAGACATCCAAGTCTTTAATACTGAACATCTTTCCCCCCTGTTTGAGCGCGTGATTGTGGCCTCGGGCACTTCTAACCGCCAAACCAAAGCGCTGGCGGCCAGCGTGCGCGATGCTGTGCGCGAAGCTGGTTTTGCCAAGCCGCGTACCGAAGGCGAAGACAACGGCGAATGGATTATTGTCGATTGCGGCGCTGCCGTGGTCCACATCATGCAGCCCACCATCCGCCAGTATTACCGCCTAGAAGAGCTGTGGGGCGAAAAGCCGGTGCGCCTCAAGCTTGGTGCTGCCAAGCCAGTGGCCCCAGTAGCCAAGGTGCCCGCCAAAACCGCTGCCCGCCGCGCTGCCAAGGCCGAAGCCGCTGCCCAAGAAGAAGGCAGTACCGTTGCAGCCAAAAAACCTGCTGCGCGCAAAACCAGCCGCAGCAGCGCTGCCGCACCCACTCAAGCGTCTGCACCAGCCCCAGTAGCCGCCAAAAAGCCCGCCGCGCGCAAGCCCGCTGCTAAAAAGGTGGCCTCGGCCAACACAAGCAGTGCCAGCCCAGCAGCCAAAGCACCCGCCGCCAAAAAAGCCATCAAAACCGTGGTGGTCAAACCGCGTGCCGACAAAAAAGCTGCCCCAGCCAAAACCACTGCGGCCAAAAAGGCACCGGCGCGCAAAACCACGCCGCGCAGCAAGCCCGAATAAGGAGCCTTGAGCCATGCGCCTGCTGATTGTGGCCGTGGGCCAGCGCGTGCCCGATTGGGCGCAAACAGCCTACGACGACTATGCCAAACGCTTTCCCCCAGAACTCAAGGTGGAGCTTAAGGCCGTCAAAACTGAACCGCGTGGCTCTAAAACGCTAGAAACGCTCTATGCCGCCGAGCGCGAACGCATTGAGGCGGCCATTCCACGCGGCACGCGCGTGGTGGCACTGGATGAGCGCGGCACCAACCTGACCACCAAAGCACTGGCCGAACGGCTCAAGGGCTGGCAGCTTTCGGGCGATGACGTGGCCTTGGTGATTGGTGGCCCCGATGGCCTAGACCCAGCTTTTCGGCAAGCCGCCCACGAGCGCATCCGCCTGTCGGATTTAACCCTGCCCCATGCGATGGTGCGCGTGCTGCTGATTGAGCAACTTTACCGGGCTTGGTCGGTCAATGCCGGGCATCCCTACCACCGGGAATAGCCGTTTATTAGCCTTTCGCTGGAACATGGCCATGCCTTCTTTTCTTTATCTGGCCTCGCAAAGCCCGCGCCGTAGCCAGTTGCTAGAGCAGTTGGGTATTCGACACCAATTATTATTGGCCCAGGCCCCAAACCACCCGGACGAGGCCGAAGATGCCGAAGCCTTGGAAGTCGTGCTGCCCGGTGAGTCTCCTACCGCCTACGTGCAGCGTGTCACGGCACTCAAGTTAGATGCTGCGGTGGCGCGACACGCACGCCGGGGTTTGCCACCGGCCCCCATTTTGTGTGCCGACACCACCGTGGCCCAAGGCCGTCGTATCTTTGGTAAACCCGATGATGCCGCGCACGCCGCGCAAATGCTGGCACAACTTGCAGGTAGCAGCCACCGCGTTTTGACGGCGGTGGCCTTGCAGCAGGGCGCACAGCGCTACCAAGCGCTCTCTGTCTCGCGCGTTACCTTTGCCCAGATGAGCGCCGCGCAAATTGCCGCCTATGTGGCCAGCGGTGAACCTTTGGGCAAGGCTGGGGCTTATGGCATCCAAGGCCGTGCTGCGGCCTATGTGCAGCAAATCAGCGGCAGTTATTCAGGCATCATGGGGCTGCCGCTGTTCGAGACGGCGCAATTGTTGCGCGGTGCCGGATTTTCCCTCTGATTTTTCTTTTTGCCGTGCATCTGTGCGCGCCTATTTTTCATGCCCAGCTTGCAACAAGACATTCTTATCAACTGGTCACCACAAGAAACCCGCGTGGCGATTGTCGAAAACGGCGCGGTGCAAGAGCTGCACCTAGAGCGCCCCTTAGAGCGCGGCTTGGTGGGCAATGTCTATTTGGGTAAAGTAGTGCGCGTGCTGCCAGGGATGCAGTCGGCCTTTATCGACATTGGCCTAGAACGCGCTGCCTTTTTGCACGTGGCCGATGTCTGGCAACGCCAACCCGATGGCGAGCCGCCCAGCGTAGCGCGCAAAACCGAGCCTTTGGTGCCAATTGAAAAACAGGTGTTTGAAGGCCAGTCCCTGATGGTGCAGGTGGTCAAAGACCCGATGGGCACCAAGGGCGCGCGCCTTTCTACCCAAATCAGCATTGCTGGGCGCTTGCTGGTGTTTTTGCCGCAAGATGACCATGTGGGCGTATCGCAAAAAATACCCGCTGCCGAGCGCGATGCCCTGCGCGCCCGCTTGCAAACTTTGGTGGGCACCAAAGAAACCGGTGGCGGCGGCGGTTTTATTTTGCGTACCAATGGCGAAGATGCCAGCGATGCAGAATTGGCCGAAGACATTGCCTATCTGCGTAAAACTTGGGCGCGCACCAAACAAGCCTCGCTCAAGCTGCCGCCTAAATCGCTGTTGCTGCAAGATTTAGATTTGTTGCAGCGTGTATTGCGTGATTTGGTGGGCGACCATACGCACAGCATCCGGCTGGACTCGATGGAACAATTCCAGCGCCTGCGTGCTTTTGGGCAAGAATTTATGCCCGCAGCCACGGCCAAATTGCAGCATTACAAGGGCGAGCGCCCCATTTTTGACCTGTACGCCATTGACGAAGAAATCGCCCGCGCCTTGGGCCGTCGGGTCGATTTGAAATCGGGTGGTTACCTCATCATTGACCAAACCGAAGCCCTGACCACGGTGGATGTGAATACCGGCGGCTTTGTCGGGGCGCGTAATTTTGACGACACCATCTTCAAAACCAATTTAGAAGCCGCCGGAGCCATTGCACGCCAACTGCGCCTACGCAATTTGGGCGGCATCATCATTGTTGATTTTATTGACATGGTGCGTGAAGACCACCAACAGGCAGTGCTGGCCGAATTTAAGAAGCAATTGGGCCGCGACCGCGTCAAAACTTCTGCTGGGGGCTTCTCACAACTGGGCTTGGTAGAAATGACGCGCAAACGCACGCGCGACTCTTTAGCCCACATGCTTTGCGAGCCTTGCCCATCGTGCCAAGGACGTGGGGCGATTAAAACCGCACGCAGCGTAGCCTACGACATTCTGCGCGAAATTTTGCGCGAGGCACGCCAATTCCATCCGCGTGAGTTTCGCGTGGTGGCCGCACCGCAGGTGGTAGAGCTGCTGCTAGATGAAGAAAGCCAGCATTTGGCGGGCTTGAGTGACTTCATTGGCAAACCCATTTCTTTGCAAGCCGAAGGAGCTATTGGGCAAGAGCAATACGACATCGTGCTGCTGTAGCCAAGTGCAATCGGGTACAACATCCATTGGCTGGGTGCTAAAATTTCTGCCCGCATGTATTCCGGTGTGGGCAGCACCATTACGATTAAACCATGTCAAATTACAACGCTCCCTTCGAAATTCATGTGCATGGTGAGGTGTTGCTGCGCCCCGATGTGCAGTACGCCCAACTGCAAGAGGCGCTCAAGCCGCTGTGGCAGTATGCTGGTGCGCGCTCCTTAGCTGCTGGTGCTGCCAGCACCTACGAAGAAGAGCCGGGCATCAAGTTTGATGCCACAGAGCATGTGCTGCGTATGTGCTGGACGGTGCGTGGCGACGAAGATTTCCGCCAAGTGCTCGATGAAATGTGCATGGCTCTCAATGAGCTGGCCGAGCAAGGCGCACCCATTGAAGTCTCGTTTTACGACACCCAGTTTGACGACGACGAGGAAGATGACATTGCCGACGATGCAGAATCGCGCGATGATTTCATCATGCTGTTTGTTGGCCCCACGCCCGCTGCCATCATGCAGGTGCAGCGCGATTTGTTGGTGCGCGATGTCGTTCACATGATGGAGCGCCATTTTGATGGCGCAGAACTGGGCGGAGTGGTCACTGAAATTGACAAACTGTTCACCCAACGCTTTGATGCCTTGGTGGACTCTTTAGAAATCAGCAAACCGCCGCGCGGCGGCACTGGTGGTGGTCATGGGGGTGGCCGTCGGCCGCGCCACCTGCACTAAGCGTGGCAGCTTCTGCGCCTGCGCGGCCAACCGCTGCGCCTGCCGTGGCAGACTTGCCTTATCTGCGTGCCTATTCTGCGTCTTTGCGCCAGCAAGTAGCCGCTTTACTGGCCCAACCCCAAGGGCTGGCTACGCTGCTAGAGCGCAAGTATTCGCAAGCCCATGCCGTGCGTACCGATAAGGCGCTTTATCACTACACCATTGATTTGAAAAGCCGCTATCTGCGTAATGCCGATGCGGTGAATAAAGTGGTGTTTGATAGCAAAATCCATATCGTGCGCCATGCGCTGGGCTTGCATACGGCAGTCTCACGGGTACAAGGTGGACGCTTGGCGGCCAAGCACGAAATCCGCATTGCAGCCCTGTTCAAGCAGGTGCCCGAAGAATTTTTACGCATGATTGTGGTGCATGAGCTGGCCCATCTGCGCGAACGTGAGCATAACAAGGCGTTTTACCAGTTGTGCCAGCACATGGAACCCGCTTATCACCAATATGAGTTGGATGTGCGTTTGTACCTGACGCACCTAGAGCAAGCCGGCCCGCGCCTGTGGCAGACCGAACTGGCAGCACCATCATGGTGTGGCAAGGCTACAGCGTGACGGACTTTCTCGTTGCGGGGCTGGCTGGCAGCCCCGCTGATATCACGCCACTGGTGGTGGCGACTTGACGTTGCCGCGCACGAAACTGACGATCAAAGTGATCACCGTTAGCGGCAGGACATAACTCAGCATGGTGGTGGAGAAAGCTGGCAAGCTCTCATGCTGCGTTGCTGCCAGAATCAGGTAGAGCGTGTAAGCGGCATAGTAAGCGAGGAAAACGCCACCTTCCCAGCGGGCGATTTCCCGACCGGTGATAACAATCGGCAGGCAGGCGAAAGCCACGGCCAGCATGACCCACAGATCGAAATTGCGGGCGGTCTCGGAAACCATGAGGCCGCCGTCGGCGATAAATCCAGCAACGCCCATGCAGGCGAAGATGTTGAAGATGTTGCTGCCCACCACATTACCGACGGCGATATCGCGCTGACCGCGGAAGGCGGCTACCAGTGAGGTGGCAATTTCCGGCATTGAGGTACCCACCGCAACCACCGTCAGGCCGATCACCAGATCGCTGACGCCAAAAGCGCGCGCGACGGCCACGGCTGAATTGACCAGCCAGTCGGCCCCGAGTACCAGCAGACCCAGCCCGCCCAGCACCAGTAAACACTGAACGCTCCAATGGGCATCCCATTTACTGGAAGTGTCCGGCATTTCTTCGGCAAATTCGGCTTCTGCCGCCTTGCTGGCGCGGCGCGACTGGGTAATGAGGAAAACGGTGTAAACGATGACCAGCCCGAACAGCAGGGCGCCTTCGCTGTTGCTGATGTTGCCATCGAGTGCTAGCACCAGAAACAGCAGGCAGGCGCCGATCATGATCGGGATTTCCTGGCGAATGATCTGTTCATTGACCACCAGCGGTACGATCAGTGCCGACAAACCGAGAATCAGCAGAACATTGGCAATATTACTGCCGATCACATTGCCGATGGCCAGATCGCCTGAGCCGCTGAGCGCAGCACCAGCCGAGACCGCCATTTCTGGCGCGCTGGTACCGAAGGCGACGATGGTCAGGCCAACTACCAAGGAGGAAATACCAAAAGTCAGGGCGAGGCGGGCTGCGCCACGCACCATCAACTCAGCGCCTATCGTCAGGGCGACAAGGCCGAGGGAAAACATCAGAACGTGTTCGAGCATGGTTTTTTATACACTAAAACGATTGACAACAGCTGGCGGGCAGTTGCAGCCAGCGGGCGGCAGCCGTTTGCAAGGCGGCCAAGGTGCCGGTGGTGTAGAGTTGTAAGGCAGTGTTTGGTGTAAGTGGCGTGGGTGCGTGGCATAAACGACCTGTGGCTTGCAACAGATGTCGGGTTTGGCGTGCCACTGGTTCGCCAGCGGCCACCAAGCGTATTGCTGGCCCCAGCAGTGCTTGCAAATCGTCTTGGGCAAACAAATAATGCGTGCAGCCCAATACCAAGGTGTCTATCTGGCCGGGCTGTGGACCAAACTGCCCCAAGGCTTGGGTGTAGCGCGCGCACAGGGCTTGGGTTTCTGTGGTTTGGATTAGCCCATTGGCCGGGTTTTGCAGGGTGCTGCGTTCAATCGCATGGGCTAAGCCATCGCAGGGTTGCAGCACAAACTCGGCCTGCCCTTGCAAAGAGGCCAGCAATTTAGCAAAGCGCGCACTGCCCAAGGTGCCACGGGTGCCAATGACACCAATACGCTTGGTTTTGCTTTGCGCCACTGCTGGTTTCAGGGCTGGCTCTATACCCACCAAGGGCAGTTGTGGGTGTTGGGCGCGCAATTCGTCAATCGCTGCTGCGGTAGCGGTGTTGCACGCTACCACCAAGGCTTTGATGTGGTGCTGCTGGCATAAATAGTCGGCAATGGCATGGCTGCGCGCCTTGACGAACGCATCGCCGCGTTCGCCGTAAGGGGCATAAGCGCTATCGGCCAGATAGACAAAGCGCTCGTGCGGCAACGCAGCGCGCAGGGCTTGCAGCACGCTCAGCCCACCAATGCCGCTGTCAAAGACACCAATAGGCTGTTGCGTAGGCAAGAAACTCAAGCTCCAGCGACAGTGATGCCCTTGAACTCGCCAGTGGCGATGCGCTTTTCCCATTCTGCGGGGCCGGTGATGTGCGCGCTAGTACCACCAGCATCCACGGCCACCGTCACGGGCATATCGACGACATCAAATTCGTAAATGGCTTCCATGCCCAAGTCTTCAAAGCCGACCACCTTGGCGGTTTTAATCGCCTTAGAGACGAGATAAGCCGCGCCGCCGACGGCCATCAGGTAGGCCGATTGGTGCTTCTTGATGGCTTCGATGGCCACTGGGCCGCGTTCGGCCTTGCCAATCATGGCGATGAGGCCGGTTTGCGCCAGCATCATTTCGGTAAAACTGTCCATGCGCGTGGCGGTGGTAGGGCCAGCGGGGCCGACGGCTTCGTCACGCACGGGGTCCACGGGGCCGACGTAGTAAATCACGCGGTTGGTGAAGTCCACCGGCAGTTTTTCGCCCTTGGCCAGCATGTCTTGGATGCGTTTGTGTGCAGCGTCGCGCCCTGTGAGCATTTTGCCGTTGAGCAGCAGGGTGTCGCCGGGCTTCCAGCTGGCCACTTCTTCTTTGGTCAGGGTGTCGAGGTTGACTTTTTTGCTCTTGTTGTAGTCGGGTTCCCAGTCAATCTTGGGCCACAGGTCTAGGCTGGGCGGGTCAAGGTACACCGGGCCAGAGCCATCCATGACAAAGTGGGCGTGGCGCGTGGCAGCGCAGTTGGGAATCATGGCCACGGGCTTGCTAGCGGCGTGCGTGGGGTACATCTTGATTTTGATGTCCAGCACCGTGGTCAGGCCGCCCAAGCCTTGCGCGCCAATGCCCAAAGCATTGACTTTTTCAAACAACTCTAGGCGCAGCTTTTCTACGTCGTCCAAAGTGGCACCGCTGGCGGCCTTGGCTTGTAGCTCGTACATGTTCAGGTCGTCCATCAGGCTTTCTTTGGCCAGCAGCACGGCTTTTTCTGCTGTGCCACCAATGCCAATGCCCAACATGCCGGGTGGGCACCAACCAGCGCCCATCGTGGGCACGGTTTTCAATACCCAATCGACTAAATTGTCGCTGGGGTTCATCATAATCATCTTGGACTTGTTTTCCGAGCCGCCGCCCTTGGCCGCTACGGTGATGTCCACTTTATTGCCGGGCACGATTTCGGTGAAGATGACCGCCGGGGTGTTGTCCTTGGTGTTTTTGCGCGCAAACAGTGGGTCAGCCACCACGCTGGCACGCAGCATGTTGTCGGGGTGGTTGTAGCCTTGGCGCACGCCCTCGTTGATGGCATCGTCTAGGCTGCCACTAAAGCCTTCCCAGCGCACGTCCATGCCCACCTTGAGGAACACATTGACGATGCCGGTGTCTTGGCAGATGGGGCGGTGGCCGGTGGCGCTCATCTTGCTATTGGTCAAAATTTGCGCCATCGCGTCTTTGGCCGCTGGGCTTTGTTCGCGCTCATAAGCACGGGCCAAGTGCTGGATGTAGTCGGCGGGGTGGTAATAGCTGATGTATTGCAGCGCAGCAGCGATGGAATCAATCAGGTCTTGTTGGCGGATGGTGGTACTCATGGGGGCGGGTTTGTTGTCGGTTGTCGAAGTGCCAATTATCCTACCGCGCGGCTTGCATCAGGCTGTCGTGGTGTGGGCACTGGCGGTAATATGCGTTGGATGCAGGAGCCAGCGCCATGACCACAGAACCTTCCGAATTTTTCCCTTCCACACGCACCGAGTTTGACAACCTTGGCCCGATTGCGGTGCCTGCCCAGCGGCTTTGGGGGGCACAGACGCAACGGGCACGGCGGCATTTTGCGATTTCTGACGAGCGCATGGCCCCCGAATTGTTGCGCGCCTTGGCCCAAATTAAGCGGGCTTGTGCCTATGTCAACCATGCCCAAGGGCGACTAGAGGCCGCCAAGGCCACCGCCATCATTGCCGCCGTCGATGAGCTGCTCAATGGTGAGCACGATGAGGAGTTTCCGCTGTCGGTGTGGCAAAGTGGCTCGGGCACGCAAAGCCACATGAACGTCAATGAAGTGCTGGCCAACCGTGCCAGCGAGTTGCTGGGTGGCCCGCGTGGGCAAGGCCGCTGGGTACGTCCCTATGAAGATGTCAATTTAGGCCAAGCCAGCAACGATGTCTTTCCCACGGCCATGCACGTCGCTGCCGTAGAAGTTTTACTGCGGCGTTTGTTGCCAGCACTGCAAATTTTGCGCGCCACCCTGACCGACAAATCCCAAGCCTTTGCCGATGTGGTCAAACTGGGACGCACCCATTTGCAAGATGCAGCCCCCTTGGGCTTGGGCCAAGAAATTTCGGGCTGGGCGGCACAACTGCGCCACGCCGAGCAACATGTGCGCGATGCCCTGCCGCACCTGTGCGAGTTGGCACTGGGTGGCACAGCAGTAGGCACTGGGCTGCACGCTTTGCCCGATTTTGCTCCGCTGGTAGCGCAAGAGCTGGCCGATTTAACCGGGCTGCCCTTGGTCACCGCGCCCAACAAGTTTGAAGCCTTGGCCACCTGCGATGCTTTGGTACACGCCCACGGTGCCCTCAAAACCTTGGCCACCAGTTTGATGAAAATTGCCAATGACATCCGCTGGATGGCCAGCGGCCCGCGTGGCGGTTTGGGTGAAATTAGCATCCCAGAAAATGAATCGGGTGCCTTCATTTTGCCCGGCAAAGCCAACCCCACGCAATGCGAAGCGCTGATGATGTTGTGTTGTCAGGTGCTGGGCAATGATGTCGCCATCAACATCGGCGGTGCTTCGGGCAATTTTCAGCTCAATGTGTTTCGGCCCGTTATCATCCACAACTTTTTGCAAAGTGTGCGCCTGCTGGCCGATGGGATGCACAGCTTCCATGAGCATTGTGTGCTGGGTATGGAGCCACGGCGCGCACACATGACCGAAGTGCTAGAGCACTCTTTGGTGCTGGTAACCGCCCTCCATCCGCATCTGGAGGAAGAAAAGGTGGCCGAAATTGCCCGCAAAGCCCATGCCGAGGGCCTGACTTTGCGCCAAGCAGGTATCGCTTTAGGCTATGTCAGTGCAGAACAGTTTGATGCTTGGGTACAGCCGACACAATTGGCCAAATTAGACTAAAGCGCAGTCTGCTGTCGCAGTGGCCCAGTTTGTGGGCTATATTCGTAAAAAATACCTGTAACCCGTTGATTGGGCACCCGATAGATTATGAAAGTCAGTGACATCCTGCGCGTCAAGGGCAATACCCTTTACACCGTTGACCCTTCTCGCCCCTTGGCCGAAGCCGTTCAAATCATGTCCGAGCGTGACATTGGCTCTCTGGTGGTGATGGAGCATGGCGATTTGGTCGGTATGCTCACCTTCCGCGAAATCATCCAAAGTTTGGTCAAAAACGATGGCAGCGTGGGCACCCTGCGCGTGCGTAGCGCCATGGACGATGCCCCCCTGACCTGCACCATGGAAACCGACATGGACGAAGTGCGGCGCATGATGCTAGAGCGCCATGCGCGCTATATGCCGGTCATGGACAGCCGGATGCTGATGGGCGTGATTAGCTTTTACGATGTGGCCAAAGCGGTGGTTGATAGCCAAAACTTTGAAAACCAAATGCTCAAAGCCTACATCCGCGATTGGCCCGATGAAGAAAAAGCCCCCGCTGCCTAAAAGCACCGCCTGCGCTGGGTGGGTCGCTCTGGGATAATCGCCACCATGAGCGGCAATACCTTCGGAACCCTTTTCACCGTCACCAACTTTGGTGAATCCCACGGCCCAGCCATTGGCTGCGTGATTGATGGCTGCCCACCGGGCATGGCCCTGAGCGAGGCCGATATTCAGGCCGACCTTGACCGCCGTCGCCCCGGCACCAGTCGCCACGTCACCCAGCGCAACGAGCCTGATGCGGTAGAGATTTTGTCTGGGGTCTATCAGGGCTATACCACCGGCACGCCCATTGCCCTGCTGATTCGCAACCAAGACCAGCGCAGCAAAGACTACGGCGATATTTTGCAAACCTTCCGCCCCGGCCATGCCGATTACACCTACTGGCACAAATACGGCCTGCGTGACCCGCGTGGTGGTGGGCGCTCCTCCGCCCGCCTGACGGCCCCCACGGTGGCCGCTGGTGCTGTGGCTAAAAAGTGGTTGGCAGAAAAATTTGGCACCCAGTTTCGTGCCTGCATGACGCAATTGGGCGAGTTGCCCATTGCGTTTGAAGATTGGGCGCATGTGCCCCACAACCCCTTCTTTGCCCCAGTGGCCGATGTAAGCGCCTATGAAAACTACATGGATGCCCTGCGTAAAGCTGGGGACTCCTGTGGCGCTCGCATTCGGGTGCAGGCCACAGGCGTGCCAGTGGGTTTAGGCGAACCTTTGTTCGACAAGCTCGATGCCGACATCGCCTACGCCATGATGGGCCTGAATGCCGTCAAAGGGGTAGAAATTGGTGCCGGTTTTGCCAGCGTGGCCCAGCGTGGCACGGTGCATGGCGATTCGCTCACCCCCGAGGGCTTTGCTAGCAACCACTCTGGCGGTGTTTTGGGCGGCATTAGCACCGGGCAAGATATTGAAGTTTCTTTGGCCATTAAGCCCACCAGTTCTATCCTCAGCCCGCGTGACTCCATCAACATCCACGGCCAGCCGGTAGAAGTCATTACCAAAGGCCGCCATGACCCCTGCGTGGGTATCCGTGCCGCCCCCATTGCCGAGGCCCTGCTGGCGTTGGTGCTGATAGACCACGCCTTGCGCCACCGCGCCCAGTGTGGCGATGTGGTGCAGGTGATGCCACCCATTCCAGCTGCGATATAGAACACCATGCGTTGGCGCCGAACAGCTCTGCTGGGTTTGCTGGCGCTGGCCGGTTGCGCCAGTGTTACCACTGCGCCCACGCCACCGCTAGAAATCGCCCTGTTGGCCTTTAATGATTTGCATGGCCACTTAGAGCCGCCGCGCCAGTCCATCAGCTTACCTGGCGCACAGGGGCCACTGGTTTTGCCTGCTGGTGGTATGGCCTACTTGGCCAGTACGTTGCAAGCGCTTAAAGCACGCACGCCACACCATGCCGTGGTGTCAGCCGGTGATTTGGTCGGTGCGTCGCCCATGCTGTCGGCCCTGTTTTTGGATGAACCGACCATCGAGGCGCTGAATCAAATGCAAGTCGATGCCAGCGCCGTGGGCAACCACGAGTTAGACCGAGGCTGGCAAGAGCTGTTGCGCCTGCAACGCGGCGGTTGTGCGCGCTATACCGTGCGCCAGCCCTGCCAACTTAGCCCTCACTTTGCTGGGGCCAATTTTCCGTTTTTGGCCGCCAATATTCTGCCGCAGGACGGCCAGCCCCCGTTGCCGGCCACGACGCTGAAACGCTTTACCCACCACGGGCACAGCGTCACGCTGGGCTTTATTGGTGTCACCTTGCAGTCTGCACCCAAAGTAGTGGCCCCCGCTGGGGTGCGCGGGCTGTATTTTGCCGATGAGGCCGATACGGCCAACGCCCACGCCGCCCGTTTGCGCGCCGAAGGGGCTGATATTGTGGTGCTGGCCTTGCACCAAGGTGGCCGCACCAGCGCACCCATCACCGACACCAGTTGCGCCGGGTTGAGTGGCGATATCGTGCCCATTTTGCAACGCCTCAGTCCTGCCATTGACGTGGTGCTGTCCGGGCATACGCACCAAGCCTATGTGTGCGACTATGCCAGCGTGAATCCAGAGCAGCCTTTTTTACTGACCAGCGCGGGTGCTTATGGTTTGCTCGTCACCGACATCACCCTGCGCTGGGACGTGGGCGCACGGCGCTTACTGAGCAAAAGCGCGCGTAATGTGGTGGTGCAAAACAGTGGTTATCAAGGCAGTGCAGCTTGGGTGTCACCTTCGCCCCACTATCCATCTTATGTGCCCGATGTGGGCGTGCAGGCAGTGCTAGAGCGCTACCGGGCCGCTGCCGCCCCATTGATAGAAAAGCCCGTCGGCGGTTTGTTGGCGGCGGTCACGCGCCAAACCGCAGCTTCGGGCGAAAGCGCTTTGGGCAATTTGGTGGCCGATGCCCAACTGTGGGCCACACAGGCAGCCGAAGCTGGCGGGGCACAAATTTCTTTCATGCACGCGGGTGGCTTACGTGCCGATTTGCTGCCCGATGCCCAAGGGCAGCTGCGCTATGGTCAACTGTTTGCGGTGCAGCCGTTTGGCAACCATTTGGTGGTACAAACTTTGAGCGGTGCCCAAATTCGCGCCTTGTTAGAGCAGCAGTTTGCATTACCGCTGGCGGCCTCGCAGCGCAGTCGGGTGCTGTCGGTATCGCAGGGGTTTGGCTATGCTTACGATTTGAGTCAGCCTCCTGGTAAGCGCGTTGGGGCTATTACCTTACACGGCCAAGCCTTAGACGACGCAGCTGATTACCGCGTGGTGGTCAGTAGCTTCTTGGCCCAAGGGGGTGACCGCTACACGGTGTTGACCCAAGGACGCGAGGTGCTGGGTGGCAGCTTGGATATAGATGCTTTAGAAGGCTATTTTCAGGCGCAGGGCCAGGTGCAGCCCCCGGCACCGGCGCGCATTCGGCGCTTGGATGCAGCGCCAAAATAGCCAGATAGGCTTTATTGGCGCACCTCGTCCACCAGCAGCTTGAATTCATCAATGTCTTCAAAGCTGCGATAAACGCTGGCGTAGCGGATATAGGCCACTTGGTCTAGCTTTTTCAGTTCACGCATCACCAATTCACCAATGTGGCTGGAGGGCACTTCACGTTGGGCCAAATTGAGCAAGGTTTCTTCAATGCCCTCGATGGCCGTATCGATTTGCGCCGTACTGACGGGGCGTTTGCGTAGCGCAATGCGGAACGAGCCTAACAATTTAGAGCGGGCGTAATCGGTGCGCCGGCCATCTTTTTTCACCACCACCGGAAAGCTCACTTCGGGGCGCTCGTAGGTGGTGAAGCGTTTTTCGCAAGCCGCACAACGGCGGCGGCGGCGAATGACATCCCCCTCTTCAGACACCCGCGTTTCGACAACTTGCGTTTCCTGGTGGCTGCAGAAGGGGCATTTCATGGCACAAGCTGCTTAACGGTAGACCGGGAAGCGTGCGGTCAGTGCAGCCACCTTGGCACGCACAGCGGCCAAATTGGCTTCGTCCGTGGGGTTGTCTAGCACATCGGCCACCAAATTGGCGGTGAGGCGGGTTTCTTCTTCCTTGAAGCCACGGGTGGTGAGGGCCGGGGTACCCACGCGGATACCGCTGGTGACCATCGGCTTTTCTGGGTCGTTGGGGATGCTGTTTTTGTTGATGGTGATGTGGGCAGCACCCAAAGCGGCTTCGGCAGCTTTGCCAGTGATGCCCTTAGCACGCAAATCAACCAGCATGACGTGGCTTTCGGTGCGGCCCGACACGATACGCAAACCGCGCTCGGTCAGGGTTTCGGCCATCACCTTGGCATTTTTGGCCACTTGCTCTTGGTAGGCTTTGAACTCAGGGGACAGGGCTTCTTTGAAGGCTACGGCCTTGGCCGCAATAACGTGCATCAGCGGGCCACCTTGCAGGCCGGGGAAAATGGCGCTGTTGAGGGCTTTTTCGTGTTCGGCCTTCATCAAAATGACACCACCGCGCGGGCCGCGCAGGCTCTTGTGTGTGGTCGAGGTGACGACATCGGCAAACGGCACGGGGTTAGGATAAACACCAGCGGCAATCAAACCGGCATAGTGGGCCATATCCACCCACAAAATGGCACCAATTTCTTTGGCAATCTTGGCAAAACGCTCAAAATCAATGCGTAGCGAATAGGCCGAAGCACCAGCAATGAGGATGCGCGGCTTGTGTTCACGCGCCAAGGCTTCCATCTTGTCGTAATCAATGGCTTCTTCGGCATTCAGGCCATAAGACACTACATTGAACCACTTGCCCGACATGTTCAGCGGCATACCGTGGGTTAAGTGGCCGCCTTCGGCCAAGCTCATGCCCATGATGGTGTCGCCGGGCTTGGCAAAGGCCAGCAGCACGGCTTGGTTGGCTTGCGAGCCAGAGCTGGGCTGCACGTTGGCGGCTTCGGCACCAAAAATTTGCTTCAGGCGGTCAATGGCCAGCTGCTCGACTACATCGACATACTCGCAGCCACCGTAGTAGCGCTTGCCGGGGTAGCCTTCGGCGTATTTGTTGGTCAGTTGTGAGCCTTGCGCGGCCATGACGGCGGGCGAGGCATAGTTCTCGCTGGCAATCAGCTCAATGTGCTGTTCTTGGCGTTGGTTTTCGGCTTGGATGGCGGCGAAAACTTCGGGGTCAGTTTGCTCGACAAGGATATTGCGTTGGTACATGGTGTGCGGCAGTCCGGTAAATTGGAGTCCCTTAAAGCCAAGGGCTGCCCAGGCGAACGGCGGAATCACCGGGGCCTGACAGGCCGCCAGCGGCACGCTTCCCAGTGGTTTGTCTGCCAAGGTTTGGCGGGTTTCCACGTCAGCAACGGCATTTTGCAGTGTGCAATGCCGTGCCTATCGCCAGTCGCGTGCTTGTCTAGTGTAGCTGACAGCGCAACGTAGCGCCGTTCGGCATCTTTCAAAGACCTGACAACAAGGCCACTTTTTCGGTGCTGGCCGTGGCTGGGGGCGTGGCTTTGGCCTCGGTGGCTTCGGTGGCCTCTGTCGCTGTGGCTGGTGCTGCTGTGGGCACAGTCAAAACGGGTTCGGGCTTGCGCTGTGCTAGCAGCGGGAAGGGCGATACGGGAGCTTTGCGCTGGCCCGCTATTTGGCGCAGGCGCGTGTGTTCTGCCAGCACTTTGCTGGCATAGCCGCCATCGTTGTCTAAATGGCTGGCACCGACGTAGCAGACCAGCCCGCCCTCGACTGAACCCGTGCGGCTGATGCAATCGGTAAGCACCTTCACGCCCACGCGCAGATTGGTCACCGGGTCAAAGGCGGCCAGTTTGCCGCCCAAAGGCTCGTATTTGTCGGTGTGTACGCGCGTCATGACTTGCATCAGGCCCTGCGCGCCCACCGAGCTTTGGGCAAATGGATTAAAGCTGGACTCTACCGCCATGATGGCCAAAATCAGCGTCGGGTCTAACTGCACCCGCGTGCCGGTGGCATAGGCTTCGGCCACCAACAGGCCCACGGGCTCAGGCGCTACCTTGTACTTTTTGCTTAGCCAGTAAGCCACCTTGGCTTGCTCTTTGGGCAAGTCTTTGGGGTTGACGGCCAAGGTGCGGTCGCTGGGCTCTAGTGGTAGCTCAGTCGGGCCTAACAAGGCTTCTTGGCGCGCTTGCAGCCAGCCCATGAGGCGTTCTTCGCCGGTTTGGCGCAAATCAGGGCGCGCTACCAAGGCTGCGGTGCTAAAAATAACCAACAGCCCCACCAGGGCAAAACTGTTGCGGACGATGGCTAAAAATCCGGTAATCACATCGGTGGCAAAGGTATGCACACCGGAGAGCCATGTTGCTGACGACGCTGTCATCGCTTTCCTTTCTCAGCGGCGGGGGTCTGTGCATTGGGTGCCCTCGTGAGGCACCGCAAAGTTAGACAATCTCGCCTAGATGGGTGCGCCATCAAGTTTGTGCGGGGCGTGCAGCCCGAAGAAGGCACAAAACTGACTTAGCCGGATTCGGCAGCGCTGGGGTTGATATGGGCCTATGGGTGATAAGGCTGGGGCGATTCTAGGATTGGGTTAAATAGCAAGTCAATACTAAAAAGTGCCAATTTAATACTTTAAAGTTGTTAAGGGTACGGGTTTTCCCGCTGTTTCTCAAGGTGTTTTGCCAATATCCCGCAAAATGCACCCATGCAAATTTTTTCGCTTCGCCTACAACTTTGGTTGCGTTGGGGGCTTGTTGCCTTGTTATTTTGGCTGCTGCTGTGGGTTTTGGGTTGGCTGGCGCTGCCACCGCTGCTGCGCGCGCTGGGCGAAAAACTAGCCACTGAGCGGCTAGGGCGGGTGGTGCAACTGGGCGCGATAGACTTTCGGCCTTGGAGTTTGCAGTTGACGCTGCACGACATCCGCATTGCAGGTCGCCAGCCCGAACTTGATAAGCCTTTGCTGCAAGTGCAGCGCCTGCATTTGGATGCAGATTGGCAATCTTTGCGCCATTTGGCGCCGGTGTTGACGGCGTTAGAAATAGATGCGCCGGTGCTGCACCTTACCCAGCAAGCCGCAGGTCGGTGGGATATCGACGACATCATGGCGCGTTTGCAGGCCCAACAGCCTGCGCCAGACACTGGCCCACCAGCCGCCTTTGCTTTGCACAACGTGGTATTGCGCGGCGGGGCGATAGAGTTTCAAGATGACACCATCGGGCGCGCGCACAGTTTGCGCGCGCTGCAAGTGCAAATTCCGAGTTTGAGCAATTTGCCCACCCAGCGCATGGCCAAGGTGCAGCCGCAGCTGGCCTTTGAGCTTAATGGCAGCCGCTTTGAATCCACCACGCAGGCCACGCCCTTTGCCCCACAGCCCCAAGCCGAGATGCTGTTGCGCTGGTCGGGTTTAGACTTAAAACCCTATTTGGCCTACTTGCCCGCCAGCCTGCCAGTGCGCGTGCAGTCGGCGCTGCTAGATGCCGAGTTGCGCGTACAGTTTGCCCAAGCAGCGCCCGAAGCCACCGAGCAAAAACCCATGCTGCGCCTCAGTGGCCATCTGGCGGCGCACCAGCTGCAATTGCACGATGCCGCCCAAGCCAAACTGTTGTTTTTAGAGCGCCTCACGCTAGACATCGAAGAACTGCTGCCGCTAGAGCGCCGCGTGCAGTTGCGCGCAGTGCGCCTAGAGTCTCCACAGGTGCGCGTGCATCGTGACCTACAAGGGCAACTCAATTGGCTACGGCTAACGTCCTCAGCAACACCTAGCAGCAAAAAGACAGAAAACACCCACAGCAGCACGATGCCTTGGCAGTTCCAGCTTGAGCAGTTGAGCATCCAAAAAGCGCAAGTAGATTGGCAAGACGATAGCTTGGCCACCCCGGCCCGCTTGGCCCTGCGTGGGCTGGCCTTACAAGCCACGCAAATCGCTTGGCCCTTGCAGCAGCCCGTGCCGTTTTCTGGGCAGGTGCAGCTATCGGCACCGCGCGACCAGCACGCACCAGCACAGCTGGCGTTTACTGGCAAGGCCAACCAGCACCAAGCCCAGCTGGCGCTGTCGGTCAAAGCGCTGCCTTTGGCGTGGGGCCGCCCCTATTTGGCCGCGTCACTGCTGCCACACTTGGACGGCTTGCTCCATGCCGATGTGGGCTTGGCTTGGAACGGCCCCAACATGGTGGCCCAAATCGCGCAATTGAGCTTAGACGATGTAGAACTGGCCTGCGCCCCCCAAACCGATTGCCAACCGGCTACTGCACCGAGTTTGGCCCTGCGTAGCCCCAACAGCTTGGCCGAGCTGAAAAAATTGCAGCTACAAAATACCCAAATCCACTTAGGCCAACGCCGCGTCACGGTAGAAAGCATGGCCCTGACCCAGCCGCGCCTGTTGCTAGAGCGCAACAGTGCTGGCCGCTGGATGTTTGAGCCTTGGTTGCCCCCAGCCCAGCCGCCAACGGTGTCAACGGTGTCAACAACGGCGGCCAGCGCCGCGCCAGCACCCGCGCCGCCTTGGTCAGTGCAGTGGCAAGACTTGGCCTTGCATGGCGGTTCGGTGGCCTTTCGCGATGGTGCTGCCGCCTCTGCGGTGGCGCTGATGGTGTCGGGCTTGCAAGTGCAACTGAAAAACTTTGCACCACTGGACGCACAGGCAGCCCCGGCCACCTTGAACCTATCGGCACGCATCGGCGCTGGGCGCACTGAGCCGGGCCGACTGCAATACGATGGCAGCTTGGCTTTAACGC
Organism: uncultured Simplicispira sp.; assembly: GCA_964388325.1. GTDB lineage: Bacteria > Pseudomonadota > Gammaproteobacteria > Burkholderiales > Burkholderiaceae_C > Simplicispira. The sequence goes on along the minus strand of CAYMAC010000001.1, from coordinate 150,765 downwards.
CCTTGGCCGTACAGGGCCAGCTACAGGCGCAACAGTTGCCACTGCATGTCTTGGTGCCCTATGTGGCGCACGATTTGAATATGGACATCCGCCGCGCCGATGGCAGTTTTGAAGGGCAAATCAACTATGCCCAAACCGCTGGCGGCCCGCAAGTCAAGCTGGCTGGTGATGCTGCCTTGGACGATGTACGTGTACGCACCTTGGCCACCGAGGAGCAAGCCCCCCACCCCAGCCTGCACGGCCCTTGGCGCATAGGCCGCGCCGAAAATTTGCTCAACTGGAAATCGTTGGCCGTGCGCGGCTTGTCGGTAGCTTTAGTACCAGACCAGCCCTTGCAAGTAGAAGTGCGAGAAACTGCCTTGGCCGATTTTTTTGCCCGTGTGGTCATCGAAAAAGATGGCCACCTCAATTTGCAAAATTGGCGCAAGACCCCAGCTGCCAGCGCCACAGCGCCTGCCAGCACGGCCATAGCTACTACTGCAACCACGCCACCAGCGCCCATCATTCGCATTGGCCCCATCACCCTATCGGGTGGCCGGGTTGATTTTTCAGATTACTTTATCCAACCCAATTATTCAGCCGATTTAAGTGGACTGGCCGGGCGCTTGAGTGCTTTTTCTTCGGTGCCAGCCGCTCCCGGAATGTCCCCACAAATGGCCGATTTGGAACTACGAGGGCGCGCGCAAGGCACCGCTACATTGCAGATTACTGGCCAGCTCAATCCTTTGGTGCAACCTTTGGCGCTGAACATTCGCGGCCAGATGCACGATTTGGAGCTGCCACCGCTGTCGCCTTACACCGTCAAATACGCCGGGCATGGCATTGAGCGCGGCAAGCTCAACATGGACATCCATTACCAAGTGCAAGCCGATGGGCAATTGACGGCAGGTAACAAACTGGTGCTGCACCAATTAAAGTTTGGCGACCCGGTAGAAGGCGCATCCACCAGCTTGCCTCTGCGGTTGCTCACGGCCTTGCTGGCAGACCGCAATGGCGTAATTAATGTTGATTTGCCTATCAACGGCTCGCTCAATGACCCAGAATTTCGTTTGGGGACTGTCATTTTTAAGCTGGTGGGCAACCTCATCACCAAGGCCGTCACGGCCCCTTTCTCTTTGCTGGCTGGTTTGTTCAGTGGCGCTGAAGAACAGGGCAGCGTTGCCTTTGACTTAGGTACGCCACAGCTCACACCGGCGGCAAGGCAAAGTTTGGACAAAATCGCCCAAGCCATGCAAGAGCGCCCCGCTTTGAACATGACCGTGGTGGGCCAAGCCAGTGCCGACGCAGAAGACGAGGCTTGGCGCCAAGCACGCTTGCAAGAAATGGTGCAGGCGCAAAAACGCCGCCAAGCCGTGCGCGCCGGTCAAGCCGCACAAACGGTAACGCCTGTCAGTGCCGAAGAATACCCGCTGCTGCTCAAAGAGGTCTATCGCCGGGCCGACCTGAAAAAAGAGCGCAACCTTATCGGCATGGCCAAAGATGTACCCGTAGCGCAGATGGAAGCGGTGTTGCTAGGCAGCATCCATGTGCCCGACAATGCCATGCGCGAGCTGGCGCTGGCGCGTGCCGTGGCGGTGCGCGACTATCTGGCCACGCGCGATTTACCACTAGAGCGCTTGTTTCTGGGCGCACCCAAAACCGTGCCCGCACAGACCGACTGGACACCGCAGGCAGCACTGAGCTTGGCGGTTCGTTAAGCCTGTGGGATAGGTGCCGGTTCAAATACCGGTCAAAATAGCGCTTTCTTCAACACAAGTCAGTCCGGCTGGCCTACTGTTTGTCCGCCATTGCTGCCCAAGAAGCTCCTTTAGGTAGTCGTTTTTTTCACCATCCATGTTTTCTTTTCTTTCACGCAACAAAATGTCCGACGCTCCCGAAAACCATCCAGCCCCTGTCAAGACCCCTGAAGCGCATCCCCTTGATGCCCTCACTGGTGGGGCTTTTTCGGCGGCAACGTCAGGCGAGCGTGCTGCGCGTATCCGCGAGTGGCTCACCACCCAGCCCGCCCCCGAGCAATTGCAGGAAGTGTTCAAAGAACTCAGTGGCCGAGACAAAGGCGCGGCCAAGGCAGTACGTGAGCGCATTGAAGAACTGCGCCGCGCCAAAAACCAAGAAGCCATCGCCGCTGAATGGGCCGCCAAAGCCCAAGCGTTGCTAGATGCAGCCAAACTCAACATTGCCGATGCCTTGGCTTGGCAACGCGATGCCGCCAAGGCGGGCGCGCCGCTGTCGCGCGAGCCGCTGTCATTGCTCAAGGCGCAATTGGTCGAGCGCGTCAAAGTCATTGAAGACCTGCAACACCGCGTACAAGTGCAGCGCGAAGCCGCCGTGCTGCTGGCCCAGCGCATTGAGGTGCTGTCCACCAAATCGTGGCGCGATGCCCAAGCCGCCCTAGAGGTGCTGCGTACCGATGTGCAACACTGGCAAGACCAAGCCCAAGCTCTGACCGGCGATGCCAGCTGGGTGAGTGTTGAGGCGCGCTTCCCAACGCTGCTCGATGCCTCGCGTAGCCAATTGCTGGTGGTGTGGGATGCCTTCCAGCCCGCTGTAGCCCAAGCGGTAGCTGCTGCCGAAGACGCTGCGGCCCCTCTGCCGCCGGTGCCGGTGTGGGCCGATGAACTGCGCGTAGCCCGTGGCCTGCCCACCGAAGCCGCTGCTGCGGCTGCCGCCGAGCGCCCAGCGCGTGTCGCCAAGCCCAAGGCGGCGCCCGAAGTCGTCGCCAAAGCGGTAGAAGCCGTGCGCGAAGCCTTGGCCAAGCTAGAACAAGAAACCGCCGAAGGGCATGGCAAAGCCAGCGTCGGTGCCGCTGCTGCCCTGCGCGCCGTACTCAAAGACCACGGCAAGCACATTGATACCGCACTAGAGCAACAGGTACACACCGCTTTAGTAGCTGCCGGTGAGCTAGAAGGCTGGCAGCGTTGGAGCGCCGACCAAGTGCGCGAAGAACTCATCGCCAAAGCCGAAGCCCTGCTCAATCGCCCCGAAGGCCAAGCCTTGGGCGGGCGCAAAATCCAAGAAAGCCTGCGCCAACTGCGCGAGCAATGGAAAAAAGCCGACCAAGGCGGTGCGCCCAACCACGCCCTGTGGAAAAAATTTGACGAAGCCTGCAACGCCGCGCACAAGGTGGTAGAGGCTTGGCTAGAAAAAATCCGCGCCGAAGCCGCAGAACACAAAGCGCAACGTTTGGCACTGATTGAAGAATTGAAGGCTTGGGCCGCCAGCTCCGCTGCCACTGGCGACTGGAAAGCCGTCAACCGCAGCCTGTACCAGTTTGCTGACCGCTGGCGCGCCAGCGGCCATGTAGGCGAAAAACTGTTTGCCGAATTGCAACCCCTGTGGAAGCAGGCCATCACTGCCGCTGCGGCACCGCTAGAGGCCGCGCAAAAGGCCAGCATTCTGCGCCGCCAAGCCATGATTGAAGAGGCCAACGTACTGGGTGCCGCCCCGGCCTTGCGTATTGATGCCATCAAGGCATTGCAACAACGCTGGCAAGCCGAAGCCCAAGGCGTGCCATTGGACCGCAAGCACGAGCAAAAATTGTGGGATACCTTCCGCAAGCCGATTGACGATGCCTTCCAGCGCAAAACTGCCGAGCGTGAAAAACACGCCACCGAACTCAGCGCCCGTGACCGCGCCGTAGTCGATGCCGCCAAAGCCCTAGAGGCCGCCAATGCCAGCGGTGATGCCCAGCAAATTCGCCAAGCGATGGCAGCGCTAGAGGCTGCCCTGCGTGGTCAGGCCCAAGCCCGTGCCGATGCCGATGCTGCTGCCCAAACCACCGAGCCAGCGCCCAACCCAGAGCCAGAAGTAGCGGCCACCGAAAACACGGGGCCAGCCCCAGAGGGCGAAGCCGCCGCGCCAGAAACTGCCGCACCAGTGGCCCCCAAGCCCGCCAACCGTCCGGTAGTGGCCGTGCGTGGCGATGACCGCCCCGGCATGAAAAAAGAGGCTCCAGCAGCCCCAATGGGCCGCAATGGCAAACCCGGCGAGCGCCGCGATGCCCGCCCCAGCCGCGATGCAGGCCGTCCCGATGCCCGTGGCCCCCGTGACGATGCGCGCAGTGGTGGCCGTTTTGCCGAGCGCGAGCGCGCCCCTGCCTACGAAGACCGTGGCCCGCGCTTGGGCGATGCCGCCTTCCGCGCCCAACGCGAAGCGATGGAACACGCCCAGCAGGCCCTCAAAAAGTTGGCCGCCCAAGCCCACGGCGAAGCCCTCACCCAACTCCTGACTGCTTGGGAAAAACGCGACCCCGCGCTGTTGCCTTCGGCACAAGAATTGGGCGCACGGGTGGCCCCGGCAGTGCGTAGCAACTGGACACAAGTTTTGGCCAAGGCAGCCACCGGCGATGCAGCCCCATCGCTGTTGCGTCTGGAAATTGCCGCTGATGTGCCCTCGCCCGCCGAGCAAATATCCGAGCGCCAACGCCTCAAGCTGCAACTGCTAACGCGCCGCAATGACCCGGCACCCACAGAAACCTGGGGCGCTGATGTAGCCACCGTGTTGGCCAGCGCCAGCGATGCAGGCAGCGCACGCCGTTTGCAAAACGTGCTCAAGGCGCTGCTGCGTAAATAAAGCAACGGCAAAAAAAAGCGCCCATCCCTGATTTGGGGATGGGCGCTTTTACGCTAAGCGCTTGAATTACAATTTTTTCAAATTGCTTACTTTGCTTTTTTGTGAGGCGCTGGAGCCTCTACCTTTTCAGAGGGTTCTGGAAAATCACTGGCACCGGGAATTTTGAATAACGAGAAGAAAGAATGCGTCAAAGAGTCGTGTATTTTTTCCATATCAGTTACCAAAGTTTCCCACGAATCCGTGTTAGCCACTTTCAGCTCTTCGAGCTTGGCGGCAGCCACTTCAGATTGCTGACGCAATTTGGTCATTTCTTCATTGTATTTCTGGCGGGCATCTTCTTTTGCCTCTTTGGCAGTAGCTTCAAGCCCTTGCATTTTCTTGTTGAGTTTTTCCAGTTGAAGTTCCATCTTCTCAACGTAAGCGGCGCGGTTTGTCATGGTGATGATTCCTAATGGTTGTAATCGGTCTATTGCAAGTAGCCAGAGGCAAATTTGCAATAACGCACGCCTTTCAACGTGTGTAAAACCATGCTATCTACCGGCAAGCCCAAAGTCTGTACGCAACCACACATAGAAAATAGATTAACGCCCGCCGCCGTGGCTCTCGGCAGGGTCTGGCCCTACTTGGGTACGCAACACGCGCAATTGCTGGTCTGTGATGACCGTGAACAGCATCGGCGTGTTGGGCGGCTCTAAAAAACGCCAATCGTAGTGGGTTTCATTTTTAAGTGACAAGGGTGTGATTTTGGCCGGTTTGCCCAAGCGTCGGCGCACCTCGTCCATGCCCATGCCGGGGCTGATGCGGGCAAAATTCTCTGGTGTTAGCACTTGGCGCAGGGCGCTCATTTTGCCGTCGGGGCCAATGGTAATCATGTAGTTACGCATTCCGGCGGGTTGGCGGTTGTATTCCAGCGTGCGGTTGCCGCCGCCTTCATCCCACACATAATCGGGCACGCCAAAGCGGTCGCGCACGTCCACCTCGGTCGATAGCCCCTCCTCCAGCTCGCTAATGCGCTGGGGGTCACAGGCACTGAGCGCCAGCACGGCGCAGCCGATAGCAAAGTGGCGAACAAGGTGTTTGAAAGACGGCATAGCGCATCCCCTATTAAAATTACGGCCAGAGAGGTTCACCCAGTCTATGTCTATTTTTGCCCGCCCCCATTACATGTCCGACGCGACACAATTTATCAACCAGCTTAAAGCGCAGCGCCCCGAGTTGGATGCCCAGCAGGTGGCAGGCCGTGCCCTGCTGTGGGACAAGCAGGTGGACCGCGAGATTTGGCAAGATTACGATGCTGGCCGTGTAGCGCAAAAGCCCTATCCTTACCAAGCCCAGCCCAACCCAGGCTTGTAAGCAGCACAGGGTTGCTGGCACGGGTTCGGCAGCGGCATGGGCCAATAATTCATGGGCAGCACCCCTGCCAATCTATCTGCCAAAGCGCCCTCTGTGGCCTTGGCAGGTGTTGCTGTGCCTGTGGTGCTTGCACAAGATAGCCACAACAGCGCCGCCTTGGCGCGCCTGTATGGCGAGCCACTGTTTGCCCTGCCAGCAGACCTCTATATCCCGCCCGATGCGCTAGAGGTCATGCTGGATGCCTTTGAAGGCCCGCTAGACTTGCTGCTGTACCTGATTCGCAAGCAAAATTTCAATATCCTCGACATCCCGATGGCTGCGCTCACGCGCCAGTATCTGGCCTATGTAGAGGAAATTCGCAGCCGCAACCTAGAGCTGGCTGCCGAATACCTGCTGATGGCGGCCATGCTGATTGAGATTAAATCGCGCATGTTGCTGCCAGTACGCAAAGCCGACAGCGGCGACGAGGTGGATGACCCACGCGCCGAACTGGTGCGCCGCTTGCTAGAGTACGAACAAATCAAGGGGGCCGCCGTGCAGTTGGGCCAAGTGCCACAACACGGGCGCGATTTTTGGTCCGCGCAGGTAGTGCTGGGGCAAAACCTGCAACAGCGCCTGCCCGATGTGTGCGTGGCCGACTTGCAAACTGCTTGGCGCGACATTCTGCGCCGCGCTACCTTGGTGCAACACCACCGCATCACGCGCGAAGAGTTAAGCGTGCGCGAATACATGGGCCAAGTGCTACGCGCCTTGCAAGGGCGGCGCTTTATCGAGTTTGAAGCCTTGTTTAATCCGGCCCAAGGCCGCACCGTGTTGGTAGTCACGTTCATTGCCCTGCTAGAGCTGGCCAAAGAGACCTTGATTGAAATCACCCAAGCCGAAGCCTTCGCCCCCATCTATGTCAGGTTGGCCTATACGCCCGTCTGATGTCTGCCAGATGCCTCCTCTATGCCGTGCCCTTGGTGGGTGCTCTTTTTTTATTCCTATTTTTTATGGCTTCACACGATTTTGATGTTCTGATTGTGGGCAGTGGCTTGGCTGGCTTGTCTGCCGCCTTGCATCTGGCCGCTACGCACCGCGTGGCCGTGATTACCAAGCGCACCATGCACGATGGCTCCAGCGCTTGGGCGCAGGGGGGCATTGCAGCGGTGCTGTCCGATAGCGATAGCTTTGCAGCCCACATTGAAGACACGCTGGTAGCGGGGGCTGGTTTGTGTGATTTGGCCAGCACGCGCTTTGTGGTCGAAAATGCGCCAGCAGCCATTGCTTGGCTGCGCGATTTGGGTGTGCCCTTCACGCTAGAAGGCGAACAGTTGCACCTGACGCGCGAAGGCGGCCACAGCGCCCGACGCATTGCCCACGTTACCGATGCCACCGGCGCAGCGGTGCAAGACACCCTGATTGACGTGGTGCGCGCTACGCCCGGCATTACCCTGTTTGAACACCATACGCTGGTCGATTTAATTACCAGCCAAAAACTGGGGCTGGCCGGGCAGCGCTGCTTGGGGCTGTATGCGCTAGATGAGCAAACCGACGAGGTAATTACCTTCCGCGCGCCCCAAACTATTTTGGCCACTGGCGGCGCGGGTAAGGTGTACCTCTACACCACCAACCCCGACACTTCTACCGGCGATGGCATTGCCGCCGCTTGGCGTGCTGGTTGTCGCATGGCCAACATGGAGTTCATCCAATTTCACCCCACCAGCCTCTACCACCCGCACGCTAAATCTTTTTTGATTAGCGAGGCGGTGCGCGGCGAGGGCGGGCAGCTTAAATTGCCCGATGGCACGCGCTTTATGCCTGCCCACGACGAACGCGCCGAACTGGCCCCACGCGACATCGTGGCGCGTGCCATTGACTTTGAAATGAAAAAGCACGGCCTCGATTGCGTTTATCTGGACATATCGCACCAAAGCCCGGCCTTTTTGCAGGAACACTTCCCCAATATTTTGGCGCGTTGCGCCGAACTGGGCATTGACATCAGCAAAGACCCCATTCCGGTAGTGCCCAGCGCCCACTTTACCTGCGGTGGTATCCTGACCGACTTGGCCGGACGCACTGATTTGCCCGGCCTGTATGCCGTGGGCGAGGCCGCTTGCACCGGTCTGCACGGTGCTAACCGACTGGCCAGCAATTCTTTGTTAGAGTGTATGGTGTTTGCCCGTGCTGCTGCCCAATCGATTGCCGCAGCGCCGCGCTCGCTCATTCCTGCGCTGCCGCGCTGGGACGATAGCCGGGTGCAAGATGCCGACGAAGCTGTAGTGATTTCGCATAATTGGGATGAGTTGCGCCGTTTTATGTGGGACTATGTGGGCATTGTGCGTACCAACAAGCGCCTAGAGCGTGCCGCGCACCGTATCCGCTTGCTGCAAGAAGAAATCCAAGAGTTTTATGCCCATTTCCATGTCACGCGCGATTTGTTAGAACTGCGTAACTTGGTGCAGGTGGCCGAATTGATTGTGCGCTCGGCCCAAATGCGCCGTGAAAGCCGGGGCCTGCACTACAGCCGCGACTATCCCAACTTGGCTGCACCAGCAGCACCCACTATTCTTGTTCCTCCCATTAGCCATTAACCCAGCCATTCACACTGGTCGTATTTACTATGTTTCGTACCCTGCTTAAATCCAAAATCCACCGCGTCAAAACCACGCATTGCGAGCTGCACTATGAAGGCTCGTGCGCGATTGACGAAGACCTGCTCGATGCGGCCAACATTGCCGAAAACGAACAAGTCCATATCTGGAACATTGACAACGGCGAGCGCTTTGTTACTTACGCCATCAAGGGCCAACGTGGTAGCGGCATGATTTCGGTCAATGGTTCGGCAGCGCGCCGTGCTTGCGTGGGCGATTTACTCATCATTGCCGCCTTTGCCCAAGTGCATGAAGACCACGTAAAAACACACGAGCCAGAACTGGTGTTTGTCGATGACAACAACCGCCAGACCGAGTTGCGCCACCACGTACCCACCCAGCAAATGTAATCAACCAGCCACACGGGGCTGGCTTAGCCATTGCGCTTAGCCCCGTGGGTTTTGAGCAATTGCATCATTTGCTCATCGTGTTTGCGCGTTGCCAACTCCAACAGGGAGCGGCCTTGGGTATCCACCCCTCGGGGCGAGATGCCCGCGCGCAACAGTTGGTGCGCGGCGGCCCAGTTGCTGGCCGACACCGCTGCCAGCAGGCGCGGGTCTGCTGGGGTACGGTCTAGTGCAGGCCGTGCTGTGCTGGTGGTGGTAGCTGCTGCCGCTGCCGCCGCAGTGGCAGCAGTAGGTGCTGCTTCGGGTTTATGTTCGGAATCATCGGGTACGGCGGGCTTGTGGTCTAAAAACTCGCCCGCCAACGATGCAATCAAAAACCACACCAATACCGACACCGTAATCATGCCCATGATGATTAGTGCTTTAGTGTATTCGTCAAATTCATCCATGCTGGTCTCCGATTACCCATCGAATGTAGCGCAAGCTACCGTGGTGCTAGACCATAGCGCACAATGCGGCCTTGCGCTTTTGCCTTATTGCTTGTTTGACCATGTCTTTTGTCTCTCTTGGCCTCTCTCCCGCGCTGGCCCATGCGGTCAACGCGCTGGGCTTTACCGTGCCCACGCCCATCCAAACGCAGGCCATTCCGGCTATTTTGCAAGGCGCTGATGTCTGGGCCAGCGCCCGCACCGGCTCGGGCAAAACCGCTGCCTTTGCCTTGCCAGCGTTGCAACAATACCAAAACCTGCTGTTGGCCAGTCGCCCCGGTGGCGGTGCGCGCCGCGTGCATACCTTGGTGGTGGTGCCTACGCGCGAGCTGGCCGCCCAAGTGGGCGAGGTGCTACGCAGCTTGGGCCAGCCCTTGCCACAACCGCCCAAGGTGGTGGTGGCTTTTGGTGGCGTGTCGATTAACCCACAGATGATGGCCTTGCGCGGCGGTGCCGACATCGTGGTGGCCACACCGGGGCGCTTGCTCGATTTGGTGGAGCAGCGCGCCTTGCGCCTGTCTGCGGTGCAACTGCTGGTGCTCGATGAGGCTGACCGCCTTTTGGATTTGGGCTTTAGCGAAGAACTGAACCGCGTGTTGGCGCTGCTGCCCGCACAGCGGCAAACGCTGTTGTTCTCTGCCACCTTCCCAGACAGCGTGCAAGCCTTGGCGCAGGGCCTGTTGCGCGCACCAGTGCGTATCGAAGTGGCCCCCAACGAAGAGGATGCCCACGCCGAGGCCACCATTTTGCAACGTGCCATTGCCGTGGACGATAAACGCCGCACCCAGCTGTTGCTCAAGCTGATAAAAGATGAAGGCTGGGAGCGGGTGCTGGTATTTGTGGCCACCAAATACACCGCCGAGCATGTGGCAGAAAAGCTCTACCGCGCCAAGGTATTTGCCACGCCGTTTCATGGCGATTTGAGCCAAGGGGCGCGCACCCAAGTGCTTGATGAATTCAAGGCCAGCCGCTGGCAAGTGGTGGTCACTACCGACTTGGCCGCCCGTGGTATTGATATTGCACAACTGCCGGTGGTGGTCAATTACGACTTGCCGCGTTCTACCGAAGATTACACCCACCGCATTGGCCGTACAGGCCGCGCCGGTGAAAGCGGCTTGGCCGTCACTTTAGTCACGCCCGCCAGCCAAGCGCATTGGCATTTGATTGAAAAGCGCCAGCACCTCAGTTTGCCACTAGAACACATTGCTGGCTTTGAACCAACCGAAGTGGCCCCCGCACCCGCCCCCAGCAATGGCGGTATCAAGGGCAAGCGCCCGAGTAAAAAAGACAAACTGCGCGCCGCACAGGCTGCGGGTCTTCAGTCCTCGCCCAAATAGGGGGCAGCAAGGGGTGGCTCTACGGGGCCGCGCACTGGCGGGGCTTGGCGCTTGCCGTGGCCAGCCAGAATCTCCAAATAAAACTGGCTAGCGCCCTCTTTGGCCAAAGCATCCACTGCCGCGATGATTTCGCCCACGCCGATAGGGGCAGCGGCTTCTTTGCTAGTGCCAAACTGGCAGGCAAAGTCCCAGTAGTCTGCACCCTCGGGCAGGGGGCGGCTGCGTTCGCGCTTGAGGTATTTGCGAATTTCGTGCTTGGTGGCATCGAGTAGCCGGTCGGGGTGCTTGCCTTCGATGTGCAGTTGGAATGTTTTACGCATAGTGAGTTGTCCTTCAATGGGAAAATTCGCCCGGAATGGACGTCTCAGGGCCGCGATGATACGGCCTATGGCTATAAGGTAGCAGCGCCTTGGCAGCTTCGATACGCAAGGGCAAAGGCACGGCGGCATCGTTCATCACGCTGTGCAAAAAATGGTGGGCATCCGCCCCGGCAGGGCTGGGGGCTACGGGCACCGCCATCGACGTGCGCGGCGCAAGTTGGCACTGCTGCACCAAGCGGCCCCAAACCGATGGCCTGATGCTTTGCAAGGGCTGCAACAAGTCCGCTTGGGCATCGGGGCTGGGCTGGCGCTCTAGCCAAGGTTCATCGGCAAACATACTGCCCAAACCGGGCACGATAAAAGCCGACCAATGCCCGGTGGTACTTTGCACGGCAGGCACCAGCGCTGCGTGTTGCTGCTCTGGCGTGGGCCAAGTGCGACACTGTGCTGGGGCCAAACCGGCCCCATACTGCTGGCGTAGCCACTGCACCACGTCCAGCGCCTCGGCCAAGGGCACCGGCACGGCCAGCGAGAACCACAGCTGGAAACCATCGCGCCCCGAGACGGCCAAAGCCGGGGGTGGCAAGCCGCCATCGTCTTGCACCCGATGCCAAAAGGCAGCCACCTGCTCCCAAGGCACGCTGCGCGCCAACTCTACGACGATGGCGCGCACCCGGCCTTGGGCATCCATCAGCGCAGGGGGTGTATCAGCCACTGCAAAATCCTCCAGCAGATACAGGCGCTGGAGTTCGGTTTGCAAGCGGCTCATACAGCGTTCAGGGCTTGCGCCAAGCGGGCTACGCCTTCGCGGATTTTTTCTACATCGGCAGTGGCAAAAGACAGGCGCAAGGTAGCTGGGTCGGGGTTTTGGGCAAAGAAGGGGGCACCGGGCACAAAGGCCACGCCGCGCTCAATGGCGCGCTGGGCCAAAGCGTTGGCGCTCTGCTCTTTGCCACCGGCTCCAGTCAAGCGCAACCAGACAAACAAGCCACCTTGCGGTTGCACAAACTCCACGGCATCGCCCAATTGCGCGCGCAGGGCATCGCACAAAGCTTGGGCGCGCTCGGCATAGACTTGGCGCACATGGGCCAGCGTGGCGGGCATTCGGCCTGCTTGCAGGTACTGCGCCGCCACGGCTTGGGCAAAGGTGCTGGTGTGGGCATCGCTAAACTGTTTGCACATCACCGCATTGGCCAGCAAGGCGGGCGGAGCCATCAGCCAGCCCACGCGCAGGCCCGGCGAGAGCACTTTACTCAGAGAGCCACAATGCGCCAACCAGTCGCGGCTGCCGTGCACCTGGCTAGACAGCGCAAGCAAACTTGGCGGCGGTGCTGCATTGAAATACAAATCGCCATAGGGGTCGTCTTCTACTACCAGCGTTTGGTACTGCGCCGCCAGCTGCAACACGCGCAAACGCCGCTCGTGGCTCAAGGTGGCACCGCTGGGGTTGCCAAAGGTAGGAATCAGGTAAATCAGCTTGGGGCGATGCTCAATGATGAGCTGCTCTAGCGCGTTGGTTTGCACGCCATCGCTGTCCATTGGTGCCGTGATAAGGTCTGCGCCATACAGGCGAAAGCATTGGATGGTGGCTAAAAAGGTGGGGGCTTCCACAATTACCTTGTCACCGGGGCTAATCATGGTCTTGCCAATCAGGTCTAATGCCTGCTGGCTGCCGGTGGTCACTATCAGCTGCTCTGGGGCCGCATCCGGCACTCCTTTGCTGACCATAAAGGCCGCCAATTGTTCGCGCAGGGGCTGGTAACCTTCGGTGGCCCCATATTGCAAGGCTGCGCCCGGCTCTTGGGCCAAGGCGCGCTCGGTAGCGGCGCGAATGCCCTCCACATCAAACATCGCGCTGTCGGGAAAGCCCCCAGCAAAGCTGATGATGCCGGGCTTGCCCAGCAGTTTGAACAGTTTACGAATGGCCGAGGTTTCGATGGCATCGAGGCGGGAGGCAAATTGCATGACAGAAATCGGTGGTGGAAAAGTGAACTTCGCATTGTGCCCCCATCGGCCCAAGCCCTACACTGCCACGCCATGAAAGCTTCCCAGATTGCCCCCTTCTTTGCTACCCTACAAGCCGCCAACCCCCAGCCGCAAACTGAGCTGCAATACAGCAGCACGTTTGAATTATTAACGGCGGTATTGCTATCAGCGCAGGCTACTGATGTCAGCGTGAACAAAGCCACGCGCCTGTTGTTTCCGGTGGCCAATACGCCCCAAGCGATGCTGGCGCTGGGCCAAGAAGGGCTAGAGGGCTATATCAAAACCATTGGCCTCTACCGTAGCAAAGCGCGGCATTTGCTAGAAACTTGCCGTATTCTGCTAGAGCGCCATGGCGGCGAGGTACCGCGCACACGCCAAGAGTTAGAGCAACTGCCCGGCGTGGGCCGCAAAACCGCCAATGTGGTGCTGAATGTGGCCTTTGGCGAGCCGACCATCGCCGTGGATACACATATCTTCCGGGTGGGCAACCGCACCGGGCTGGCACCGGGCCAAACGCCGTTGGCGGTAGAGCAGCAACTGCTACGCCGTGTGCCCGCTGCCTATGCAGTGGGCGCGCACCACTGGTTAATTTTGCTCGGGCGCTATGTATGCCAAGCGCGCAAACCGCGTTGCTGGGAATGCGCCGTAGCCGCTTACTGCGCTTACCAGCCCAAAACGCCAGCACCCTAAGATAAGGGGTGATGGGCAGCGTTTACAAAACGCTGTCCAATTTGGTATCGGGCAAATCTACGTCGGGGGCGGGTGGGGGTGGCTCAAAGCAATCGCGGAAGGTAAAAACGATAGAGCTAAAGAACATGGCGGCCATCACCATTGCCAGCGCCACCATCAGGCCGGCCATGGCCCCAGCACTGAACAAGCCCAAGGCGGCCAGCAGCGCTCCAAGCAGGCTCATTAACACACCACCCAAGGCAAAAGCCCCCAGCCAGCCTAGGCCAAAAAGGATAAAGGCGCTAAAGTTGCGCGCACAGGCTACCAAGCTAAAAAACAGGCTTTTCACGGGTGGCACGCCATGCCAATGCACCAAGCCCGGTGCGTGCCAAAACAGCAGCGATAGCGGCAAATACAGCAGCATAGCCAACCACATGGCGTGCTGGAAAGCATCGCTTTGGGCCAATTCTTCCGTCATGGGGATATGGCCCAAATAAACTTGGGCAAACTGGCCGCCATCTACCAAGGCCGACAAGCCCATTACCAGCAAAAAGCCTACTGCGTACAGCGCACCCAGCACCAGCATATGGCGCAGATGCTGCTTGCTGGTGCGAAAAGCTACCAACAGCACCGCCGGTGTCGGAAAGCGCCCCTGCATGGCTTCAGCCGCAGCCACCATCATGGCCAAGGTGGCCGATGGCAACAGGCCCAGCGCCAGCGCCGGGCCAATCAGGGGCACGATGGAGGCCAGCGACATCGAGGCCATCGTCATGAAAAACAACGCGGCAATGGCCATCGGCTGGCGACGGAACACGCTAATGCCCCCCTTGACCCAAGTGAGGCCGGTGCTGGTAGGGACGATGCGAAGTTTCATAGTGCAACAAACAACAATCAGAGCGCCAATGGCTGGGCAATGCGCTGGCGCAGTACGCGCTCAAAATGGGCCGGGTCGTGCGGCGTGAGCAAGGAGGCTTGGCGCGGCAGGTGAAAATCCCACAGGCGCGAAATCCAAAAGCGCAACGCCCCAGCGCGCAGCATGGCATTGAGCAGTTCGCGCTCGGCTGCTATCAGCGGGCGCACGGTTTGGTAGGCTTGTAACATGGCATCAGCGCGGGCTGCATCGTGCTGACCGGTGCTCAAATCAATGCACCAATCGTTGAGGCAGACGGCCAAATCGAACATCCATGTATCGACACCAGCAAAATAAAAATCAAAAAAACCGGTGAGGGTTTCGCCATCGAACATCACGTTGTCACGGAACAAATCAGCATGTACCGGGCCAGCGGGCAGCGCAGCATAGGCCGAGGAGGAGGCTATATGGTTTTGGTAGGCCAACTCTGAGCGCAACAAATCGGCCTGCTCGGGCATCAGGTAGGGCAATACCACCGGCACGGTTTCATTCCACCACGGCAGGCCGCGCAAATTAGGCTGTTGGCGCTCGTAGTTTTGCCCGGCCAAGTGCATTCGGGCCAGCATATCGCCCACCGCAGCGCAATGCACGGCTTGCGGGGCTAATTGGCTTTTGCCTTGCAGCCGGTTGACCAACGCTGCCGGTTTGCCACAAATTTTGTGCAAAATTTCGCCATGTGCGTCGGCGCGCGGGTCAGGCACCGGAATGCCTGCGTGCGCCAGGTGCTTCATCAGGTGCAGATAAAACGGCAACTGCGCGGCGGTCAGGCGCTCAAACAGCGTCAGCACAAACTCGCCTTGGTCGGTGGTGACAAAGTAATTGGTGTTCTCAATGCCACCTTCAATGCCGCGCAGCACTTGCAGCTCGCCGAGTTGCAAGCGGCGCACCAGTTCGCGCGCATCGTTCAGGGGGACTTGGGTAAATACAGCCATCGCTCAACAGACCAAAAAAAACGGACGAGAAAAAACACAGTTTGCAGCCAATGCAGCCAGCCTGAGTCACTTAGAACTGCTTGAGGTTCCAGACGCGGGTGCCGGTATTAGTTTCAGCGCCGTTGCGTGGGCGGTTACGCACCCCGTCAGAATGTTGTACCTCGTAGGCAGGCAAATCGCCCACCTTGGGTTGCACGGTAATGCTTTGTGTTTGGCCGCCAATACGCAGCTCATCGACGCTGCTGCCAGCGTCTTCGATATGGATACGCTCGGTGCGTTGCTCTAGTTGCCGTTTGGGTGCAGCCGCAGGGCGCTCCGTAGAAGCAGGGGCAGGGGTTTGGGCCAAGGCCGGGCTGGCAGCCAAGGCCAGCAGCAAGAGGGGGGTAACAGCGCGCATGGCGCGATTGTAGGCGGCCATGCACAATAGGCTCCATGAGCAAGCCTAAAACTTTGGTGCTGGTCGATGGTTCCAGCTACCTGTACCGCGCCTTCCATGCCCTGCCCGATTTGCGCGCCGTGCCCGGCGACCCCAGCAGCCCGGCCACCGGGGCGATTCACGGCGTTATGAGCATGTTGCAGGCACTGCGCCGCGAGTACCCTGCCGATTATGCCGCCTGCATTTTTGATGCGCCCGGCCCCACATTTCGGGATGCCATCTACCCGGCCTACAAGGCTACGCGCGAGCCAATGAAGGACGATTTGCGCGCCCAAATTGCCCCAGTGCATGAGGGGGTGCGCCTGCTGGGCTGGAACGTGCTGGCGGTGCCCGGCGTGGAGGCCGACGATGTGATGGGCACCTTGGCCCACGTGGCGGCGCAGCAAGGCATCCGGGTGATTATTTCCAGTGGTGACAAAGACCTGAGCCAACTGGTCAATGAGCAGGTCACCATCATCGACACCATGAAGGGCGGCAAGCGCCGCGACGTGGCCGGTGTCACAGCAGAGTTTGGCGTGCCCCCAGCGCTGATGGTTGATTTTCAGATACTGGTGGGCGACAAAAGCGACAACGTGCCCGGCGTACCCAAAGTGGGCGAAAAAACGGCGGCCAAGTGGTTGCAGCAATATGGCTCGCTCGATGCCATCATTGCCCATGCCGATGACATCAAGGGCGTGGTCGGGCAAAATTTGCGCGCCAGTTTGGGCTGGTTGCCCACTGGCCGCCAGTTGCTCACCATCAAAACCGACTGTGATTTGGCCGACTGGGTGCCCAGCCTGCCCGCCCTAGAGGCCCTGCGCTGGGGCCAGCCGCAAAGCGCTGCTTTGTACGATTTTTACCAACGCTATGGCTTCAAAGCCTTGGCGCAATCCTTGGCCCCAGCGGTCAAGGCACCAGCTGCACCGGCCAAGCCAGCAGCGACCGCACACGGCCAAAGTGGCGATTTATTTGCCGATGACTCCAACACGCCACCCAACACGCTGCCCAGCGCTGCGGAAGGCGATTTGTTTGCTGCCCCCAATGCCACGGAATTGGCGCAGGCCGTCGAGCACCGTACTTTGGCTTATGACACGGTGCTCACTTGGGAGGCGCTAGAGGGCTGGGTGGCCAAGGTGCAGGCGGCAGAATTGGTAGCTATCGACACCGAAACCACCTCTTTAGATGCCATGCGCGCCGAGTTGGTGGGCATTAGCCTGAGCGTGCAACCCGGCCAGGCCGCCTATATCCCCTTGGCCCATATTGGCCCGGAGGCCCCAGCACAGTTGCCCTTGCTGCAAGTGCTAGAGCGCCTGCGCCCGTGGCTAGAAGATGCCCGCCACGCCAAGCTAGGCCAGCACATCAAATACGACCGCCATGTGTTGGCCAACTACGGCATCGAGGTGCGCGGCTATGCCCACGACACCATGTTGCAAAGCTATGTGCTAGAAGTGCATAAACCGCACAATCTGGCCAGCTTAGCACAGCGCCATCTGGGGCGCAGCGGCATTAGCTATGAGGATTTATGCGGCAAGGGCGTACACCAAATTCCGTTTGCACAAGTGGCGGTGGACAAAGCCGCCGCCTACGCCTGCGAAGATGCCGACCAAACCCTAGACGTACACCAAGTGCTGTGGCCGCTGCTGGCCGCCCATGAGCGCCTGCGCGCCATTTACGAATTAGAAATTGCCAGCAGCGAGGTACTGTTCCAAATAGAGCGCCACGGCGTGCTGATTGATGCGCCCCTGCTGGCTGTGCAAAGCCAACAACTGGGCGAGCGCATTGCAGCGTTGGAGCAAGAAGCCTACACCTTGGCCGGGCAGCCATTCAACCTGAGCAGCCCCAAACAGTTGGGCGAAATTTTTTTCGACACATTGAAAATGCCAGTGGTGAAGAAAACCGCCACCGGCGCACGCAGCACCGACGAGGAGGTGCTAGAAAAGCTGGCGCAAGAGTACGAGCTGCCCGCCAAAATTTTGCAGCACCGCTCTTTAAGCAAGCTCAAGGGCACCTATACCGACAAGCTGGCGGGCATGGCACACCCGCGCACCGGGCGCGTGCATACCCATTACGCCCAAGCGGTGGCCGTGACCGGGCGCCTGTCTAGCAACGAGCCTAATCTGCAAAACATCCCCATCCGCACCCCCGAAGGGCGGCGCGTGCGCGAAGCCTTTGTGGCCGCACCCGGCTGCGTGCTGGCCAGCGCCGATTACAGCCAAATTGAGTTACGCATCATGGCGCACCTGAGCGGCGACCATGCGTTACTGCACGCCTTTCAGCATGGCTTGGATGTCCACCGGGCCACAGCGGCAGAGGTGTTTGGCGTAAGCGTGCATGAAGTAACGCAAGAGCAGCGCCGCTATGCCAAGGTGATTAACTTTGGCCTGATTTACGGCATGAGCAGTTTTGGCTTGGCGCGCAATTTGGGCATCGACCAAACGGCGGCCAAAAACTACATTCAGCGCTACTTTGAGCGCTACCCCGGCGTAAAACAATACATGGACGACACCAAGGCCCAAGCCAAAGCGATGGGCTATGTCGAAACCGTGTTTGGCCGCCGCCTGATGTTGCCCGAAATCAACTCGCCCAATGGCCCACGCCGCGCCGCTGCCGAGCGTGCTGCCATCAATGCACCCATGCAAGGCACGGCAGCAGACCTTATCAAAATGGCCATGATTGCGGTGCAAAAAGTGCTCACAGCGCAAAAACCGCATATCAAAATGGTGATGCAGGTGCATGATGAACTGGTGTTTGAGCTGCCCGAGGCCGAAGTAGATTGGCTGCGCCAGCAGGTGCCGCGCCTGATGGCCGATGTAGCCAGCCTACGCGTGCCGCTGTTGGCCGAGGTGGGCGTGGGGGTTAACTGGGAGCAGGCGCACTGAAAGTAGCTATTGGTCAATTCTATTGATAATAGTTCTCATTACATATACAATCTAAACATCTATCCGCACCGTCAGCAAACCAAGCCAGCAAGGGTTGGTAGCCAGCCAGCGTGAACACCGTTTGTCTGGAGATTGTTGTATGTCGGTTTGTTTGTCGGCCCCATCATGGGTGGGGCAGAGTCGTTTCATTTCACCTCCCTGGCTGACTCTGGTAGGCATCGGGCTGTACCTGGTGGGCAGTCCGCAGGCGCTAGGTCAGCAGGGAGCAAGTGAAGAAGCGCCAGTGGTTCAATTAGGGGCTGTGACAGTCACGGCCACCAATTTCCGCGAAACCCGCTTAGATGACGAAAGCAAGCCGGTGTCGGTAGTGAATCAAGCCACCTTGGCGACCAAAGCCCCTATCAGTATCGTCGAGGCGATGCGGGACGTGCCGGGTTTGCACTTTTCTCGCGCTGGTGGGCTAGGCGGGCAAGTAGTGATGCGGGGGGTCAATAGCAACGACTTGAAATCACCACTGGCGATAGATGGCGAGCGATTTCGAGGACGCAACACCTTAGAGTACAACCTCATCGACCCCGGCTTGGTGGAACAAGTCGAGGTTATCCGGGGGCCTGCTGCGGCTATTTATGGCTCGGAGGCGATGGCTGGAATGGTCAACATCGTCACCCGCAAAGCCAAGCCAGATTTTGGCGATACCTTCTCTGTACGCTTGCAATCATTGAATGTAGCCTACGAAAGCGTCAATAACTTGCGGGCTGGCCGTCTGGAGGTAAGTGGTGGCGGTAAAGGCTTTGATTTGAAGCTAGCCGCTAGTGCACGCAAGGCAGGAGACTACGATACCCCGGTAGGTACTGCCATCCACAGCCAATTTAACGACCAGCAACTGTCTGGAAGCTTGGGTTATAGCTTCAATGCCCACGACCGATTAGAGTTGAAGTTCAAAGCGGCGGAAGTGGAGTCGCACCGTGCTGGGGGGTTGGGTGGTGCGCCGGGTATGGCAGCACCGCTGGCACAACGGGTGTATCTGCGCGAAGACCCAATACGAGAGCGTTATTGGGGCTTGGCTTATTCAGGCAAACCCCAACTGACAGGTATCCACCAACTAGATGCCAGTGTGTATGTACGTGACCTCTACACCGATGTAGTCACGACCCGCTATCCTAATCCCACCTCCATCTCAGAAACCCACCGTTATGTTGTAGGGCCACAGGAGGCAGGTGGCAAGTTCATGGTGGTATCAGACATCGTGCCTGATTCCATCTTGACGGCAGGATTAGATTTTTTTGTGCAGGACTGGGATGGTGCGGAAACTGAAGTTAAAGGTACCGGCACCGTAGCCAGCAGTGCGCGGCGCAAGGCAGAGTCAGACAGTCGCACTCAAGGCTTAGGTATGTTTGCCCTGTTAGAGCACGAATTGAACCAACGCTGGTTGCTATCGGGTAACCTGCGCCATGACCGCTACCATACTGAGACAGCAGCCAACATTATTACCATTCCGGCATTGACCAGCGAAATTCTGGCCCATCGTGATGCCCGCGACAGCAAAACCACCTACGCCATCGGAACGGTATTCAAGCCTTCGGGCTGGTTAAACTTTGCAGCCAACTTCGGTACCAGCTACCGAGTGCCCACCTCGGGTGAAAAGTTCTCCTACGGCACTTACGGCAAAGGCTACCTGCTCCCCAATCCTTCGCTCCAGCCTGAAGAAGGAAAAACGGTGGACATCAGTGCCCGCCTACGTTTGCCAAGCCTCAGTGCCAATCTAACGCTGTACAAGAGCCACTACACCAATCTAATCGCACAACAAGAACTGCTTTATCTGGACTTGGTGTCCTCGCGCCGGGTCAACATCGGCAAGGCCCAGGTGCAAGGCTTAGAGCTGGATTTGAAGCAAAGCTTACGTAAAGACTTGGTTTTGAAGTTGGCTGCTGCCTACACCGAAGGCAGCAACAAAACCGCAGGTAAACCCCTGTCTTACATTGCACCATTGGTAGGCAACGTAGGACTGGCCTACCAGCATGGCCCTTGGGCAGTAGAGGGCGACTTGCGCCTATCCAAGCGTAAATCACGCATTGACAGCAGCCTAGAGCGCCCCATGTCTGGCTATGGGGTGCTAAACCTGTATGTCGGGGTGGACTTGCACAAGCTCAACCCGTCCTACCCGCAAGCCACCTTGCGAATGGGTATCGAGAATCTGCGGGACAAAGCGTATGCGGATGCCACCACCCGCGAAGCCGTAGCTGCGCCTGTGTCTTACACCAATCCGCTGCTGGAGCCAGGCCGCAATTTCAAAATCTCTCTCACCACCCAGTTCTAAACATGTTTGAGCAAACTTTTACGGTTTTGGATGACGGACTGCCCACCTGCATCCGCTATGACGCAGTGCGTACTTTTCATATGGATGGCAACTTTGCCATGCTGGCGATTGCTTTTTTAGGTTTGCAAGGGGCTTTGCAGCGCTTGGCAACCGCCCATGCGGGGCCGGTGGCGCGCCATAGCGTGCAGGTGATTACAGGTCATCCTGGCACTGGGGTGCGTGACGCTTTTGAATACATCACCCGCGCTGTGACACGCGGGGTTTACGTATTGGACAAAACCCAGCCTTATGCACGGCTCAACCCCCATGCAGACTTTTCCTATTCTTGGATAGTAGTGGCCAATCAGCACAGCGTGCTGTGCCAAGTACGCGAAGGCATTTTGCCTGAGCGGTTCTATACCCTGTTTGGCCTCGCCCGCAGAGGCGAGTTAGATGAGCCGACGCGCCACGAATTCAACATCCTCAAAGGTGATATTGAAGCGCGGGTACTGACCATGCACCCGGAGGAGGTACTGGACTTTATCGAGTGTGCAACGCCATGAAGCAGCGGTATGTTCAACAATTGTGGCGGCTGTGTGCTGCCGCCGGGTTGGTCGGATTGGCCGCAAGCGCCCAAGCGCAATCCGTGACACTCAAAGACCAAAATGGACGTACCGTCAAGGTACCGGCTACGGTGCAACGTGTGGTCAGTTTGGTTATTCCTGGGGCCTCGATGGTGATGACCTTAGACCGCTCTACCGAGCGCTTGGTTGGCATCAACCCAGCCGCACGCGAAGATATGCAGCAGGGTTTGTTGGGTACATTTTTTCCGGCTGCGCCACAGATTGCAGCCAATATGGCGGGGGAAGGCTTTGCCCCCAACATCGAAGCCCTGATGAATGCCAAGCCAGATGTAGTGCTGCAATGGGGTGATAGGGGCGCATCCATCGTCCGGCCTATGGAGCAGATGGGCCTGAATGTACTCACACTCAAGTACGGACAGACCGACTATGTAACGCAATGGTTCCGACTCATAGGGCAAGCCACGGGCCGCCAAGAGCGTGGTAATCGACTGGCCGCATGGATAGAGCAGGAACAGCAGAATTTGCAAACGCAGGTGGCAGCCATCACCCCAAGCCAGCGGCCCAAGGTGCTGTTTTTATACCGTTATCACGGTGGTGTGCAGGTAGCAGGCATAGGCACCAACATGGACCATGACATCCGCTTAGCGGGTGGCATCAATGTAGCTGGTGCAGTGAAGGGCAATGCTTCCGTCACCAAAGAGCAGATTGTGGCTTGGAACCCAGACATCATTTTGCTGACCAATTTGGACAGCCATTTGGTACCCAAGGATTTGTACAACGACCCAATCTTATCGGCGACCACCGCCGTCCAGACGCAACGCCTGTACAAAATGCCACGCGGTGGCTTCCGCTGGGATCCTCCGAGCCAAGAAACCCCCTTGGCTTGGCGTTGGTTGGCCGGACTGCTACATCCCCAACGTTTTGCATTACAAGGCTTTCGGGAGCAGGTGCGTCAAACTTACCAAGACCTGTATGGTGCTACGGTATCAGAGGCCGATTTGGATCGGGTGCTGCAAATGCCGCTGAACCAATCCAGCCGTGGCTATGAGGTACTACAGGCCAAGGGGCCACGTTCATGAGCCTAAGCACTGGTGGGGGTACACGCGGTCTGTTGTCGCTGCGTGTAGCTTATGGTTTATTGGCGCTGTTACTGCCCTTGACCTTGCTGCTGGCGCTGGGGGTGGGGCGCTACGAAATTCCGCTCAGCCATACCTTGGGCATTATTTTGCCCTCATGGTGGGGGCTAGAGCCGTGGTGGACACCGATGGAAGAGCGCTTGGTGCTGTGGGGACGTGTACCCCGAGTGCTGCTGGCCGCCCTGTTGGGGGCGGGTTTAGCGGTGTCGGGGGCCGCACTCCAAGGCTTATTTCGCAATCCACTGGCCGATCCGCAACTGGTCGGAGTTTCTGCTGGTGCAGCATGTGGTGGTGTGCTGGCTATTTTGTTCGAGGGCAGTGGCACAGTGCTTGTGCTGTTGTCGCTGCTGGGTGGCATTGCTGCTTTGTATTTTGTGCGCTGGTTGGCACACAGTGGCGGTGGTGAGAGTGTTCTGACCCTGATTTTGGCTGGGGTGGTGGTCAGTGCCGTATTTGGTGCCTTGGTCTCTCTG
Organism: uncultured Simplicispira sp.; assembly: GCA_964388325.1. GTDB lineage: Bacteria > Pseudomonadota > Gammaproteobacteria > Burkholderiales > Burkholderiaceae_C > Simplicispira. Next base: position 127,435 of record CAYMAC010000001.1, on the reverse strand, counting down.
GCTAAATTTGTCGCCGATCCACAAAACCAGTTACCCACTATGGTGTTCTGGCTCTTGGGTAGCTTAGCTGCTGCCGATTATCCGCGCTTGTGGCTAGGTGCAGGAGCCACGGTGCTGGGCTTAGGGGTACTGTGGTTGCTGCGCTTTCAGCTACATGTGATGTCCTTGGGTGAAGACGATGCCCGCGCTATGGGTTTGCCGGTAAATCGGGTACGCACCTTGGCTTTGCTGGCAGTAGCTTTGGTCACTGCGGCTTCGGTGGCTGTGTGTGGCGTGATTGGATGGGTGGGCTTGGTCGTGCCCCACATGGTTCGTTTGTTGTTTGGCAGCCATTTTGCAGCGTTTATGCCGCTAACAGCTTTGTTAGGTGCCGTGTATTTGGTGGCCGTGGATACTTTGGCCCGTAGCTTGACCGATGCCGAAATCCCCTTGGGGGCCTTGACCGCTTTGGTTGGTGCCCCCGTGTTTGCCTACCTGTTGCGGCAGATGCGCCGCCCCGGAGATGCCTGATGCTGCACGTACACAATGTGGGCATTCGCTATGTCGATTGGGTGCTACGACATCTTGATTTTGTGCTGCCAACCGGACAAATACTGGCCGTACTGGGGCCAAATGGGCGAGGCAAGTCTAGCCTGCTGCGGGTCATGGCTGGCTTGGCACAGCCCCAAGAGGGAGAAGTGCAATGCGCTGTCAGCGTGGCCTATGTGCCACAGTTTATCCATCCCAGTTTTGAGATGACTGCGCTGGACTTGGTATTAACTGGACGGGCACGCCAAATAGGCTGGAAAGGCGCACCCAACTCCCATGACCGCACCATTGCCCATGACTGTTTGCGCCGCCTAGATGCCGACCGTTTTGCCCACCGTGAGATTCACCAACTATCAGGGGGTGAGCGCCAGCTTGTGCTGATTGCCCGCGCTTTGGCATCAGGCTGCCGCATCATGCTGTTGGACGAACCTGCATCAGCGTTGGACTTGCATAACCAAGCAATTATTTTGGATGTGATGCGGGATTTGGCCCATCGCGAAGGTATGACGATTGCCTTTACCACCCATGTCCCACAACACGCTCTGGAAATTGCTGACCAATCGCTGTTGCTACTGGATGCCCAAGCATTTTTATGGGGTCCTACGCTAGATAGCGTCACCAGCGAAGCACTCAGTCGCCTGTACCACCTACCAATCCAGCGCATGACGCTAGAAACAGAGGGCCGCTCTGTACACACCGCTATTCCGCTTTACCACACGTTGGCACGCACCACCGCGCCATAACATTCCATTGCCATTCAAGAGTTTTATGCACCCTCCTCTGCTTTTAATTGAGGGCGTAGCCCCCTTGGGCCAAGCTTTCTTCAACTTACCGCTATGGCGTGAATATGGGCGTACGCTGCGTGTTTACGACATAGATGAAGACAACTTAAATGGCGTACAAGCCATATTGGTAGCCGCCCATGTTGACCAGCGGGCTTTACAAGCGCGCCAGACCTTGCTGGAGCAGTTACTAGACCAAAGAGGTGCCAGCATCGTCACCAATGGACACATTGCACACCCTTTTTTGTCCATGCTCCAGCCATTTATCCCCTTGCCTGAACGCAATATGAGCAGTTTGCAAATACAGCGCCTGACAGAGCATCCCGTGTTTCGGGGGGTTGCCCCTGATGACCTGACCTACCGCAGAGGTGTGGCTGGTTTTTACGGTCGGGGCTACAACCCACCGCCGCCACAAGCCCGCGCCATCCACGGTATTGGCCCAGAAGCATTACCACTAGATTGGGAACTACAACTGCCCAATGGAGGCCGCTTGTTGGTGCATGGAGGCAATGATTTGTGGATGTACGCTGCCGACAACACTAGCGCCCGGCATATTGCACCGCAACTACTGGAGTGGTTGTTAGAAGGAGTTGCAAAATGAATATTCTGAAAAATATCAATGTCCGTATAGCAGCCGTCGATGGTGGCACTTACTACCATCATGCTACCTTGCATGACCCAGCACTGCGCCCTTATTTTGAGCGTTTGATTTATGCCCCCGAACTGTCTATTGCAGCGTTGGATGATATAGACATTTTGTATGTGAGCGCCCGCCAAGATCCAGAGTTGATGGTGGCTGCTGCACCCCGAATTCGGCAATTTTTGAACGCGGGAAAAACGGTAGTGGCTTTGGGTGAAAGCCAATCTGAACGTTGGCTGCCTGGCGTGCAATGGTACCCACGAGAAGTCAATTTTTGGTGGTGGCTAACCCCCGGAGCCGATTCGGGCTTACGTAATGCCCAATCAGCACATACTTTATGGCAACATATCCGCTTGCCAGATGCAACTTGGCACCAGCATGGATTTTTTATTCCGCCTCAAGGGTGCCACAGTGTGATTGACCATGTGGATGGAGGCAGCATTCTTTACGAAGATACCATCACCACACCTGGCCGGATGGTGCTCACCACCTTAGACCCGTGCTATCACCACGGCAGTTATTTCATGCCTGCCACCACCCGGTTCTTGCAGGGTTTCTTGCCTTGGTTGTGTAGCACTCCAATCACAAGGCCCCCGCTAATGGAGGCGGGGTTCTAGGAACGCCAAGCCGTGGCTACCAACTGGCGGTAATGCACCGCTGGGCGGCCCAACAGGCGGGCAAAATCAGCTGGGTCGCCCACGTTATCGGTGCCCAGCATGGCCAAGGTCTCGCTGCACCACGGCGAAGGGGGCACGGCATCGCCCAAGCGGGCACTGAGGCTGGTAAGCCAAGGTGGCATACGCAACACCCAAGCTGGGCCGTGGCCCAGTTGCTGGCGCAGGCTGGCAATAAACTGGCCCATCGTCAGGGACTCTGGGCCCACACACTCCACCATGCAGGCACTTTGCTGCGCGGCACCCAGCAAAGCTACCACCGCCGCTGCCACATCATGTACCGACACTGGCTGCACCCGTGCATCCAACACCGGCCCCGGCAGCAGCACAGCAGGCAGCCGGGCCAAATTCATGAACAGGGCCGTGCTGTCGCCACCCCGGCCAAACACCACACTGGGACGCAAAATAGCGGGTTGCAATTTGTGTTGTGCGGCCAAAGCCCACAGGCGCTCTTCGGTGGCCCGTTTGGTGCGCGCATAGGCGGTGGTGCTGCCATCAATGCCCAAGGCCGAAACCTGCACCACCCGTTGCACCCCCGCTTGGGCGCAGGCTTCAAACAGGGCGATGGGGGTGTCGCGGTGAACGGCCTCTATTGGGCGCGCACGGCTGTCGCGCAACACGCCCACCGCGTTGACCACCGCATCCATGCCTTCGAGCCGAGGTAGCCAAAAATCCGCCACGGTGTCGCGGGCAAAATCCATCGGCACTTGCAAAGCGTTGCGCGGCGTTTGGCGCGGCGAGATACCCCCATAGACGGTGTGCCCAGCTTGGGTCAGGGCAGCATGCAAGGTTTGGCCAACAAAGCCAGTAGAGCCGGTCAGAAGAATTCGCATGGCTAAAAATCCGTTCTCAGGGATAAAAATGGAATGGTGTTTGGCTCAACACCTTTTGTTACATGGAGTGCCTACCCAGCACGTTACGATGCTATGCTATTTTTCAGGGCAACGCAGGCGTATGCGTTTGCCATCTACGTTCCAGCTTTATAGGTGTCCATGCAGCCCTTCAGCACCGAATCCGTTCTCGCCTTGGCCCCCGATGCGGCCTCGGCCAAAGCAGCCAACGGGCTGATGAAGCCGGGCAAGTGGCCCTTGTTGGGGGCCAGCGAGGTGGCTGTCTGGGGCGAATGCCAAGGCAGCAGCTTGTACCAAACGCAGGTCGATTTGTCCGGCCCGTCTTTCCATTGCTCTTGTCCTAGCCGCAAGTTTCCGTGCAAACACGGTTTGGCACTGTTGCTGCTCTGGGCCAAAGACCCCAAGCAATTTCAGCAAGGTCAGCCACCGGCTTGGGTAAGCGAGTGGATGACAGCCCGCCAAGAGCGCAACCAAAAGAAAGAAGAAAAACAACAACAAAAGGCCGCCGAAAAAGCCGCAGACCCCAAAGCGGCAGAAACGGCCCTCAAAAGCGTACAAAAACGCTGGAGCCGCATCGACAAAGGCGTGGCCGAATTGCAGCAATGGCTGCTAGACCAAGTGGCCCAAGGGCTAGGCCACCTCAACCCCGACAGCAGCGACGCTTGGGAGGGCATGGCCGCTCGTTTGGTCGATGCCCAAGCCCCCGGTTTAGCCCAACGGGTGCGTTATGCAGCGGCAGAATTGCTACAAGGCCCACAATGGCCCGACAACGTACTGCGCCGCCTTGGTGTGCTGCAACTGGCCTGCCACGCCATCCAGCGCCGCGATGGCTTAGACGAAAACGCCCAAGCCGATTTGCGCGCCCTGATAGGCTGGCCTATCGACAAAGACAGTGTGCTGGGGCAAGCTGCCAAAGTGACCGATGATTGGCAGGTACTAGGCGTGATTCAAGAAGAACGCGACCGCAATCTGATAGAGCGCCGCGTCTGGCTGCACGGCCTGCACACCGGGCAACGTGCTTTGGTGCTAGACCATATCTTTCCGGGCCGGGTGTTTGAACAATCGTGGATGGCCCTCAGCACCGTGCAGGCCAGCTTGGCTTTTTACCCCAGTGCTGCCCCCTTGCGCGCCTTAGTGGCACAGATACAAACCATTACCCCGGCGCACCCAGCAGCACCAGCGCTAGCGCTAGCCAGTACCCCCGCACAAGAATGGTTACAGGTGGCGCAGCGCGTCGCTGCCAACCCTTGGGGCAGTTTGCACCCCTTGCGTTGCCACGATGCCCTTTTTATCCGCCACAACGAGCAATTTTGCCTGCACTGGGGCGATGTGCTATTGCCACTGCAATTGCGCGACAACGATGGCTGGGCCTTGCTGGCTTTGGGGGGGGGCCACCCCATGACGGTGCAGGGTGAATGGGATGGCAACAGCTTACGCCCCCTCACCGCCTTGGGGTCTGAAGGCCATTGGATTTGGAGCCCGATTGAATGAGTACAGCACCCGCCGCCAGCCTCTGGAAAACCTTGTTGCCCCCTGCAATGGTGGGCACGGACAAAAAGCCGCTACAACTGCCCCCGCTGCCCGGAGCAGTGGGTGCCTTGTTGGCCCAACTGCCCCAGCACACCGAGAACCCAGCGCAAATGCTGCTGCAAGCCGCTGGCATCCTGACCGTGTGCGAACGCGCCGGCCAGCATCCCCAGCCGTCGCCGTTACCAGCCAGCCATGTGGCCGCTATGGCCGATAAGGCGCAGTTCGCACTGCACGACCGTGCTTTACACGATACCCTGCGCTGGCTACTGACCGAAGAAGCGCCGCTGCATTTGCAAATCCACGGTTTGCAACAAATGGCAACGGCTGGCTGGCGTTTGCCTGCTGCTTTGTTGCCCTTGGCCCTAGACACCGCCCAACGCGCCAAGGTTCTGCGTCCGGCGGTAAGTGCAGTGTTGGGCGAGCGTGGCCGCTGGCTGGCACACCAAAATAGCACTTGGCGTTATGCCGCAGGTACCGCAGACACGGCCACCACAGACACCCGTTGGCAAGAAGGCACCTTGGCCCAACGCCTGCAACTGCTACAAGAGGAACGCCAAAACCACCCCAGCGCCGCCCGCGAACGCCTACAAGCGAGCTTGTCCGATTTACCGGCCAAAGAGCGCGCCGAACTGCTGGCGGTATTCCAAACTGGCTTGTCTGCCGACGATGAAGCCTTACTCAGCACACTGGCCAACCAAGACCGCAGCCGTGAAGTGCGCCAAATTGCACGCACCCTGTTGATTCAATTGCCCGACAGCGCCATCACCCAAGCGGCCATTGCCCGCTTGCAAGCCTGTATTTTGCTGAAAACCGGGCTGCGTGGGGTCTTGGGCGTGCAGCCTCCAGATGCCGCCGACCCAGATTGGAAAAACCACGGCATCGAGGTCGAGCGCCCCAAACACGAGAGCTTGGGCGAGCGCGCTTGGTGGCTGTACCAACTGGCGCGGCAAGTACCGCTGGTTTGGTGGCAACAATACACCGGCATGGCCCCTGAAGCCCTATTGCAATGGGTGGCTAAAAACGATTGGCGTGATGCTTTGGTACGCGCGTGGTGGGACGTGCTACGCCCGACCCCAGACCCTGCTTGGTGCCATGCCCTGCTGCAACATTGGCCGGGCAAGGCCCTGCCCGATAGCCAAGGTGCCGTACTGGCGCTATTGCCCACCGAGCAACGTGAACCCTATTGGTTGCGCCAATTAGAAGGTGTCGATAAAAAAAGCGCCACCCATCTCGAAGACATTCTGCGAGACATCACCGGGGCCTATGCACCGGGTCAGTATTTATCGCTCAAACTCTCGCAACAGTTACTAGAAAAGCTGCCCCTGTACCTGCAAAGCTTTTACTGCCCACCACAGCATTTGGCTCGACTGTGCAGCATGTTGCACCCCGACCTATTGACCCAGTTGCAAGCGCTGGCCCAAAACCCCGACGCCACCGAAGACAAAAACACCCAAGCCTTGGCGCGCGCCCTGCGCCAGCAACTGCCGGTGCTGATGGCCCGCCAAGCGCTGGCCCAACTGCCACGCGCCACCCCCTCCCCTGCCACCCAAGGAAATCCATGAGCACCGCCAACGCCCTGCGCCAACACGCTGAACACCAATTTGCCCACGAACTCGAAGAGCTGAAAAAAGTGGACAAGCACCCGCGCCCGGCCAACTGGGAACTGTCGCCGTGGGCCGTGGTGTCGTACCTGATGGGCGACAAGCTCGACAACGGTTTTGAACTCAGCGCCAAATACATCGGCAGCCGCCGTCTGATGGAAATTGCCGTATCTACCTTGGCCACCGACCGGGCGCTGCTGCTCTATGGCGTGCCCGGCACCGCCAAATCGTGGGTGTCGGAACATCTGGCCGCTGCCGTCAGTGGCAACTCTACCCTGCTGATTCAAGGCACCGCAGGTACCAGCGAAGAGCAATTGCGCTACGGCTGGAACTATGCCCAGTTGCTGGCGCATGGCCCGTCTGAAAAAGCCTTGGTGCCCAGCCCGCTGATGAATGCCATGCGCGACGGCAAAATCGCCCGCGTGGAGGAGCTAACCCGCATCCCCGCCGATGTGCAAGATTCGCTCATCACCGTGCTGTCAGAAAAAACCTTGCCCATTCCTGAACTAGGCTCAGAAGTGCAAGCTGTGCGCGGCTTTAGCGTGATTGCCACCGCCAACAACCGCGACAAGGGCGTGAACGAACTCTCGGCCGCGCTCAAGCGCCGCTTTAACACCGTGGTGCTGCCCGTGCCATCCAGCGAGGATGAAGAAGTTTCTATCGTCGTCAAGCGCGTGCATGAAATGGGCCGCGCCCTGCAATTGCCCGCCGAACCACCGGCACTGAAAGAAGTGCGTCGCATTGTGCAAATCTTCCGCGAGTTACGCAGTGGCCGCACGCAGGATGGCAAAACGCAGCTCAAATCGCCCAGCTCGTCCCTTTCTACCGCCGAGGCGATTTCGGTGATTAACAACGGCATGGCGCTGGCCGGACATTTTGGCGATGGCGTGCTGCACCCGCACGACGTGGCCGCAGGCTTGATTGGCGCGGTGGTCAAAGACCCGGTACAAGATGCCGTGGTCTGGAAAGAGTACCTCGACATTGTGGTCAAAGAGCGCGAAGACTGGAAAAGCCTGTACCGCGCCTGCAAGGAACTCGAATAACAACAGGCCGCCGCTGTGAGCAAAGTCCACTATTTTGGTATCCGACACCACGGGCCGGGCTGCGCGCGCAGTCTGCTCCATGCCTTTGAGGCCCTGCAACCCGACTGCGTACTACTCGAAGGCCCGCCCGAAGGCGAAGGCGTGCTGGCGGCCCTGCTGCACGAGCAGATGCAGCCCCCGGTGGCGCTGCTCAGTTACTGCCCGGATGAGCCTCGGCGCGCCGTCTATCATCCGTTTGCCGTGTTCTCGCCCGAATGGCAGGCGCTGCGCTGGGCCTTGCAACGGCAAGTGCCCGCCTCGTTCATCGACCTGCCCTTAACGCACCAGTTGGCCCTCGCCAAAGCGCGCGAAGAAGAGGCAGCCGCCCAAGAGGCCATCGAAGCCGCTGCAACCGATACCGATACCGATACCGATACCGATACGGGCACTGAACCCAACGCTGATGCCACAGCCCCCGCTGCTGCCACACAGCCTGAACCCAGTTACCGCAGCGACCCACTCAACTGGCTGGCCCAAGCTGCTGGCCATGCCGATGGTGAAACTTGGTGGAACCACACCGTCGAAGAGCGCGGCGACGGCGAAGAACTCTTTGCCGCCATTGCTGAAGCCATGACCACCTTGCGCGCCGATTTGGGCGAGCAAGCGCAAGAATCTTGCCCCTACCGCGCCCGCCGCGAACTGCTGCGCGAAGCCTATATGCGCCAGCGCATCCGCGAGGCCGTGAAAAAAGGCCATGAACGCATCGCTGTGGTCTGCGGTGCTTGGCATTTGGGCGGTTTGCAAGCCACGGTCAAGGCCAGCGCCGATAGTGCCTTGCTCAAAGGCTTGCCCAAACTCAAGGTGCAATCGACATGGGTGCCTTGGACGTATCGCCATCTGAGCCGCGACAGCGGTTATGGCGCAGGCATTGAAGCGCCCGGCTGGTATGAACACCTGTGGTTGCACGGCCAAGCCTTTGACGCCAACCCCGCCACCGTGCCCCCGCGCACCGTGGGCTGGCTGGCACGGGTGGCCAAGCTGATGCGTGAACGCGATTTAGACTGCTCTAGCGCCCACCTGATTGAAGCCACGCGGTTGGCCGATACCTTGGCTGCGCTGCGCCAGCGCCCACGGGCGGGGTTAGAAGAACTGCACGAAGCCACGCGCACCGTCTTAACAATGGGCGACGATGCGGCGCTCGACTTCATTGCCGATGCCCTGCTGGTAGGCCAGCGCATGGGGCAGGTGCCGCCCGATGTACCCACCGTGCCGCTGCAAAAGGATGTGGAGCAGCAACAAAAATCGCTGCGCCTCAAACCCGAGGCCACGCACCGCACCCTTGACTTGGATTTGCGCCAGCCCAACGATTTGGCACGCAGCCACCTGTTGCACCGTTTGCGCCTGATAGACCTGCCTTGGGGACGACCGAGCAGCAACGGTGGTTCCTCCAAAGGCACCTTCCATGAAATTTGGGCGCTGCAATGGCAACCCGAATTTGTGGTGCGCCTGATTGAGGCCAGCCAGTGGGGCCAAACTTTAGTGACAGCCGCCTGCGCTGCCAGTTTGGAGCGCGCCCACAAGGCTGAAACGCTAGGAGCCTTGTCGCAACTGGTACAAGAAGTGCTGCTGGCCGACCTAGAGCCAGCGGTACAAGCCATTACGCGCATCTTAGAAAACCGCGCCGCCGTCAATGGCGACACCGTGCAACTGCTCGAAGCCCTGCCACCGTTGGCCAATGTGTTTCGCTATGGCAATGTGCGCCAAACCGACACCGGCATGGTGGCACACATGCTCGATGGCCTCATCGTGCGTGCCGCCATCGGCTTACCCTTGGCCTGTAGCGGTATCGACGACGATAGCGCCCACGAACTGCGCGGCACCATTTTGGCTGCCCACAGCGCCGTAGCCCTGCGTGATGCCGAAGAACAAACCCAAGCTTGGCAACGCGCCCTGCGTTTGGTGGCCGACAGCAGCACCGCACACGAGCTGCTGCAAGGCTTGGCCGGACGCCTGCTACTCGATGAAGGCATCTGGCAAGGCACAGATGCTGCCGTGGCCTTGTCACTGCACCTATCGAGCAGTACGCCACCCCTGCAAGCCGCCGCATGGCTAGAAGGCTTTTTGAACCGCAATGCAATGGTGCTGTTGCACGATAACCAACTTTGGCAACTGGTCAATGACTGGCTGTGCAGTTTGGGCTATACCCACTTTACGCACATCCTGCCGCTGGTGCGGCGCACCTTCTCGGCCTTCAGCGCCAGCGAGCGCCAAGACTTGGGCCAACGCGCCCGCCAAGGCGGCCATAGCAGCGCAGCCTCGGCCAGCGTGGCCGCCCCACAGTGGGACGAAACCTTGGCCGCGCTGCCCGTGCCGCTGCTGCAAACCATTCTCGGAATTGCGCCATGAACGCCGACACCCTCTCCGCCGTGGACATCGCCACACCCCCCATCAGCGAAGAAGAACGCCTGCGCCGCTGGCGCTTGGTTCTAGGGGGTGAAGCCGAAGGCAGTTGCGGCAAACTCTCGGGCCAGATGGCCGAGATGGACCAAGCCTTGGCCGCGCTCTACGATGCCGATGGCAAAAACGGTTTGGGCAAATCCTCCGAGCGCAAAGGTGGACGCGGTGGCTCCTCGCCCAGCGTGGCCCGCTGGTTGGGGGACATCCGCAAATACTTTCCCACCTCCGTGGTGCAAGTGATGCAGCGCGATGCGCTAGAGCGGCTGGACTTGCGTGAACTGCTGCTGCAACCCGAAATGTTAGAGAGCGCCCATGCCGACGTGCATCTGGTAGCCAACTTGATTGCGCTGTCGGGTGTCATTCCGGCCAGCACCAAAGAAACCGCACGCATGGTGGTACGCAAGGTGGTGGACGAGCTCCTGAAAAAGCTAGAAGAGCCGATGCGCTCCGCCGTCACGGGTGCTTTAGACCGCAGTCAGCGCAACCGCCGCCCACGCCACAGCGAAATCGACTGGAACCGCACCATCCGCGCCAACCTGCGCCACTGGCAAGAAGAGTACCGCACCATCGTGCCGCAGCAACTCATCGGCTATGGGCGCAAAGCGCGCAGCCCGCAGCGCGAAGTGGTGTTGTGCATAGACCAAAGTGGCTCGATGGCGGCCTCGGTAGTTTATTCCAGCATCTTTGGCGCGGTGATGGCCTCGCTGCCTGCTGTGGCTACCAAAATGGTGGTGTTTGATACCGCCATCGTTGATTTAACCGACCAGTTGGATGACCCGGTAGAACTGCTGTTTGGTGTGCAACTGGGCGGCGGCACCGACATCAATGGCGCGGTAGGCTACTGCCAGTCCATCATCCGCGAGCCGCGCAATACCATTTTGGTACTCATTTCTGACCTGTACGAAGGCGGCGTGGAGGCCAATTTGCTGCGCCGCGCGGCCTCATTGGTAGAGTCGGGCGTGCAATTTATCACCCTGCTAGCCCTGAGTGACGAAGGCGCGCCCTCCTACGACCGTGCGCTGGCGGCCAAGCTGGCGGCGCTGGGCGTGCCCTCGTTTGCCTGCACGCCCAATGCCTTCCCCGACCTGATGGCCGCCGCTATCCGCAAAGAAGACATCAACGCTTGGGCTGCTACGCATGGGCTGGTGGCTACGCCCAAGGGCCAGCCCTAGGGTTAGCGTTACAGCGGCTGCCCCAAGCTACGCAGAATCTCACGCACCACTTGGGCGCGCTCTTTCGGCTCGGGCAGGGCGCGCTCAATACGTAACTTTTCGTTACCCGCCAGTTTGATGTATTTGTGTTTTTGCACCAGCTCAATAATCCGCATTGGGTCAATCGGCGGCTGGGGTTTAAAGCTGATGATGATGACACCGGGCGTGGCATCCACTTTGGTCACGCCGTAGGGTTGGCTGAGCACGCGCAGGCGGTGTACGTCTATCAGGGTTTGGGCTTGCGGCGGTAGCTTGCCAAAACGGTCGATGATTTCTTCCAGCAGGGCATCGATTTTGTCGGCGGTCTTGGCAGTTGCCAGTTTTTTGTAAAACGATAGGCGCAAATGCACATCGCCGCAGTAATCGTCGGGCAGCAAGGCGGGGGCGTGCAGGTTGATGTCGGTGGTGGCCGAGAGGGGGGCCAATAAATCAGGTTCTTTACCCGCTTTCAGGCAGCGCACGGCTTCTGATAGCATTTCGTTATAAAGCTGAAAACCAATCTCCATCATGTTGCCGCTTTGGTTCTCGCCCAGCACCTCGCCCGCACCGCGAATTTCCAAATCGTGCATCGCTAGATAAAAACCGCTGCCCAATTCTTCCATCGCTTGAATGGCATCGAGCCGCTGCTGCGCTTGCTTGCTCAGGCTTTCTACGTCCGGCACCATCAGGTAGGCATAGGCTTGGTGGTGGCTGCGGCCCACACGACCGCGCAACTGGTGCAATTGCGCCAAGCCAAATTTATCAGCCCGGCTCATGATGATGGTGTTGGCGGTGGGCACGTCAATGCCGGTCTCGATGATGGTGGAGCACAGCAGGATGTTGAAACGCTGCGCGACAAAATCGCGCATCACCTTTTCTAGTTCGCGCTCGGGCATTTGGCCGTGGGCCACGCCAATGCGGGCTTCGGGCAAAATTTCCAACAGCTTTTGGCGGCGGTTTTCAATGGTTTCAACTTCGTTGTGCAAGAAGTAGCACTGGCCGCCACGCTTGAGTTCACGCAGCACCGCTTCGCGAATCACGCCGTTGTTCTCACTGCGAACAAAGGTTTTAATCGCCAAGCGCCGTTGTGGGGCTGTGGCAATCACGCTCAGGTCGCGCAAACCTTCTAGTGCCATGCCCATGGTGCGCGGAATGGGCGTCGCCGTGAGCGTGAGCACATCCACTTCGGCACGCAGGGCTTTCATTTGCTCCTTGTGGCGCACACCAAAGCGGTGTTCTTCATCAATGATGAGCAGGCCCAGATTTTTGAATTGGGTGGATTCGGACAGCAGCTTGTGCGTACCCACCACAATATCGACCGTGCCATCGGCAATCCCTTTGATGGCGGCAGAAATTTCTTTGCCCGAGCGAAAGCGCGACACTTCGGCAATTTTGACTGGCCATTTGGCAAAGCGGTCTATCAAGGTTTGGTAATGCTGCTCGGCCAGCAGCGTGGTCGGGGCCAAAAGGGCCACCTGCCGCCCGCCCGTCACGGCGACAAAAGCGGCACGCAAGGCCACTTCGGTCTTGCCAAAACCCACATCGCCACAAACCAGCCTGTCCATCGGACGCGGGCTAATCATGTCTTGAATCACAGCATGGATAGCGGCGTTTTGGTCGGCGGTTTCTTCAAAGCCAAAATCGTTGGCAAACTCTTCGTATTCTTGTGGATGAAAGCGGAAGGCATAGCCTTCGCGGGCCGCGCGGCGGGCGTAGATGTTGAGCAGCTCGGCGGCGCTGTCGCGCACCTGCTCGGCGGCTTTGCGCTTGGCTTTTTCCCATTGGCCGCTGCCCAGCTTGTGCAGTGGGGCTTCGTCGGCACTGACACCGGTATAGCGGCTAATCAGGTGCAACTGGCTGACGGGCACATACAGGGTGGCTTGGGCGGCATATTCCAAGTGCAAAAATTCTTGCAGGGCCGGGCTGCCATCGGCGTTTTTCTCGCCCAAATCCATGTTCACCAGCCCCCGGTAGCGGCCAATGCCATGCTGGCTATGCACTACCGGGTCACCAATATTGAGTTCGCTCAGGTCTTTAATTAGGGCTTCGACATCGCTGACCTGCTCTTGCTTTTTGCGTCGGCGCGCGCTGGCCCCGGCGGAGAACAATTCGGTCTCGGTAATAAAGTCTATGCCCTGTGCTGGCCAAGAAAAACCCACCGCTAAGGCAGCAGTAGCCATGCCCAGCGGCTCGGTGCTGGCGGCAAAGGCGGCCAGCGAGTCAAACACCACCGGCTGTACCTTGCCTGCGCGCAGAAAGTCCAACAAGCTCTCGCGGCGGCCATCGCTTTCGGCCAGCAGTAGCACGCGCTGCGTGGTGTTGGCAATATGGGCGCGCAAACGGGCCAGAGGCTCCTCGGCCCCACGCACCACCGATACATCCTTGATTTTTTGGATGTCAGATTCGTCTGCCACGGCATCACCACTGGCTGGGCGCAGTGCCAGTTGGGCATGGGCCTTGCATTGACCGTAGAACTGTTCCGCGCTCAAAAACAAGGCTGGCGGGGGCAGCACCGGGCGTTCTGGGTCACCCTGCACGAGGCGATAGCGCTCTTGGGTGTCTTGCCAGAAGCGCTGAAACACGGGTTCTAAATCACCATGCAGCACTACGGTGGCGTTCTCGCCCAAGTAGTCAAACACGGTGGCAGTGTCGTCAAAAAACAGCGGCAGGTAATACTCGATGCCAGCGGTGGCTACGCCGTTGCCGATGTCTTTGTAGATGCGGCTTTTGGTCGGGTCGCCGTCCAGCAGTTCGCGCCAGCGGCTACGGAATTTAGCCCGCGCTGGCTCGTCCATCGGAAACTCGCGCCCCGGCAGCAAGCGTACTTCGGGCACCGGGTACAGGCTGCGCTGGGTGTCGGGGTCAAAGGTGCGGATGCTGTCGATTTCATCATCGAACAAATCGACGCGGTAGGGCACCGGCGAACCCATAGGGAACAAATCTATCAGGCCACCGCGCACGGCATACTCGCCGGGGCTAACCACTTGCGTTACATGGTTGTAGCCCGCCAGGGTGAGTTGGGCGCGAAATTTGGCTTCGTCCAGCTTTTGCCCCACTTTGAAGTGGAAGGTGTAGCCCGCCATAAAGCTTGGCGGTGCCAGCCGGTACAACGCCGTGGTGGCGGGCACAATTACTACGTCGGCCCCAGTGTCTTGGGATTTTTGCCGAATACGCCACAGGGTAGCCAAGCGCTCGCTGATTAAATCTTGGTGCGGGCTGAAGGTATCGTAGGGCAGGGTTTCCCAGTCTGGAAACAAGGCACAGCGCAAATCGGGGGCGAAAAAAGCCAGCTCGTCTAGCAAGCGCACGGCATCGCTGGCATCGGCGGTAACGATGGCGGTGGTGCGTTGTGCGGCCTGCTCACGTTGGCCCAAGTGGGCCAGTAGCAGGGCATCGGCACTGCCTACAGGACGGGGAAGGGTAAAACGTTTGCCGGGAGAGAGTTTCGGAAGTTCCATGCGCTCAAGGGAGAAGTGGCCGCGCCACGACCCCAGTGGCGCAAACTGTGCGCGCACCGCCCGCGACGGGAAGCGGCAATTTTAGAATGCCGCCATGACCGACCTCTCACCCCTCCCCCCACCTTTGCCCGATACCAGCGCAGCTTCTGCCCGGTTTTGGGCTGTCATTCCTTGTGCTGGCACTGGCAGCCGGGCCTTGCCTGTCGCCCAAGCGCTTGGGCAGGCGGTGCTGCCCAAGCAGTACCAATCGGTGGCCGGTCAGCCCTTGGTGCTGCATACTTTGGCCGCTTTTGCGCTGGTGCCACGCATACAGTCCACGCTGGTGGCGGTGGCAGTGGGCGACCGTTTTCTGGATGCCTACCTCTCAAGCTCGTTTTTTTTGGCCGAATGCGGTGGCCCCACGCGCGCCGAAACCGTGTTGGGCGGCTTGCGTACCTTGCGTGAATATGGCGCACAAGAGCAAGATTGGGTGTTGGTGCATGATGCTGCGCGCTGCCTGATTACGCCGCAACAAATTGATGCCCTGATAGATGCCTGCGCCACCGATAGCGTGGGCGGTTTGTTGGCGCACAAACTGGCCGATACCCTGAAAACTTCTATCACCGGCATGGCTGGTTTGCGCGTGGGCAGCACCTTAGACCGCAGTGACAAATGGCTGGCGCAAACGCCACAAATGTTCCGTTTGGGTTTGTTGTACCAAGCGCTAGAACAATTGGGGCCAGCGGCCACCGACGAGGCCAGCGCCATAGAGGCACTGGGCTTGCACCCCTGTTTGGTGCCGGGCAATGCGCTTAACTTCAAAATTACCTATCCCGAAGATTTCACCTTGGCCGAGGCCGTACTGTCCCAACGCGCCCATGCGCCCACGCTAGAGCGTTTCGGTGGCGAACGTGGCTTGGCCAGCGATGCACCACCACGCACCATTTTTTAAGGAAAAATTGATGAACTTCAGAATTGGCGAGGGCTGGGACATCCATGCCTTGGTGCCGGGGCGGCGCTTGGTGCTGGGCGGCATTGAAATTGCCCACCACAGCGGTTTATTGGGGCACTCGGATGCCGATGCACTGCTGCACGCCATCACCGATGCCGTGTTGGGTGCCGCTGCCTTGGGCGATATTGGCAGCCATTTCCCAGACACCGATGCCGCCTTTCGCGGGGCCGATTCAATGGTGCTGTTGGTAGAGGCGGTGCGCCGGGTGCGCGCCCAAGGCTACGAAATTGGCAATATCGATAGCACCATCATCGCCCAAGCCCCACGCATGGCCGCGCATATTCCGGCCATGCGCCAAGCCATCGCCCAAGGGCTGGGCTTGCCGTTGGCGCACATCAATATCAAAGCCAAAACCGCCGAGCGCCTCGGGCCCGTGGGGCAAGGGCTGGCTATTGAGGCGCGGGCGGTGGCTTTGTTGTTTAACTCGACGCTGGGTTAGCGTGTGGCGGTAGTTGGCGCTTCACTTGGGGGCGTTGCAGCCGTTGCTCTGGGTCGGTGCCGTTGGGCAGGTCATGGGCGCGTTGCAATTGCACATGCGCCACCAAGCCGCCAGCGCTAGAGTTGGCCAAGGCAAATACCCCACCCATGCGCTGCACGGTTTTATCCACAATCGACAAGCCTAGCCCAGCGCCTGCGGCGGCGGTGCGTGCCAAATCACCCCGAAAAAACGGCTTGGTGAGGTTGGCCAGTTGCTCGGCAGGTACGCCGGGGCCGTGGTCGCGCACCTTAATCAGTACCCAGTTTTCGTTGCCTTTGGCAGCAACATCCACATGGGTAACGCCCGCACTGTCGGGGGTTTTGCCGTAGCGGCGCGCGTTTTCTAGCAAATTAGAGATGATGCGTGCCAGCTCTACTTCGTCGGCCAACACGTTCAGGTCTTCGGGTACCGTCATGGTAATTTGCAGCTCGCGGTGGTTTTGCACCGCATAGACGCAAGAAGCCACCACGGCCTGCAAATTGACCGGGCGCAATTTCACATGGTCGGGCCGGGCGTAATCCAAAAATTTGTCGATGGTGGCATCCAGTTGCACGATGTCGGCCACCATATGCTCGCGCGCTACCTCGTCGGAGACACTCATTTCGGTCTCTAGCCGCAAGCGCGCCAGCGGGGTACGCAAGTCGTGCGAGATACCTGCCAACATCACGGCTCGGTCTTGCTCTAGTTTGGCCAGCTTTTCTGCCATGCGGTTAAAGCCAATGTTGACCTCGCGGATTTCATCGGTTACCGCTTCTTCGTCTAAGTGGCTGGCGGCAAAATCGCCATCTTGCACCTTGTTGGCCGCATACGATAGTTGCTTGAGTGGTTGGTTAATCAGGCGCGCAATGGCTGCCGCTCCGGCCAGCGATAGTACCCCCGCCGTGACCAGCCAAAGCAGCCACGTTTTGCTGCGCTCCGTGGTCAGGCGTGCGCTGTCCATATGCAACCATTTTGGCTCGCGGCCCACCTGAAAGCCCACCCACAAGCCAGCTTCACCATTAACACTACCAGCCAGCAAGGCACTGCGGCCCAAGCGTTGGCTCATGGCTTGCTGTAAGCGTTGGTTCATGGTGGAGGATGGCAGCGCGATGAAATGGTCTTCGGGCAGACGCGCTAGCACGCGCACCCCTTCTTGCTCGGCCAGCTGCTCGAGTAAAGTGGCGCGGCTTGCGGGGTCGGTATGCAGTAATGCAGTGCGGCTGATATTCACCAGCGATGCCAACAACTGTGCTTTATCCAAATGCCGAGGCTCAAACTCTAACTCGTGCAGGGTTTTTAGCCACGCCAAAATACTGACCACCAACAACAAACCCAGCAGAAAAAAAGTACGCCAAAATAAATTCAGGCGCATGCGCTTGCTGGCTTCGCGCTGCGTTTTATTGGGCTGTAAGGGCGCTGGGATGGTAGCGTCGGGATAGGCGGTGTGGTTAGTGGTTGCCATCGGGTACAAAAACGTAACCCACCCCCCAAACGGTTTGGATGTAGCGCGGCGTGGTGGCATCGTCTTCAACCAGCTTGCGTAAGCGCGAAATTTGCACGTCTAGGCTACGGTCAAAGGGTTCAAACTCGCGGCCACGGGCCAGCAGGGCCAGCTTTTCGCGCGATAGTGGTTGGCGTGGGTGGCGCACCAGCGCCTTGAGCATGGCAAACTCGCCCGTAGTTAAAGGCAATTCTTCGCCACTCTTTTGCAGGGTGCGCGTGCCCATGTCAAAAGTGAAGGGGCCAAAGGTGGCTACCTCGTTCTCGCCCGAGGGCGCACCCGGTGCTTCTGGGGCTGGGCGGCGGCGTAGCACCGCATGGATGCGTGCCAGCAGCTCGCGTGGGTTAAAGGGTTTGCCCAAATAATCGTCTGCGCCTACTTCTAGGCCAACGATGCGGTCCACATCCTCCCCTTTGGCCGTGAGCATGATGATGGGGGTGCGGTCATTAGAGGCGCGCAGACGGCGGCAAATGGACAAGCCATCTTCGCCCGGCATCATCAAGTCCAGCACAATCAAATCGGCAGTTTCGCGCAGCAGCAGGCGGCTCAGTGCCTTGCCGTCTTCGGCCACCATCACTTCAAAGCCTTCTTGTGCCAAGTAGCGACGTAGCAGGTCGCGGATACGGGCATCGTCATCGACAATCACAATTTTGTCGGCCCGGTGGTTGGTGCTTGTCATTTGTGGTACCCCGTGATTAATTATTTTTTTAAGCAAAATTTGTAACAAAGCCATTGTTACAAGTTTGTTCGGGGATACCCTGAGATTTGCCGCCTTTATCTGACCAAAGGTTACAAATTTTGCGATTAAAGCGCAATTTATTGCGCTGCCCAGCCGCCATCCATGTTCCAAGCCACGCCGCGCACATTGTTAGCCGCTGCTGAACAGAAAAATACCGCCAGCGCGCCCAGCTCTTCGGGGGTGGTAAATTGCATCGATGGCTCTTTCTCGCCCAATAGCAGGCGCGTGGCTTCTTCGTTAGAAATACCCAGCGTGGCCGCTTTGGCATCCACCTGTTTTTGCACCAGCGGTGTCAGTACCCAGCCGGGGCAAATGGCATTGCAAGTGACGCCAGTGGTGGCATTTTCCAGCGCCGTAACCTTGGTCAGGCCGACGATGCCATGCTTAGCGGCCACATAGGCGGCTTTTTGTGCCGAGGCCACCAGCCCATGCACCGAGGCCAGATTGATGATGCGCCCCCAGTTGGCCGCCTTCATGGCGGGCAGGGCCAGCCGGGTGGTATGAAAAGCGCTGCTTAAATTGATAGCAATGATGCTGTCCCAGCGCTCTACCGGGAAGTCTTCAATAGGGGCCACATGCTGAATACCCGCGTTGTTGACCAAAATATCTACTTGGCCAAATTCTGCGCGGCAATAGTCAAACATGGCCTCAATATCGCTGGGGCGCGACATATCGGCCCCGTGGTAGCCCACTTGGGCACCATTGCCCGCAGCAGCGGCCAGCACCTCGGCGCGTGGTGCCTCTACATCGCCAAAACCATTAAGCACCACATGGGCACCCTGAGCCGCTAAAGCCTTGGCAATACCTAAACCAATGCCGCTGGTAGAGCCGGTAACGAGTGCTGTTTTGCCTTTAAGCATGAAATCTCCTGCGAATGAATTACGATGGAATAAGAAGCCACTGACATTTTCACGCCATTATCCCGCCACACCTTTCGGAGCCACCCCATGATTGAACCTACGCTGAACTACGTACCCTGCCCCGTGGCTGCACCAGCGGGCCAGCCCGAGGCCGTGCGCCGCATGGCCTATTGGGAGTGGAACGCCACCGGCAACCCCCAGCATCCGCATGTGGTGTTGTGTGTGCATGGTTTGGCACGCCAAGGGCGCGATTTTGATGTGCTGGCGCGCAGTTTAAGCACCCAAGCGCGCATCATTTGCCCCGATGTGGCCGGACGCGGCCAAAGCGACTGGCTGGCCGACCCGCAAGGCTACCAAGTACCGCTGTATGGCATGGACATACTGGGCCTGCTGGCCCAATTGCACCAACAAGCCCCCATCAGCACCTTAGATTGGGTGGGCACCAGCATGGGCGGCCTGATTGCCATAGGGCTATTGGGCCAGCCCAATCTACCTTGGCCCGTGCCGGTGCGCCGCTTGGTACTCAACGATGTAGGCCCGGTGATTGAGTGGCAGGCGCTAGCGCGCATTGGCGACTATGTCGGGCAGATGGAGCATTTCGACACGGTAGAACAAGCCGCACAAGCCCTGTGGGAAATGTCAGGCGCGCATTTTGGCCCGCACACCCCCGAGCAATGGCTGGCGCTGTGCCGACCGCAGTTGCGCTCGCACCCCCAAGGCGGCTGGACGCTGCACTATGACCCCGCCATTGCCGTGCCCTTTCGCGCCTTGGCCCAAGCCACCCCCGAGATGGCCCAAGCCGGAGAGGTCGCGATGTGGCAACTTTATGAACACATCACGGCACAAACCTTGCTGCTACGCGGCGCACAGTCCGATTTACTCTCTGCGGCCACGGCTGCTGCCATGACCGAGCGCGGCCCCAAAGCGCAGTTGGTAGAGTTTGACAACGTGGGCCATGCCCCCACCTTGGTAGCCGCAGAACAGGTGGCCGTGGTGCATGATTTTTTATTTTCCGAGCAATAGCCGACCAAGGTGGCGCATGATTCTTTCTCCTAGTCCAGAGCCCGAAACCTTGCCAGAAGGGGCGTTAATCGCGCCTTTGTTTGCCGTTACCGCTCAAACCTTGCCCGAACAAGAGAACGCTTTGGTGCGCGCGCGCGCCTTTGCCGAACCTTTGATTACCGATGAAACCTTGCCCACCGGCGAGAACATCCTAGAGCACGCCGATGCTGTAGCCTCTATCCTCAAAACCATTGGTGGCTCCGAAGCCATGCAGGCGGCTATTTATCTGGTCTATGCCGGTATGCACCTCAATCGCCCCGAAGAGGTGATTGCCAAGGCGTTTGGGCAAAATTTTGCTACTTTGGCCGTAGAAAGCACCAAGCTGATGCGCTTGCAAGAGCGCGCACGGGCCGTACACCCTTCGGTGCAGCAAATCAATGACCCCGCCGTACAGACCGAAAACGTACGCAAAATGCTGCTGGCATTCTCGCGCGATTTGCGTGTCATCATGCTGCGCTTGGCGTCGCGCCTACAAACTCTGCGCTACCACGCGGCCAGCAAAACCCCGGTGCCGCCCAGCATTTCGCACGAGGCGCTGCATGTATTTGCCCCCTTGGCCAACCGCTTGGGCATTTGGCAAATTAAATGGGAGATGGAAGACCTGGCCTTTCGCTTCTTAGAGCCAGAAACCTACCGCGAAGTGGCCGAACTTTTAGACGAAAAGCGTGCTTGGCGCGAAGTCTATATGGCCCAACTGCGCGACCGGGTAGAGTCCGAATTGCGTGCGCGCAGCATCAGTGCCAGCGTACAGGGGCGGCCCAAGCACATTTACAGCATCGTCAAAAAAATGCGTGGCAAGTCCTTGCACTTTGACCAGCTGTTTGACTTGCGCGCCTTGCGCGTGATTGTGCCCACGGTGCGCGATTGCTACGCCGCCCTCAGCTGGATTCATGCCCAATTTGAATCCATCGCCGAAGAGTTTGACGACTACATCGCCAAACCCAAACCCAACGGCTACCAATCACTGCATACCGTGGTGCGCGATGAAGGCGGGCGCACCATTGAAATCCAAATTCGCACCCAAGCCATGCACGACCATGCCGAGCATGGTGTGGCCGCCCACTGGGCCTACAAAGAAGCCGGCACCAAAGGCTACGCCGGAGTGTCAGCCAGCGGCGACTACGATGCCAAAATTGCCGTATTGCGCCAACTGCTGGCTTGGGAGCGCGATTTGGTGGGGGCACCACAACAGCAAGGCTTGTTTGATGACCGCATCTACATCTTCACCCCCGATGCCGCGATTGTCGAGCTACAACAAGGCTCCACGCCGGTCGATTTTGCCTATGCCGTACATACCAATTTGGGCCACCGCTGCCGAGGTGCCAAGGTCAACGGCAACATGGTGCCGCTCAACACCCAACTGCAAAACGGCCAAACGGTAGAAATCATTGCCACCAAAGAAGGCGGCCCCTCACGCGATTGGCTCAATGCCGATTTGGGCTACCTCAACAGCAGCCGGGGCCGCGCCAAAGCGCGCGCTTGGTTCAATGCCCGCGCCCTGCATGAAACGGTGGCCCGTGGGCGCGAATCCGTAGAAAAACTATTGCAGCGCGAAGGCAAAACCGCCATTCGCCTAGACGATTTGGCCGAGCAACTGGGCTTCAAATCCGCCGATGCCCTGTTTGAAGTGGTGGGCAAAGATGAGTTCTCGCTGCGTAATATCGAAAACCTGCTGCGCCCACCCGAGCCACCGCCCGACATCGAAGACTACCTATTGCAGAAAAAAGCCCGCCACACCGACCGCACCCCCAAAGGAGGCGTGCTGGTGGTGGGGGTAGATTCACTCATGACGCAGTTGGCCAAATGCTGCAAACCGGCCCCACCTGACAACATTCGTGGCTTTGTTACCCGAGGCAAAGGAGTCAGTGTTCACCGCGCTGATTGCAGCAATTTCCATGAGCTGGCCGCGCGCACCCCCGAGCGGGTGATTGAAGTCGAGTGGGGACTGCCAAAAACTGCTGATAAGGCTTCGGTGTATCCAGTCGATGTGGTGGTGCAAGCCTCAGACCGCCAAGGCTTGTTGCGTGACATCTCCGAAGTTTTTGCCAAAGAAAAAGTCAATGTGATTGGCGTGCAAACCCAAAGCGTCAAGGGCACCGCGTGGATGACTTTCACGGTAGAGGTCTCGGATGCTGGACGCTTAAAGCGCGTACTCACCACGGTGGCAATGGTGCCGGGGGTGCGCTCGGCACGTCGGCGCTGAAGTTTTTTGCCCACCAGCATGGTGTGCCATTTTTAGTGCTACAATAGCGTTCTCTGTTAATTCAGAGGCGCGTAGCTCAGCTGGTTAGAGCACCACCTTGACATGGTGGGGGTCGTTGGTTCGATTCCAATCGCGCCTACCAGATTTAAAAGCCTCCATGAGAAATCTTGGAGGCTTTTTCATTTCTTGTTTACTTTTGGCACCATGCTGTCTCTTGTGCCCCTGTAAGACAGGCTTCGGGGTCATTAAAAGCTGGTAGCATTCCTACGCACCGTGTTACACCACGGTACACCAGCAACAACACATGGTTTTATTCATTATCCACACAGGAGAAAAATTTCTTGATTCACTCCGACTGGAATAATTCAACTTTCTGGTTTTCGGCACTGCTCGGTTTGGCTGGCGCTTTGGCTGTGCTGCTGGTAGGCAGTAGTGGTTGGCTGGTTTGGCTGCTAGCACTGGCTTTGCTGCTGGCTGGCGCTGGCTTGGGTTGGTTTACCCAACTGCAACAGCAGCGCCAACAAACCGCTTTATTGGCCGATTTTTTAGCAGGCCAGCGCGACTTTAGCGAAAAGGTCACCCCTGTTTGGGCAGGGCATATCAGCAACTCGCGCACGCAAATGGAGTCGGCCATCACCGCCCTGACACTGCGTTTCAGCGAAATTGTGCAGCGCCTAGAAAACACCGTTTCTGCCGCCAGCCAAGCCACCACCTCGGGCGATGGCCAAGGTCTTGATTTGGTACAGGTATTGGCACAAAGCCAGCAAGAACTCACCCAAGTGCTCACCTCGCAAACCTCGGCCATGCACAGCATGGCTGGTATGTTAGAGCAGGTGCAATCGCTCAACCAGTTCACCAAGCAACTAGAAGACATGGCCGCCGAGGTGGCCAAAATTGCCGCCCAAACCAATCTGCTGGCCCTCAATGCGGCCATTGAAGCAGCCCGTTCTGGCGAGCATGGCCGGGGCTTCTCGGTCGTGGCCAAAGAGTTTCGTATGTTGTCTAACCAATCGGGCGAAACTGGCCAGCGCATTGCCAGCATGGTCAAGGTGATTAGCGAAGCCATCACCAATACCTGCCAAACCGCGCAACAATCGGTCAAGCAAGAAGACCAAGCCATGCAAGCCTCTCAAGAGCGCATTGGCACCGTGGTTGAAAATTTTCGCAACATTGCCGGTGGCCTGATGGCCTCTAGCGATTTGCTCAAGCAAGAAAGCATGGCCATTCATGGCGAAATTGGCGAGGCTTTGGTCAACTTGCAATTCCAAGACCGGGTTAGCCAAATTTTGGTGCAAGTAGAGCAAAACATTGGCCGTATTCCGGCCTACTTTGCCCAGCACGAGCAAGACTGCTTGCAGCAGGGCAATGTTACCCCGCTCAATTCTGAAGAATTTTTGGCAGAGATGCGTAAAAGCTACGTCATGAAAGACCAGCATTTGGCGCACGAGCAAAGAAACATGGCCCCATCCAGTTCTAAAAAAGCCGGGGCAGAAAAAACCGCCACCCCTACAACCGCGTCCGCTGCGGACGATGACATTACTTTCTTTTAGGAGGGAAAATGGCCAAAACAATCATGATTGTTGACGATTCCGCCTCTATCCGTATGGTGGTTGGCATCGCTTTGCGCGGTGCTGGCTACGAGGTGATTGAAGCCAAAGACGGCAAAGATGCGCTAGACAAACTTACCGGGCAAAAAGTGCATCTCATCATCAGCGATGTCAACATGCCAGTGATGGATGGCATCAGCTTTGTCAAAGCGGTCAAGCAATTGGCCAATTACCGCTTTACGCCTATCATCATGCTGACTACTGAGTCCGACGAGTCTAAAAAACGCGAAGGCCAAGCCGCTGGCGCTAAGGCTTGGGTGGTGAAACCCTTCAAGCCCGAGCAAATGCTGGGTGCGGTGCAAAAATTGTGTTTGCCTTAAACGTCGTCTGCACACCATGACTACTACTGCCACCGCTCCCCACACCAGCTTGCGTATGGCGGGCGAAATGACCATCTACCGCGCCGCAGAGCTCAAGCAGATGTTGCTTGAACCCTTGGAACAACCCCATGCCACACTAGAGGTTGACCTCTCGGGTGTCACGGAGTTGGATACCGCTGGCTTGCAATTATTGATACTGGCCAAGCGCACTGCCCGCAAACAAGAAGGACAATTGCGCCTCATGGGCCACAGCCCAGCGGTACTCAATGTGTTCGATTTGCTCAACTTAGCCGCCTATTTTGGTGATGATTTGGTCATTGCCCAGCAGCCGCCCACTTCAGCGCGCCATTAAGCACAGGGGCATTCCCGGCAAAGGTGTTTTATGAACCTCGACCAAGCCCTGCAAACCTTCATTGTCGAAAGCCGAGAGCTGCTCGAAGACATGGAAAATTCCCTGCTCACCCTAGAGCAGGCCGAAGAGAAGACCGAGCTTATCAACGCCATTTTTCGGGCGGCACACACCATCAAAGGCTCCTCGGGGCTGTTTAGCCTCGATGGCGTGGTGGCATTTACCCATGTAGCCGAAAGCGTACTAGACCGCGTGCGCGATGGCCGGGTCTCCATTTCAGACCAACTCATTGCCCTGTTGCTATCGTGCTGTGACCATATCAGCGCCCTGATTGATGCAGTGGCCACTGGGCAAGATACTTCTGATGCCACGCTCACGGCACAAGGAGCGCCGTTGCTAGAGCAACTGCGTAGCTATTTGGCAGCAGCACCCACCCCGCCCACCAGCTCGGGCCTTGCAGCAGCACCTTCGCCCACAGCACAACGCCTGCCCTCCAGCACGGCCACCCAAGACCACTGGCACATTTCGGTACGCTTTGCGCCCAATGTGCTACGCAACGGCATGGACCCATTGTCGTTTTTGCGCTTTTTGCAAACCTTGGGGCAAATTGTCGAAGTGCTGGTGCTAGAAGACAAGCTACCCGATGCCGCTGATATGGACCCCGAAGATTGCTATCTGGGTTACGAAATCGAGTTCAGTAGCAATGCCTCCAAATCAACCATTGAAGGCGTGTTTGAGTTTGTGCGCGATGATTGCCAGCTGCAAATTTTGCCCCCGCACAGCCGCACCAGTGATTACATCCGCATC
Source organism: uncultured Simplicispira sp. (assembly GCA_964388325.1). Classification (GTDB taxonomy): domain Bacteria; phylum Pseudomonadota; class Gammaproteobacteria; order Burkholderiales; family Burkholderiaceae_C; genus Simplicispira. Next base: position 101,806 of record CAYMAC010000001.1, on the reverse strand, counting down.
CTAGAGCAAGAATCGCACGAAGCCTCTACCCGCATCGGCGAGATGATGGTGCATTGTGGTGCCCTGACCCAGCAAGAACTGGACATAGCCTTACACACCCAAGCCGAAGCACCCGCACCCCCGCCCTTATTGGGTAAAGTGCTGCTAGAACAGCAGGCCGTTTCCCCCGAAGTGGTAGAGGCTGCCGTCAAAAAACAAGCCCAAGTCAAGGAGATGCACGCCCAAGAAAGCCGCTCCATCCGCATTGACGCCGACAAACTAGACCAACTCATCAATTTGGTAGGCGAGCTGATTATTGTGGGTGCTGGCGTTAATTTGGTAGCGCAGCGTGCCAACATCACCGAATTACAAGAGCACACCTCTAAATTGTCTGGTCTGGTGGAAGAGGTACGCGACAGTGCTTTGCAACTGCGTATGGTCAAAATTGGTGCCACCTTTAGCCGCTTTCAGCGCGTGGTGCACGATGTATCGCGCGAACTGGGCAAAGATATTGCTTTGCTCATCAACGGCGAAGAGACCGAGCTAGACAAAACCGTGGTTGAAAAAATTGGCGACCCGTTAATGCACTTGGTACGCAACTCGATGGACCACGGTATTGAATCCGCTGCCGAGCGCCAAGCCCGAGGAAAACCCGCCCAAGGCAGTTTGCGTCTCAATGCTTTCCATGATTCTGGCAGCATTGTCATTACGGTAGAAGATGATGGTGGTGGACTGAAGCGTGAAAAAATTCTCAACAAAGCCATTGAGCGCGGTCTGCTTGAATCAGGCCACCACCTGACCGATAGCGAAGTTTATGCCCTTATTTTTGAGCCAGGGTTTTCTACCGCCGATAAAGTTTCTAACCTGTCTGGCCGTGGTGTAGGCTTAGATGTGGTTAAACGCAATATTGCTGCCTTGCGCGGTAGTGTGGCTATCCAAAGCACCGAGGGGCAGGGCACTACGGTTTCGATTCGCTTGCCCTTGACCTTGGCCATTATTGATGGTTTTCTGGTGGAAGTCGATGCGTCGGTGTTTGCCATTCCATTGGACATGATAGAAGAATGCGTGGCCTTTTCTGAAGAACCAGGCCACAACTACACCAATTTACGTGGTGAAATTTTGCCCTTCATTCGACTGCGTGAGTTGTTTGATATACGCACCCCCCCCAAGCGCCGTGAAAATATCGTGGTGCTCAAGCACTCAGGGCAAAAAGCTGGGCTGGTGGTTGATACCCTGTTGGGTGAGTTCCAGACCGTTATCAAGCCCTTGGGCAAGTTGTTCAATCAAGCCCGTTGTATCAGTGGCTCTACCATTTTAGGTAGTGGCGAAGTGGCGCTCATTTTGGATGTTCCTGCCTTAATACAGCAGGCGACCCAAGGCCATGTTGAGCGTAAAAAAAATGAGTCTCTGGCACTGATTTAAAAATCTATTGCCAAGAAATTAATATCAGAACCGGAGAAAACATCTATGTTTGGAAACATGAAAATTGGCACCCGGCTGGCGATTGGCTTTTCAGCCACGCTAATTTTACTGGCGGTGGTGGTTGGTGTGGGTATGTCGCGCATTAACCAAATCAACAATGACATTCGTTCGTTGGTGCAGCAAGATTTTCCTAAAACTGTAATCGCCAACAATGTGATTGGTGCTGTTAATGTCAATGCACGGGTCTTGCGTAATGCTTATATATTCAAAGATGCCGAGGTGCAAAAAGAGCTTGAGCGTTTGCCTGAACAAAGTCGTTTGATTTCTGAAGGTCTTGCAAAACTAGACCAGATGCTCACTACTGATGCTGGCAGAGCTAGTTTACAAAAAATTAAAGATGCCCGTGTCATCTATGTCAAAGACATGGAAAGCTACATCGCTTTTATCAAAGCAGGTCAGCGTGATGAGGCAGCAGGTATGTTGTCTGGTGCTTTACGTAATAGCCAAGCCAATTATTTGGCTGCAGTAACCAGCATGATCGATGGCCAAAGTGCACTAATTGTAGAGCGTGGAAAAGATGCTGAAGAATTAGCAGCCGATGCTGAACGTCTGTTGCTTATTTTGGCAGTGGTAGCGGCTGTGTTAAGTGCTGTTTTGGGCTGGCTGATTACTCGCAGCATTACCGTGCCCAGTCGCCTGTTGATGGAAAATGCCAACCATATGGCAACTGGCAACTTTAGCAACAGTGTTAACCTCAATCAGCAAGACGAGATGGGTGCCTTGGCCAAAGCTTTGCGTACCATGCAGGTAGCCGTACAAGCCATGATGGATGATGCTGCCATGCTCTCTAAAGCAGCGGTAGAGGGCAAACTGGCCACCCGCGCCGATGCCAGCAAGCACCAAGGTGATTTCCGTAAAATTGTGCAGGGGGTGAATGATACTTTGGATGCAGTGATTGGCCCCCTGAATGTAGCTGCCAAGTATGTCGATGATATTTCGCGCGGTGCCATTCCAGTCAAAATTACCGATACTTACAATGGTGATTTCAACACCATTAAAAACAACCTGAATACTTGTGTTGATGCTGTCAATACATTGGTGGTCGATGCTGCTATGCTATCCAAAGCTGCGGTAGAAGGAAAATTGGCCACCCGCGCCGATGCCAGCAAGCACCAGGGGGATTTTCGTAAAATTGTGCAAGGGGTGAATGAAACTTTGGATGCAGTGATTGGCCCGCTGAATGTGGCTGCTAAGTATGTTGATGATATTTCGCGCGGTGCTATTCCAGCCAAAATCACTGATACCTACAATGGTGATTTCAACACTATTAAAAATAACCTCAATACCTGTATCGATGCGGTGAATGCACTGGTGGCCGATGCCGCTATCTTGTCTAAAGCTGCTGTGGATGGGAAGTTAGCCACCCGCGCCGATGCCAGCAAGCACCAGGGGGATTTCCGTAAAATTGTGCAGGGAGTGAATGATACCCTGGATGCAGTGATTGGCCCGCTCAATGTAGCCGCCAGTTATGTTGCGCGTATTGCAGTGGGTGATGTACCCCCTACCATTACCGATAGCTACCATGGTGATTTTAATACCATCAAAAATAACCTGAATGCTTGTATTGAAGCCACCAATCAACAAGCAGTGGCTGCACAGTCGATTTCTAAGGGTGATTTATCGGTTTCGGTCAAGGTGCGTTCTGAGCAAGATATTCTGGCCAAAAGCTTGCTGGATGTGATTCGTGCCGTAGGTGCTTTGGTGGCCGATGCTAAAATGCTGTCGCAAGCCACCTTAGAAGGCAAACTATCGGTGCGTGCCGACGCGGGTAAGCATTTGGGTGATTTCCGTAAAGTAATTGAAGGCATTAATGCCACCCTAGAAGCCGTAGTGCAGCCAGTCAACGAGGTTATTGCCGTATTGGGTGCGGTAGAGCAAGGCGATTTAACGCGCAATGTGGATGGCAACTACCAAGGTGATTTGCGTGAGCTGAAAAATCGGGTCAATAATGCGGTCAGTAAAATGGCCAGTGTGATTGCTGAAGTGCTTAATGCCACCGAAGCGCTGTCGAATGCCTCGGATCAGGTCAGTGCCACCGCACAATCATTGTCGCAAGCCTCTAGCGAACAGGCCGCCAGTGTTGAAGAAACCAGCGCCTCGATTGAGCAGATGACTTCTTCCATTTCGCAAAACACCGAAAATGCCAAAGTGACTGATGGCATGGCCAGCCAAGCAGCCAAGCAAGCTACCGAAGGCGGTGAATCAGTAGCCGCTACCGTGGCAGCCATGAAGCAAATTGCCAAGAAAATCGGCATCATCGATGATATTGCCTACCAAACCAATTTGTTAGCCCTCAATGCTGCGATTGAAGCGGCCCGTGCCGGAGAGCATGGCAAAGGTTTTGCCGTTGTGGCTGCTGAAGTGCGTAAACTGGCCGAACGCAGCCAAGTAGCAGCGCAAGAAATTGGCGAAGTAGCAGGCTCTAGTGTAGATTTGGCCGAAAAAGCTGGCAAATTGCTAGATGAAATTGTGCCTAGCATTAAAAAGACCTCCGATTTGGTGCAAGAAATTACGGCAGCGTCTGAGGAGCAATCGTCTGGAGCCAGCCAAATCAATTCGGCCATCAGTCAATTGAGCCAAACCACACAGCAAAATGCCTCTAGCTCTGAAGAGTTGGCTGCCACGGCAGAAGAAATGAGTGGCCAAGTGCAGCAATTGCAGCAAACAATGGCTTTTTTCAAAATTCAAGCGAGTGGCCATCAGGTGCATAAATCTGTGGCTATTAACCATAATCCATCCCGTGCTACATCCACTGGTGCTGTCCATGCGCGAATCAGTGCTCGTAAATCGGGAAACAGCACACCAGCCAAGGCATTTATGGAATCAGCCGGATTGGGCAGTGCAGGCATACTGGATGCGAGTGATACGGAAATTGACGAAAGTAAATTTACCAAATTTTAAAAGGCTGCACCATGAACCAAGTTGTCCCCGTGTCGGCCAAGTCGACCAGCACTGCTGCCCAAGAAAATCAGCAATACCTGACATTTTTACTCAATGGCGAATCTTTTGCTATTGGTATCTTGTGCATTAAAGAAATCATTGAATACAACGGCTTGACCGAAGTACCGATGATGCCCGAGTGTATTCGGGGCGTGATTAATCTGCGCGGTGCTGTATTGCCCGTGCTGGATTTAGCAGTGCGCTTTAATAAAAAGCCGGGGGTGGTGAGCAAGAAAACCTGCATTGTGATTGTTGAGGTTAAAACTGGCGACACCAGCTACGACATGGGCGTGGTGGTGGATGCCGTGAATGCGGTGTTAGAAATACCGCGCAGTGAAATAGAGCCAGCCCCAGCTTTTGGGGCCAAAATTCGTACCGATTTTATTGAAGGTATGGGTAAAGTGAATGGCCATTTCGTCATTTTGCTCAATGTGAATGAGGTTTTATCGATGGATGAACTCAGCAGCTTGGCGCGGGTGACGGCACAAGCCGACCCAGCACTTGGCAGTACCACGGTTTAGATTTATTTCGTCACGGCGTTCAACCAGTCAGTCATTGATGATGAGTAATTTTACCAAATTCTGAAAGATAGCGCCATGAACTAAGTTGTCTTAACCGAAACATGATGACTAATGCCTATGAGGTAAAAAATGACAGTTGCAAAAAGATTTTTATTGCTTGTTGGGTTCTTTGCGTTAGGCTTAGTCTTTGTGGCTGGTCTAGGAGTTTATCAAACAGCTCGTGTCTATAATTCAGCTAGCTTTGGTAATGACAATACCGTGCCAGCGTTGATTGCGTTGGATAAAGTAAGTGCTGGTGTTTCTCAAATTAGAATAGGTATTTATAGGCATATTTTTGTGGGTACAGATGCCAACCAAATAGCCGTGATTGATCGCCATCTTGAAGAAGCCGAAAACAAGGTGCGCGCTAGCCTAAAGGAGTATGAGGCAACTATTGCTGATAGTGAAGACAAGAGATATTTTGATAACGTATCCGCTTTGTTCAAAGAGTATATGGCTGCAGCCCTGCCTCTTTTAACCAGTTCACGCACTGACAAAAAAGAAGAGGCCGTAAATCTGATTGCTACCTTGGCAGAAAAAGGTATTAAGCTTGAAAAAGCAATTGCTGAACACACGGAATACAACGTTAAGCTAGGGCAGAAGGCCTTTGCAGATGCCAGAGCAATTCAGTCTTCCGCTACCACTTTAGTGGTGATTGTTTCTGCTGTCACTTTGGTGTTGGTGATTGGATTAAGTCTGCTGATTCTTCGTTTTCTGATGAGGCAACTGGGTGGTGAACCAGCACTGGCCACCGAAATTGCTAACAAGATTGCCAAGGGTGATATGTCTGTTTCGATTGTACTGAGGGCAGATGATAATACCAGTTTGTTTTCAGCCATGAAACGTATGACCGAGGCGATTCAAGTCATGATGGCTGATGCAACAACCTTATCCAAAGCAGCGGTAGAAGGAAAACTGGCAACCCGCGCAGATGCCAATAAGCACCAAGGCGATTTCCGTAAAATTGTGCAAGGCGTGAATGAAACGCTAGACGCGGTGATTGGGCCGCTGAATGTAGCGGCCAATTATGTGGCCCGCATTGCGGTAGGCAATGTGCCGCCCATGATTACCGATAGCTACCAGGGTGATTTTAATACGATTAAAAATAATTTGAATGCTTGTATTGAAGCTACCAATCAGCAGGCAGCAGCAGCACAAGCGATTTCTAAGGGTGATTTATCGGTGTTGGTGAAGGTGCGCTCAGAACAAGATGTTCTGGCCAAGAGCTTGTTGGATGTGATTCATGCCGTGGCTGCTTTGGTGGCCGATGCTAAAATGCTATCGCAGGCTACCCTAGAAGGTAAACTGTCCGTGCGTGCCGATGCCGCCAAGCATTTTGGCGATTTTCGCAAGGTGATTGAAGGCATCAATGCTACTCTGGAGGCGGTAGTTCAGCCGGTGAATGAGGTGATTGCGGTATTGGGTGCGGTCGAGCAGGGCGATTTAACCCAGAGCGTGGATGGCAACTACCAAGGCAATTTGTTAGAGTTAAAAAGCCGAGTCAATAATGCGGTCGGTAAAATGGCCAGTGTCATTGCCGAAGTGCTCAATGCTACCGAGGCATTAGCAAACGCCTCTGAGCAGGTTAGTGCGACAGCGCAATCATTGTCGCAAGCCTCCAGCGAGCAAGCGGCCAGCGTGGAAGAAACCAGTGCTTCGATTGAGCAGATGACATCTTCCATCTCACAAAATACCGAAAATGCTAAAGTGACTGATGGCATGGCCAGCCAAGCGGCCAAGCAGGCCACCGAAGGTGGTGAATCGGTAGCCGCCACTGTGGCCGCTATGAAGCAAATTGCCAAGAAAATTGGCATTATCGACGATATTGCTTATCAGACCAACTTACTGGCCTTGAATGCGGCCATTGAGGCGGCCCGTGCGGGTGAACATGGCAAGGGTTTTGCGGTGGTAGCCGCCGAGGTACGCAAATTGGCCGAACGCAGCCAAGTGGCAGCACAAGAAATTGGTGAAGTGGCTGGTTCTAGTGTGGATTTGGCAGAAAAAGCGGGCAAGCTACTGGATGAAATTGTGCCCAGTATCAAAAAGACATCTGACTTGGTGCAAGAAATTACAGCCGCATCAGAAGAACAGTCGTCCGGGGCCAGCCAAATCAATTCGGCTATTAGCCAATTGAGCCAAACCACGCAGCAAAATGCTTCTAGTTCCGAAGAACTGGCTGCTACGGCCGAAGAAATGAGCGGCCAAGTACAGCAGTTGCAAGAAACGATGGCTTTCTTCAAAATTCAAGGCAGTCACCACCAGGTGCGTAAATCGGTAGTGTTTGCCCATAATACATTGCGTGCTCCAGCTTCCAGTGCCGCCCATACCAGAACCGGCGCTCGTAAATCGGGTAATGCTGCATCGGCCAAGGTTTTTATGGAGTCCGCTGGATTGGGCAGTGCGGGCCTGATGGATGCAAGTGATACAGAGATTGACGAGAGCAAATTCACCAAGTTCTGAAAGGCAGCACTATGAACCAAGTTGTCCAAGCCCGAACCCATTTATTCGGCACTGCTGCCCAAGAAAACCAACAATACCTGACATTTTTGCTCAACGGAGAGCCGTTTGCAATTGGTATTTTGTGCATCAAAGAAATCATTGAATACCACGGTTTAACCGAAGTGCCGATGATGCCTGAGTGTATCCGGGGCGTAATTAATCTGCGTGGTGCTGTGTTGCCTGTGCTCGATTTGGCAGTACGCTTTGGCAAAAAGCCGGGAGTGGTCAGTAAAAAAACCTGTATTGTAATTGTCGAGGTGAAAAACGGCGATACCAGCCACGATATGGGCGTGGTGGTGGATGCTGTGAATGCTGTGTTAGAAATTCCACGCACTGAAATTGAGCCAGCCCCAGCCTTTGGGGCCAAGATTCGTACCGATTTTATCGAGGGCATGGGCAAGGTGAACGGCCATTTTGTGATTTTGCTCAATGTCAATGAGGTATTGTCGATGGATGAGCTTGGTGCTATGGGGCGGGTGGCAGCAAGCACAGCGTTGCCTGTGGCGACTTCTGCAGCCTGATATGTCAATTTGGCTTTGCATTTTGGCGGTAGCGCTATATGACCACTGCATTGAGTGACCAAGAATTTGCGTTGTTCCAACGCTTTATTTTTGATGCAGCAGGTATTACCCTGCCAGCCTCTAAAAAAGCCTTGGTCAGTGGCCGTTTGGCTAAACGCCTGCGTTACCACGGCTTAGAAAGCTATGGCGAGTATTTTCGGCTACTGCACGATGGCGTACACCCAGCAGAATTGCAGATGGCCATTGATTCACTGACCACCAATGAAACCTATTTTTTTCGCGAGGCCAAGCATTTTGAATTTTTGCGCCAGCAAGCCTTGGCTGCCCGCGGGCGCAGTAGTATGTTTCGGGTTTGGAGTGCCGCCAGCTCTAGCGGCGAAGAAGCCTATAGTATTGCGATGGTGCTGGCCGATTGTTTGGGCCATGAAACCCCTTGGGAAGTGGTAGGTTCAGATATTAGCACCAAGGTATTGCGTGGCGCTGCCAGAGCCCACTACCCGCTGGAGCGTGCGCGCAATGTGCCTATCGACTACCTGCGGCGCTTTTGTTTACGCGGCACACAAGAATACCAAGGCAGCTTGCTGATTGAGCGCAGCTTACGCCAAAAAGTGCATTTCCGCCAGCTGAACCTGAACGCACCTTTACCCCAGTTAGGGCTGTTTGATATCGTTTTTTTACGCAATGTCATGATTTATTTTAATGACAGTACCAAGCGCGAAGTAGTGGCCAGAGTAATTACGGCCATTCGACCAGGGGGCCATTTTTTTATTGGGCATTCTGAAAGTTTGAATGATATTACCCAAGGCGTGCAGCCCTTGGTGCCCTCTATTTATCGCAAAAATCCATGAAATGGCGCATCTGAACGATTTAATCGATATTTTTCTTAAACCCGGAGAGTATTTTGTCGGCGATGCCAACTACCAAATACGCACCATGCTGGGGTCGTGTGTGTCCATTACCCTGTGGCACCCGGCCAGCCGCATAGGGGCCATGTCCCATTTTTTGCTGCCTACGCGCCATTTGTTCGATGCTGGGGTGCGCCCCTTGGATGCGCGCTATGGCGATGAAGCCTTGCAACTGATGCTGGCTGAGTTGGCCCAAGCCGGTATCAAACCGCAGCAATGCCAAAGCAAAATTTTTGGCGGCGGTAACATGTTTCCTCAGCAAACCCGCAAGGGGATGATGCACATTGGGCGCCGAAATGGCGAGGCGGCGCGTACTTTATTGCAGGCGCAGGGTATCCCCATTGTTTCTGAGAGCCTGTTTGGCATTGGCCACCGGCAAATTATTTTTGATGTCAGTACCGGGGATGTTTGGTCACACCAAGTCAAACCCACACAGCTTCCCAATCAACCATGAAACGTATTAAAGTCATTGTGGTGGACGACTCGGCAGTAGTGCGCCAAGTGGTCACGGCCCTGTTAGAGGCCGACCCCGAAATTGAGGTGCTTGCCGCCGTAGCCGACCCGATTTTGGCCATGACGCGCATGGCCAAGCAGTGGCCGGATGTGTTGGTGTTGGACATCGAAATGCCGCGCATGGACGGTATTACGTTCTTAAAGAAAATCATGGCCGAGCATCCCACACCGGTGGTGATTTGCTCTACCCTGACAGAAAAGGGCGCGCAAACCTCGTTGGCCGCCTTGTCTGCTGGAGCGGTATCTATCATCACCAAGCCAAAATTGGGCCTAAAGCAGTTTTTGACTGATGCCAGCGATGATTTAACCGCTGCCGTCAAAGCGGCGGCGCGTGCCAATGTGCGTAAGTTGCAGCCTCGCGACAAATTAACCGCAGATGCCATCTTGCCAGCGGTGGTAGATACAGGCCGCCAAGCCATGATTCAAACTACCGAGCGTGTGGTGGCACTGGGCACATCTACTGGTGGCACGCAAGCCCTAGAGGTGGTGCTTACCGCCTTGCCGCGTGTTTGCCCCGGCATTGTGATTGTGCAGCACATGCCCGAACAATTTACTGCAGCCTTTGCCAGCCGCCTCAATGGACTGTGCCAAATTGAAGTCAAAGAGGCGCAAAACAACGACCGCGTGATGCCGGGCCGCGCTTTAATTGCCCCCGGTGGCCGGCATATGTTGCTGCGCCGCAACGGTGCCCAATATTTTGTCGAGGTAGTAGATGGCCCGCTGGTCAATCGGCACCGGCCTTCGGTGGATGTGCTGTTTCGCTCGGTGGCTAAAAGTGCCGGTGCCAATGCGCTGGGGGTCATCATGACGGGCATGGGCGATGATGGCGCGGCTGGCCTGCTGGAAATGCGTAAAGTGGGCGCGCAAACTTTGGGCCAAGATGAGCGCAGTTGTGTGGTCTATGGAATGCCCAAAGAAGCCGTCAAGCGCGGCGCGGTGATGCGTGCGGTGCCGCTAGAGGCAATTGCGCGCGAAATTCAGGCGCAGATGTCACTTTGAGTGCTGCCCATGTGGGGCGCTTGGGCCAAGGCCCAGGCTACATGCTCGCGCACCAAGGGGCTGGCATCGCTGCTACGGATGTGCAGCGCGGCGCGCAGTGGTGCGGCGGCGGCTTGGGCATCGGCCACGCGCAAGGCGTTGCCCAAGGCCACGGCCACATTGCGTAACCAGCGTTCATGGCCAATGCGGCGTATCGGGCTGCCTTCGGTTAAACGCAAAAAGGTGGCTTCGTCCCAAGAGAAGAGATGCACCAACTGCTGCCCTGACAAGCCAGCGCGCGCATCAAAATCGGCCAAGGTGCTGGTTTGGGCAAATTTGTTCCACGGGCATACCAGTTGGCAATCGTCACAGCCGTAAATGTGGTTGCCTAGCAGGGGGCGCAGTTCTAATGGAATCGGCCCGGCGTGTTCTATGGTCAGGTAAGAAATGCAGCGGCGCGCATCCAAGCGGTAAGGTGCGACGATGGCCTGCGTGGGGCAAATATCTAAACAGGCGCTGCATTGTCCGCAATGGGCGCTGGTGGCTTGGGTGGGTTCCAAGGCCAAATCGATGTAAATTTCGCCCAGGAAGAACATGGAGCCTGCTTGGCGATTGAGCAGCAGGGTGTGTTTGCCGCGCCAACCTTGGCCACTGCGTGCGGCCAGTTCGGCTTCTAGCACTGGGGCGGAATCGGTAAAAACGCGGTGCCCCAACGGCCCCACGGCTTGGGCCAACCGCTCGGCCAGCTTTTGTAGCCGGGCGCGCAGCACTTTGTGGTAATCGCGCCCACGCGCATACAAAGAGACCACGCCTTGCGTGGGTTGTTGCAAACGGGCAAACTCGACACCTTGCCAGCCCGGTGGCGTATTGCGCGGCAGATAATCCATGCGCGCCGTAATCACACTGATGGTGCCCGGCACCAACTCTGCGGGGCGCGCCCGTTTTAAGCCGTGGGTGGCCATGTAGTGCATGTCACCGTGGAACCCTTGGGCCAGCCATTGCACCAAACCGGCTTCTGCACCAGACAAATCTACGCCCGCGATGCCAATTTGGGAAAATCCCAGCTCGCGCGCCCATTGCCGCATTTGAGGAATAAGTTGACTGCTACAAACCACCATTGCCCGATTGTAGAAACTGTCACTGCACCGGCAGTGTTTACATGGCACCATGAAGACGATACCGCCCATTTTGCCCAGTGTTTGGCAGCCCAACCGGCCTTGGCCGATGCCTTCATTACCCTGCATGGCGATTTGGGAGCGGGCAAAACCACCTTGGTGCGCCATTTGTTGCGCGCTTTGGGCGTGCAAGGGCGCATTAAAAGCCCCACCTATGCCGTGGTAGAGCCACACCAGGCGCCGGGCTTGGCCATTTGGCATTTTGATTTTTACCGCTTTGATGACCCGCGCGAATGGGAAGATGCGGGGTTTCGGGATATTTTTGCTAGCACCGGCCTCAAGCTGGCTGAATGGCCAGAAAAAGCCGTCGCCGTGCTGCCACCTGCCGACTTGGCCATCACCCTAGACGTTTTGGACGAAACCTGCCGCCAAGCCACGCTGCAAGCACACACAGCACGCGGACAACAATTGCTACAAGGATGGCAGAGATGAGCGCTGATTTTTTTCATTCAGCCTGTTTTTCGTCTGCTACGCCAACCACCCGGCGCAACTTATTGCAACGCGGCGGCTTGGTGCTGCTGCTGGGAGCTGGCCAGTTGGCCCGTGGCGCTGGCATTTTGGCAGTGCGCGTTTGGCCTGCTGCCGATTACACCCGCGTGACGATTGAATCAGACACCAAACTGAACAACAAACAATTTTTTATCACCCAGCCGCCCCGTTTGGCCGTAGATATCGAAGGCATTGAACTGAGCCCACAACTGCGCGAGCTGCTGGCCAAGGTGCGCGCCGATGACCCCAACATTGCCGGTATCCGTGTTGGCCAAAATGCACCTAACGTAGTGCGGCTGGTAATTGACCTCAAGCAAGCAGCCCGCCCGCAAGTGTTTACTTTGCCACCGGTGGCTAGTTATGGCCATCGGCTGGTAATTGATTTGTACCCCGCCAGCCCGGTAGATCCACTCGAAGCGCTGATTACCGAGCGCCTGCGCGATGCTGACTCTGACACGGTAGCCAACAAACCAGCCACAACCCAAGGGCGGCCTGCTGCCGACGCAGCAGACCCACTGGGGGAGCTGATTGCCAAGCACCACGAGCAGTATCCTGTGCCACCGGCTGCTCCAGCACGCACGCCAGCAGCACCGCCTTCGGCGGCACCATCTGCTCATACAAGCAACCCAGTACGGCTAAGCCAGCGCCAAACCGACCGCCTCATTATTATTGCCCTAGACCCTGGCCACGGTGGCGAAGACCCCGGTGCCATTGGCCCCAACGGCACACGCGAAAAAGACATTGTGCTGCGTGTAGCCCACCTACTGCGTGAACGCATCAACCGCACCACCATCGCAGGCAACCCGATGCGCGCCTACATGACGCGCGATGGCGATTTTTTTGTGCCGCTGGCCACGCGCGTGCAAAAGGCACAGCGCGTGCAGGCGGATTTGTTTGTCAGTATCCATGCCGATGCTTTCACTAATCCGAATGCCCGTGGGGCCAGCGTTTTTGCCTTGAGCCAAGGGGCAGCCTCCAGCACAGCGGCGCGTTGGCTGGCGAATAAAGAAAATCAGGCCGATTTGATTGGTGGCGTGAATGTGCGCGTCAAAGACCGGCATGTGCAGCGCGCCCTGCTCGACATGAGCACCACGGCGCAGATTAACGACAGCCTGAAATTGGGCAGCGTGTTGTTGGGAGAAATTGGCAGTGTCGGCAAACTGCACAAGCCACGGGTAGAGCAAGCCGGGTTTGCCGTGCTCAAGGCCCCTGATATTCCCAGCGTGTTGGTAGAGACGGCTTTTATCAGCAACCCCGAAGAAGAAGCCAAGCTACGCAGTGCCGCCTACCAAACACAGTTGGCCGATGCGCTGATGCGTGGCATTACGCGCTACTTTGCCAAAAATCCGCCGCTGGCGCGCAGTCGCTCGGTATAAGGCACGGGCAGCGCTTTAAAAGCGCTCTAGTGCCAACGCCTGCGCTAGCTTGGCATCTAGCGGCAGTGGCTCGTGGTGCAAGCGGGCGGCTAACAATTCGGCGCACAGCAGCGCCAGCGTCAGGCCGCGTGCGCCCATTGCGGTGCAGGCCCACAGGCCGGGCAGGCTGGCGCTGTCTAGCGGGCCAACTACCGGCAGCCGGTCGGGGGCGGTGCAGCGCACGGCGGCCCAGCCTTGTACCTGCTTGGCCCAGTGGACATCAAACGCTGGCGCTAGCGTGGGCAATAAACCCGACAAGCGCTGGCGATTGGCGGTATGGGCTTGCTGGCGTTCGGCATCGGTGGGCGGCAGGATGTCGATGCCGCGCTCAAAGGTGGAGCCGATATGCCAAGCGCGGCGGCCATCGCCCAGTGGGATATGGGTGACTAAATTGCCTTCGCCATTCACCGGGAAGGGGGGCAAGGCGGCTTCTAAGGCCACATCTTGCACGCCCCAAGAGATTTGGCCGCGCAAGGGGCGCAGTGCTAGGCGCTCACCAGACAAGGCGCGGCTGGCAAACCCCGCAGCCAGCACCACCAGCGGTGCTTGGGCCAGCAGTTGGTCATCGGTGTCTAACATCTGCCATTGCAAGCTGCCATTCACTTCAGTAGCGTGCAGGCGGGCCACGTTGGCCCCACCACGCCACACAATGCCCGGTTGGGCTAGCAAGGCGGCCACCAGTTGGGCCGGCCGCAACCAACCGGCGCGCACATGCCAGCAGGCAATGGCCTCGGGGGGCAAGCCAGCAGCTTGCAATTGTTCTGCGCTGGCCGGGTGGCTCCAATCGGTGCCGGGGCCAGTGGGCCACTGGCTTGGTAAGCCCAAACGGCCGTCGACGCGGTGCTCTAGGACTCCGTCGGGTTGCCAATCAAGCCCCGCTTGTAATAAATTTTGCGCTTGCGCCAGCAACACCCGAATACCACTGCGCGATAGGCGCGAAATCACGCTATCGTCGGGAGAAATATGCGGGCAAAACAGCCCTGCTGGCAAGCCAGAGGCCCCAGCGGCAGGATGCGCGGCCTTGTCCAGCACCTGCACTTGCCAACCGCGCCGTGCCAAACTGGCGGCCACTGCCGCACCGGCCAGGCCGCTACCAATCACCACGCACTGACCGGCAGTGGCTGGGGTCGGTGCAGCAGCACTTGCACCAGAAGATTTGCGCGGCTGCCAATGGGGGTCAAAGGTGGCTTGCAGGGTGTCGCGCTCGGGAGGTATGCCCGGCACTTTGGTCATGCTAAAGCCGCATTGCCTCAGGGCTTCGCGCACCGGACGGGTTAGGTTCCAAGTGGCTAACCTTGTGCCCCGACGACAACAGCGTGACACGGCTTTGAGGGTAGGCAGGCTCCAAATTTCGGGGTTGCAGGCCGGATTAAAGCTATCCAAATAGACGCTATCTACCGTCCAGTCTTGCGCGCGCAACAAGGCTTGGGCATCACCAATGCCCAGCGTGAGCAGCACGCGGCCTTCGTCAAAAGACAAACGATGCACCCCCGGCAGTAAACCCCAGTATTGGGCGGCCAAGGCTTGCGCCAGCTCAGCCAATTCTGGGTGCTGTGCCGTAAGGCGCAGCACATCTACCACCGCCACCGGCGCAGCCTCTAAGGAGACAAAATGCAGCAGCTTGGGGCGCTGTGGGTCTGCACGCCAAGCTGCCCAAGTGACGAGAAAGTTCAGGCCCAAGCCAAAGCCGACCTCTAAAACCCGCCATTGTGGCTGGCCAGCCCAATCTTCGGGCAGGCCACAGCCTTGCAAGAACACCGCACGGGCTTGCGCTGAGTCGGCCCCCTGTGCGTCGCGGGGACGGTAAGGGGTACTGTCGTCTGGGCAGTCGATAGCTTCCATTCAGGCTTAGGCGCTGGGTGGCACGTAGCCCTGCACCGCATCGGCACCGCCGCCAAAAAAGTGCTGCTCCATCTGCCGGGCCAAATACTGGCGCGCACGGGCATCTGCCAAGTTCAGGCGGTTTTCGTTCACCAGCATGGTTTGGTGCTTGAGCCAAGCGGCCCAAGCCTCTTTGCTGACGTTTTCCCATAGGCGCTTGCCCAGTTCACCGGGGTAGGGGGGGAAGTCCAGCCCTTCGGCCTCTTTACCCAGCTTGACGCATTGAACCATTTTTGCCATATCAAATAACTTTATTAGACGTTTATGTAATTAACAAGTGAAAACTCTATCGTTCTAGTTTGTGGGTTTGGCTCGCAAAATCCAGCCATTGCTTACCCCATACCAGAAAGATGCACCATGAGCCTCCGTCGCCACTTTAGCAAGATTCCTTTGGCCGCTGCGGTTTTGACCCTCAGCGCAGTGTCGGCTCTCGCCCAAGGCGTGACCCTGCTCAATGTATCGTATGACCCCACGCGCGAACTGTATGTTGAATTTAACCAAGCCTTTGCCAAGCATTGGAAAGCCCAAGCCGGTCAGGATGTGACGTTCCAGCAATCGCATGGTGGCTCGGGCAAGCAGGCGCGCTCTATCATTGATGGCCTCAATGCCGATGTAGCCACCTTGGCCTTGGCGGGCGATACCGATGCCTTGCACAGCACGGCCAAGCTGATTCCGAAAGACTGGCAAAAACGCCTGCCGCACAACGCGTCACCTTACACCTCCACCATTGTGCTGGTGGTACGCAAAGGCAACCCCAAAGCCATTAAAGATTGGGATGATTTGGTCAAACCCGGCGTGAGCGTGATTACCCCGAACCCCAAAACCTCGGGCGGTGCGCGCTGGAACTACTTGGCTGCTTGGGAGTTTGCTAAACGCAAGTACGGTGGCGAGGCCAAGGCGAAAGATTTTGTGCAAAAGCTCTATGCCAATGTGCCGGTGCTGGATACCGGGGCGCGCGGCTCGTCGATTACCTTCTCACAGCGTAACCAAGGCGATGTGTTCATCTCGTGGGAGAACGAAGCCTATCTGCTGAAAAAAGAGTTTGGCGACAAGATAGAAATTGTCGTGCCCAGCATCAGCATCTTGGCAGAACCAGCGGTGACGGTGGTAGATAAAAATGTGGACAAAAAAGGCACACGCACCGTGGCTGAAGCCTATTTGAAGTACCTGTACAGCGAAGAAGGCCAAGACATTGCAGGCAAACATTTTTACCGCCCAGCAGTGTCGGACAAAGCCAAGGCCAAGTATGCAGCGCAGTTTCCTAAGCTAAACCTGTTCACCATTGATGAGGCTTTTGGGGGCTGGGACAAGGTGGCCAAAGAGCATTTTGCCGATGGCGGCAGTTTTGACCAAATTTACGCCCGCAAGTAAGTCCCCCAGAGTATTTACTTGCCAAGTTTTTAAGCCTTAGCCTGCCTGCCCCCAAGGCTGGCCTTGGTATAACCAAGGCACATCCAATAAGCGCTCGCCCAGCAAGCGCAAAGACAAATCACGCCCCCAGCGCACTAGCCCAGTAGCATGAAAGATGCGGCCATTGCGCTCGGAGCGCGCTTGCACCCGTGCATTGCGCTGCCAGCGGTTGAGGGCATAGCGGCGCAGGCGCAGCGGCACTTCTACATCGTGCATCGACAACACATTTTGCAATTGGGCGGCATCTTCAATCGCCATACCAGCCCCTTGGGCCAAATAAGGGCGCATGGGGTGCGCGGCATCACCCAATAAGGCCACTAAGCCTTGCGCCATTTGCCCGGCATGGCGCAGTGGTGGGCGGTCAGACAGCGGCCACAAGCGCCAGCCCTGCCCAGTGGCTGGTACGGCTTGCAACAGGTCTTGCAAGGGGGTACAGGTGCCAGCAAGGGCTTGGGCTAAATCGGCGGCATTAGCGGTATGGTCCCAGCGTTCTAAATCAGCTGGGGTGGGGCCTTGCACAATGACGACCAAATTTTGCCACTCGCCCCGACGAACCGGGTATTGCACTACATGCAGCTTGGGGCCTAGCCAAGCGGTAACTTCTTGGGTACGCAGGCGTTTGGGTAGTGAGGCTTGTCGGGCCAAAGCCCGGTAGGCCAAATGGCCGGTAGTGCGCGGCGGGCCATCATTAAGTAATTGGCTGCGAATACGCCCCCAAACACCATCGGCCCCAATCAGGGCATCGCCTTCTATTTCTTTGCCAGTGCTGCTTTGGATAAGTACCACGCCATCAGCCTCGGTGTAGCCCTCAATGGATACACCAGCGTTTATTTGCACTTGTGCACAAGACTGCACCGCTTGCAGCAGCAGTTGGTGTAAATCAGCCCGGTGAATAGTGGCATAGGCAGCGCCGTAGCGTTGCACTGCTTGGACACCCAACGCTAAACTGGCCAATGTTTGACCGTTGAGGGCGCTACGCACTTGCAAACGGGCTGGAAAAGCGGCTACAGCATGTAAATTTTGTTGCAAACCCCAATTTTGCAAGCAACGCACCACATTAGGGCCTAATTGCACCCCGGCGCCTACTTCGGTAAATGCAGGGGCACGCTCATATAACCGTACCTCCCAGCCGGCACGCATTGCACCCAAGGCCGCCGCCATACCACCAATGCCGCCACCGGCAATTAAGAGCTGTTTTCTCATCCATTTCTCCGCAAGGGTGCAAGCATGGCACAGCCATCTTGGCGGCTATTTTTGATGAGGGTAGGGTACAAAATATCTTATTTGTGAACCCTGCCGCCTAGCAGATGCAGCAATGGCCAGATATTGCACCGCGAATGAAGAATGTCCGCGTTAGCGGACATTCTGGGTGAAACTTAAATCAGGAACTGATCGCGGTTTTGGCCGTCAATCCATTTAGGGGCCTTGCCACGGCCCGTCCATGTTTGGCCGGTGGCTGGATTGCGATATTTAGGTGCTACCTTGCTGCCGGTACCAGTACCGGCAGAGGCTACCAAGCTGCGCGTACCACGCAAAGGTGGAAAAACTTGCAGTTGTGTGAGTTGGTACTCGGAGACCAAGGTACGCACGGTTTGCAGTGCGCTGGCCAATTCAGCCCGGCGGGCCTCCTGAATTTTGGCTTCTAGGAGGTCGCGTTCTTTGAGCAGTTCTTTGTAATTGGACATGATCAGTGCAATATGAAGTGGAAAGAACGCCGATTATATTATCGAAGTGTAAGCCAGACACCACAATAAACCCACTTTACCACTGCTTTACGGTAAAAATTTTGCCAATATGCCTGAACTACGCCCACAACACTACTGGCTACTGGTGGTGGGCTAAGCTGCCATTACCCGGTTCTTGCCCGAACGTTTGGCTAAATACATGCCTTGGTCGGCACGGCGCAGAGCCTCGGTGCTGGTTTCATCAGCCTCTATTTCGGCTACACCCGCACTGAAAGTAATGAGTACCTTCTCAGAGCCTTGCAAAAAAATGCGCGTGCTTAGCTCGCGTTGCAAGCGCTGCATGGCTTCTACCCCTTGGGGCAAAGTGGTATCTGGCAGCACCAGCACAAATTCTTCACCACCGTAACGGCCCAACATATCTTGTGGGCGCATCACTTGGCGCGTAATATCAGTCAAATGGATTAATGCTGCATCACCTATATCGTGGCCCAAACGGTCATTAATTTGCTTGAAGTTGTCCACATCTAGCAGTGCCAAGCACAGCGGCGTGCCTTGGTGGCGTGCGCGCGCTAGTTCGCGCTCCATTACTTCATCTAAGCCTTTGCGGTTGAGCGTTCCTGTCAGTGAATCATGGCGCGCTTGGGCACTGACCCGGTCTAGCTCTTGCTGCAAGCGTGCCATTTCGGCTTGTTTTTCTTCGGTGCGTTGGCGCAAATCAGTCAGTTCGCCGTGGGTTACTCGGCTGTCTAGGGCCATCGCGCGTGTGGCCACCATGACTTCTTTGAGTACCGGGGTGATTTCGTGCAGGGCAGTGGCTTTGCCCAGTTGTTGGGCACATTGTTCTATTTGTTCATGATAATGGCCACTGCTGCGGCTAAAAGCGGCTAGGCGGTCAATAAAAATGGCCAGCAGTTCTTTCATTTGCTCTTGCGCTTCTACCATCTGGCCTTTGGCCTCGGTCTGCTTAAAGATGACATCTTTCAGGCGCAAGCGCACATCATCTAGGCGGCGCAGTGACAAGGTTTGCGAGGTGGCGGCCATTAAGGCTTCAGCCTGACCACTAAGCCACTGGTCATCGGCGCTCAGGGCCGCAATGTTGGCAAATACCATGTGCAGTAACTCTAACAAGGTGCTGCGAATGGCGGCTTGGTCTTCGGTGGCAAAAGACAGGCGATAACTAAAATTGGCCAACATTAATTGGGCGGTACTGACCGGCGGTTCAGGTTGGCGTAAAAATTGCACCAGTTGCTGGCCCAGCATGTGTACGCGCACGTCTTCGCTGTCTAAAGCGGGCAGGGTGTGCTCTACCATGCGGGCAATTTGTTCAGCCAAATCATTGGGCAAAACCACAGCCAAGGCCGTGGTGGCCCCCGGTGGGGCCGCAGGCTCGGCCACACTGACATCTTGTGGATGTAGGCCCAGCTTGGCGTAGCCTACCAACACATTTTGTAGGGCGGCCCAGTCGTGCTGCGTTACAGCGGCTTCCAACTGGTCTAGCAGGCGTTTTTGCGCCGGTGTTTGCCCCGGAATGACACGCAAAATGTAGCGCAGTGGCCCTTCGGGAAAAGGCGCGGGTGAGCTGTAGCCAGCAATTTCGTCATAAAGGGCTTGGTAGTTGGCAGGCGTGGGCGACAGACGGCGTACCGCCAGCAGCTTAAGGGTTTCGCGTGCAATATCCGAAGGAAGTCGTTGCGCCATACACGGGCATCGGGGTATAAAAAAGAATAAGCGATGAGCAAGCAAGGCTAGGGAGTGTGACAGACGAAACATCAATTGCAAAGCGATGCCAGACAAACCATCAGCCCAGAACGTGTTCTTGGCACACGCTGCCGCCTACAATTGGGCGCACTCTGCCCTAGTTGACCCTCGCACTTCATGAAAATCCTCATTTCCAACGACGACGGCCACCAGGCCCCCGGTATTGTGGCCCTCCATGCCGCCTTGTCTAGCGTGGCCGAGGTAGAGGTAGTGGCCCCAGAACACAACAACAGCGCCAAGTCCAACGCCCTCACCCTGCATTCACCTTTGTACGTACATACAGCGGCCAATGGCTTTCGTTATGTCAATGGTACCCCGGCAGATTGTGTGCATATTGCCCTGACAGGGCTGTTGGGCTACCGACCCGATTTGGTGGTCTCGGGCATCAACAACGGGGCCAATATGGGCGATGACACCGTCTATTCCGGCACGGTGGGGGCTGCAATGGAAGGCTATTTGTTTGGCATTCCATCCATTGCTTTTTCGCAGGTGGACAAGGGCTGGGGTGAGTTAGAAGCCGCCGCCGAGCAAGCACGCCAAATAGTGTTGCAGTTGCAGGCGCAGCAGCGCATAGGTTTAGAGCCTTGGTTGCTCAATGTCAATATCCCCAATTTGCCCTTGCATGCTATGCGCCCAGTGCAATGGTGCCGTTTGGGGCGTCGCCATGCCGCCGAGCGCGTTATTACCCAACAAAGCCCGCGTGGCGACACCATGTATTGGATTGGCGGCGCCGGTGCCGCCAAAGACAGCGGCGAAGGCACCGATTTTTACGCTACCGCCCAAGGCCATGTAGCGATTACGCCGTTGCGAATTGATTTAACCGATTACGAGCATTTGCCCGATTGGGCACAACGCACAGTATGGGGCGCGGTAGGCAGCAGCCCCCATTTTTTGGCCACACCAGACAAGGGGCACTGATGCAGCAACGCCGGCCTGGGTTTCCTGCCCGTCTTCCGCAGCTTTCGGGCAACACGCCCGCAGCAAGTTCTACACCCGCAGCCCGCAAGGCAACACCCGCACCTTTGCCCTTTGCCACTCCCGTAGGCGTGGGCATGGACTCAGCCGCCGTGCGTACACGCATGGTGCAAAGGCTGGCAGCAGCAGGCATCAGTTCGGCACAAGTATTGCAGGCTATGGGCACCGTAGAGCGACACCGTTTTGTCGATACGGCACTGGTCAATCAGGCTTACGAAGACACCAGTTTGCCGATTGGGCTGGGGCAAACTATTTCTAAACCTAGCATTGTGGCGCGCATGGCCGAGCTGCTATTGGGGGCAGAAATTGCCAAAAACGGTGCCGGTTTGGGCCGAGTGCTTGAAATTGGCACCGGTTGCGGCTACCAAGCGGTAGTGCTTAGCCGTTTGGCCCGTGAGGTCTATTCTATGGAGCGCTTGCGTGGCCTGCACGAGCGCGCCCGCGTCAATTTGCGCCCCCTGCAATTGATGAATGTGCATCTGATGCTGGGCGACGGCATGTTGGGCTACCCTAAAGGCGCGCCTTACGCTGGCATCATTGCCGCAGCTGGCGGCGAGTCTTTGCCCCCCTGCTGGTGCGAGCAATTAGCGGTGGGTGGGCGCCTGGTGGCACCCACGGTGGTATCGGGTGGCAAGCAGGCGCTGTTGGTGGTGGACAAGACGGCACAGGGTTTAAAACAGACCGTACTAGAGTCGGTGCATTTTGTCCCTCTAAAATCGGGGATTGCCTAAAGGGATAGGATTGATTTATGTTGGTATCGCGTGGCCTGAAACTCTGGGGTTCTATGGCGCTGGCGGGGCTGGTACTCGCTGGCTGTGGCACTCGGCTGAGCAAGGCCCCCGTCGAAGACCGGGGCACCTCATCAGCTGGGATGGTTGCCAGTCCGTCTGGCACGAGGGTGTCTGGCACGCCCTTGCCCGGTGCCGAAAATGCCGGCAAACCGGGGTATTACTCCGTTAAGCCCGGTGACACCCTGATTCGCATTGGCCTAGAAACCGGCCAAAGCTGGAAAGACATTGCCCGTTGGAATAACCTCGAAAATGCCAACCTGATTGAAGTCGGGCAGGTGTTGCGCGTGGTGCCACCCGAGGCCCCTGCCACCGCAGTCAGTAGTCGCCCAGTGGTGGCCACCGTGATTGCGCCCGGTAGTACCGGCAGCGCCAGCAAACCCACCACAGCCACTCCAAGCAGCACCAGCAAACCCGCGCCAGCTGTCGCCGCTTCCGGGGCCGATGATGATTTGGGCTTTATCTGGCCCGCCAGCGGCGCTTTGTTGGCTGGTTTTGACGAAGCGCGCAATAAAGGGTATGACATCAGTGGTAAAGCGGGCGACCCAGTCATGGCTGCTGCCGATGGCCGAGTGGTCTATGCTGGCGCTGGTTTACGCGGTTATGGCAACCTCATCATCCTCAAGCACAACAACACCTTCTTAACGGCCTACGCGCACAACCAAACCTTGCTGGTCAAAGAAGACCAATCGGTACGCAAGGGGCAAAAAATTGCCGAAATGGGCAGTACCGATGCCGACCGCGTCAAACTGCATTTTGAAATTCGTCGCCAAGGCAAGCCGGTGGACCCCTCGCGCTACCTGCCCGCCCGATGAAGCCGTCACCGTCCTTGCCCCTTTCGGCAGGGCTGCAAGTGCAAGGGGATGTTACCGATATCCCCGAGCCAGAGTATGAGCTAGAGGCAGAGGCCAGCACCGAGGCGGAATTGCGCGCTCTGCCAATGGGCGCAGCACAACACGGCCAGCGCCTAGACCGGGCTTTGGCCGAGAGCGTGCCCGAGTTCTCGCGCAGCTACCTACAACAATTGCTAGAGCAAGGGGCCGTGCAGCTCAACGGCCAAACGGCGCGCAAAGCCTCCCAGCGTGTCAAGGTGGGCGACAGCGTGTTGCTAGAAATGCGCGCCACGCTGCAAAGCCAAGCCTTCCGCCCAGAGGCAATGGCATTAGAGGTAGTCTATGAAGATGCCGATTTGCTGGTGCTGCACAAACCCGCCGGGCTGGTGGTGCATCCAGCCCCCGGCAACTGGACAGGCACCTTGCTCAATGGCCTGCTAGCGCGTGACGCGCAAGCCAGCTTGTTGCCGCGTGCAGGCATTGTGCATCGCTTAGACAAAGACACCAGCGGCCTGATGGTGGTAGCACGCAACCGCCGCACCATGGATGCCTTGGTGCAGATGATTGCCGCCCGTGCCGTGCGTCGCCAATATTTGGCACTGGCGCAGCACCCGTGGCAAGGTGCGCCCCAGCGCAGCGTAGATGCCCCCATCGGACGCGACCCGCGCAACCGCCTACGCATGGCGGTGGTAGATTTATCGGTTCATGCCGGCAAAACGGCCAAAACCGACATCCAATTATTGGCCAATGCCGATACCGGCTGCTTGGTGCAATGCACCTTGCATACTGGGCGCACGCACCAAATTCGCGTGCATATGGCGCATATCGGCCACCCACTGCTGGCCGATACCTTGTACGGTGGCAGCGTTAGTGCGGGCTTAGAGCGCCAAGCGCTGCACGCTTTTCGTTTGGCCTTTAGCCATCCTAGTACCGGCCAAGCGCTCGATTTGCGCGCCCCCCTGCCCACTGATATGCAGCAAGCCCTATCCTGTTGGGGGCTGGGCTACAATTCGGAGCAGTTGGTGCCATGAATACGGCAGAGGCCAAACGGGTGCTAGAAACGGTGCTGCTGTGCAGCAGCCAACCCTTGCAGCTGCGCGAGTTACGCGCCTTGTTCGATGGTGCTTTGGGTGCTGATACCCTCAAATTTTTGCTATTGCAGTTGCAACAAGAATGGCAGCAGCGCGGCCTAGAGCTGGTGCAGGTGGCCTCTGGTTGGCGTTTTCAAAGCAAACCAGCCATGCGCCCGTTCTTAGAGCGGCTGCAACCCGAAAAACCCAGCCGTTATTCGCGCGCCACCTTAGAAACTTTGGCTATCATTGCTTACCGCCAGCCGGTTACCCGTGGCGATATCGAAGATATCCGGGGGGTCACGGTCAACAGCCTCATCATCAAGCAATTAGAAGACCGTGGCTGGGTAGAAACTATTGGCCACCGCGAAACCGCAGGCCGCCCGGCCTTGTTGGCCACCACGCGGCAGTTTTTGGATGATTTGGGGCTGCAATCCCTCAGCCAATTGCCCGTGCTAGAAGACGGTTCTTCGGAGCCTGCTGCTACTTTGCAAGTTTTGCAAACTCTACCGTCCTTGCCGGACGACGGTTTGCCCACGACGACGACGCCTGTATCGCCGCAAGTCCACTAGCCATCAGGCACAAGGGGCATAAGGGCGCCATTCTTTTTTTGTCTATCTTAGGCAATGCCTTGGCGTTGCAAAAAATCCATGAACCCAGAAAATCCCCGTGACGGCGATGCCGCACAACCGGGCCAGCCCCGCAAGCCCACCAGAAGCGCTGCCCAGCGTCCAACAGGCAAAACGCGCCCAGCGCGCAACCATGCTGGCCCACCACGGCGCCCCAGCACGGCAGCCAAAAAAGCAGCGCCAGCAGCACTGCCCTTGGCTACAGAAGCCCAAGGCTACCAGTTTGCCGATGTGGTCTCGGGCCAGTTGGATGCCGACGAAACCAGTCCCGAAGTGGTGCCCGCCAAGCGGGTACTGCTGCCACAGGTAGAAACCCCCAAACTGCATAAAGTGCTGGCCCAAGCCGGTATGGGTTCACGCCTAGAGATGGAACAGCTCATTTTGGAAGGGCGCATCTCGGTCAATAATGAACCCGCCCATATCGGGCAACGGGTGCAGTATGGCGATGTCGTCAAGCTCAATGGCAAGCCGATTCGCTACCGCATTGACCCACCACCGCCGCGCGTTATTGCCTACCATAAGCCGGTGGGCGAAGTGGTCACCCAAGACGACCCGCAAAACCGCCCCACAGTGTTTCGCAAACTGCCCCGCTTGGTGCAGGGCAAATGGCAATCGGTGGGCCGTTTAGATTTAAACACCGAGGGCTTGCTGCTGTTTACCAGCTCCGGTGAATTGGCCAACCAGCTCATGCACCCGCGTTTTGGCCTAGAGCGCGAATATGCGGTGCGCGTATTGGGTGCGCTCAGCAAAGAAGAAAAACAACGCCTTTTAGATGGCGTGCAGCTTGATGATGGTATGGCCGCATTTGGCTCGATTGAAGACGGCGGCGGCGAAGGCTCTAACTGCTGGTACCGCGTCACGATTTCTGAAGGGCGCAACCGCGAAGTGCGCCGCATGTTAGAGGCCGTGGGCCACGCTGTCAGTCGCTTGATTCGTATCCGCTACGGTGCAATGGTGCTGCCGCGTGGCCTCAAGCGCGGCGCTTGGCTGGAGTTAGATGAGCGCGACATCAACGCCCTGCTACAAGCCACTGGCCTGAACAAGCCCGCGCCCAAAGCAGCAGAACAGGCTCCAGCACCCGCCCGGCGCATCTTTACCAGCCGTGGCCCGCGCACGCCCAATGCCGAAAAACCCAGCACTCCACGCCAGCCCAGCAATGCCCAGCCAGACCCGATGAAAACCTCGGTCGGCTACATTGGTACCGATAGCCTATCGCGTTACCGCCAAGAGCAACGGCGCAACCCCGGTGGACGGGGCCGCCGCTAAGCCCCAACAGCCACTGGCAGCCGGTTAGAATCAAAAGCTTTGTCTCTGTACCTCAGAGGCAAACTTCCCCTTCACTTTGTTAGGAAATCCTATGGCTATCGAACGCACTCTCTCTATCATCAAGCCCGACGCCGTTGCCAAGAACGTTATTGGCCAAATTTACGCCCGTTTTGAAGCTGCTGGCCTCAAGGTTGTGGCTGCTCGCATGGCCCACCTGTCGCGCTTGGAAGCCGAACAGTTCTATGGTGTCCACAAAGAGCGCCCCTTCTTCAAAGACTTGGTCGATTTCATGGTCTCTGGCCCGGTCATGATTCAAGTGCTGGAAGGTGAAAACGCCATCCTGAAAAACCGTGAACTGATGGGCGCAACCGACCCGAAAAAGGCTGAAGCCGGTACTATCCGCGCTGACTTTGCCGATAGCATCGATGCCAACGCTGTGCATGGCTCTGATGCCCCAGAAACTGCTGCCGTCGAAATTGCCTTCTTCTTCGCTGGCCTCAACGTTTTTTCGCGCTAAAACCAGCGCCCCGCACGAAAGCGTTTTTGCAAAGACATGAGCACCAATTTACTGGATTTTGATCTTGAAGGCTTAACTGCGTTTTGCGAGCAGTTGGGCGAAAAGCGTTTTCGGGCTACCCAGCTTTTCCGCTGGATTCACCAGCGCGGCGCGCGCGAGTTTGACCAAATGAGTGATTTGGCCAAATCGCTGCGCCAAAAGCTGGCCACCTGCGCGCATATCAGCGCCTTGCCGGTGGTCAGTGAGCACCAATCTGCCGATGGCACCATCAAATGGCTGTTTGATGTCGGTGCAGGCAATGCCGTAGAGACGGTGTTTATCCCCGAAGACGACCGGGGCACGCTGTGCGTGTCGTCCCAAGCTGGTTGCGCGGTGGGCTGCCGCTTTTGCTCTACCGGCCACCAAGGTTTTAGCCGCAACCTAAGTACCGCAGAAATTTTGGCCCAGCTGTGGTTTGCAGAACATACCCTGCGCCAGCGCTTGGGCGTATCGGAGCGGGTGATTTCTAACGTCGTGATGATGGGCATGGGCGAGCCGCTGCAAAATTACGCCGCCCTGCTGCCAGCCCTGCGCGCCATGCTCGATGACCACGGCTATGGGCTATCGCGCCGCCGCTTGACGGTATCCACCTCGGGCATTGTGCCCATGGTAGACCGGCTGGCCCAAGATTGCCCGGTGGCCTTGGCGGTGTCTTTGCACGCCCCCAACGATGCCCTGCGTGACCATCTGGTGCCGCTCAACCGCAAATATCCCTTAGATGAACTGTTGCAAGCCTGCGTGCGCTATTTAGAGCACGCGCCACGCGATTTCATCACCTTTGAATACTGCATGTTGGATGGGGTCAATGACCAGCCCGAACATGCCCAGCAACTCATTCGTTTGGTGCGCTCTTATGCCCACGGGCGTGCTTGGTGTAAATTTAACCTCATTCCGTTCAACCCATTTCCGGCTTCTGGCTTGCACCGCTCGCCGCAAGCGCAGGTGTTGGCCTTTGCCCAGCTACTGAGCGAGGCAGGTATCGTCACCACCGTGCGTAAAACCCGTGGCGATGACATCGATGCCGCTTGCGGCCAATTGGCTGGCGAGGTGCAAGACCGCACCCGCGCCACCGAGCGCATGGCCCAACGCCGCACCATCACGCTGACTCCTATCAGCTTTCATCAGGAGAAGCATTAACATGGTGTCTGCCACTTTGCCGCAAAAAAGCCGTTCCTGGGGTGTGGTAGCGGGGCTGCTGCTCTGTCTAGCTACCCTACAAGGCTGCGCCACCCACCATGCAGCCGGTTTGCGTGCCGACCCGTTATTGCCACAAGCCGAAGAAACCGAGGCGCGTCGGCGTGCCCGTATTCGGCTAGAGCTGGCGGCCAATTATTTTGAATCGGGTCAGCCGCAGGTAGCTCTAGATGAAGTGCGCCAATCTCTGGCCAATGACCCATCTTATGCCGATGCTTATAGCCTGCTAGGTTTGATTTATATGCGCCTCAATGACGGTGCCCAAGCAGATGCCAGCTTTATCCGCGCCCTAGAACTGCGTCCAGCAGACCCCGATTTGTTACACAACCGTGGCTGGCTGCTGTGCGCGCAGCAAAAATACGCGCTAGCCAACGAACTGTTTGTCCAAGCGCTGGCCAACCCCAGCTATGGCGCACGCAGCAAAACCCTCATGGCGCAAGGCTTGTGCTACATCAAGGCCGGAGACGTTGCGGCAGCAGAACAGGCCCTGATGCGCTCTTACGAACTGGATGCAGGTAATCCGGTGGTTGCCTACCATTTGTCCAATCTATTGTTTCAGCGCAATGAATTGGTGCGCGCCCAGTTTTATATCCGCCGTCTTAACAACAGCGAAATGTCCAACGCCGAAACCCTGTGGTTGGGCATCAAGGTAGAGCGCGTGATGCGTAATACCGTAGCTATGCAACAGTTGGCCGAGCAGTTGCGTAAACGCTTCCCCGATTCTCCCGAGTGGGCCCTGTATGACAAAGGGCGCTTTGATGAGTGATTTGCATCCTTCCTCCTCCCCGCCATTGACTAGCGCACCGATGCCGGGTGCAGTCTCGCCCGGTGCCTTGTTGCGCCAAGCCCGCCAAGCCCAAGGCTTGCACATCGAGACCGTAGCTGCCTCGCTCAAAGTTTCGGTGGCCAAGTTAGAGGCCCTAGAGGCCGACCAGTTTCAGGTCTTTCCCGATGCCAATTTTGTCCGTGCCTTTGCGGGCAGCGTGTGCCGCACCTTAAAAATAGATGCCGCGCCCATATTAGCGGCCCTGCCACCCGGCGCCTTGCACCAGCTGTCGCCCAACAGCGAGGGCATCAACACCCGCTTGCGCGATGAACGTAGCCGTGGTCTGCTCACTTTGCTGGGGGGTAAACCGATTGCCTTGGCCGTTTTTGCATTGCTGGTGGGTGCTGTATTGCTATTTTTAATGCCACAGCCATCAGAGACTGAGCCAGATGCCGAAACGCCTGCCGAAGAAGCACCTCTGGCCATCGAAACTGAACCCCCAGCGGTGACTACCACAGCACCTGCCCCCACCGATGCGGCAGTGCCTGCGCCGGTTGCGTCTCCGCCTGCTGCCGTGCCCGCCGCCCCCGCCACGCTGCCCGTGGTTCCACCTGCTACCAGCGTACCTTTGTCGCCACCAGTGCCTGCCCCGGCACCGTTGTCCTCCTCCCCCCTATCACCGCCATCACCAGCGGCTGCTGTGCCAGCTGCCAGTGTCAATACGGCAGAAGTGCTGGTGCTCAGTGCCCGTGCTTCTTCTTGGATTCATGTACGTGATGGCAAAGGCACCACGGTTTTGCAGCGCACTTTAGGCGCTGGCGAGCGCTTGGTGGTCTCACAAGCACCACCGCTGTCGGTCACCGTAGGTCGGGCCGACATGACCGATGTCACTGTCCGAGGCGTGCCGTTCAACACCACCGCCCTGTCGCAAAGCAACGTGGCCCGATTTGAGGTGAAATGATGTCTGCTCCCGACGACACCCGCGCTGCCATTGCGGTAGCCGCTCCACAAGCGCGCCGCAGCCGCCAAGCCCAAGTGGTTTGGGGTGGGCGCGTGGTCAAAATTGGTGGCGATGCACCCGTGTGCATCCAATCCATGACCAACACCGACACGGTAGATGCCATTGCCACCGCCATCCAAGTCAAAGAACTGGCCCAAGCCGGTTCTGAGTTAGTACGCATTACCGTCAACACCCCCGAGGCTGCTGCTGCCGTGCCCTACGTGCGCGAACAACTCGACCGCATGGGTATTGACGTACCTTTGGTGGGTGATTTTCACTACAACGGCCACACCCTACTGACCGAGTACCCAGCCTGCGCTGAGGCGCTGTCTAAATACCGTATCAACCCCGGCAACGTGGGCAAGGGTGACAAGCGCGACCGCCAGTTTGGCCAAATGATTGAAGCGGCCATGCGCTGGCAAAAGCCGGTACGCATCGGTGTCAACTGGGGCAGCCTAGACCAAGAACTGCTGGCACGGCTGATGGACGACAACGCCCAGCGTGCCACGCCCCTGGATGCCAAACAAATCATGTACGAGGCTTTGATTAGCTCGGCCTTAGATTCGGCCCAAGCTGCCGAATCTATGGGTATGGCGGGCGAGCAAATCATCCTGTCGTGCAAAGTCAGTGGCGTGCAAGACTTGATTTCGGTGTACCGAGAGTTGTCCCAGCGCTGCAACTACCCTTTGCACTTGGGCCTGACCGAAGCCGGTATGGGCACCAAAGGCACCGTAGCCTCTACGGCCGCGCTGTCAGTGCTATTGCAAGAAGGCATTGGCGATACCATTCGCGTCTCGCTCACGCCGCAACCGGGCGAGGCGCGCACCCAAGAGGTAGTGGTGGCCTCCGAAATTCTGCAAGCCTTGGGCCTACGCATGTTCAACCCCAGCGTTACCGCCTGCCCCGGCTGTGGCCGTACCACCAGCACCACCTTCCAAGAGTTGGCCAAGCAAATTGACGATTATTTGCGCCAACAAATGCCGGTGTGGCGCGCGCAATACCCGGGTGTAGAAACGCTAAAAGTGGCGGTAATGGGTTGTATTGTGAATGGCCCCGGCGAAAGCAAACACGCCGACATTGGCATCAGCCTGCCCGGCACCGGCGAGGCCCCAGCGGCCCCGGTGTTTATCGATGGCCAAAAAGCAGCTACCTTACGCGGCAGCAACATCATCACCGAGTTTCAGCAGATGGTAGATGCCTACATTCAGCGCAGGTTTGCCCCCTGACGCACTGGCCGTGGCTGCTACCAATACCAGTGCTGCTTATAGATAAGAGATGCGTGTGACAACAGACAACCCTAAAACTAAACCCTTGCCCAAGGCAGAAAAAATCAAAGCCATCAAGGGCATGAACGATATTTTGCCGCCCCAGTCGGCCCAATGGGAGTGGCTAGAAGACAAGGTGCGCCAGCTCATGGCCCGCTTTGCCTACCAAAACATCCGCACGCCGATAGTCGAAAACACCGGCCTGTTTGTTCGTGGTCTGGGTGAAGTGACTGATATTGTCGAAAAGGAAATGTATTCCTTTGAAGACCGCCTCAATGGCGAGCAGCTCACCTTGCGCCCCGAAAGCACCGCTGGCGTGGTGCGTGCCGTGGTTGAGCATTCGCTGCTTTATGAAGGTGGCAAGCGCCTGTATTACATGGGGCCGATGTTTCGCCACGAGCGCCCCCAGCGTGGGCGTTATCGGCAGTTTCACCAAATTGGCGCTGAAGCACTGGGCTTTCCCGGCGCTGAAATTGATGCCGAAATGATTTTGCTGGCCGATGCCCTGTGGAAAGAGCTGGGCCTGCAAAATGTACGCCTAGAACTCAACAGTTTGGGCCAGCCCCCAGAGCGCCAAGCGCACCGCGCCGCCCTGATTGCCTATTTTGAGCAGCACGCCGAGCAGTTGGACGAAGATGCCCGTCGCCGCCTGCACAGCAACCCATTGCGAATTTTGGACACCAAAAACCCAGCCATGAAAGCGCTGGTAGAAGGCGCGCCCAAGTTGTTGGATTTTCTGGGCGAGGCTTCGTTGGCCCATTTACGCACTGTGCAAAGCATTTTGGATGCTGCCGGTGTCGCTTGGCAGGTTAACCCGCGTCTGGTACGCGGCATGGATTATTACAACCTGACGGTGTTTGAGTTCATTACCGAGCAACTCGGCTCACAAGGCACTATTTGCGGCGGTGGCCGTTACGATGGCCTGATTGAACAAATTGGTGGCAAGCCTGCGCCCGCAGTAGGTTGGGCCTTGGGTGTAGAGCGCGTGCTAGAGCTGCTCAAAGAGCAAGGCACCCTGCCAGCGCCCCCGGCCCCCGATGCCTATGCCATTGTGCCCAGCACTGGCGTTTTGCCCGCTGCTTTTGTGGCCTTGCAACAGTTGCGCGCCTTGGGAACTTCGGTGCAAATGCACAGTCCTACCCAAGCGGGTGAAGGCATGGGCAGCATGAAATCGCAGTTCAAAAAAGCCGATGCCAGTGGGGCAGGCTACGCACTCATTTTTGGCGAAGACGAGGTCGCGCGCGGCTTTGTCAAGGTCAAGGCCCTGCGCGATGGCCAAGGCCAAGACCAACAACCAGAATACCCTCTCGCCCAAGTGGCTGATTGGGCTGCCCTCTTAAAATCTACCCATTAAACACGGGTTCACCCTATGGCCAACCATCTCGATCTTGAAGAACAAGAGCAAATAGACCAGCTCAAGCATTTCTGGAATACCTGGGGCACCCTGATTAGCTCGGTGCTGTTGCTGGTTTTTGGGTCGATTGCTATCTGGAATGGCTACCAGTATTGGCAAAACCGACAGGCCACACAGGCCGCTGCGGTGCTAGAAGCCCTCGACACCGCTGTGATAGCCAAAGACGAGGCCAAACTAGAGCAGGCATTTAAAGATGTGCGCGAGCAATACGCCAGCACCAACCAATCGGTGCTAGCGGGTTTGCTGGCGGCCAAAGCATGGCAAGACCAAAAAAATGCTACCAAGGCCGAAGAAGTGTTGCAATGGGTCAGCCAAAGCGGTGCCGACGAAGGCCACAAAGCCATTGCCCGCTTGCGCTTGGCTAGCTTGCTGGTGGAAAAGAAAGCCTACGACGAGGCTTTGCAACAACTTTCCTTTGCTGTGCCCGCTGCCTTTGAAGGCATTGTGGCCGACCGCCAAGGTGATGTTCGTATATTGCAAGACAAGCCCGAGCAAGCCTTAGAGCAATACCGCAAAGCCTACGACAAGTTGGCCGACAACCCCGAATACCGCCGTTTGGTAGAGTTCAAACTCAATGCCTTGGGCGTTCAACCGGCCAAAGCCAGCGTAGCCACTACTGGCCAAGGAGCTGCGGGATGATGAGCAAAACACGTATCGGGCTGGGTTTAGCGCTGGCAGTATTCTTAGCGGGTTGCTCCTCTTGGGGCAGCAGCCCAGCACCCAAGCCGCAAGCCATCGACATGGCGGCCCCCTTGCTGGGGGTGCAGCAGGCATGGACGGCACGGGTAGGGGCGGGTTTTAAGCCGCCGCTGGCGATGCAAGCCAAGGGCCGGGTGCTAAGTTTGGCCTCTAGCGATGGCCAAGTGCTGGTACTAGACACCAGCACCGGCCAAACTTTGTGGCAGCGCGCCCTGCAAGAGCCGCTCAGTGCAGCTATCGGATTTGATGGCGACACCGTGGCCGTGGTCTCGGCCAACAACGAATTGATTGTGTTGCAAGCGGGCCAAGAAAAATGGCGCCAACGCTTGCAAGCCACGGTGTTTACCCCGCCACTGGTGGCCGGGGGGCGGGTGTTTGTGCTGGCCACTGACCGCAGCGTGCAGGCTTTAGATGCCGCCAACGGTTATCGCCTTTGGACGCAAAGCCCCGGCACCAGCAGCGACAGCTTGGTACTGCAACAGGCTGGCGTGCTGGCAGCCAGCGGCAACACCTTGTTGGTGGGTATTCATGGGCGCATGGTAGCGCTGCAGCCTGACAGCGGCAGCGTGCTGTGGGAATCTGCCCTGTCTATTCCGCGTGGCACCAACGAAATTGAACGCTTGGTAGAGCTGGTGGCACCCATCAGCAAACAAAGTGGCAGCGTTTGTGCTAGGGCTTTTCAGTCGGCGCTGGCCTGCTTAGATGCTGGCAACGGTAAAATTACTTGGAGCCAAAAAGCCCAAGGGGTGCATGGTGTCGATGGTGATGCACAAGCGGTGTACGGCGTGGAAAGCAATGGCCTTGTCCACGCTTGGAGCCGCAACAACGGCACGCGGCAATGGTCTTCTGAACTGCTCAAGCACCGTAAACTGTCGCCACCGCTGCTGGTGGGGCGCTCGGTGGTCGTGGGCGACAATGAAGGCAACCTCTATTTCTTGTCCAAAACCGATGGCAGCTTGCTCAATCGCCTCAAAACCGATGACTCTGGCATCTCTGCCCAGCCCGTGCTGGCCGAAAACACCTTGGTCGTGACCACGGTAGCCGGCAAAATCTACGGCTTCCGTCCCGAATAACAATAATTACAACCCAATGAAACCAGTCATTGCCTTGGTAGGGCGGCCCAATGTCGGCAAATCTACCCTTTTTAACCGCCTGACCAAAACCCGCGATGCCATCGTGGCAGACTTTGCCGGCCTCACAAGAGACCGCCACTACGGCAGCGGCAAGCAAGGCCCACACGAATACATCGTGATTGATACCGGCGGCTTTGAGCCGGATGCCTCCTCGGGCATCTACCGTGAAATGGCGCGCCAAACCCAACAAGCCGTGGCCGAGGCTGATGTAGTGGTGTTTGTGGTCGATGCACGCGCTGGCCTATCAGGCCAAGACCATGACATCGCCCAATACCTGCGCCGCTTAGGCAAAAAATGCTTGCTGGTAGCCAACAAAGCCGAAGGAATGCGCGAGGGCGTGCAACTGACCGAGTTCTATGAGCTGGGGCTGGGCGATGTCTATCCAGTCTCGGCAGCACACGGCCAAGGCATACGCGGCTTGGTAGAGCTGGCACTAGACAGTCTGGCACTGCCCGAGCCTGACGAGGATGCAGCCGCAGAAGAAGAAAAAACCATCAAACTGGCGGTGGCTGGGCGGCCCAATGCGGGCAAATCTACCCTGATTAATGCTTGGCTGGGCGAAGAGCGCCTAGTTGCCTTTGATATGCCCGGCACCACGCGCGATGCCATTTCTGTACCGTTTGAGCGCGACGGGCAAAAATTTGAACTGATTGACACCGCTGGCCTGCGCCGCAAGGGCAAAGTGTTTGAAGCGATTGAAAAATTCTCAGTCGTTAAAACCTTGCAGGCGATTGATTCGGCCAACGTGGTGCTGTTGTTGCTCGATGCCACCCAAGGCGTGACCGACCAAGATGCCCATATCGCTGGTTACATTTTAGAAAGTGGCCGCGCTGTGGTGTTGGCAGTCAACAAATGGGATGCCCTAGACGAGTACCAGCGCCAATTGGTAGAGCGCGCCATTGATTCTAAATTGGGCTTCTTGAAGTTTGCCGCGCTGCATTTTATTTCTGCTATCAAGCGCCAAGGTTTGGCCGCTTTGTGGCCCGCTATTTTGCAAGCGCACCAATCGGCCACTTGCAAAATGTCCACCCCGGTACTCACACGCTTGTTGCTAGAGTCGGTGCAGTTTCAAAATCCACAGCGTGCGGGTATGTTCCGCCCCAAACTGCGCTACGCACACCAAGGCGGCATGAATCCGCCGGTCATCGTCATTCATGGCAACTCTTTAGAGCATGTGACAGAAGCGTATAAGCGCTTTTTAGAGGGGCGCTTTCGCAAAGAGTTTAAGCTGGTGGGCACCCCTTTACGCATAGAGATGAAAACCTCTAAAAACCCCTATGCCGACCAAGAGCGCTAATTTTCAGGCATCGTGGTTTTCCTGCCGTTTAGGCATTTCTTGCCGTTTTTTGCGGTCTATTTTTAGTTTTATTTAACACGGAGGATATCGTGAGTAACAAAGGTCAAATTTTGCAGGATCCGTTTCTGAATGCTTTGCGGCGCGAGCATGTGCCAGTGTCTATCTACTTGGTCAATGGCATTAAATTGCAGGGCCAAATTGAGTCATTTGACCAGTACGTGGTGCTGTTGCGTAACACCGTCACGCAGATGGTCTATAAACATGCCATCTCTACCATTGTGCCCGGACGCGCCGTCAGCTTTTCTGTGGCCGAAAGTGCCGAGCCAGAGAGAGATTGATATTTGAACCCCGATAACGCACAGCAGCAAGAGGCCACACCCGTCATACTGGTGGGGGTGGATTTTGGTGGCCCCGACTTTGACGCACCACTCGAAGAGCTGGGCCTGCTGGCCCAAACCGCCGGTATGCGCCCTGTGGCTACGGTGGTGTGCAAACGCAAGGCCCCTGATCCGGCCTTGTTTGTTGGCAGTGGCAAAGCCGACGAAATTCGGCTATTGGCACAAATGCACGGCGCGGTGGAGGTCTTGTTCGATCAAGCCCTTAGCCCAGCGCAGCAGCGCAATTTAGAGCGCCACCTAGAGCTACCCGTCAATGACCGCACTTTTTTAATTTTAGAAATTTTTGCCCAACGTGCGCGCAGCCACGAAGGCAAATTGCAGGTTGAACTGGCGCGCTTACAGTACCTTAGCACGCGCTTAGTGCGCCGCTGGTCGCACTTAGAGCGCCAGCGCGGCGGTATTGGCGCCCGTGGCGGCCCCGGCGAAGCCCAAATTGAGCTAGACCGGCGTATGATTGCCGAGACCATCAAGCGCGTTAAAGAGCGGCTGTCTAAAGTCAAGCGCCAGCGTTCTACCCAACGCCGCCAGCGCGAGCGGCGCGAAACTTTCAATGTCTCGTTGGTGGGTTATACCAATGCGGGCAAATCGACGCTGTTCAATGCCTTGGTCAAGGCGCGCGCTTATGCGGCAGACCAACTGTTTGCCACGCTCGATACCACCACGCGCCAGCTGTACCTGACCGAGATTCAGCGCTCTATTTCGCTGTCTGACACGGTGGGCTTTATCCGCGATTTGCCACACGGTTTGATTGATGCCTTTCAAGCCACCTTGCAAGAAGCGATTGATGCCGATTTGCTGCTGCATGTAGTCGATGCCTCCAACCCTAAGTTTCCTGAGCAAATCCAGCAGGTGCAGCAGGTGTTGCAAGAAATTGGGGCCAGTGATGTGCCGCAATTGCTGGTTTTTAACAAAATGGATGCCCTGCCCGAGGCACAGCAACCTGAGCAAGTGCAGGATGTTTATGACCTGGATGGCCGGCCCACGCCCCGAGTGTTTGTCAGCGCCCGCAGTGGCAGCGGCTTGGCCACTTTGCGCGGCTTGCTGGCCCAAGCAGTGTTGCCAGCACCAGCGCATGAGCTAGGTTGAGGCCCACGCCCCAAGCTAACTGAAACCAAAATCAGAGATTTTTGCATGAACCAACCCTCTTCTGTCCGTGGCTGGGCACCCTTGTTGCAGCGCCTGCGTGGGATGTTCAATCTCAACGACCCGCGCTGGGGCCGGGGTGACAACAGCACGGGTGACGATAAGCAAGCCCCGCCACCACCGCCACGCCCCCCAGCAGGTGATTCCTCCAACGAACCCCGTGGGCGCGAACCCGGACGGCCTAACAATGGACAGCAGCCGCCCGACTTGGACGAGCTGTGGCGCGACCTCAATCGCAAACTGGCCGGGCTGTTTGGCGAAAAGCAAGGCGGCGGCAACCGCAACGGCCCTGGCAACAACAGCCAGCAGCCCCCTGACATGAAAGGCGCTGGCATTGGCATTGGTGTGATTGCCACCATTGCCGTGTTGATTTGGTTGGGCACCGGCTTCTTTATTGTGCAAGAAGGCCAACAAGCCGTTATCACCCAGTTTGGCAAATACCACAGCACCGTAGGGGCCGGTTTTAACTGGCGCTTGCCCTATCCGGTGCAACGCCATGAGCTGGTGTTTGTCACGCAAATTCGCTCTACTGATGTCGGGCGCGACAGCGTGATTAAATCCACGGGCCTGCGCGAGTCGGCCATGTTGACCGAAGACGAAAATATCGTCGAAATCAAATTCGCCGTGCAATACCGCCTCAACGATGCGCGCGCTTGGTTGTTTGAGAGCAAAAATCCCGCCGATGCCGTCACCCAAGCTGCCGAAACAGCGGTACGCGAAGTGGTCAGCAAAATGCGTATGGATACCGCTTTGGCCGAAGAGCGCGACCAAATTGCGCCGCGCGTGCGTAACCTGATGCAAACTATTTTAGACCGCTACAAAGTGGGTGTTGAAGTGGTGGGTATCAATTTGCAACAAGGCGGCGTGCGTCCGCCCGAACAGGTGCAAGCTGCGTTTGACGATGTGCTCAAAGCCGGTCAAGAGCGCGAACGTGCCAAAAACGAGGCCGAAGCCTACGCCAACGACGTGATTCCGCGTGCGGTGGGTTCAGCCTCGCGCCTGAAAGAAGAAGCCGAAGCCTACAAAGCGCGCATTGTGGCCCAAGCCCAAGGTGATGCCCAACGCTTTAGCTCGGTGCTGGCCGAATACCAAAAGGCCCCCCAAGTCACACGCGAGCGCATGTACCTAGAGTCTATGCAGCAAATTTACAGCAACGTCACTAAGGTGGTGGTCGATTCGCGCCAAGGCGGCAATTTGCTGTATTTGCCGCTGGACAAAATTCTGCAAACCGGTGCCATCTCAGCCCCTGATTTGCTGGGCGTGCCCGCCAGCGCTGCCACCGCACCTGCACCAGCACCGGCCAGCTTGCCGGTAGATGCCCGCGCGCGTGACAACAGCCGCACCCGCGACCGCGAAGTCCGCTAGGAGAACCCTGTGAATCGTGTTGGATTTTTTGCTTCTTCCGTTTTTGCCTTGCTGGCCTTGGCCAGCTCGATGTTGTTTGTTGTCGATCAGCGCCAGTTTGGTATCGTCTATGCCTTAGGGCAGATTAAAGAGGTGATTACCGAGCCGGGCCTCAACTTCAAACTACCGCCGCCCTTCCAAAACGTCACCTACATCGATAAGCGTCTGCTCACCTTGGATAGCAGCGACACCGAGCCTATGCTGACGGCAGAAAAGCAGCGCGTGGTGATTGATTGGTACGTGCGCTGGCGCATCAGCGAGCCATCGGAATACATCCGTAACGTGGGCCTAGACGAAAACGCCGGTGCCATGCAGCTCAACCGCGTGGTGCGTAACGCCTTCCAAGAAGAAATCAACAAGCGCACCGTGAAGGAATTGCTCTCTGCTAAGCGTGAGCAACTCATGGCCGACGTGAAGCGCGAGGTATTAGAGTCGGTGCGCGGTACCAAGCCTTGGGGCGTAGATGTGGTGGATGTGCGTATCACGCGCGTCGATTATGTCGAGTCCATCACCGAGTCGGTCTATCGCCGTATGGAAGCCGAACGCAAGCGCGTGGCCAACGAGTTGCGCTCTACCGGCGCTGCCGAAGGTGAAAAAATCCGCGCCGATGCCGACCGCCAACGTGAAGTGACCATTGCCAATGCCTACCGTGACGCGCAAAAGGTCAAGGGTGAGGGCGATGCCGAAGCCGCACGCATTTACGCTGAAGCGTTTGGCCGTGACCCGCAGTTTGCCCAGTTTTACCGCAGCCTAGACGCTTACAAAGCCAGCTTTAACAAAAAGAGCGATGTGCTGCTGCTAGACCCCAGTTCTTCCGAGTTTTTCAAGGCGTTTCGCAGCGCTGGGGGCAAGTAAGCCCCGCCAGATAGACATCTATCGTCTGCTGGCCGGTTTGTTCTAAATCGAAAGCCTGCGGATTGAGCAGCCAGTGGTGTACCAAGCCTTCTACCAAGGCTTGTAGGCCAATGGCTGCTGTGTGCATGGCAATGCTTAATGGTTGGCCACTGGCTTGGCTGGCAGCGGCCAAGGCCAGTTGGTTTTGTTCGACACAACGCTGGTAGATGCGCTGGCAGCGCTCTTGCACTGCGCCTAATTCATTGGTCAGTTCCATCTTTTGGATGGCAATTTCTAGCACGCGCCGCGTAGAAACATCGGTGGCAATGATGTGCAGCGCGCCCAGCAAGGCCGCGCGCAAGCGGTCTAAACTTTGTTCCGCTGGGCCGGTTTGGTTGGCTTGGGCATGGGTGGCCTCTAGTGGCAGCGTCACCCGCTCCATCATGGCATTGAACAAATCGGCCTTGTCCTTAAAGTGCCAATAAATCGCCCCGCGCGTGGTACCCGCCGCGCTGGCAATATCATTGAGCGAAGTACGCGAAACCCCCTGGGCCTGAAAAAGCTGTTCTGCTGCATCCAGCAAGCTGTTGCGTGTGGCTTGCGCCTCAGCCTTGGTGCGTCGCGCCATTCTTTTACCTCCGGTTTACTTGCGGTTAAAAGTCACACTATACATACATTCTTGAATGTATATATACTAATCGCTTTCTTCACCCCTCCTGTGTGCGGGAGGGGCTGCTGTGCGTGCCGTCTGGCCCGAGTGGCTGGTTTTTGCCGTTGCCGCTTGCACTGCCTTTTTCCTCCAAAGGATTTCTGTCATGTCCGGTTTTTTGCGTCCTCCCCAGACGGCCTTGTCTTTTGCCGTAGCGGCTTTGTTGTTGGTTGGTTGTGGCAAAACCGAGGCCCCTAGCGCAGGCCCCGGTGGCCCCGCCGGGGGTAGGATGCCCCTGCCAGAGGTGGGCGTGGTCACGGCCAGCTTGGGCGATGTGGGCTTGGTAACAGAGCTGCCCGGACGGGTAGAAGCCTCGCGGGTGGCGCAAGTGCGCGCACGGGCAGCTGGTATTGTGCAAAAACGCTTGTTTACCGAAGGGGCAGAGGTCAAAGCTGGCCAGCCGTTATTTGCTATTGATGCTGCCCCTTACCAAGCGGCTTTGCAAACCGCCCAAGCCCAATTGGCCCGTGCCCAAGCCCATCTGGGCCAAGCCAGCGCCTTGGCCGAGCGCTACCAACCCTTGGTAGAAGCCCAAGCTGTGAGCCAGCAAGAATACGCCAATGCGCTGGCAGCGCAGCAGCAAGCCCAAGCCGATGTAGCCGCTGGCAAGGCAGCAGTGCAAACCGCCCAAATTAATTGGGGCCACACCAACGTCACGGCCCCGATTGCAGGCCGCATTGGCCGTGCTTTGGTGACGGAAGGGGCTTTGGTCGGCCAAGGCGAAAGCACGCCTTTGGCGGTGATTCAGCAGATTCAGCCGGTGTATGTCAACTTTACCCAATCAGCAGCAGAGGTGATGAAACTGCGCCGCGCCCTAGAGTCTGGGCAGTTGCAACGCGCAGCGGGCAAAGAGGCCGCCAGCGTGCGCGTGGTGCTAGAAGATGGCAGCGAATATCCCTTGCCGGGCAAACTGTTGTTTTCTGATTTGACGGTAGATGCCAGCACCGGCCAAATCACCCTGCGCGCCGAAGTACCTAACCCTAAAGGCGAATTGTTGCCCGGCCTGTATGTACGCGTGCGCTTAGAGCAGGCCCAAGTCTCCGATGCCATCAGCATTCCACAGCAGGCCGTGACGCGCACCCAGCAGGGCGATAAAGTCACCATCGTTACAGCGGATGGCAAATTGGTGCCGCGCATGGTCAAGGTGGGCACAGCACGCAACAACCAATGGATTGTTTTAGAAGGCTTGCAAGCGGGCGAGCAGGTGATGGTCGATGGCTTCCAAAAACTGCAAATGCTGCCACCGGGCACGCCCGTCAAGGCAGTGCCGTGGCAAGCACCGGGCAGCAGCGCCTCCACACCTCCTAGCCCAGCTGCCCCAGTTGCAAGCATCGACAAGGCCGCTAGTGCCCCAGCAGCGCCAGCACCGGCCAGCACCGCCAAAGCCGATAGCGCCGCACCCGCCAGCGCCGCGACCCAGCACTAAGGAGCCACGTTTATGGCTAAATTTTTTATCGACCGGCCCATTTTTGCCTGGGTGATTGCCCTGTTCATTATGGTGCTGGGTGCGGTGTCTATCACCAAGCTACCCATTGCCCAATACCCGGCCGTGGCACCGCCCACGATTGTGATTACGGCAGCCTATCCTGGTGCTTCGGCGCAAACGCTAGAAGACAGCGTGTTGGCAGTGATTGAGCGCGAGATGAACGGCGCACCGGGTTTGGCGTATGTCGAGACGGTCAGTCAAGCCAATGGCTCGGGCACCATCACCCTGAGCTTTGAACCCGGCACCAATGCCGAGCTGGCACAGGTAGAGGTGCAAAACCGCCTGTCACGCGCCACGCCGCGCCTGCCAGCAGTGGTCAACCAGCAAGGGGTGCGCGTGGACAAGGCGCGCTCCAACTTCTTGCTGTTTGCCATGCTGTCGTCCAATGACCCCAAAATCGATGTATCGATGTTGAGCGATTACGCTTCGCGCAACGTGGTGCCCGAGTTGCAACGTTTGCCCGGCATTGGTCAGGTGCAACTGTTTGGTGCCGAACGGGCTATGCGCGTTTGGGTAGAGCCGACCAAGTTGCAGGGCTACAACCTGTCTGCGGCGGATGTTGCCAGTGCTATCCAAGCACAAAATGCCCAAGTGTCTGCGGGCAGTTTGGGCGAATTGCCACACATTGTCGGTCAAACTATTTCGGCCACCGTGGTGGTGCCGGGCCAATTGAGTACGGTAGAAGAGTTTGGCCGTATTGTGTTGCGTGCCAATGCCGATGGCTCTACCGTGCGCCTGAAGGATGTGGCGCGCATTGAGCTGGGTTCGCAGTCTTACGCTACCAGCGCGCGCCTGAATGGCAAACCTGCTGCCGGTATGGGCGTGCAGTTGTCGCCCTCGGGCAATGCTTTGGCCGCTGCCGAAGCCGTCAAGACCCGTTTGGCCGAGTTGGAAAAGTTTTTCCCGCCCGGCGTGGTTTGGACAATTCCTTACGATAGCTCCAACTTCATCAAAATCTCTATCAAGCAAGTGGCAATGACGCTGCTCGAAGCGATTGCGCTGGTGTTTTTGGTGATGTTTTTGTTCTTGCAGAACTTTCGCTACACCATTATCCCAACCATTGTGGTGCCGGTGGCCTTGCTGGGCACCTTTGGCGCACTGCTGGCGATGGGGTTCTCCATCAACGTGCTGACCATGTTTGGCATGGTGTTGGTGATTGGTATCGTGGTGGACGATGCGATTGTGGTGGTAGAGAACGTTGAGCGCATCATGAGCGAGGAGGGACTCTCTCCCCTGCAAGCCACGCGCAAGGCGATGAGTCAAATCTCTGGGGCCATTATCGGCATCACGGTGGTGCTGATTTCGGTGTTTGTGCCACTGGCTTTCTTTGCCGGTTCGGTGGGCAACATTTACCGCCAATTTTCTGCCGTCATGGCGGTATCGATTGCCTTTTCGGCCTTCATGGCGCTATCGCTCACACCGGCGCTGTGCGCTACGCTGCTCAAGCCGGTGCAAGCGGGCCATGCCCATGCCAAAACCGGCTTTTTTGGTGCCTTTAACCGAGGCTTTGCCCGCAGTACCAAAACCTACGAAGGTTGGGTGGCCAAATTGCTGCGCCGCTCAGGACGCATGATGGTGGTTTATGTGGCGCTGGTGGCCGCTGTGGGTGTGCTGTATCTGCGCCTGCCCACTTCCTTCTTGCCCAATGAAGACCAAGGCACGGTGCTGGTGAATATCCAATTGCCGCCGGGGGCTACGCAAGAGCGCACCCGCGCCGTGGCAGAAAAGGTGGAAGCCTTTATGTTGGCCCAGCCCGAAGTGAAAAGCATGGTGGCCGTGTTGGGTTTTAGCTTCTCCGGCCAAGGGCAAAACGCCGCCTTGTCTTTTGTGACACTGAAAGACTGGGCCGAGCGCCCCGGCGAGGCGCATACCGCCGAGGCGGTGGCTAAGCGCGCGATGGGGGCTTTAATGGGCATTCGCGATGCTTTTATCTTCCCGCTCAATCCGCCGCCGATTCCAGAGTTGGGCAGCAGTTCGGGCTTTACCTTTCGCTTACAAGACCGGGGTGGCAACGGCCATGATGCCTTGGTGGCCGCACGCAACCAGATGCTGGGCATGTCGCGGCAAAGCAAAGTGCTGGCCGGTGTGCGCCCGGACGGCTTAGAAGACGCGCCCCAATTGCAAGTGGATATTGACCGCGACAAGGCCAACGCCCAAGGGGTGAGTTTTTCTGCCATTAACAATGCCATTTCTACCGCCTTGGGTTCGGCCTACGTGAATGATTTTCCCAACGCTGGGCGCTTGCAGCGTGTAGTGGTGCAGGCCGAAGCCAAAGACCGGATGCAGCCCGAAGACATCTTAAAACTGACGGCCATCAACAATCAAGGCAAGGCAGTACCGCTGTCGGCCTTTGCCAGCACGCGCTGGGTGTCTGGGGCGATGCAAACGGTGCGTTACAACGGTTATCCGTCTATGCGTATTTCGGGTGGTGCTGCACCCGGTTACAGCACCGGTGATGCGATGGCCGAGATGGAGCGCCTAGCTGCCCAATTGCCGCCCGGCTTTGGTTTTGAATGGACAGGCCAATCGCGTGAAGAAAAGCTGGCTGGCTCGCAAGCCATCATCTTGTATGGTTTTGCTATTTTGGCGGTGTTCTTGGCACTCGCCGCGCTGTACGAGAGCTGGTCAATTCCGCTGGCGGTGATTTTGGTGGTACCGCTGGGGGTGCTGGGCGTGCTGCTGGGCATTACCGGGCGCGGCATGACCAACGATGTCTATTTCCAAGTGGGCTTGATTACCATCATTGGCTTATCGGCCAAGAACGCGATTTTGATTATCGAATTTGCCAAAGACTTGCAAGCCCAAGGAGAAAGTGTGTTCGAGGCTGCCTTGGCTGCCGCCCATTTGCGCTTTCGTCCCATCCTCATGACCTCGCTGGCCTTTATTTTGGGCGTGGTGCCCTTGGCGATTGCCACTGGGGCCAGCTCGGCCAGCCAACGCGCTATTGGCACCGGGGTGATTTCGGGCATGGTGGTGGGTACGCTGCTGGCAGTATTTTTTGTGCCGATTTTCTTTGTCGTGGTGCGTAGCCTGTTCAAAGACAGCGCCCGCCAACGTGAGCGCTTTAAGCACCATGCGGAAGAAGCGGGCATTACCGCTGAAGCCAGTGCCGCCTTGTTGGCCGCTGCCGAAGAAGGCTTGTCAGACGAAGAAAAGCGCGCCCTACACCAAGGCACCAGCAGCGCCCATGCGCCCCACCACCCCCCGCAGAAGGGACACTGAACCATGCCGCTGAATTTTTCTATCCGCTCCGGGTTGGCTTTGCTGGCTGCCAGTGGCTTGGCCGCCTGCTCGTTTGCGCCGGAGTATGTGCGCCCCGAAGCGCCCATCGCGGCGCAATGGCCTGTGCCCACCGAGGCCCATGCCAGCAACCAGCAGGCCCAGGCCGATATCGCTGCTTGGCAAGACTTTATCGTCGATGGGCAACTGCGCCAGTTGGTAGCCTTGGCATTGCAAAACAACCGCGATTTGCGGCTGGCGCTGGCCAACATCGAGCAAG
Organism: uncultured Simplicispira sp.; assembly: GCA_964388325.1. Classification (GTDB taxonomy): domain Bacteria; phylum Pseudomonadota; class Gammaproteobacteria; order Burkholderiales; family Burkholderiaceae_C; genus Simplicispira. Next base: position 57,258 of record CAYMAC010000001.1, on the reverse strand, counting down.
CGCGGGCGCAATACCAAATTCGCAGTGCCGACCAATTTCCCACCATCAATGCGGGGGTCACTGGCAACCGCCAGCCCAAAACCGATGGCAGCGGCGATATGAGCAGTGCTTACAGCGCCGGTTTGTTGCTTACCGCATGGGAGCTGGACGTGTTTGGCCGCATTGCCAATCTCAAAACAGCTGCCCAAGCCCAATGGCTGGCCACGCAAGAGGCGCGCAATGCGGTGCAAACCAGTTTGGTGGCTGCTGTGGCCAGCACTTGGCTGAGTTGGCAAAACAATAGCCAATTGCTGGCCCTCACCCAAGCCACCTTGGCCAGCCGTGAAGAATCTTTGCGTTTGGTGCGCCTGCGCTTTGAGCAGGGTGTAGCTTCTGCCTTGGAGTTACGCCAAGCCGAATCGGTGCTGGCTGCTGCCCGCGTGACGCAAGCGCAACAACAACGCCTGCAAGCGCTGGACGTGAATGCGCTTACCCTGTTGCTGGGCCAACCCTTGCCCGATACCATGCAGCAGCACCGCCCCGCTGTGGATGCTTTAGATGCCTTAGCGGCTAGCACCTTGCCCCTGCGCGAGGTGCCGGTGGGTTTGCCTTCAGACTTATTGCAGCGCCGCCCCGACATTCGCCAAGCCGAGCAACAATTGCTGGCCACCCATGCCAACATTGGCGCAGCGCGCGCGGCCTTCTTTCCGCGCATTGCTTTAACCGCCAGCGCGGGCAGCGCCAGCAGTGCGCTGTCGGGCTTGTTTGAGAGCGGTTCTTGGGGCTGGACTTTGGCCCCCCAAGCGCTACTGCCTATTTTTGATGCGGGGCGCAATCAAGCCAATTTAGAACTGGCCCAAGCTGGGCGCATGGCCGCGTTGGCGCAGTACGAAAAAGCCATCCAAACCGCTTTTCGCGAGGTGGCCGATGCCTTGGCTGGGCAAAGCACCCTGCAACAACAATGGCAAGCACAACAAGCGCAAATGCAGGCCGAGCAAGAGCGTCTGCGGCTGGCCGATTTGCGCTACCGCAATGGCATCGCCAACCACCTAGAGCTGCTCGATGCCCAGCGGGCCTTGTTCGCCAGCCAGCAGGCGTGGGTGCAAACCCGCTTGGCGCAGCAGCAAAACCAAGTGGCACTGTATAAAGCGTTGGGCGGTGGCTGGAAGGAAGGCAACGGGTTTTAAAATTCGCTGCTAGAGTTAAGCACTTATGCCCTCCACCATCCATAATGCCTTTTTAGATGCCAGCCTGCTGGCCTGCGCCTTGGCGGTGGCCTTGTGGATGCAGCCTTGGCGCTGGTTGCGCGGTGGTGCTTTGCTCACGCCGGTGCTGGCCACCTTGGTGGTGTTGCCGTGGCTGTGGGCTTTGCCGCAGTTGCACGCCATGCCGCTGCAGTTGCAGTTTTCTGGGGCTTGCATGGTTACGTTGATGCTGGGTTGGCCGCTGGCCGTGCTGCTCTTGTTGGCGGTGGCCGTAATTGCCGGCCTGCTCAGTGGTGCGCCAGCGCTCGATAGCATGATGGCGCTGGCATTGTGGCAGGGCGTGCTGCCGGCCACGCTGGCACTGTGTTTGGGGGCGCTGCTGCGCCGCATCACGGGTGAGCATCTGTTTGTTTATGTGCTGGGCCGGGCCTTTTTGGGCACCGCCGTTTGCCTGTTTGCCTCGTCGGCGTTGGCGCAGTGGTTGGGGCAAAGCCTGCCGGGTGTGGATGGCGATTTGTCGATGGTGGCGCACTGGCTCATGGCGTGGGGCGATGCCTTCATGACCGGAATGCTCACTGCCGTATTTGTGGCCTTTAGGCCCGAGTGGCTGGCCACTTGGTCAGACCGGCTCTATCTGCGCCCACCACCGGCCTAAACTTAGTCAATTAGAAGAATGCCCCTTGATGTTCTCTACAGTATTGCAAGCCACCAAAACGTCGGGGATTGTTCCAGCAAAATTTGGCTTCAGCAAAGCTAATTTTTGCTGTACAAGTGGCGCAGATGCAGCGTTTTTTCTCGTTGCCGCCAACGTCGCCACTGCTTGCACCGCTTGGGCTTGGCGGCACTACAGGAGCAGCCCTACGGGCGGCTTGCAGGAATTCAGGCAAGGCCAACAGATCCGGTGGGCGGTGCTGGCTTACTAATTTTTCTGCCCATTCACGCACGGTATCGGCACTACGCAGGTTAAACATTGAACCTAGCACTTGGAAGGTGGAAACGTTCTTTTCCACATGCTTTTTGTGCCAGCTGATAAATTGATCGGCCTTGATGACATTACTGGTGTCATATTCTTTAGTATCTGGCCGCTGGATAGTGCCTTTGGGATGGATCAGCACTACGTGCTGAAAGTTCGGTTTGCTTTGGATGCGTCCAGTGATACCCAATTGCTCTAACACTTTTGCCAAGATGTTTTCGTGGCGACGGCTTTGCTCTAGTGGTGATGGAATGCCAAATGCCTTGTCCGGCCCATAATTCACTGTGAATTCGCCCAACTCGTTGATCTGCAAATTGCCACTGAAATTTTTGGTTTCTAGCAAATAAAAGACAAAACCACGGGCAATCACCAGATGGTCAATTTGTGCCACCTCGCCTTCATGCACTAGGCGTAAATCGTGAATGACGGCATGGTTGGGTGCGTCTGCAAAATGGTTGTCAATGTAGTGCGCTGCGTCGCGTTCACCCTGCACGCCGTAGCGCACATTTTTTACCTCGCGCTGCAACCATGTTTTTTGATCGCCGCTCAACTGCGGTGTTTGCAGCAAGGATTCCAATAAAGCAATGCGCTGGCTTTTGTCGTCTGCTGACTTGATGAGCATGTTCTCAGCTTTCTGTGTCTCACGCGCGGTTAGCAGTAAGGCGCATTTCAGCCGCCCGCGCATGGGCTTGCAAGCCCTCGCCGTGGGCAATGACAGAAGCAATCTGGCCCAACACCTGCGCGCCTTGCTCGCTTACCTCAATCAGGCTGCTGCGTTTTTGGAAGTCGTACACCCCCAGCGGGCTGCTAAAACGCGCGGTGCCCGATGTGGGCAGCACATGGTTGGGGCCAGCGCAATAATCGCCCAAGCTCTCGCTGGTGTAGGCACCCAAAAAGATGGCTCCGGCGTGCTTGAGCAGTGGCTCCCAGCGGTGTGGCTCTTGGCTAGAGACTTCCAAATGCTCGGGGGCAATGCGGTTGCTGATGGCGCAGGCTTCTTCCATGCTGCGCGTGTGGATGAGCGCACCACGGCCATTGAGACTTTTGGCAATAATTTCGGCGCGTGGCATGGTGGGCAACAGGCGGTCAATGGCGGCTTGCACGGCATCCAAATAAGCGGCATCAGGACTGAGCAAAATGGATTGGGCCAGTTCATCGTGCTCTGCTTGGCTGAACAAGTCCATCGCCACCCAGTCGGGCGGGGTGGTGCCATCGGCCAGCACCAAAATTTCGCTCGGGCCAGCAATCATGTCGATGCCCACGGTGCCAAACACATGCTTTTTGGCACTGGCCACATAAGCATTGCCGGGGCCGGTAATTTTGTCCACCTTGGGCACGGTTTCGGTGCCATAGGCCAAAGCAGCCACGGCTTGGGCACCGCCAATGGTAAAAGCGCGCGTAACCCCGGCTACATAGGCAGCGGCCAGCACCAGCGCATTTTTCTCGCCCTTGGGGGTGGGTACCACCATGATGATTTCTTCTACACCCGCCACATGCGCCGGAATGGCATTCATCAGCACGCTGGAGGGATAAGCGGCTTTACCGCCGGGCACATAGATGCCCACCCGGTCTAGCGGCGTGACCTTTTGGCCGAGCAAGGTGCCGTCTTCGTCGCGGTAGCTCCAGCTTTCGCCGCAAGCCTTTTTTTGTGCCTCGTGGTAGCGGCGCACGCGCGCGGCGGCTTGTTGCAGGGCTTGGCGTTGCACTTCGGGCAGGGCATCGAAGGCGGCTTTCAGCTCGTCTTGGCGCAGTTCTAGCTCGGCCATGCTTGTGGCGGGCACGCCGTCAAAGCGCTGCGTGTATTCGAGCACAGCGGCATCCCCGCCTTGGCGCACATCGGCCAAGATGTCGGCCACGCGCTGCTCAATGGCGGCATCGGTGTCGGCAGACCAATGCAGGCGGGCAGCAAAATCGGCTTCAAAAGAGGCGCTATCGGTACGCAAACGGGCAGGGGTGGCTTGAAACATGCGATGAATTTCCTTTGAACTGAAGGCCGTATCGTGGCTTAATCTTGCGCTGGAATGGCCGAGGCAAAAATATCAATCAAACGGCGCAGCGGTGCCATCTTCAGTTTAAGTGCCGCCTGATTGACCACCAAATGCGAGCTGATGTCCATGATGCGCTCTACCTCGACCAAATGGTTGGCTTTGAGGGTGTTGCCGGTAGAGACTAAATCAACAATCGCATCGGCCATGCCAGTCAGTGGGGCCAGTTCCATACTGCCATAGAGCTTGATTAAATCGACATGCACGCCCTTGCTGGCAAAAAACTCGCGTGCAATGGCGGTGTATTTGGTAGCCACCTTCAGGCGCGAGCCTTTTTTCACCGCCTCGGCATAGTCAAAACCAGCGCGCACAGCCACACTGACGCGGCATTGGGCAATGCGTAAATCCAGTGGCTGGTACAGGCCCGAGCGAGCGGCACCGCCCCACTCGGCACTGTGCTCAATCAGCGTATCTTTGCCGCACACGCCGATATCGGCACCGCCATGCTGCACATAGGTGGGCACATCGCTGGCGCGCACCATGACCACGCGCACGTCGGGCTGGTTGGTGGGCAAAATGAGCTTGCGCGATTTTTCTGGGTCTTCTAGTACCGTGATGCCAGCGGCAGCCAACAAGGGCAGGGTTTCGTCAAAAATGCGGCCTTTGGACAGGGCGAGGGTAATCATCAATCAAATTCTTTCTATGTCGGCACCCAAGGCGCGCAGCTTGGCTTCCATGCAGTCGTAGCCCCGGTCTAGGTGGTAGATGCGGTCCACTGTGGTTTCGCCTTCGGCCACCAAACCGGCAATGACTAAGCTGGCTGAAGCGCGTAAATCAGTCGCCATGACGGTAGCACCCGACAGCTGGTGGCCACTGTGGCCTAAGCCTTCTATCACGGCGGTGCGGCCATCAATTTGGATACGGGCACCCAAACGCAACAGCTCATTGACGTGCATGAAGCGGTTTTCAAAAATGGTCTCAGACACTGTGGCCGTGCCTTGCGCTACACAGTTGAGGGCCATAAACTGCGCCTGCATATCGGTCGGGAAGCCCGGATACTCGGTAGTGCGAAAGCCCTGCGCCTTCAGGTGCGCCGCACCGGGGCTACGCACGCGCATACCGCCGCCGGGCACTACTTGCACATCGGCACCGGCATCGCGCAGTTTGTCGGTCACGGCATCTAAATGGTCGGGGCGGGCGTGGCGCAGCACCACATCACCACCGGTAGCCGCCACAGCGCACAGAAAAGTACCCGCCTCAATGCGGTCGGCCACCACTTCATGGGTGCAGCCGTGCAGGCGCTCTACGCCTTGGATGCGGATACGGCTGCTGCCGTGGCCTTCAATTTTGGCCCCCATGGCGATAAGCATTTCGGCCAAATCAACAATTTCGGGTTCTTGGGCGGCGTTTTCTAGCACTGTCTCGCCCTCGGCCAAGGTGGCGGCCATAAGGAAGTTTTCAGTGCCTGTCACGGTGACCATATCGGTGGTGATGCGTGTACCTTTCAGGCGGGTGCGGCCTTCGGGCAGGCGGGCAATCATGTAGCCATGCTCGACCACAATCTCTGCGCCCATTGTTTGCAAGCCCTTGATGTGTTGGTCCACTGGGCGTGAACCAATGGCACAGCCACCGGGCAAGGACACGGTAGCGCGGCCAAAACGTGCCAACAGCGGCCCCAGTGCCAGCACCGAGGCACGCATGGTCTTGACCAGCTCATAAGGCGCTTCTGGGTTGGATAAAGCGCCTGCATCGATGTGTACGCCGCCGTGGTGGTCACGCTGTGCCGTCACGCCCATGTTGCGAATCAGCTTGAGCATGGTGGCCACATCTTGCAGATGCGGCACGTTGTTAAGCTGTACTGGCTCTGCCGTGAGCAGTGCGGCGCACAGCTCGGGCAGGGCGGCGTTTTTGGCACCAGAGACCACCACTTCGCCCTCTAGGGGGCGACCACCGCGAATCAGGAGTTTGTGCATGGTCAAAATCTCAAGCCCCAGCTTGGGCGGTAGCCCACTCGGCGGGGGTGTAGGTTTTCATGGACAGGGCGTGCACTTCGTCGGTTTGCAGCTTGCTGCCCAGCGTGGCATACACGCGCTGGTGGCGGGCAATGGCGCGTTTGCCTTCAAATTCGGGCGAGACGATGGTGGCGTACCAGTGGCGGCCATCGCCCTCGACGCTCAGGTGTTGGCAGGACAGGCCCGCGCCAATCAGTTGTTGTAGTTGTTCGGCAGTCATAAAAATTTGAGAAATCTTAGTTGCGGATTTTGTAGCCAGTGCGTAACAGGTGCAGTGCCACGGCGCTGACCAGCAGCCAAGCCACGCTCACAATAGCCAAACTGAGCCACGGCGAGGCATCACTTTGGCCAAAAAAGCCATAGCGAAAGCCATCAATCATGTAGAAAAATGGGTTCAGGTGGCTAACCTGCTGCCAAAACGGCGGCAGCGAGTGGATGGAGTAAAACACGCCCGATAAAAACGTCATGGGCATGATGACAAAGTTCTGGAACGCAGCCATTTGGTCAAATTTATCGGCCCAAAGTCCGGCAATCAGGCCCAAAGTACCCAGCAGCGCTGCCCCCAGCAGCGCAAACACGACAATCCACAACGGTGCAGCAAATTCTGGTGTAGCAAAACCCAGCGTGACCAGAAACACGCCCACCCCCACCACCAGCCCACGCACTACCGAGGAGCCCACATAAGCCACAAACCAAGCCCAGTGCGACAGCGGTGTGAGCAGCAAAAACACCACATTGCCCATGATTTTGCTTTGCACCAAGCTCGATGAGCTGTTGGCAAAGGCGTTTTGCAGCACGCTCATCATCACCAAGCCGGGCACTAAAAAGCTGGCGTAATCGATGCGGTCATAGACCTTGACGTGGTCTTGCATGACGTGGCCAAAAATCAGCAGGTACAGGGCAGCGGTAAGCACCGGCGCGGCCACGGTCTGAAAACTGACTTTCCAGAAGCGCAGCACTTCTTTGTAAAACAGCATTTGCCAGCCGGTCATGCGGCACCTCCGGTAGTGTGGGCGGCCATGACACTCAAGAACACATCCTCTAAATCGGCGCGGCGGATTTCGACATCTTGCACTTGCACCCCGGCTTCGCGCAGGGCAGACAAGTGGCGTTCAATATCCCCGGCATCGTGGGCGACCATTTGCACCACGCGACCGGTGATGCGGGCTTGGGCTGCCAAACTAGCAGGCAAAGCATCGTCGGTTTTGAACACCAGTACGTTGCCCGATACGGCCTGTAATAGCTTGGAAGTGTCGTCCAGCGCCACCACTTGGCCGCTCTTGAGCATGGCAATGCGGCCACACAGGGCTTCAGCTTCGTCCAGATAATGGGTGGTGAGCAGCACCGTGTTGCCTTGTTTGTTCAGGCGGGCGATAAAGTGCCATAGCGTTTGGCGCAGTTCCACATCCACCCCCGCTGTGGGTTCATCCAGCACGATGATGGGCGGTTTGTGTACCAAAGCTTGTGCTACCAGCACACGCCGTTTCATGCCGCCCGAGAGCTGGCGCATATTGGCGTTGGCTTTTTCGCTCAAGCCTAGGCTTTCTAATAGTTCATCAATCCAGTCGTCGTTGTGCTTGACACCAAAATAGCCGGACTGAAAGCGCAGCGCTTCGCGCACGTTAAAAAATGGGTCAAACACCAGTTCTTGCGGCACGATGCCCAGTTTGCGCCGCGCCGCAGCGTAGTCGGTTTGCACATTGCTGCCTTGCACCAGCACGCGGCCACTGCTGGCGCGGGCCAAGCCCGCCAAAATGCTAATCATGGTGGTTTTGCCAGCCCCGTTGGGGCCTAGCAGGCCGAAAAATTCGCCTTCCTGAATGTCTAAACTGACGTTGTTGAGCGCATGGAACGGCCCTTGGGCCGTGGTATAGGTCTTAGAGACCGCTTGAAAAGATATAGCTGGCATGAGAACGAGCAATTTTAACTTCTAGCCTACATGGCTGGTTGGCAGCTGCGGTTAAGCCACAAGGCCGACCAAGTTGCACACCTAAAGCGCTATCCTTCCAGCATGCCTTCTTGCAATGTTTCCAAACACCCAGACCGGGCATCTGGCCCCCCTTAGTGCAAGAACAGCGCCACACCGCTGGCTTGGGCCTGCTTGGCTTGGTACATAGCGGCATCGGCATGGCGCAGCAGCTCCACATCACTGCTGCCATGCTCCGGGCAAATCGCCACCCCAATACTGGCAGAAATTTGCACCACCACACTTTGAAGATCAAAGGGCTGTGACAACACCGCCCGTATCTTTTCTGCCACCTGCACCGCCGCCGCCGCCGACTGCACCACTGGCAGCAGGATGACAAATTCATCGCCACCAATGCGCGCCACGGTATCGGCAGCACGCACTTGGGCCAGCATACGCTGGGCAGCGGCACGCAGCAGCAAATCACCCACGGCATGGCCATACTGGTCATTGACTGGCTTGAATTTATCCAAGTCCAAAAACATCAGCGCCAGCTGATGGTGGTGGCGGCGGCTGGCCAGCAAGGCTTGGCGCAAGCGATCTTCTAGCAATAAGCGATTGGGCAAATCAGTGAGGGGGTCATGGCGCGCCATATAGGCAATGCGCTGCTCAGTGCGCTTGCGCTCGCTGATGTCGCGGGTTACCCCCAAAATGCCGATGAACTCGCCAGTGGGGCTGTAGATGCCTGAAGTGGTTACTTCCGTCCAAACCGTGCGGCCATCTTTGCAGGGCTGCTCTAGCTCTTGGCGCACCTCTGGAAAGGATTGCCCCTGCATCACTGCCTCAATCGCCGCATGTAGGGCAGCCTTGGCAGCGACCGCCGACTCTGGGGTCAGGGCCTCATCTATGCCTTGGCGCATCACTTCGGCCACGCTATAGCCGCGCAATTTTTCTACCGAGGGGCTGATATAGGTGAAGCGCCCTTCCAGATTCATCGTCCAGATAATGTCAGATGCATGGTCGGCCAGCAGCCGGTGGCGCTCTTCGCTGACGCGCAGAGCCTCTTGGGAGCGCGCACGTTCAATGGCGATAGCGGCCAGATGGGCTACTGCCTCAATCAAGGTGATGTCTTGGGCGATGGGAGCTTGCGCCTTGGCAAAATACATACCAAAGGTGCCCAGAACCTGCCCGTTGGCGGCACAAATGGGCTGTGACCAACAGGCCTTCAGCCCGGCACGCGCGGCTAGCTCGCGGTACGGTGTCCAATAGGGGTGCGATTGGATGTCTTCCACCACTACGCGTTGGGCTGTCCAAGCAGCCGTGCCGCAAGAGCCCACCATCGGCCCAATGGCCAACCCTTCAATAGCGGCCAAATAAAAGTCAGGCAAACTTGGCGATGCCCCATTGCTCAGGTGTGCGCCATCGGGGGTCAACAGCAGAATGCTGCACAACATGGCAGGGCGCTCTGTCTCCACACCGCGCACAATGGCTTGTAGGATGTCCGTTAGTGGCGCATCATGGGCCAACATCTCTAGCACTTGGCTACGCGATTGTTCGCGCTGCGCTTGCTGCTGGCTCTTTTGTAACACCCGGCGCAAACGGCGATTGGTGCGCCAAATATACAGGGTGAGTAGCCCGCCCAACACGCAGAATAATGCCACGCCAGCCATCACCCCATAGGGCAAGCGCAGGGCACTGCCAGCAGCAGGCCGCTGGTACAAAAAACCCTTGAGAGATATGTCCGCAGGCAAGAATCCCATGCTGGCATAGGTATCGGCAATATGCTGCCAACGTCCGGGGTGCATGTAACCCAACTCCACCAAATCAGCCCGAATCAACGCACGAGTTTGTTCGGCCTCAAAGGCCAAAAACTCTGGGGTATTGCGGTCGGGGTAGGCTTTGAGCATCCCAGCAATCACCTGCTGCGGATGGTCTAACGCATAGCGCCAGCCTTTGAGGCTGGCCGTCAAAAAGGCTGCTACGCGCTCAGGGCGCTCACGCAATAAGCGCTCTGAGGTAAACAGGTTGTCGCCATAAAAATCAATGCCTACCGAACGCGGGGTGTAAATCTGGTGCGAAAAATTGGCCTGCTGGAGCCAAAATATCTCATTGGAGAGATAGGCCGAAATAGCATCCACTTTGCCATCGATTAAATCTTGTACCTGAAAGCTGTGGGGTAGCTGGGTGTAAGCCGAAGGCGCCAACCCCGACTGGTGCAGATAAGCCTGCAACTCTTCTGATTGCTGCTCCAACATCACCCGCTTGCCCGCCAGATCATGCACGCTCTGCCCTGGGGCATTGCCACGGGCAATCAATACTTGGGGAGAATGCTGAAAAATAGCCGCTAACGCCACCACCGGCTGGCCAGCAGCACGGGCCAGCAGCAAACCGCTGGTGCCCACGCCAAAGTCGGCTTGGCCTGTCACCACCTGCTCCACCACATTCACACCGGGTTGGCCCTCTACCAGCGCGACATCTAGCCCCACCTCACGGTAATAGCCTTGCTCCAGCGCCGCATAGTAGCCCGCAAACTGGAAGGCATGTACCCACTTGAGCTGCAACACTACCCGCTCTTGGGCGTAGACCCCCCCTGCGGCAGACCACATGAGCAAGGCAGCCACACAACACAAACGCAATGTCTGCAAGCAGCGCGACCATATCAGTGCATGACCGAAGTTCAAAACAGCAAATATCCATGCGAAAAGGCCCGCACATTGCGCGGGCCTCAATCATCAAACCAGGAGCTGGGGGGCTTAGCCCCCAGCAAGATTCAATAGCTTACAGGGTTTAGGCAGCAACGCCTTTAGCCACGTCAGCATATTCTTCGATTTGGTCGAAGTTCATGTAACGATAGACACTGGCCTTGTCGGCGTCAATCACGCCCATGGCGGTCAGGTACTCTTCCTTGGTCGGCAGCTTGCCCAGCTTGGAGGCAATCGCGGCCAACTCGGCAGAACCCAAGAACACATTGGTGTTCTTACCCAAGCGGTTGGGGAAGTTGCGCGTGGAGGTAGAAATGACGGTTGCGCCTTCGCGCACTTGGGCTTGGTTGCCCATGCACAGCGAGCAGCCGGGCATTTCAGTGCGGGCACCAGAGGCACCAAAGGCGGCGTAGTGGCCTTCTTTGATGAGCTCGGTTTGGTCCATCTTGGTGGGTGGGGCCACCCACATCTTGACGGGGATGTCGCGTTGGCCGCCCAGCAGCTTGGCAGCCGCACGGAAGTGGCCAATGTTGGTCATGCACGAACCGATGAAGGACTCATCAATCTTAGTGCCCGCCACTTCGGACAGGAACTTGGCATCATCGGGGTCATTCGGGCAGCAAACGATAGGCTCTTTGATGTCGGCCAAGTCGATTTCGATGACGGCAGCGTATTCGGCATCCTTGTCGGCCTCGAGCAGATTGGGGTTGGCCAACCAAGCTTCGACCTTTTCGATACGGCGGGCTAAAGTTTTGGCATCGGCGTAGCCGTCGGCAATCATATTCTTCATCAGCACCACGTTGGAGCGCAGGTATTCAGCCACCGGCTCTTTGTTGAGCTTGATGGTGCAACCAGCGGCAGAGCGCTCGGCAGACGCATCCGATAATTCAAAGGCTTGCTCGACCTTCAAGTCGGGCAGACCTTCGATTTCCAAGATACGGCCCGAGAAGGCGTTAATCTTGCCTGCCTTGGCCACGGTCAGCAAACCTTGTTTGATGGCGTACAGCGGAATAGCGTGTACCAAATCGCGCAGGGTCACGCCGGGCTGCATTTCGCCCTTGAAGCGTACCAAGATGGATTCAGGCATATCCAGCGGCATCACGCCGGTAGCAGCACCGAAGGCCACCAAACCAGAGCCAGCAGGGAAGGAAATGCCAATCGGGAAACGGGTGTGCGAGTCACCGCCGGTGCCCACGGTATCGGGCAACAGCAGGCGGTTGAGCCAGCTGTGAATGACGCCGTCACCGGGACGCAGGGCTACGCCGCCACGGTTGCTGATAAAGGCGGGCAGTTCGCGGTGGGTTTTCACATCCACTGGCTTAGGATAAGCAGCGGTGTGGCAGAACGATTGCATCACCAAGTCGGCAGAGAAGCCCAAGCAAGCCAAGTCTTTCAACTCGTCGCGGGTCATGGGGCCGGTGGTGTCTTGCGAGCCCACGGTGGTCATCTTGGGTTCGCAGTAGGTACCGGGGCGCACGCCTTGGCCTTCGGGCAAACCGACCGCACGACCGACCATCTTTTGCGCCAGCGTGAAACCCGCCTTGGTTTCAGCAGGTGGTGTGGGCAGACGGAACAGGGTAGAAGCAGGCAGACCCAAGAACTCACGGGCCTTGGCAGTCAAGCTGCGGCCAATAATCAGGTTGATACGGCCACCGGCGCGCACTTCGTCAAACAGCACATCGCTTTTCAGGGCGAACTCGGCCACGGTTTCGCCGTTTTTAACGATTTTGCCGTCGTAGGGCAGCACGTCAATCACGTCGCCCATTTCGAGCTTGGACACATCGACTTCAATCGGCAGAGAGCCGGAGTCTTCTTGCGTGTTGAAGAAGATGGGGGCAATTTTGCCGCCCAATGTGACGCCACCAAAGCGCTTGTTGGGCACGAAGGGGATGTCTTGGCCGGTAGCCCAGACGATGGAGTTGGTGGCCGACTTGCGGCTAGAGCCGGTGCCGACCACATCGCCCACGTAAGCAACCAAGTGGCCGTTTTTCTTCAAATCGTCGATGAACTGCATCGGGCCGCGCTTGCCGTCTTCTTCGGGCTTGAAGGCCGCGTCAGGACGGGTGTTTTTCAGCATCGCCAGATAGTGCAGCGGGATGTCGGGGCGGCTCCAAGCATCGGGGGCGGGTGACAGGTCGTCGGTGTTGGTCTCGCCGGGCACCTTGAACACGGTGACGGTGATTTTTTTCTCAACTTCGGGACGGCTGGTAAACCACTCGCCTGCGGCCCACGATTGCATCACTTCTTGGGCTTTGGCATTGCCAGCCTTGGCCTTTTCAGCTACGTCGTTGAAGAAGTCAAACATCAGCAGCGTCTTCTTCAGGGCTTCGGCAGCTACGCCAGCCACTTCGGCATCGTCGAGCAGTTCAATCAGCGGATGTACGTTGTAACCACCGACCATGGTGCCCAGCAGCTCAGTGGCCTTGGCCTTGGAAATCAGGGCAACGGCAATATCACCGTGGGCCACAGCGGCCAAAAAGCTGGCCTTGACCTTGGCAGCATCGTCCACGCCGGGTGGCACGCGGTGCGTGAGCAAGTCGAGCAAGAAGGCTTCTTCGCCAGCGGGCGGATTTTTAATCAGCTCGATTAACTCGGCCACTTGCTTAGCATCCAAAGGCAGGGGAGGGATGCCCAGTGCGGCGCGCTCGGCCACATGGTCACGGTAGGCTTTCAACATAGATTTCTCCGGTGGGGTTGTAGGTGTGGTGCGATGTCAGCGATGGTGCAGTAGCCCTTAGCGGGTAGCGGTAGGCTGTGCATCCAGCACGCTGGGTGGGGGGTTCTTTTTGATGGCTTGGGCCACTTGGTATTGCTCAGGGCTCATGCACTCATCGGCCAAACGCTGACCGCGTTTTTGGTCCATGAGCATGGATTTGTTGGCAATTTGCAACCAAACCGCACCGGCTTTTTGGTCTTCTAGGCGCACGGTGCCGGTGCTGGTGGTTACGGGTGCCATGTGGTATTTGAAGCCTTTGCCATCAATATGAAAGTGGCCTGGGGCTTGTGCGTCTGGTGTGACGCGCACCGAAGCACCCAACTCACAGGCAATGGTGCCAGTGTGTACGCGCTCAGCCAGCGACAGCACTTCGGGCGACAAAGGGGCAGATGCTGCAACGGGGGTACTGGCCAAAGCAGCGGCACCCAAGGCACCTGCACCTACCGCTGCTGCGCCTACGGCCATAGCACGGCCACGGTTAGAAGAGCGGCTGCTGGTGTCGGCCTTGGCCAGTACCACTTTTTGGCTTGGCTTGGCTTTAGCGTTGAGCGTTTTGTTTGCTTTGACCGCTGGCTTGGCCTTGGACGGGCTAGAAGGAACCGCCAGTACCAGTGCAGGAGTCAGGGCCAGTAGGGTGGTAGCAAATAGGGTTTTCATAGAGAACTCCGGCAAAAATCAAATCAGGAATGAACGAATTACAACCAGTGTTGTACCGCAATTGGCAAAGCCCGGCCAGTTTGGTGGGCACGTTCTAAGAGTTGCCAGAAATAACGGTAACTGGCCCGGTCATGTAAAACGCCATCTAGGCTGATGGGTGCCCAATCGGCAGCAGCGGCAGCGGCAATGATGCGTGCAGCGTGGTCGATTTCGTCTTGGGCGGGGGCAAAAGCAGCCAAAATGGGCCGGATTTGCGCTGGATGGATGCTCCACATGCGTGTGTAACCTAGTTCCGATGCTGCGCGGTGGGCAGCCGCTTGCATAGCAGCGCTATCGGTAAACTCGGTGACCACACAATGCGACGGCGTTTTGCCGTGGGCATGGCAGGCGGCGGCAATTTCTAGCTTGGCGCGCACCACCAGTGGGTGCGTAAATTGCCCGGCAGAACCCATAGCCGATGCCGGAATGGCCCCACCATGCGCCGAAACAAAATCCATCAGGCCAAAACTCAGGCTTTGCACCCGTGGATGGGCGGCAATCTCAAAGGCGCGATGCACCGCTGCCGGGGATTCAATCAATACTTGCAAAGGCAGGTGGGCTGCACCGGCGCGCTCTAGGGCTTTTTCAGCCAGCAACACATCATCGACCGACTCTACCTTGGGCAGCATGATGTGGCACAGCTTATGGCCAGCCTCGCTGGCAATGGTGGCCATATCGTTGGTAAAAGCTGGGTGAGCCACAGGATGCACACGGGCGGCCACACGGGCACCGGGGGCGGCATCGCGGGCCAAGGCGGCCACTAGGGCAGCATGGGGTGCCTCGCCACCGACGGGGGCACCATCTTCACAGTCTAGCGTCACATCAAAGACGCAGGTACCAAATTCTTCGGTTAATTCGGCCTGCAATTGCAGGCTTTTACGCATCCGCACTTCAACGCCGCTGTAATGGTCACAGACGGGCAAAAAACCAGTTTGCGCCTGGGCACCAAGCAGAACGTCGCGGGGATGGGTCATGGAAAACTACACACTAGGCCGACGAGGCCGGAAAAAACAAAGCGCAGCCCCAGAACACACACAGGCATCTGGGTCTGCGCTGTCAAGGGGCGATTACAGCAGGTGTTTCACGCCATCAGCTTCGCCTTGCAGCTCGGCCAAAGTCTTGTTGATGCACTCTTGCGAGAAGGCATCAATTTCCAGACCTTCAACGATTTTGTATTCGCCGTCGGGTGTGGTGGTAACGGGGAAGCCAAACACGATGCCAGCAGGAATGCCGTATTCGCCATTGGAAGGCACGCCCATCGTCACCCACTCGCCATTGGAGCCCAAGGCCCAATCGCGCATGTGGTCGATGGCAGCGTTGGCAGCCGAAGCAGCCGAAGACAGGCCACGGGCAGCGATGATGGCAGCGCCACGCTTGCCCACGGTGGGCAGGAACACTTCAGCGTTCCAAACTTGGTCGTTGATGGTTTCTTTGACCGATGCGCCGTTGATAGTGGCAAAACGGTAGTCAGCGTACATGGTAGGCGAGTGGTTGCCCCACACCGTCAGGCCCTTGATGTCGCCCACGGCTGCACCGGTCTTGGCAGCGATTTGCGACGCCGCGCGGTTGTGGTCCAAACGCAGCATGGCGGTGAAGTTCTTGGCGGGCAGATCGGGGGCCGACTTCATGGCGATGTAGGCGTTGGTGTTGGCGGGGTTGCCGACCACCAGCACCTTCACGTTGCGGCTGGCCACCTTGTTCAGGGCCTTGCCTTGCACGGTGAAGATGGCAGCGTTGGCGGCCAACAGGTCAGCGCGCTCCATGCCGGGGCCACGCGGACGGGCACCCACCAACAAGGCGTAGTCGGTGTCTTTGAAGGCTTCTTCGGGATTGCTGTGGGCTTCGATACCAGCCAGCAGTGGGAAGGCACAGTCTTCCAACTCCATGATTACGCCTTTGAGGGCGTTTTGGGCCTTTTCGTCTGGGATTTCGAGCAGTTGCAGGATGACGGGCTGGTCCTTGCCCAGCATTTCGCCGGAGGCGATGCGGAACAACAGGGCGTAACCGATTTGACCTGCTGCGCCGGTGACGGCCACGCGAACGGGTGCTTTGCTCATGGTGGAAAACTCCAGGAAGTGAAGAAAAACAGGGAAGATTGCAGCGGTTGCCACCTGCGCCTGTAACCAGCAACATGTGCCCCGCAAACAGCTGAAGATTGTAGCCTCGATTTTTGTTTTGCGTCAATTTGTCTTATGTCTTATATAAGATATGATGCGTCTGCCTCACCATGTCGTCATTGCCCCTTTCCTCCTCTGATAACCCGGTTGCGTTGCCCAGTGCTGCGGGCTTGTCTGTGCCTGCCTTTAGCCCTTTGTACCAGCAAATCAAGGGTTTGATTTTGCACAGCCTGCAAGCAGGCGAATGGAAGCCCGGCGAGGCCATTCCTAGCGAGATGGAATTGGCGGCGCGCTTTCGCGTCAGCCAAGGTACAGTACGCAAAGCCATCGACGATTTAGCCGCCGAAAATTTAGTCGTGCGTCGCCAAGGCAAAGGCACCTTCGTGGCTACCCATGCCGAGCAGCAGGTGCAATACCGTTTTTTGCGCCTGCTACCCGATAATGGCGATGTCAACGCCGAGCGCCCCGCACAGCGCCACATCATCGAGTGCAAACGGGTGCGCGCCAGCGCCGAAGTGGCACGCAGTTTGGGTTTGCGTGCCGCCGACCCGGTGATGCAGGTGCGCCGGGTGCTATCGTTCAGCGGTGTAGCTACTATCCTAGAAGACATCTGGTTGCCCGGTACCTCCTTCAAAAGCCTCAATGCTGAACAAATGGCCAACTATCCCGGCCCCACCTACGCTATGTTTGAGTTAGATTTTGGCGTACGTATGGTGCGCGCCGCAGAAAAAATCCGTGCCGTGTTACCAGATACCGAGCAAGCCGATTTGTTACAAATTTCCCCCACTACGCCACTACTGAGCGTAGAACGGCTGGCCTACACCTACAACGATGTGCCGATGGAGCTACGCCGTGGCTTGTACCGCACTGACACCCACCATTACCGCAACGACCTCAATTAAAACTATGTTGCCATCAGCACCACGTCAGCAAAGCGTCGACAATATGCGCCGCGCCAAACCCACGTCTTGCTGCATTGCAATAGAATTTTGGCTTTCCTTGTCTGCGTAAGAATTAGTTACATCCACGAAAGCATTTGCCATGACCGAGCTAGCCAAAAAGCGGCCTGAATTCCGCAACATCAACGCCTTCAAGGACCTGACGACTTATCGCATGGCTCCGGCTGCATGGGTTTCTATCCTGCACCGTGCCAGTGGTGTCATCATGTTCTTGCTGCTGCCGTTCATTCTCTGGATGTTCGACATGTCGCTATCGTCCGAAATCTCCTTTGCGAGTTTTACGGCCGCCTTTAGCGCTGGGCTGGGCTTTGTGCCTGGCTGGTTTGTTAAGTTGGTGGTGCTGGCCCTCATTTGGGCCTACCTGCACCATTTCTGCGCTGGTGTGCGCCACCTGCGTATGGACATGAACCACGATTCAGTCACCAAAGAATCGGGTAAATCCTCCGCTGTTGTTACTTTGGTTATCAGCATTGCTCTGACCGTAGTGCTGGGTGCCAAGCTGTTTGGCTTGTACTGATTGCCCTATTGCTATCGCTGCATCCCAGCTTACTCCCTCATTCAAAAGGAATTCCACCATGTCCGTCAATTACGGCTCCAAGCGCATCGTCGTCGGTGCCCACTATGGTCTGCGCGACTGGCTAAGCCAGCGCGTCACTGCTGCCCTGATGGCGCTGTTTACAGTGGTTGTGCTGGCACAACTGATTTTCACCAAAGGCCCCATCGGCTACGCTGCTTGGGCAGGCATTTTCTCCAGCCAATGGATGAAGGTGGTTACATTCTCTGTCATCGTGGCATTGGCTTGGCACGTCTGGGTGGGTGTACGTGACATCTGGATGGACTACATCCAACCCGTGGGCCTGCGCCTGGTATTGCAGGTTTTCACCATCGTCTGGCTGGTCGGCTGTGCTGGCTGGGGTTTCCAAGTTTTGTGGCGTCTCTGATTCCCGCGACTGAAGGCAAATAATGAGCTACACCAACGCTAACATCACTAAGCGCAAATTTGACGTCGTCATTGTCGGGGCCGGCGGCTCCGGTATGCGCGCTGCCCTCGAACTCTCGCGCGCTGGCCTGAATGTGGCCTCGCTGTCCAAAGTGTTCCCCACCCGTAGCCACACCGTGGCCGCCCAAGGTGGCGTGTCGGCCTCTTTGGGCAACATGAGTGAGGACAACTGGCACTATCACTTCTACGACACCATCAAAGGCTCCGACTGGCTCGGCGACCAAGATGCGATTGAATTCATGTGCCGCGAAGCGCCCAATGTCGTCATCGAGTTGGAACACTTCGGTATGCCGTTCGACCGCAACCCCGACGGCACCATCTACCAGCGTCCTTTTGGCGGCCACACCGCCAACTACGGCGAAAAGCCCGTACAACGCGCCTGCGCTGCCGCTGACCGTACCGGCCACGCCATGCTGCACACGCTGTACCAGCAAAACGTCAAGGCCAAAACCAACTTCTTCGTTGAATGGATGGCGCTGGACTTAATCCGCAACAGCCAAGGCGATGTGGTGGGTGTCACGGCCCTAGAGTTGGAAACCGGCGACCTGTACGAACTGCACGCCAAGGCCGTGCTACTGGCTACCGGTGGTGCAGGCCGCATTTTTGCTGCTTCTACCAACGCCTTTATCAACACCGGCGACGGTTTGGGCATGGCTGCACGCGCTGGCATCCCGCTGCAAGACATGGAGTTCTGGCAGTTCCACCCCACTGGCGTAGCCGGTGCTGGCGTGCTGCTGACCGAAGGCTGCCGTGGTGAAGGCGCTATTTTGCTCAACAGCAATGGCGAGCGCTTCATGGAGCGTTATGCACCCACCCTGAAAGACTTGGCTCCACGCGACTTCGTTTCGCGCTCGATGGACCAAGAAATCAAGGAAGGCCGTGGCTGTGGCCCCAACAAGGACTACATCCTGATGAAGTTGGACCACCTCGGTGCCGACACCATCCGCAAGCGCCTGCCCTCGGTGGAAGAAATTGGCCACAACTTCGCCAACGTGGACATCACCAAAGAGCCGATTCCCGTCGTACCCACCATCCATTACCAAATGGGCGGTATCCCCACCAACATCAATGGCCAAGTGGTGGTACATGATGGCGTGCAAAACCATATCGTCAATGGCTTGTATGCCGTGGGCGAATGCTCTTGCGTGTCGGTGCATGGTGCAAACCGTCTGGGTACCAATTCGCTGCTTGATTTGCTGGTGTTTGGCAAGTCGGCAGGTAAGCATATTGTGCAGTTTGTCAAAGAGCATGGCGATCACCAGCCGGTGCCTGCCAATGGTTCTGAGCGCACCCTGACGCGCCTGAACCAACTGCAAGAGTCCAAGAGCGGTACCTACGCCCAAACGCTGGCCAATGACATCCGCACCTCAATGCAGCAACACGCTGGCGTGTTCCGCACGCAAAAGAGCATGGATGAAGGCGTGGTCAAAATCAATGAATTGCGCGGTCAAGTTTCCGCCGTTACTTTGCAAGACAAATCCAAGGTCTGGAACACTGCCCGCATGGAAGCGCTGGAAGTGGACAATCTGATTGAAGTGGCCCAAGCCACCATGACCTCGGCAGCAGCGCGCAAAGAATGCCGTGGCGCGCACACCGTTTATGACTACGAACATCCTGCCGACCACCCAGAATTCCCACTGGGCCGCAACGACAAGGAATGGATGAAGCACACCCTATGGCACAGTGCTAACAACAGCCTGACCTACAAGCCGGTGAACCTCAAGCCCCTGACCGTGGACAGCGTGCCACCTAAAGTCCGTACCTTCTGATCGCAGCGCACTGGAGTAAAACAATGGCAAAACGTACTTTCAAAATCTACCGCTACGATCCTGATAAGGATGCCAAGCCTTACATGCAAACCGTGCAAATTGAGCTGGACGGCCACGAGCGCATGTTGCTAGACGCGCTGGTCAAGCTCAAGCAACAAGACCCGACCATCTCCTTCCGCCGCTCCTGCCGCGAAGGCGTGTGCGGCTCTGATGCCATGAACATCAATGGCAAGAACGGTTTGGCCTGCCTGACTAACATGAACACCTTGCCCGGTGAAATTGTGCTCAAGCCGCTGCCCGGCCTGCCCGTCATCCGCGACCTGATTGTGGACATGACGCAGTTTTTTAAGCAGTACAACTCTATCAAGCCGTATCTGCAAAACGACAGCCTGACTTCGCCCACCAAAGAGCGTCTGCAATCGCCCGAAGAGCGCGAAGAACTCAATGGTCTGTACGAGTGCATTTTGTGCGCCAGCTGCTCCACCAGCTGCCCCTCGTTCTGGTGGAATCCTGACAAATTCGTCGGCCCTGCTGGTTTGTTGCAAGCCTACCGTTTCATTGCCGACAGCCGCGACGAAGAAACTGCTGCGCGCTTAGACAATTTGGAAGACCCGTACCGCCTGTTCCGCTGCCACACCATCATGAACTGCGTCGATGTCTGTCCCAAGGGTCTGAACCCTACCCGGGCCATTGGCAAAATCAAAGAGCTGATGGTGCGTCGCGCCATCTAAGGTATAGACCAATCATGGGTGAAACTCCATCTTCTGGCACCGCAGCGGACTTGCCGCTGCTCGATGAGCGGGCGGTAAGCATGTTGCGCTGGCGTTCCCGGCGCGGCATGGTAGAAAACGACCTGTTCATCGAACGGTTTTTCACCCACTTTGCTTCCCAATTACACCAACGCCATGCCGATGGCATGAATGCGTTGATGGATTTGGCGGACAACGACCTACTGGATTTGCTGCTGCGGCGGCGTGAGCCAGAAGGTGCGTTGGACACCGAAGAAGTGCGTGAAGTGCTTGGCATGATGCGCCAAGGTGGCAGCGGTGCAACAGCGCCAGCGCACTGAACCCACACTGCTCCCCAGCCCCGACCATCGGCAACCTACCCCAAGGAAATTAAGCAATGAAGTTAGCTGACAACAAAGCCACCCTGTCGTTCTCCAATGGCAGCCCCAGCGTGGAACTTCCTGTGTACCAAGGCAATATTGGCCCGGATGTCATTGACATTCGCAAGCTGTATGGCCAAACCGGCATGTTCACCTACGACCCCGGTTTCTTGTCCACCTCTGCCTGCCAATCTGCCATCACTTACATTGATGGCGACAAGGGTGAGTTGCTCTACCGTGGCTACCCGATTGAACAATTGGCTACCAAGTGCGACTACCTCGACACCTGTTATCTGCTGCTCAAGGGTGAACTACCCAATGTTGGTCAGCGCGCTGATTTTCATAAGCTAGTGCTCAACCACACCATGGTTAACGAGCAAATGCAGTTCTTCCTGCGTGGCTTCCGCCGTGATGCCCACCCCATGGCCGTGTTGACCGGTTTGGTCGGCGCGATGTCGGCCTTCTACCACGATAGCACCGACATCAATAACCCTGAGCACCGCGAAATTGCTGCTGTGCGCCTGATTGCCAAGATGCCCACGCTGGTGGCGATGGCCTATAAGTACGGTGTCGGCCAGCCCTACATGTACCCACAAAATGACCTCAGCTACGCAGGCAATTTCTTGCGTATGATGTTCGGCACGCCTTGCGAAGAGTACAAGGTTAACCCAGTGATTGAACGTGCGATGGACCGCATCTTCATCTTGCACGCTGACCACGAGCAAAATGCTTCTACTTCTACCGTGCGTCTGTGCGGTTCTTCGGGTACGAACCCATTTGCCGCTATTTCCGCTGGTGTAGCTTGCCTGTGGGGCCCTGCCCACGGTGGTGCCAACGAAGCCTGCCTGAACATGCTGGAAGACATCCAACGCCAAGGCGGTGTCTCCAAGGTGGGCGAGTTCATGGAAAAGGTCAAGGACAAGAACTCTGGCGTGAAGCTGATGGGTTTTGGTCACCGCGTGTACAAGAACTACGACCCGCGTGCCAAGCTGATGCAAGAAACCTGCAACGAAGTGTTGGCCGAACTGGGTCTGGAAAACGACCCGCTGTTCAAGCTGGCCAAAGAGTTGGAAAAGATTGCCTTGGAAGACGATTACTTTGTCAGCCGCAAACTCTACCCCAACGTGGACTTCTACTCTGGTATCGTGCAGCGTGCCATTGGCATCCCCGTCAACCTGTTCACCGGCATTTTTGCGCTGGCCCGTACCGTGGGTTGGATTGCCCAACTGAACGAAATGATCAGCGACCCCGAGTACAAAATTGGCCGTCCACGCCAATTGTTCACCGGCTCGCCCCGCCGCGACGTGGCCTAAAGTGCCTTTTTGCAGCGCCAGTGCGCTGCAAGTAGCCTAACCCGCCGTGCCCCGGCGGGTTTTTTTATGGTCTGTGCTGCCATCCTTAGCGCAGCCCTCTTTTTGCAACTTTTTCGGAGATTGCCCCATGAAATCCAAAGCCGCTGTCGCCTTCAAGGCCGGAGAACCCCTGCAAATCGTTGAAATTGACGTTGCACCGCCGAAAAAGGGCGAGGTGCTGGTCAAAATTACCCACACTGGCGTATGCCACACCGATGCCTTCACGCTCTCGGGTGAAGACCCCGAAGGCATTTTTCCCGCTGTGCTCGGCCACGAAGGCGCGGGCATTGTGGTCGAAGTGGGGGAGGGCGTGACCAGCGTCAAACCCGGCGACCATGTGATTCCGCTCTACACCGCCGAATGCGGCGAATGTCTGTTTTGCAAGAGTGGCAAAACCAATCTGTGCGTGGCGGTGCGTGCTACCCAAGGCAAGGGGGTCATGCCCGACGGCAGCACACGCTTCTCTTACAACGGCCAGCCGATTTACCACTATATGGGCTGCTCTACCTTTAGTGAATACACCGTGGTGGCCGAAGTCTCGCTGGCCAAAATCAACCCCGATGCCAACCCGGAGCAAGTGTGCCTGCTGGGTTGCGGCGTGACCACCGGCTTGGGTGCGGTAAAAAACACCGCCAAAGTGCAAGAGGGCGACAGCGTGGCCGTGTTTGGCTTGGGTGGTATTGGCTTGGCGGTGATTCAGGGGGCCAAACTGGCCAAAGCCGGGCGCATCATCGCCATTGACACCAACCCGGCCAAGTTTGACTTGGCCAAGGTGTTTGGTGCCACTGATTTTGTCAATCCAAAAGATTTTGATAAGCCCATTCAACAGGTGATTGTTGAGATGACTGGCTGGGGCGTGGACCACAGTTTTGAGTGCATTGGCAATGTCGATGTGATGCGCGCAGCGTTAGAGTGCGCGCACCGGGGCTGGGGCCAAAGCATCATCATTGGCGTGGCTGGCGCGGGCAAAGAAATTTCCACTCGCCCGTTCCAGTTGGTGACGGGGCGTAAATGGTTAGGCTCGGCCTTTGGTGGAGTGAAGGGCCGCAGCGAGCTACCTGGCATGGTAGAAGACGCGATGAGCGGCAAAATCCAGCTCGCGCCCTTTGTCACGCATACCATGCCACTGACCAAAATTAATACTGCTTTTGACCTGATGCACGAGGGCAAATCAATCCGCTCGGTGGTGGTGTATTAAGCGCCGTTGCTGGATGGGTTAATCTACCGTTAAGGCGGCGGCACAACAATCGCCGCCTATGCCCCAGACACTGATTCAATGGCTGCCTTTTTGGGCCAGCTTCCGCACCCCTTCCCGCCCCTTAGATGTCGTTAGTGCAGAGGGTGCGGCACTTGTGGCCACACACCCCGCATGGCCCATTTTATTTATCAGTGTTTGGTTGGCTACGGCGTGCAATGCCGCATTGTGGCGCGAGGTGACGGCTTTGCCCCACGGGGCAGGCCTGCATGGTTGGGGTTTTGTGCTGGCCTTTGCCATCATAGTGGCCGCTGGCAACGTGGCAGTATTAAGCCTGTTGGCGTGGGGGCGCGCTACCAAGTGGGTGCTTGGCAGTTTTGTGCTGATGGCGGCCTTTGGCAGTTACTTTATGCTCAACTATGGCATCGTCATAGATTCCAGTATGTTGACCAACGTGCTGCAAACCGATGTGCGCGAGGCCGGCGATTTGCTCAATTGGCGTTTGCCCGTCACGGTGCTGGTTTTGGCTGTGCCACCGCTGTGGTGGCTGTGGCACCATCCGGTGCGCCCGTTGGGGGTAGTACGCCATGTGGCACACAATGCAGGTTTGTTGGCTGCTGCGGTGTTGGTGTTGGTGGCGGCCCTGTTGTTGGTGTTTCAGGATTTTGCTTCCACCATGCGTAACCATACCCAGTTGCGCTACCTTATCAATCCGCTCAACAGCGTGTATGCCGTGGCACATATGGCGGCCAAGCCTTTGCGTATGGATACCAGCACTTTGCTACCCTTGGGGCGCGATGCCCAATTGGGGGCCAGCTATGCCCAGCAAGCCAAAGCCCCCTTGCTGGTGTTGGTGTTGGGCGAGACCGCGCGCAGTGACCATTTTGGCCTCAATGGCTATGCACGCAACACCACACCGTTGCTATCAGCGCGCACGGATATAGTCAGTGCGCGCAATGCTTGGTCTTGTGGCACCAGCACAGCGGCATCGCTGCCGTGTATGTTCTCGCATTTAGGCCGCGATGGGTTTGAGGGGCGCAAAAACAATTTTGAGAACCTAATGGATGTGTTGCACCATGCTGGCTTGGCGGTGCTGTGGGTGGATAACCAATCGGGCTGCAAAGGGGTGTGCGACCGGGTAGCCCAAGCCAGCACCAGCCGTGACACCGACCCCAAATTGTGCCCCGCTGGGGAGTGCCCCGACACCATCATGCTGCAACACTTAGACGAACGTATCGCCGCTTTGTCTGCTGAGCAACGCGCCCGTGGCACCGTGGTAGTGCTGCACCAAATGGGCAGTCACGGCCCGGCCTATTTCAAACGTTCGGCCAAAGAGCAAAAACGGTTTGCCCCAGAATGCACTTCTAACGCCTTGCAAGAGTGCGGACAGACCCAAGTGGTGAATGCCTACGACAACAGTATTGTGGCCACCGATGCTTTTCTGAATGCCACCATTGAGTGGTTGCAAGCGCGTACTGACCAAGCCCAAACGGCGATGCTCTATGTGTCAGACCACGGCGAATCTTTGGGCGAGGGCAATTTGTACCTGCACGGCCTGCCCTACGCTATTGCGCCTGATGTGCAAAAGCAGGTGCCTTGGATTACTTGGCTTTCACCAACCATGCAAGCGCGCCGCCAGCTTCACCTTGGCTGCTTGCAAAAAAACTTAGCAGAGCAGCACATCAGCCACGATGCTTATTTTCATTCGGTGCTGGGCCTGATGGATGTGCAAACCACAATCTACCAACCTAGGCTAGACATTTATGCGCCCTGCCGTAGTGTGCAAACGACCCAAGCCAGTAGCTAACTCACAGTGCGGCTGGCCCATTGTCCGTGCAGCACAGTGCGAGATTCGCAATGGGCTACATTGCGGCCCTTTGTCTATCTTGCCCTTTGTGAGGATACTATGGGTTCAAAGCCGCCGCTAATTTTGTCTTCTTTAGACTTGGAACGTATCGAGGCCCTGCTGGCGGGTATTCCATCCAGTGCGCTGGCGGGCAAGGCCGAGTTGCAAGCCGAGTTAGACCGGGCGGATATTTTGTCGCCCGAAGAAATGCCGCCTAATGTGGTGACGATGAACTCTACGGTGCAATTTACGATGCTAGAAACGGGCAAAGAATTGCGCCTGACGCTGGTGTATCCACGCGATTTGGATGGCAGTGCCGATAAGGTGTCTATCTTGGCCCCAGTGGGTAGTGCGCTGCTGGGCTTGTCTATCGGCGACGAATTGGCTTGGCCCGGCCCAGCGGGTAAATCCATGACGGTGCGCGTGACCGATATTTTGTACCAACCCGAGCGTGCTGGCGAACTGCACCGTTGATGGCATCCATCCAAGGGTTGCGGAAAATAGAGGAATTTATAAAAGTTGGCGCAATTTTTGCTTGTTTTTGGTGCAAAGCTGGTGTTTTGCACCAAAAATGTTGTCCAACGCCTCATATTAGCCCGCAAGGAAATCATGGAGTCACTCAAACAGGGCACCGACACCCTCTTTATTTTGCTAGGTGCCATTATGGTGCTGGCTATGCACGCTGGTTTCGCTTTTCTGGAACTGGGTACGGTACGCAAAAAGAACCAAGTCAATGCCTTGGTTAAGATTTTGGTCGATTTTTCAGTCTCTACCGTAGTCTATTTTGCCGTGGGCTATGGTGTGGCCTATGGCACGCATTTTTTTGTTGGAGCCGAGGTGCTGGCGCAGAAAAATGGGTTTGAACTGACACGCTTCTTCTTTCTGTTGACCTTTGCCGCAGCCATTCCGGCCATCATTTCGGGTGGCATTGCCGAGCGGGCTAAATTTTGGCCCCAACTGATTGCCACGGCGGTGATTGTTGGCCTCATTTATCCCTTTTTTGAGGGCATTGCTTGGAACCGCCATTTTGGGGTGCAAGATGGTATCAAAGCCCTGACGGGTCAAGAATTTCATGATTTTGCTGGTTCGGTGGTGGTACATGCGGTGGGCGGCTGGATGGCCTTGCCCGCTGTACTGCTGCTGGGGTCACGCGCTAACCGTTATCGCAAAGATGGGGCCATTTCGGCCCACCCCCCCTCGAACATTCCTTTTCTGGCTTTGGGGGCTTGGATTTTGATTGTGGGTTGGTTTGGTTTTAACGTGATGAGCGCGCAAACCTTAGACAAAATTTCTGGTTTGGTCGCTGTCAATTCTTTGATGGCAATGGTGGGCGGAACTCTGGCTGCATTGGTGCTGGGCAAGAACGACCCAGGCTTTGTCCACAACGGCCCTTTGGCTGGTTTGGTAGCAGTGTGTGCTGGCTCTGACCTGTTGCATCCTTTGGGTGCTTTGGTGGTGGGGGCTATTGCGGGCACCATTTTTGTGCTCATGTTTACTCTGACGCAAAACAAGTGGAAGATTGACGATGTGCTAGGTGTCTGGCCTCTGCATGGTTTGTGCGGTGCTTGGGGCGGTATTGCTGCTGGCATCTTTGGTCAATCGGCGTTAGGTGGCCTGGGAGGGGTAAGCTTTTGGGGTCAAGTCATCGGTACTTTGATGGGCGTGTGTTGGGCTTTGCTGGGTGGAGCATTGGTCTATGGTGCGCTCAAGGCCACGCTTGGTCTGCGCTTGTCGCAAGAAGAAGAATTTGACGGGGCCGATTTGTCTTTGCACAAAATCAGTGCCACTCCAGACCGCGAAGTCAGTTGGTAAGCACCAAAACTATGCAGGCACAGCGTTCACTGGGGCTGCTGTGCCTGCACCCAAGCACTGATGGTGCGTTGGTCAGTCAAGGGGCGAATTTCTTGGTAGGCCATTTCGGCTTCTGGAAAGCGCCGACGCAACAAATTAAGCCATTGCTTGAGGCGGCCAGCGCGCTGGCGTGGCTCTAAATTGGTACACACCAATTGCCAAAAGTGGTCGATGTGGGGCAAAAGCTCGGGCCATTGCACCGGCGCAGGCAGGCTGTTTTGCCCACTGACGAGGAGGGTATCGGCGGCGGCAGCATCGGCGGCCCGAATGGCCAGCGCCAGCCCCGGATTGGCCACCATGCCGCGCCCCAGCATCAGGGCATTGCAACCCGAGACGCTGCGGCAGCGCTGGGCATCTTGTACCGTCCAGATTTCACCGTTGGCCACTATGGGCACCGATACTGCGGCTTGAATCGCTGGAATTTGCTCCCAGTAGGCGGGAGGGCGGTAGCCGTCTTCTTTGGTACGGGCGTGTACCACAATCTCACAAGCTCCGTTGTCGGCCATTGCTTGGGCGCATTCACGCGCCAAGCTGGCATCGTGGTAGCCCAAGCGCATTTTGGCCGACACAGGCAGCTGTGCTGGTACAGCGCGGCGTACCGCAGCCACCAGCCGGGCGATGTGCTCGGGGTTTTGCAGCAGGGCCGCACCGCCCCCGTGCCGGTTGACCACCTTGGCCGGGCAACCAAAATTCAAATCAATGCCTTCGGGGTTCAGGGCAGCCAGACGAGCGGCATTTTCTGCCATACACACCGGGTCGGAGCCGAGCAATTGCGCCCGCACGGGCACCCCGGCCAACGTGCAGCTGCCGTTTTGCAGCTCCGGTAGGTAGCGTAAAAACACTTTATCGGGCAGCAAAGTGCCGGTGATACGGATAAATTCGGACACACAACGCTCAACACCACCCACGCGGGTAAGCACATCGCGTAGCACAAAATCGAGCAAGCCCTCCATTGGGGCCAAGAGCAGGGGCATACAGGCTGGGGGCTTCATCGAAATGTCATGGTTGGGCGATGTAATGGCGGTTTTACCTATTGCTTGATTTTCATGCTGTTGCAGAAAACTGAAAAAGCCCATCAGGAACTCTCTCCCGGTGTTCGCACCCTGAGCCTGCGTGAGCGTTCGTTGCTGCTGTTGGCCGATGGCAAACCGGTGTCGGCCTTGCAGGCCATGTACCACGGTATGGGCGCGCAAATTGTCGAGAACCTACTGCACCAAGGTTACCTGACGCGCACCAGTACGGCCCATGCCCAAGCTGAGCGAGCTGCTGCACTGCGTAGCGAATTATCGTTGGCCGGTGCGCGCATGTACTTGTTTGATATTTGTGAGCGCATGTTTGCGCGCCGCCACCCTGAGTTGGCACACCATCTGCGTACCGCTTTGCGTAATGCACGCGATGGCGATACTTTGCGCCATGTAGCCGAAGAACTGTTTGCCCAAGTAACCCACCATGCAGGCGATGAGCGTGCGGCCTCATTGCGCGCCCAAGTGTCTGCGGTGTTGGCTGACCCAACGCCAGAGATGGCGTTGGAGACTTGTTAAGCCGCTGCGGCCACCGCCAAGCGCCACAGCGAAGTCACTTCGGCGGCCCGTGCGGCGTGCAGGGGGTCACTGCTGTCTTGCACCTTGGGGTGCTGTGGGTGTGTGTCGTGGCGCTCTAGTACGCGCAAACCGGCATCGGCTATCCAGCCCAATAGCTGCTCACGCGGGCGCAAGCCCAGATGTTCGGCCAAGTCTGACAAAATCAGCCAGCCTTCGCCGTCGGGGGTTAAGTGCGCTGCCAAGCCAGCCAAAAAGCCACGCAACATGCGGCTGCCTTCGTCATAGACGGCCTGCTCTAACGGCGAGTTGGGGCGCGCTGGCAACCACGGCGGATTGCACACAATCAGCGGTGCTTGCCCTGCCGGGAATAAATCCGCCTGTTGCACCTGCACCTGCTGGCCGTAACCCAATTGTTGCAGGTTGTCTTGGGCGCAGGCCAAGGCGCGTGCGGCGTTGTCGGTGGCAATGATGTGGCGCACCCCCCGGCGCGCCAGCACGGCTGCCAGCACGCCGGTGCCGGTGCCAATGTCAAACGCCAGTTCTTGCGATGGCAAAGGCGCTTGGGCCACCAGTGCGATGTATTCGCCGCGCACCGGCGAAAAAACGCCGTAATGCGGATGGATGCGCGCATCAGCCCCCAAGGCGGCAATTTCTACGCCTTTTTTACGCCACTCGTAAGCGCCGACCAAGCCGAGCAACTCGCGCAGGCTAACCACTTGAGGCTGGCCGTCGGCTGGCCCCCAAGCTTGCGTACAGGCTTGAACCCAATCAGGGGCGCGGCGCAGGGCAATGCGGTAGTCGCCTTCTATTTGAATGACGATACTGGCCAAAGTGCGCGCACGTTGTGATTGTGCTTGCCGGTGCAGGTGAAAGGCTTGCTCTGGGGTGGCCTCGGAGCGCTTGGCGGCAGTACGGGCAGCGGCTTTGGCTGGTTTGCGCTCTACGCGGCGCATCAGCGCTTGCAATAGCAAACGGGCGTTCTGAAAATCACCGCGCCACAGCAAGGCTGTACCGGCGCAAGCATGGCGGTAGGCAGTATCGGCAGACAGGGTGTCGTCGGCCAAGAGTACGCGCTTGGGTGCTGGGGCACCGCTTTCGGAACGCCAGCGCGCTGCGCGCACCTCGCCCTGTTCGTTCCATTCAATCATCATCAACGGTGGCTTTCTGTGGGTAGGAGGGTTAGTTAAGTGAGCGCTTGAGGCGCACTTCTTCAATTTTCACGCCGCCCACCACCGCAGTTTTGGCGGTGGACATCTCGCGCTTAAAACCGGCCAGCTCATGAAAGCGAATGGCGCGTTCGTTGCGTAGCGGCACCCAAGCGGTGACGTTGGTGCAGCCTTCTTCTTGCAGCCCTTCGCGGGCGGCATCCCACAAGGCCAAGCCGACACCTTGGTTCCAATGGCTGGGGGCGGCGTAGATGGCCCAGATTTCACCCGTGGTGGGGCGCGATTTTTCATCGCGTGAGCGGTCGTAGCCGACAAAGCCGACGATTTTGTCGTCTTCTACGGCCACTTGGACTTGTGGCTCACAGTATTCGATGGCCTCGCGCCAGTAGGCTTGGCGCTTCTCTACCGACATGGTTTTGAGATGCTCATCAGGAATCAGGCCCTTATAAACTGTTTGGGCCGATAGGGTATGGAGTTGGGCGATGGCTTTGGCATCGCGGAGCGTAGCGGGACGTACCTGAATGGACATGAAAAAACCGAACGAAAACAGGAAAAAATCAAAAGGAGCGGCATTGTCGCCGCAAATGGATTTTGCGCGGTAGTGTGCAGGCTTTAAGGCGCTAGGTGTTGCCAGTAGCGCGCTGGGTTTTGGCGCTGGCAAGTCACCTTGTCGGGCTGTTCTGAAGACCATTGTGCCGCCCCACACTGCACCGAGTTGACCAAGCGAATCTGGCGCTCTTGCAGGCGTTGCACCACTTCTGGGGCTGGGTGGCCAAAGCGGTTGCGGTAGCTGGTTTGTGCCCAAGCACTGCGCGGGCGCACGGCATCTAAAAACGCGGCACTGGACGAGGTTTTGCTGCCGTGGTGCGGCAGTAACAGCACATCAGCGCGCAAGGGGGCAGCTTGTGCCAACAAAATTTTCTCTTGGGCGATTTCGATGTCGCCGGGCAACAGGGCGGCCACGCCATTGGGGGCCACTATCCGCAGTACGCAACTTTGGGCATTGGTGTTGCGCGTTTTGCCTGCGCTGGTGGGGGCATCTGACTCTGCTGGCTGGGGATGCAAGATAGAAAATTCAACTCCATCCCAATGCCAGCGTTGACCTGCCACGCACGCATTGACCGGGCGCAGGGCTTGTAGTTCGGGCATGTCGGCCACGGAACCCAACAATTGCGCTTGGGGCTGGGCTTGTAATACGGCTACGGCACCGCCGGTGTGGTCGCTGTCGGGGTGGCTGAGTAACAGGGTATCGACGCGCTCGCCCAAGGCACGCAACAAAGGCACGAGTACGCGGCTACCGGCATCGCTGCTGGCGCTGGTGCGTGGGCCAGCGTCATAAAGCAGGGTGCGGCTGGCGGTACGCACTAACACGGCGGTGCCTTGGCCGATGTCGGCGGCCAACAGTTCAAACTGCCCCGGTGCTGGGCGTGGAGGCTGCCAAAAAAACACCGGCAGCAGCAAGGGCAAGCCCAACAGGCGCACTGGCATGGGCAAGCGCAAGGCCAACAAGGTGCCACCGGCCACTGCCGCTACCCCAGCCCACAGCGGCGCAATGGGCAGCCACCAAGCCGCCCCCGGCACGGCGGCCCACCATTCCAACCACAGCACCATCCAGTGCACGGCGGTGCCTGCCAATTGCCACAATGGCCCCCACAGCACCCCTAAAAACGCCAAGGGCGTAACGACCAAAGTCACCCACGGAATCGCCAGCATATTGGCCGCAAAGCCCACCACCGACACCTGACCGAACATCAGCAATCCCAAGGGCGTTAAGGCCAGTGTCACCACCCACTGCTCGCGCAGCATAGAGACAAAGCGGCTCCACAGACTGGGGCGTTCTTCGGCGCTGCCGCCGGGGTCACTGGCAAACAAAATCCCTACGGCCACAAAACTGAGCCAAAACCCCGGCTGCCACAGCGCCCACGGGTCTGGCCAGACTACCGCCGCGCAGGTTAGTAACCACACCTGCGGCCAAGGCCAGCGCAAGCCCAACAGGCGCAACAAGGCCACAGCGCACAGCATGGAAATCGTGCGTTGTGCCGGAATGCCCCAGCCACTGAACAAAGCATAGGCTGCTGCCAATGCAGCACCACCCAACAATGCTGCTGAAGGTGCGGGCAACCACAGGCACAGGCGCGCCGAGCGCCGCCACAGCACACCAATCAATGCTGCTGCCAGCCAAGCAAACAGGGTGATATGCAGCCCGGAGATGCTCATTAAGTGCGACACCCCAGTGGTGCGGAACAAGTCCCAGTCGTTGCGCTCAATGGCGCGTTGGTCGCCCGTGACCAAAGCTGCCACCACACCAGCAACGCGCTGACTAGAAGCATCAAACGGGTTGGCGGCCAATTGCGCCATGATGGCATCGCGCACCTGCTGGCGGGCTTGCTCTACTGGGTGCTGCTGGGTAGCGGCTAAGCGTTGTGGTGGTTGGTCTTTTTTACCGGCGCGCACATCGCCTACGGCTTGGATGCCTTGCTCCCAGGCCCACAGTTCGTAATCAAAGCCGTGCGGGTTGCGTAGGCCGTGCGGCGCTTTGAGGCGCACCGTCATTTGCCAGCGCTCTCCGGGGCGCACCAGCACCGGGGGGCTAGTGTCTGCTGCATCGTTGCCATGCTGTGGACGGTGGTACCAGCCTAAATCAATCAACTCGGGCAGTTGTGCGGGGGTGCCTTGGGGTAGCAGGGTGGCGGCTTCTACGCGCAGGCGCAGGCGTTGTCCGCCCTCTAAGGGCTGGGGCATGGCTGTAACCATCCCAGTGAGGCGGATGTCTTGGCCCTCTAGCGCCGGTGACAAGGCACCGGCTGCAAAATGCTGCGCGCGTAACCCAGTAATGGCAAACAACAGCAGTGCGGCCACCAATAGCCATAAACCGTGGGCATAGCAGCCCGCGAGGCGCTGGCGCTGGCTTGCCAACACCCCTCCCAAGGCACCCCCCAATGCCAGCAGCCCTAAACCTGCATACCACGCCAACGGCCACAGTTGGGCTTGGCACACTTGCAGCGCAGCCCCAAGCAAACCGCCCCCAACGATAGCGCTACCATGCCACAGACGAGGCTTTAAACTGGACATAGATACGCAAATGGAAGGTTGGGCAGGTGGCGATTGCAGCTATCATCATAGGAGCTTTTTAGTTCAAAGGTGGCAAAAATAGGTACCCACACCATCCCCCGCCTTGCTCAGCGCCACCACGGTTTTACGCTGCTAGAGCTGCTGGTGGTGATTAGCATCATTGCCGTGGCCACCGCTGGCACGGCTTTGGCATTGCGCGACAGCAGCAGCGGCGCATTAGAGCACGAAGCCGAGCGCTTGGCCGCACTGCTAGAGGCAGGTCGGGCGCAATCGCGCGCCAGTGGGGTGCCGGTGCGCTGGCACAGCGTAGCTGGTGGTTTTCGTTTTGTCGGCCTACCCCCAGAGCGGTTGCCCACGCAATGGCTATCGCCCAGCACATCGGTGCGTGGCGAGAGTCAGTTATTGTTAGGGCCAGAACCCTTGATTGCAGCCCAAGGCATCACCTTGGTGAGTCGTGATGCACCTGCCACCGCCTTGCGCGTGGCCACCGATGGTCTGCGCCCATTTGCTGTGCAGTCTGTGCCATGAAGCTAACGCGCCATCGCCTAGGCATACGCTTGGGCACAGGCCATCAGGCGGGTTTTACACTGGTAGAGGTGCTGGTGGCCTTGAGCATTGTGGCTATCGCCCTGATGGCTGGTTTGCAAGCCAGTGCCGCCCTAACGCGCCATGCCCAACGCCAATCGGATATTTTGTTGGCGCAACT
This sequence comes from uncultured Simplicispira sp., assembly GCA_964388325.1. Taxonomy (GTDB): domain Bacteria; phylum Pseudomonadota; class Gammaproteobacteria; order Burkholderiales; family Burkholderiaceae_C; genus Simplicispira. Next base: position 23,402 of record CAYMAC010000001.1, on the reverse strand, counting down.
GTGCGCTGAAAACACGTTGGTCAAAACCCGGCTAACGCGCCAAATGCCAGCGATTGGCGACAGTACCGAAACCTGCGAACAAGCTGGCCAGCGCTTAACCGTGGCCGTGGCGGTGCGGCCTACGCCCAACCCCAGTTTTCGGCGCGTGGATGCCCAAGTGCTGATAGACAGCACGCCCGTGTTGCGTTTAAGCACCATTGTTGGGCGGCGCTAAAACGAGCATCAGGGCTGCAACATCTACGGCGTTTAGAGCGAATCGATAAAACTACGCAGTTTGTCTGAGCGGCTAGGGTGCTTGAGCTTACGCAGCGCCTTGGCTTCTATTTGCCGAATACGCTCGCGGGTGACGTCAAACTGTTTGCCTACTTCTTCTAGGGTGTGGTCGGTGGACATTTCAATACCAAAGCGCATCCGTAGTACCTTGGCTTCGCGTGGGGTGAGGCCATCCAAAATGTCTTTCACTACATCGCGCAAACCGGCCTGCATGGCGGCATCAATGGGGGCGGTATTGGCACCATCTTCGATAAAATCACCCAAGTGGCTATCATCATCATCGCCAATCGGGGTTTCCATCGAAATGGGTTCCTTGGCAATTTTCATGATTTTGCGGATTTTATCTTCCGGAATTTCCATTTTCTCGGCCAACACGCTGGCATCTGGCTCAAAGCCAAATTCTTGCAAATGCTGGCGCGAGATGCGGTTCATCTTGTTGATAGTTTCTATCATATGCACCGGAATCCGAATGGTGCGCGCTTGGTCGGCAATGCTCCTTGTAATCGCTTGGCGAATCCACCAGGTAGCGTAAGTAGAAAACTTGTAACCCCGGCGATACTCAAATTTATCCACGGCCTTCATCAGGCCAATATTGCCTTCTTGAATCAAATCCAAGAACTGTAAACCCCGGTTGGTGTATTTTTTGGCAATAGAAATCACCAGACGCAAATTGGCCTCAATCATTTCGCGCTTGGCATTGCGCGAGGCCGCTTCGCCCTCGTTCATGCGCTTGTTGATGCCTTTGAGTTCCGACAGCGGCACCACCACACGGGTTTGCAAGTTAATCAGCTTTTGTTGCAGGTCTTGGATGGGCGGAATATTGCGTGCCATCGTGGCGCTCCAAGGCTTGCCAGCGCTGGCTTGCTTTTCTACCCATTGCAAGTTGAGCAAATTGGCCGCAAACTCTTTGATAAAAGTTTCTTGCGGCATACGGCATTTATCGACAATGATGCGGCGCAATTCGCGCTCTTTTTTACGTACATCGTCCACTTGGGCGCGTACCATATCGCACAGTTTTTCAATGGTTTTGGCGGTAAAGCGAATACTCATCAACTCAGCAGACAGGGCTTCTTGCACCTTCATATAGGCTGGGGTGCCATAGCCTTCTTTTTGGTAGATGGCATGAATTTGCTCGTACAACTCGCGCAGTTTGTCAAAGCGCTCTAGGGCTTGCTTTTTCAGTTCTTCTAATTTTTTGGTCAGGGCTTTAGAGCCACCTTTGCCGTCGTCGTCATCGGCTTCGTCAAACTCATCAAAATCTTCTTCGGCCACATAATCGTCGGCCTCGTTGGGGTTAGAAAAGCCATCGACAATACTGGAGATAACTACCTTGCCTTCGCGGATTTCCTCGCCCATCGTCAAAATTTCGGCAATGGTGGCGGGCGAGGCGCTAATGGCTTCCATCATGGCTTGCAAGCCGCCTTCGATGCGCTTGGCAATTTCAATTTCGCCTTCGCGCGTTAGCAGCTCTACCGTGCCCATTTCGCGCATGTACATACGCACTGGGTCGGTGGTGCGGCCAAACTCGCTATCTACGGTAGATAGGGCGGCTTCGGCGGCTTCTTCGGCTTCTTCTTCGGTGGCGGCGGTCTGCGCGGTGTTGGTTAGCAGCAGGGTTTCGGCATCGGGGGTTTGCTCATACACGGCCACGCCCATGTCGTTGAGCATGGCAATCACCACTTCTAGCGTTTCAGCGTCAATCAGCTTGTCGGGCAAGTGGTCGGAGATTTCGGCGTGCGTTAGGTAGCCGCGCGTTTTGCCCAGCTTAATCAGGGTTTTGAGGCGCGAGCGGCGCTTGGCCAGGTCTTCTTCAGACAGAACGGTTTCGTCCAAGCCAAATTCTTTCATCAAGGCACGCTCTTTGGCCTTGCTGATTTTCATACGCAGCGGCTTGACTTTTTCTGCGCTGGGGGTGTTTTCGGCTTCGGTTTCTACTTCCGTCTCGGCTTCGCCTTCCAAATCGGCTTCAATGTCAGACAGGTCTGCATCATCGGCGGGGTCGGCATCAGGGTTTGGCTTAGGTTTTCGGCCCCGTTTAGCGGCGGCTGTTTTAGGAACACCAGCGGCTTCTGCGGCCGCTTTTGCAGCTTTAGAGGGTCGCCCAGGGCGTTTTTTGGTGGATTCATCAGAGTCGCTGGGGGTTGCAGCCGCAGCAGCGGCTACGGTGGCCGCCAACACCGGGGCCGCTGCAACTGGTTTGGCAGGGGCTACTACCACCACTTTGGGTGCTGCTGCTGGCTTGGGCGCAGCCACTTTTTTGGCCGCAACAGGTTCCGGTTCTAGCGCTGCCGCTAGGGGCTTGAGCTGGATGGACTTTTTCTTTTTGATGATAACTACCGGGGCTTCAGGCTCCAGCGCTGCCGCTAGGGGCTTGAGCTGAATGGTCTTTTTGGTAGTAACGGTGATGTCTTCTGGAGCGGGGGCAGGAGCGGCAGGCTTGGTCACGATGGTGGCTTTCTTGGGAAACACAAAGACAAAAACCAGCGCCACGGCAACGGACGGCACGTTGCTGGCGGGTTTTGGCAGGTGGGGCAAAGCCCTAAGGGCAAGATGTCTGGGCGAACATTTGGTGTGCAGTCCTTGCGGTGCCAGGGGCGGTTGTGCGTGTGTGTCACGGTGGCCCAACCCGGAGGTGCTGCTGTCGCTCTTGCCGAAAACCGTATATTGTACGGCTTGGGTTTATTTCAAGGGGTGTGGCGGTTTAATTTTTCTAGCAGATGGCGGCGGCGGGTTTCCAATTGCTGGTAATGCTGGATTTGCGTGGGGTCGTGTGCGGCCAGTGCCAGCGCTTGGTTGGTTTGCTGCTTGATTTTTTCGAGCAGCAAGCGGTTGAGCAGGTCGCGCAGTTCGGAGCGCCATTCGCTCAACTCCCCTTCGGTTTGGGCATGGGAGCCGGTCATAATTTGGGTGGCTAAGGCTTCGCAGGCATGGCCGCGCAGACGCTCACGCAATACAGCCCAAGACAAAGCGCCATGTTCATGAAATTGTTCTTCTAGCCAAGCAAACAAGGGGCTATAAGGAGGGCCTAAAGCGTGCAGTACGTCCAAGTCTTCGTGCGAGAGTTCATCCAAAAACTCCAAGTGCGATAGCAACAAGCGCGCGGCGTGGTCGGCACGGCCAACCGGCACGGTGGCTTTGGCCTTCCAAGTGGACAAGCCTGCCGATGGTGCTTCGTTTTTTTTATGGCGCGGCGCAGTGTATGGCTCGGTCGGTGCAGCAGCAACCGATGCGCTGTAGCTGCCAGCGCGGGCTTGGGCGCGTTTCCAAATATCGAGCAACTCGGGCACTGGCAGCTGTGCTTGGGCCGCAATTTCGCCCAATAGTTGGCGCTTGAAGGCTCCATCGGGCAAGGCCCACCACAAAGGCCGGGCCTTGCTGCTCATGTGGGCGCGCCCTTCGGGGGTGGACAAATCACATTGCTGGGCCGCTACCTCACACAGCCACTGGCTTAGGGGTTGGGCCGTGGCCACCAAATGGGCAAAAGCATCACTGCCTTGGCTGCGGATATAGCTGTCCGGGTCATGCTCGGGTGGAAGGAATAGAAATTTAATACTATGGGTGTCGGTGGCATGGGGCAAAGCCGCCTCTAGCGCTTTGTGTGCGGCGCGTTGGCCAGCTGCATCGCCATCAAAGCTAAACACGACGGTCTCGGTAAAGCGAAACAGCTTGGCGATATGCTCCGGGGTGCAGGCAGTGCCCAAGGTGGCCACGGTGTTGGCAAAGCCTAGCTGCGCCAACGCCAAGACATCCATATAGCCTTCTGTCACCAACACATAACCCTGTTCGCGGATGGCGGTGCGCGCCTCAAACAGGCCATAGAGTTCGCGCCCCTTGTGAAACACGGGTGTCTCAGGAGAATTGAGGTATTTTGGTTTTTCGTCGCCTAGTACGCGGCCACCAAAACCGATACATTCGCCTTTGACGTTGCGAATCGGAAACATCAACCGGTCACGAAAGCGGTCGTAGCGCTTGTCACCGTCTTCGGCATTGGCAATGACGAGGCCACTTTCTTCCAATAGCGAATCATCGTAGTGTGGAAACACGCTGGCCAAATTGCGCCAGCCCTCGGGGGCATAGCCGACACCATAGGTGCGCGCCGTCTCGGGTGTCACGCCACGCGCGCGCAAATAAGCAATCGGACGCTGGGCTCCGCGCAAATGCTGGCGATAAGCTTGGGCCGCTTGCTCTAGCACCTCGGTCAGGGTGGCCTGTTTTTGCCGTTGGGCCGTTGCTTGGGCCTGCTGTTGCTGTGAGCGCTCATCTTCGGGCACTTGCAGCCCCGTTTGGCGTGCCAAGTCATGTACCGCCTCCACAAAGCCCATGCCGCCATGCTCCATCAAGAAGCTGATGGCATTACCGCTTTTGCTGCAACCAAAGCAATGGTAAAACTGCTTGGACGGACTGACACTGAACGAGGGTGATTTTTCGTCATGAAAAGGGCATAGTCCAATGAAGTTGGCACCGCCCTTTTTAAGCTGCACATAGCGTCCCACCACTTCGACGACATCGACACGCGCCAGCAGTTCTTGGATAAAAGAATGGGGAATAGACACCGGGCAACTGGCTGTTTTGTTTCGGATAGTGCAGCTATTGCCCTATGCTGCACAGAGAGATGGTGCCTCGAGCCGGAATCGAACCGGCACGCCCCTTTTCAGGAAGCGGCGGATTTTAAGTCCGCAGTGTCTACCAATTTCACCATCGAGGCCGGGCGGTGTGACCAACCAGTGGCCACAGCCCACAAAATAAAAGGGAAGCGTGGGCTTCCCTTTTATTATATTTGGAGCGGGATAAGAGGCTCGAACTCTCGACCTATACCTTGGCAAGGTATCGCTCTACCAACTGAGCTAATCCCGCAGAGAACCACGTTTTATGTGGTCTTCAATTATACCAGAGCTTTTGAAGGCTCTTAAAATTTTGGAGGCGCGGTCCGGAGTCGAACCGGACTAACCGGATTTGCAATCCGGGGCATAACCGCTTTGCTACCGCGCCTCATCATCCGAATACAAAAGGGAAGCGCTTGCTTCCCTTTTATGCCAATTTGGAGCGGGATAAGAGGCTCGAACTCTCGACCTATACCTTGGCAAGGTATCGCTCTACCAACTGAGCTAATCCCGCGATTCCGAAATTATAGCACTGTTTTTGCCTTGCGCGCAAATTTAATGCTTTACGGCGCCTTTTCTACCTCGGCTGCTAGGTGGGGCAATTGCGGCGGCTACGGCGGGCACTGGCAAGGGGGCATCGGCCAGCAAAGCGGGCTGCTCGTCTGTGAGGGGTACGGGCTGGCGCTCTAAGGCAATTTCTAGCACCTTGTCAATCCAGCGCACCGGCACAATCTCAAGGCCGCTTTTGACGTTGTCTGGAATTTCTTGCAGGTCCTTGACGTTTTCTTCGGGGATGAGCACCGTTTTGATACCACCACGCAAAGCGGCCAGCAGTTTTTCTTTCAGGCCACCAATGGCGGTGACTTCACCGCGCAGGGTGATTTCACCCGTCATGGCAACATCACCACGCACCGGAATGCCGGTGAGTGCCGAGACAAAAGCGGTAGTCATGGCGGCACCAGCGCTGGGGCCGTCTTTGGGCGTAGCACCATCGGGCACATGGATATGCACGTCTTTTTTCTCGAAAGCTTCATCGGTAATGCCCAAAGCACGGGCGCGGCTACGCACTACAGTGCGTGCCGTTTCTACCGATTCTTTCATCACATCGCCCAAAGAGCCGGTGCGGGTGATAACACCCTTGCCGGGCATGGTAGCCGCTTCGATGGTGAGCAAATCGCCACCCACTTCCGTCCATGCCAAGCCGACCACCTGACCGACTTGGTTTTGCTGCTCGGCGCGACCATAGCTGTATTTGCGTACACCCAAATAATCAGCCAAGTTGTTGGCGTTGACCAACACCGGCGCTTGCAGTTGCTTGAGCTGCAAACCCTTAATGACCTTGCGGCAAATTTTGGACAGCTCGCGCTCTAAGGAGCGTACACCGGCCTCGCGGGTGTAGTAGCGCACAATGTCGCGCACGGCGGACTCATCAATGCCCAACTCTTGGGGCTTGACACCGTTGTTACCAAACTGCTTAGGAATCAGGTACTTGGTGGCGATGTTGGTTTTTTCGTCTTCGGTGTAACCCGAGAGGCGAATCACCTCCATGCGGTCTAGCAGTGCTGGCGGAATGTTCATCGAGTTGGACGTGGCGACGAACATGACATCGCTCAAATCAAAATCGACTTCTACATAGTGGTCAGAAAATTTGTTGTTTTGCTCTGGGTCTAGCACTTCGAGCAAAGCGCTGGACGGGTCACCCCGAAAATCGGTGCCCAGTTTGTCGATTTCATCGAGCAAGAACAAGGGGTTGCGCGCTCCAGCCTTGCCCAAACTTTGCAGCACTTTGCCCGGCATAGCACCGATGTAGGTACGGCGATGGCCGCGAATTTCGGCTTCATCGCGCATACCGCCCAAGGCCATACGCACATATTTACGCCCAGTGGCCTTGGCAATCGACTGCCCCAGCGAGGTTTTACCCACGCCGGGCGGCCCGACCAAACACAAAATGGGGGCTTTAACCTTGTCCACGCGTTGCTGCACCGCAAGGTATTCCAAAATGCGGTCTTTGACCTTATCTAGGCCGTAATGGTCTTCGTTGAGTACCGCTTCGGCGTTGCCCAAGTCATGCTTGACCTTGGTTTTTTTGCTCCACGGCAGGCCCGCCAGCACGTCAATGTAGTTGCGTACCACGGTGGCTTCTGCCGACATGGGCGACATCAGCTTGAGTTTTTTCAGCTCGTTTTCGGCTTTTTTGCGTGCCTCGACCGGCATTTTGGCCAGCTGGATTTTTTTGTCCAGCTCTTCTAAGTCGGCACCGTCTTCGCCTTCGCCCAGCTCTTTTTGAATCGCTTTGACCTGCTCGTTGAGGTAAAAATCGCGCTGGTTTTTTTCCATTTGGCGCTTGACGCGCCCCCGGATTTTTTTATCCACGTTGAGGATATCGACTTCGCGGTCTAGCTGCTCAAACAGGTTTTCTAGCCGGTCTTTGATGTCGGACAGGTCTAGCACGGCCTGTTTGTTCTCTAGCTTGAGTGGCAAATGGGCGGCGATGGTATCGACCAGACGGCCTGGGTCTTCGATGTTGGCGATAGAGGTGAGAATTTCGGGCGGGATTTTTTTGTTCAGCTTGACGTATTGGTCAAACTGCTGCATTACCGCGCGGCGCAAGGCTTCGATTTCGCTGGGTTTGGCCGCCGTCAACTCTAGCTCTACCGGCAAAATGGTGGCAGAAAAATGGGTTTGCACATCCTCAATTTTTTGCACTAAAGCACGCTGCAAGCCTTCCACCAGCACCTTGACGGTGCCATCGGGCAGTTTGAGCATTTGCAAGATGGTAGAGACGCAACCCACCTCGAACATATCGTCCACAGCAGGCTCATCTTTGGCGGCGGCTTTTTGTGCCACCAGCATGATGCGCCGGTCGGCTTCCATCGCCAGCTCTAGCGCCTTGATGCTTTTGGGCCGCCCAACAAACAGCGGGATGACCATGTGGGGAAAAACTACCACATCGCGCAAGGGCAACAGTGGCAGGTCAACGGAAATAGCGGGCAAGGGGGTGTGTCCAGACATGGTGGAAGTTCTCACATCAAGGCTCAGGCTTGCTTGGCAGCTTCACGATAGACCAGCAGTGGCGGCTTGCTTTCATCGATGGTCGATTCGTCTAGCACTACTTTATCGACGTTGCTCATGGTGGGTAGGTCGAACATGGTGCCTATCAGGGCTTGCTCCAAAATAGAACGCAGGCCACGTGCACCTGTTTTGCGTGCCAAGGCTTTGCGCGCGATGGCTTTGAGGGCCGCTGGGCGGATTTCTAACTCGGCCCCTTCCATCGTCAGTAGTTTGCTGTATTGCTTGACCAAGGCATTTTTGGGCTCGGTCAGGATTTGCACCAAAGCATCTTCACTCAGTTCGGCCAAGGCAGTAACCACCGGCATCCGGCCCACCAACTCGGGGATGAGACCGAATTTAATCAAATCTTCGGGTTCAATCTCAGTGAATACATCCGACAAAGAGCGCTGCTTTTTGCTACGCACTGCCGCACCAAAACCAATACCGGAAGCTTCGGTACGGTTTTCAATCACCTTTTCGAGGCCAGCAAAAGCACCACCGCAGATAAACAGGATGTTGGTGGTGTCAATTTGCAAGAAATCTTGGTTGGGGTGCTTGCGCCCGCCTTGGGGCGGTACGCTGGCCATCGTGCCTTCAATCAGCTTGAGCAAAGCCTGTTGTACGCCCTCGCCCGAGACATCGCGGGTGATGGAGGGGTTGTCGGCCTTGCGCGAGATTTTGTCGATTTCGTCGATATAGACAATGCCGCGTTGGGCGCGTTCTACATCGTAATTGCAGCTTTGCAGCAGCTTGGCAACGATGTTTTCGACATCTTCGCCGACATAACCGGCTTCGGTCAGGGTGGTGGCATCGGCCATGACAAAGGGCACATCCAACATGCGCGCCAAGGTTTGTGCCAGCAGGGTTTTACCTGAGCCAGTGGGGCCAATCAGCAAAATATTGCTTTTGGACAGCTCCACGTCGTCTTTGTGCGCTTTGTCTTTGTGGCGCAGGCGTTTGTAGTGGTTATAGACCGCCACTGCCAAGGTGCGCTTGGCGGTTTCTTGGCCAATCACATAGCTGTCAAGGTTGGCTTTGATTTCTGCCGGGGTGGGCAAGCCGCCGCGTGCATCACGGACAGCGTCGGCGGGCAATTCATCACGGATGATTTCGTTGCACATGTCGATGCAATCATCACAGATGAAGACCGACGGGCCGGCAATCAGCTTCTTTACCTCGTGCTGGCTTTTGCCACAGAAAGAACAGTAAAGGGGTTTTTCGCTGGGAGAGCCTTTTTTATCGGCCATGGGAGGAATGCCTTGTCTCGAGAATAAAGAAATGAATCGGTGATGATAACCAAACACAAACGGCGTCTTCCCGGTGGGGAAAAACGCCGTGTATGCTCCAAAGGTTATGCTTAGGAGCGTTTGGCAATCACTTGATCGACTAGGCCATAGTCTTTGGCCTCATCTGCCGAGAGAAAATAGTCGCGCTCGGTGTCGCGCTCGATTTTTTCCAGTGGTTGACCAGTGCGTTCGGCCAAAATCTTGTTCAATTTTTCGCGCGTTTTCAGAATTTCGCGCGCATGGATTTCAATTTCGGTGGCTTGGCCTTGCATACCGCCCAAGGGCTGGTGAATCATGACCTTGGAGTTGGGCAAAGAAAAACGCTTGCCTTTGGCACCCGCAGCCAGCAAAAATGCGCCCATACTGGCAGCCATGCCGGTACACAGCGTGGACACGTCAGGCTTGATAAAGTTCATGGTGTCAAAAATAGCCATGCCAGCACTGACCGAGCCACCGGGCGAGTTGATATAAAACGAGATGTCCTTGTCGGGGTTCTCGCTCTCTAAGAACAGCAATTGGGCTACTACCAAGTTGGCTGAGTGGTCATTGACGGGGCCGACCAAAAAAATTACCCGCTCTTTGAGCAGACGCGAGTAAATATCGTAAGACCGCTCACCACGGCCCGACTGTTCGATGACCATCGGAATCATGCCTAGGCCTTGTGTTTCGAGTGCGCTCATGTTTTCTCCTGTCAGGCGGGTACTGTACCCAGAAACAAATGGGGGCTTGTGCTGGTTTGCACAAGCCCCTAGGATGCCAAAATTACCGGCTTATTTAAGCATAGGCGCGGCGCAATGGCATCGTGGTTCAGCCTTGGCCCATGAGCTCGTCAAATGCCACGGCCTTGTCGGTGACTTGGGCTTGGCCCAGCACGAAGTCAGAGACATTGTTTTCTACCACGACGGCCTCGACTTGGGCCAGACGTTGGCGGTCGCCAAAGTACCAGCGCACCACTTCTTCGGGCTTTTCGTAGCTGGCGGCCAGCTCATCAATGTGGGCTTTGAGTTGCTCGGGCTTGGCGTGCAGTTCGTTGGCGCGCACCAGCTCGGCTACGACCAAGCCCAGACGCACGCGGCGCTCGGCTTGGGGCAAGAACACATCGGCAGGAATTTCTACCTTGTCGGCATCTTTGATACCGCGTTGCTTGAGGTCGGCCACGGCGGCTTCGCGCAGGCGTTCAACTTCAGCTTCGACGCTGGCCTTGGGCAAATCGAGTTCAGCTTTGGACAGCAGCGCATCCATGACAGCTTGCTTGTTGCGCGCCAGCAGGCGGAATTTGACTTCGCGCTCTAGGTTGGCTTTGATGTCGGCGCGCAAGCCTTCGATGCTGCCGTCGGCAATGCCCAAAGACTTGGCCATGGCTTCGTTGATTTCGGGCAGGTGGGCTGCTTCAATTTTCTTGACCGTGACCAAGAAATCGGCGGTTTTACCGGCTACGTCTTTGCCGTGGTAGTCTTCGGGGAAGGCCAAGGGGAAGGTCTTGCTTTCGCCAGTTTTCATGCCACGCACGGCATCTTCAAACTCTTTGAGCATTTGGCCTTCGCCTACCAAGAATTGGAAGTCTTCAGCCTTGCCACCTTGGAAGGGTTCGCCGTCGAGCTTGCCTTCAAAATCTACCGTGACGCGGTCGCTGTCTTGGGCGGCGGCATCTTGGGGGCGTTGGGCGAAAGTGCGGCGTTGCTTACGCAGGATGTCGATGGTTTTGTCGATAGCGGCTTCATCGACTTCGGCGGTCAGTTTTTCAATGGTGACTTCGGCCAAGTTACCCAGTTTGACTTCGGGGAAGACTTCAAACACGGCATCGAAGGTCAGTTCGCCTTCGGGAGCACCTTCTTTTTCGCTGATACGTGGCTGGCCAGCGACGCGCAGCTTGGCTTCGTTGGCGGCCACGGCAAAAGCCTCACCCACTTTATCGTTGAGCACCTCGTATTGCACCGAGTAGCCATAACGCTGGGCTACCACGCTCAGGGGTACTTTACCGGGGCGAAAGCCGTCCATTTTGACGGTGCGCGCCAAGCGCTTGAGGCGGGTTTGTACTTCGGTTTCGATGGCGCTGGTGGGCAGGCTCAGCGTGATTTTGCGTTCGAGCTTATCGAGGGTTTCAACGGTAACGGCCATGACGATTCCTATGGGGGGGATTTGAACCTGCCTATGGCACCACAGCGCGCGCCAAGAGGGGGCAAGTTTCTACAAAAAGAGTGGTGCGCGGGGGGGGACTCGAACCCCCACACCATTGCTGGCGTCAGGACCTAAACCTGGTGCGTCTACCAATTTCGCCACCCGCGCACTCTTCTAACAAACAGGGCGGCAACGCTAAGCCTACCGCCTGTGTGAAATTGGTGAGTCCGTTATTTTAACCTGTTGGCAAGCCGTTTTGGCTATCTTGCAATAAAGGTTTGGGTTTGTTGACCCCAAAACACGCTGCATACAGGGCTGGCAGGCCCAATAAAGTGAGGATGGTGGCCACTATCAGGCCGCCCATGATGGCCACAGCCATCGGCCCCCAAAACACACTGCGCGAAAGGGGAATCATGGCCAACACAGCGGCAGCGGCGGTGAGCACAATCGGGCGCAAGCGGCGCACAGCGGCTTCGACAATCGCATCCCACGCGGGCACGCCACGGGCGCGGTCTTTTTCAATTTGGTCAATCAAAATGACCGAATTGCGCTGAATCATGCCCATCAAGGCAATCACGCCCAGCAAGGCCACAAAGCCAAAGGGCCGGTCGAGCAACAATAGCGCCGCTGCCACACCCGCAATGCCCAGCGGGCCGGTTAAAAACACCAGCAGCGCGCGGCTAAAACTGTGCAATTGCAACATCAACAGGGTGAAGGTGATAAACAGCATGATGGGCACCCCCGCTGCAATCGAGGCCGAGCCTTTGGCGCTTTCTTCTACCGCGCCAGCCACCTCTAGGCGATAGGCATTTTGGCCAGCAGCGTGCCAGCGTGCTTCTATTTGGCGCAAAGTGGGCAACAGGGCCTGCGTGACGGTAGCACCCTGCACGCCGGTGGTGACATCGCCTTGCACGGTGATGGCGTAATCGCGGTTTTCGCGCCACAGTACGCCCGGCTCCCATGCAAACACCGGCTTGGCAATTTGCATCAGTGGAATGCTTTGGCCCGATGCGGTGGGCAGATAGGCATTGGCAATATCGGTGATAAAACGGCGCTCAGCCTCGGGCTGGCGCAGCACGATGTCGATGAGCTTGTCGCCTTCGCGGTATTGGCCAATTTGCATTCCAGACAGCATCACCTTGGAGGCTTGGGCAATGCTTTGGCTACTGACACCCAAGGCACGCGCTTTGTCTTGGTCAACTTCTAAGCGCATGGTTTTGATGGCTTCGTTCCAGTTGTCATTGACACCGTGCATTTGCGGCGCAGCGCGCAGCACCTCTTTGATTTCATCAGCGCGGGCGCGCAAAATTACCGGGTCTGGCCCCACCACTCGGAACTGCACTGGGTAGGGCACTGGCGGCCCATTGGGTAGCAGTTTGACGCGGCCACGCACTTCGGGAAACTCACTGGCCATGATGGCGGGCAGTTGCTCCAGCAAAATAGCGCGCGTAGACAGGTCTTTGGACATGACGATGAACTGCGACACATTGGTTTGTGGCAATACTTGGTCCAACGGCAGATAGAAACGCGGCACGCCAGAGCCTATCCACGTAGTTACGCTGGTCACGCCCGGTTGGACGCGCAAGCGGGCCTCTAGGCGGCGCGTGACTTCTTCATTGCCAGCCATCGAAGTGCCTTCAGGAAACCACGCATCGACCAAAATTTCAGGCCGGTTGGAATCTGGAAAAAACTGTTGCTGCACTCGGCCCATGCCGAGCACACCCAAGGCAAAAATCAGTACGGTGGCCGCAATGGTGAGCCAGCGGTGTTCTACACACCAATGCACCACGCGCCGAAAGGCGGTGTAAAACGGTGTATCAAATACTTCGTGCGGGTCGGCATGGATACCTTCGGGTGCCCCCGGTGCGGCGGGCACTCGTTGCACATGCGGTGGTGGTTTGAGAATCAGGGTGCCCAAATAGGGCACAAAATACACCGACACCACCCACGACAGCACCAGTGCAATCACGGTAACGGCAAAGATGGCAAAGGTGTATTCACCCGTCACCGATTTGGCAATGCCGATGGGCAAGAAACCAGCAGCGGTAATCAAGGTACCGGTGAGCATGGGCATGGCGGTGGCTTCGTAGGCAAAGGTGGCGGCGCGCAGCTTGTCGTAGCCTTCTTCGAGCTTGAGCACCATCATCTCGACAGCGATGATGGCATCGTCCACCAACAGGCCCAGCGCAATGATGAGCGAGCCTAAAGAAATTTTGTGCAGCCCGATGTTCCAGTACCACATGGCCAAAAAGGTGATGGCCAGTACCAACGGGATGGTGATGCCCACCACCAAGCCGGGCCGGGGGTCAAGCGTCCAGCGTTGCCACCAGCGCTGTGGATGGGGGTGCCGGTGCAGGCCCAAGCTGATAAAACTAACCAGCAGCACAATCAGCACTGCTTCTATCAACACCTTGACAAACTCATTGACCGAATCGGCCACGGCTTGGGGTTGGTCTTGCACATTGACCAAGCGCACACCGGCAGGCAGTTGCTTGGCCAGCACATCGACCGTTTGGTGTAAGGCCTTGCCCAAGGCGATGATGTCGCCGCCCTTGGCCATAGAGACACCCAAGGCCACCACTTCTTGGCCTTGGTGGCGCACCTTGATGTTGGGCGGGTCCACATAGCCGCGCTGCACCTGGGCAATATCGCCCAAGCGCAATTGCCGCCCCGAGGCACCCCGAATCGGCATGGCTTGTAGTTCTTCTATGGCATTGAACTGACCGGCCACGCGCACTTGGATTTGGTCTTGCGGGGTTTGCACGGCACCCGCATTTTCGACGGCATTTTGCTGGCCGAGTTGGGCCAACACGGCGCTCATGTCTAGCCCGAGTTGGGATAAGCGCTTTTGCGAAATTTCGACAAACAGTTTTTCGTCCTGTACGCCAAACAGCTCTACTTTGGCCACATCGGGCACGCGCAACAATTGTTGGCGCACGTCGTCGGCAAACACCTTGAGTTCTGCCGGGCTGAAGCCGTCGGCCTCTAGCGCGTAAATTACGCCATACACATCGCCAAAATCGTCGTTAAAAAATGGCCCCTGCACCCCTTGGGGCAGGGTGTGGCGCATATCGGTGATTTTTTTGCGTACCGTGTACCAAACCTGCGCTACCTCGCTGGCGGGCGAGGAGTCTTTAATCTGGAAGATGATTTGCGACTCGCCGGGCTTGGAATAGCTGCGGATTTTGTCGGCATAGGGCACTTCTTGCAGCGTGCGCTCTAGCTTGTCTGTTACTTGCTCGGCTACTTGCTGCGCCGTGGCCCCCGGCCACAGGGTACGCACCACCATAACGCGGAAGGTAAACGGTGGGTCTTCGTCTTGCCCTAGCTGAAAATAGGCCGCAAAGCCTAGCAGCATCAGCACAATCATCAGGTAGCGTGTGAGGGCTGGGTGGTCTAGCGCCCATTGGGACAGGTTAAAGCCCTCTGGCTTGGTATGGGCAGTCATAGGGGCTTTAAAGCTTGGAGGAAACAGGGGTCGTAGGGTGGTCGGAGGATGTTTTGCTGGCTGTGGTTGCTTTGGGCTGGTACGGCACCACTTTTTGCCCCGGCGACAGCACATGCACCCCGGTGGCTACTATCTGCATACCCGCTGCCAGCCCAGAAGCCACTACGGCGGCATTGCCATCGGCAGTGGCAATTTGCACGCTTTGCAAGCGTACCGTGCTGCTAGCCGGGTCATAGACCCAGACGGCACTGCCCTTGCCCTGTTGCAGCAAGGCGGTGGTGGGCACCGTGATGGCCGATACACCAACATGGCCCAAAGATGGGGGCTGCACATACGCCGTGGCTCCCAGTGGGGGCACGGCTACACCTGGGGGCACTTCTAAGGCCACTTTAACGCTGTAAGTGCGGGTGATGGGGTCGGCGCTGGCGGCTACTTCGCGCACCCGCCCCGGCAGGGATGCCGCGTCTTGCGCCCACAGGCGCACCTGCACGGCTTGTCCGGTGTGCAGCAGGGCTATTTTGTCTTCGGGTGCGGCAAACACCACATCGCGCGGGCCATTGTGGGCAATACGCACTACGGGCGTGCCAGCAGCTACTACTTGGCCGGGTTCGGCCTCAATGCCAGTAATGACACCTGCTACATCGGCCAGTAAACGGGTATAGCCGGTTTGGTTGCCTTGCACCGAGGCTTGGGCTTGGGCTTGGGCCAGCGTGGCTTGGGCAGCTTGGAGGGTGGCTTCGCGGCGCTGCAATTCGGCAGCGCTGATAAAGTTTTGCGCCTGCAAATGTGCATAGCGTTGGTAATCGGCAGCGGCCAGCGCTTGCTGGGTTTGGGCCGCCGTTACGTGGGCCTGTGCAGCTTGGGTGGCTAGTTGGTAATCTTGCGGGTCTAGCTGTGCCAGCAACTGACCGGGCTGCACCTGCTGGCCCAACTCTGCTGGGCGCTGCATAATTTTGCCAGCCACCCGAAACCCTAAGCGCGACTCAGTGCGCGCGCGCACCTCTCCCGCATATTCTTGCTGGGCTTGCAAAGTGCTGGCCCCCACCGTAAGCAGCTTGACGGCACGCACTGGCTCTGGGGCCGGGGCAGGCTTAGAGCAGGCGGCCAAGCACAGCGTGGCAACACAAAGCCAAAAAAGCCCCCGGCGGGACGGTGGTGCAATGGAGGATGGCATGAAAAATCCAGAGTAACAATAATTACTGACCAACTGGTTATTAATTTAGGTGATAGCTGTAAGACTGTCAAGCGACAATCTATGCCGTGACCCAACCGCAAACTATTACCCATTACGAAAACTTCCCGGTGGCCTCGCTGCTGTGCCCGCCGGCATTGCGCCCACCGATTGCTGCCATTTATGCTTTTGCGCGCACCGCAGACGACATCGCCGACGAGGGTGATGCCAGCGCCGCAGAGCGGCTGGCCGATTTAACCGCCTACCGCATTGAGCTGCACCACATTGCTGCGGGTGCTGCGCCTGGCCCACGTTGGCCGCAGGTGTTTGCGCCGCTGGCTGCCATCTTGCAAAGCCACCGCCTGCCGGTAGCGCTGCTAGACGATTTGCTCAGTGCTTTTATGCAGGATGTGCAAAAAACCGAGGCTGGCGCTGGCTATGCCGACCGGGCGGAATTGTTGGATTACTGCCGCCGCTCGGCCAATCCCGTGGGGCGCTTGTTGTTGCATCTGTATGGTGTGCAAGATGCGGCCGCCTTGCGCCAAAGCGATGCTATTTGCAGTGCCTTGCAGTTGATTAATTTTTGGCAAGATTTGAGCGTGGATATTCCACGCCAGCGCTTTTACCTACCCCAGGCCGATTGCACACGCCACGGCGTGCCACAGGCGCAGCTGCTGGCGCTGCAACAGACCCCAGCCAGCGCCGCCTTGGTATTGGATTGCGCCCAATGGGCGCGCACCGAGATGCTGCGCGGCGCACCACTGGTACACCGGCTACCGGGACGCATTGGTTGGGAGTTGCGCCTGGTGGTGCAAGGTGGCTTGCGTATTTTGGACAAGGTAGAAGCCCTGCGCGGGGCTAGCTTGCAGCAGCGCCCACGCATTCGGCCTTGGGATGGGCCGCTGATGCTGGTGCGGGCGCTGAAAATGTGAACAGGAGAGGGCTGTTTTTTAGCCCAGTGCCAAAATTACCGGCTTGCCATCGCGGCCCGTAAAAATCAAATTGCCGCCCTCGTCCAAATAGAAAGCGCCTGCGCTAAAGTCTTGGCGCAGGCGCGCTACCAGCTTGCACAGGCTAATCTCTACCGTGCCCTCGGTGCCCACGGCCACCTCTAGGCGTGCCAAGCGGGCTTTTTCTAGCTCTTTCTCTAGTGCTTCGCGCTCTTTGAGCGATTTGCCCCACGCTTGTACCGCCTGCTGCCACGAGGCGCGGGCGCGCTCTAACAGGCCCTTGGGGTCAGCGGTTTTGAGTTGCTTGACCAGTTGCTCTAAGCGGGTTTCTTGCGCTTTTTCTTCTTCAATGCGCTTGAGCAAGGCGGCATATTCGGCATCGAGTGCCGGGTTCACGCCCAGCGTGATTTTGGTGGTGCCGCCCTTGTCCGAGCCTAGCGTGGCCACCCGAATGGCCATCATGGCCGAGGCGTGACCGCCCACCAAACGCCCGGTTTTGCGCGAGCCGGTGCCCACGGTAATTTGGTTGATGGCGTGCAATTCGCACTCTAAGGCCATGTCTTTGAGGGCAATGACGGTGCCAGCGCGAATCTCTACCCCTTCGGCAAAGCGGGCCGTGACCGAGCCTTGGGCCTCAATTTTGGAGCGCCCAATGATGCCACCAGCAATGCGAACATCACCGCCAGCGTGCAAATTGCCCGAGTCCACCATGCCATCGACGATGATGTCACCTGTGGCATGGATGCTCATGCCCTGCACCACTTCGCCTGTAACATGCACGCTGCCATCAAAGTGGATGTTGCCGGTGGCCATGTTAATTTCTTTGTAGCGCAGCACCGGCTCTACATTCACCCCCGCATCGACGCGCACCGGCAAACCGCCCACGGTAGCTACCAGCACGGAAGCATCTTCGGCAGAAATTTCGGCCCCTTTGAGGCCGCTGGCAAACTGCTTGTCTTTGCCCGGTTTGGCTTTAACCACCACGCCTTTCACGTTTTGGCCATCAGTGCCAGTGGTGGCTGGCGTGCGCCGCATCAAGGGTGCGCCCGGTTGCACGGCCACAATTTCGCCGCGTTCGCGGTAGTCAATCAGGCCGTTTTCGTCCAGTTTGGGTTCGCGGTTGACGGTGTGCGGAATCAGGTCTTCAAACAGGGCATCGTTGCCGTCTTGTGCATCTTGACCACGGGCGATGAGGACGTTGCTGCAACTGCCGCGTTGGCAGGCATTTTGTATGGCGGTTTGGTCAATGCCGAAGGTAACGCCCGCCTTGCTCAGGGCGCGCAAAGCATCTTCGGGGTTGGCTGCCTTGCCACCAATGGGCGCAATGATGTTGAGCGTGGCATTCATGCCATCGGAGGAGATATGCACTTGGTACTCGGCATCGTAGCGGCGTGCTACCTCGATACCGAAAGGCTCCTTTTGTACGTTGCACATTTCGGCAGCACTGTGCAGGGCGTTCTGGTTGATGGAGCAATCGCCATAACCTTCTTGCTCTAGCAAGTGGTGCAAGGTGTTGCCATCGATGGGCTCGCGCCCCGGCGTGGGCAGCGCCACCAGCAAAATTTGGTTATCAGCTTCCTCAAACGAAAGCCCCGGAATTTGAACAACGGACATGGATTTCCCCACTGAATCAGCACACGGCCCAAAATGAGCGGCCACTATGAATCTTCACTACAGCAGTCCGCCCGCACCCCGTCCCAGACGGTAGCGGCACTGGAGCTGCCCCATAATTTTTGCCAGCTTGGCAATACATTAGCGCCCCAATAAAGCCACGGGTGCCCGTCGTGCCACCGGCGATGGTGTTGGCATGGTGCCGTGGCTGCTGCCAGACTCTAAGGTAAACGATGCCGCCAGCGTGGCCAATTGGTGTGCCTGCTCTTGCAGGGCACTAGAAGCAGCCGAGGTTTGCTCGACCAAAGCGGCATTTTGCTGGGTCACGCCATCGAGTTGCGCCACGGCTTGGTTAATTTGTGCCAAACCCGAAGACTGTTGCACGCTGGCCGAGGCGATTTCGCCCACAATGTCGGATACGCGCTGGATGCCCGAGACAATTTCTTGCATGGTGGCACCCGCTTGTGATACTTGGCTGCTACCCACGCCCACCTTGTCCACCGAATCGGTAATTAAAGCGCGCACCTCTTTGGCTGCTTCGGCGCTGCGCCCGGCCAAACTACGCACTTCGGCAGCCACCACGGCAAAGCCACGGCCTTGCTCGCCAGCGCGCGCAGCTTCTACAGCGGCATTGAGGGCCAAAATGTTGGTCTGAAAAGCGATGCCATCAATCACGCTGATGATGTCCACAATTTTGCGCGACGAGGAGTTGATGGCTTCCATGGTATCAACCACCTGCGCTACCACGGTGCCGCCACGTTGCGCGATGCCAGTGGCCGCAGAGGCCAATTGGTTGGCTTGGCTGGCGTTGTCGGCATTGTGTTGCACGGTGCCCGAGAGTTCCTCGGTGGCCGAGGCGGTTTGTTGCAAGGAGCTGGCTTGCGACTCGGTGCGCTCAGACAAATTATGGGTGCCCGTAGCAACCTCAGAGGCTGCCCCTGCAATAGCATCAGCGCCTCGGCGCACTTGGCTGATGATGTGGTGCAGGTTTTGACGCATGGTTTCCATCTGGCCCAGCAAGGTGCCAATTTCATCATGGCCAGCATGAGGCACCGGGCGCGATAAATTATTACCCGCAATTTCTTGGGCGGTGTCAATGGCCATGCTAAAGCCAGAACGCATACGCCCTAGCAGGGTCAACGCCAAAAACGTAGCCGGAATGCCCCCCAGCGCGGTGGTCAGGCCAAACACCCACAAAGCCCGCTCATAATGCTCTTGTGCCTCTTGGTAGGCTTGCTTGCCTCGGTTGACTTGGTAATCGCGGAAGGCAGCCATAGACTGCACCACTGCCTCGCCTTCGGTACGGCTGGCCACCAAAAAACGCTCTAATACTTCGGCGCTGTAGTTGCCGCTGCGAATGGATGCTGTAGTTTCATCCAATTTGGCCCGCCACGCCGCGCGAATGGGCTTGGTTGCTTCGTACAGTTTGCGCTCCTCGGCATCGACAATACCATCCTCCATCGCCTTATTAATGGCATTGGCTTTAACGCGCGTATCGGTAATGGCATCCAAGTGGATGTTGGTGGGGTGGTCGTGGACAGCTGCTAACGGATTGTCGGGCGCGTGCTGAAAAGCCAGCAACACCTGCAACCTGTTTTGCACCGTAGCATTGACAGATTCTTCAGCCATCAGCGCCCGTTGCATGGCTTGGTCGTGGATGAGGCGCAGGCTATCGCGTGCCGACATCAAACCCAGCAAGCTGACACCAACAACTGCTGAAAATGAAATCCAGTAAGCAAACAAAATGAGGATAAAGCGCTGGGTGATACGCAGGTTATTGAACATGGAGGGACAAAAAAGAAGAAACGGTATAAGGCGGCACGAACAAGCTAAGCGGACAGCATGATAGCGCCCCATCAGCACTGCGCCAGCAAGCTTGCATCATGGGACAATCCCCACCCATGAATCCGGAACAGTACGTCCAACAAAAAGCTGCCGCTTCGGGCAGCAGCTTCTATTACGCTTTTCTGTTCTTGCCCCCACCAAGGCGGGCAGCCATTACTGCGTTCTATGCCTTTTGTCGTGAGGTAGATGATGTCGTCGATGAGGTCTCTGACCCGGTTGTGGCGCGCAACAAGCTGGTGTGGTGGCAGACAGAAGTGCAACGCGCCTTCCAAGGCCAGCCCAGCCACCCGGTAATGCAGGCCCTGATGCCGCACACGGCCAGTTACCATATCGAGCCGCGCCATTTGCAAGCCGTGATTGACGGCTGCTTGATGGATTTAGACCAAACCCGTTATTTAGACTATGCGGGCTTGCAGCGCTATTGCCATTTGGTGGCGGGCATGGTGGGCGAGGTAGCGGCACAAATTTTTGGCCAAACTGACCCAGCCACCACGCAATATGCCCATCGTTTAGGCCAAGCGCTGCAACTGACCAACATTTTGCGCGATGTGGGCGAAGACGCGCTGCGTGGGCGCATTTATTTGCCAGTCAATGATTTGCAGCAATTTGATGTCAAAGCGCACGAAATTATCAAACGCGAATACTCTGAGCGTTTCACCGCACTGATGCGTTTTCAGGCCGAGCGCGCGCACCGCCTGTACGACGAAGCCTTGGCCCTGCTGCCCGCCGCAGACCGGCGCGCACAAAAGCCCGGCCTGATGATGGCCAGCATCTACCGCACCCTGCTGCGTGAGATTGAGGACGAGAACTTTCAAGTGCTGCACCAGCGCATCAGCCTAACGCCGCTGCGTAAATTTTGGCTGGCTTGGAAAGTCCAAGCCTTGGGGCGTATGTGAAAAAAATTGCCATTATTGGGGCTGGTTGGGCAGGCATGGCCGCTGCGGTGGCGGTGGTGCAAGGCGGCCACCGTGCCACGGTGTTTGAGGCCGCGCGCGTCATTGGCGGACGGGCGCGGGCTATTGTGGCCCACGGTAGCGGTGATGCTGCTCCGTTGGTGCTAGACAACGGCCAGCATATTCTGATTGGTGCCTATACCGAATCGCTGCGCCTGATGCGCCACGTGGGCGTGGACATCGATGCCGCGCTGCTGCGCCTGCCACTGGCCTTGCGTTTTGCCGATGGCAGCGGGCTGCAATGGCCCCGCCTGCCCCCACCTTGGGATGCCTTGGTGGCCATTGCCCGTGCCACAGGCTGGCAACGCCAAGAGCGGCTGGCGCTGCTGCGTGCAGCGCTCAAGTGGCAGCTCAAGCGCTTTCGTTGTGATGCACAGGCCACCGTGGTTGATTTGTGCGCCAGCTTGCCACAACGCCTCATCGATGAGTTTATTGACCCGTTGTGTGTAGCAGCACTCAACACCCCAGCGGCGCAGGCCAGCGGCCAAGTTTTTTTGCGGGTACTGCAAGACAGCTTATTTAGTGGGCCGGGTGGCTCCAATTTGTTATTGCCGCGCGTTAATTTGGGCGAAGTCTTCCCAGAGGCGGCTGCGCGTTGGTTGCGCGGCCAAGGCTCCATCGTGCGTACGGGCGTGCGTGCGCGCACCCTCAATGCCATGCCGCAAAGCGGACGCTGGCTTATCAACGGCACGCCGTTTGATGCCGTGGTGCTGGCCTGCTCCAGCAGCGAGGCTGCGCGGCTGGTGTCGCATTGCGTACAGACCGTGCCGCGCCCAATGGTGATACCGCTGTGCGATTGGGCTGCCAGCGCGCAGGCGCTGCAATTTCAGGCCATTGCCACCGTGTATGCCCAGTTGCCGATGCCAGAAGAGCGCCCCTCTGGCCCTGTGCTATCGGCTCCCATGTTAGCCTTGCGTAGCCATTTGCATGGGCCAGCACAATTTGTCTTTGACCGAGGGCAATTGGGCGGCCCTGCGGGCCTATTAGCCTTTGTGGCCAGTGCCAGCCAAGGCGACCGCAGCAGCCTAGAGGCGCAAGTGTTGGCGCAAGCCCAGCGCGAGTTAGGTTTAGAAGGTCTGCTGCCCGTGCAAACCGTGATTGAAAAACGCGCCACCTTTGCCTGCACCCCCGGTTTGCAGCGGCCCGCGCGCCAAATTGCCAACGGCCTGTGGGCCTGTGGCGACTATATCGCTGGCCCCTACCCCGCCACCTTAGAAGGTGCTGTACGCAGTGGCACGGCGGCAGGTTTGGGGGTGCTAGACCCGCCCAGCGGCTGAACGCTGGGGGTGTGCCTGCTCAACGCTCTAACATCGATTGCAGCACGATTTTGGCCACAAAGCCCAAAATGCCCAGTCCCAAGCCAATAAACATAATCATGGTGCCAAATTTGCCCGCCTTAGACTGCCATGCCAATTGGCCAATGATGAACAGCATCAGCAAAATGAATGCCCCCACGCCGTAGGTCAGGAAAAAATCGGCGATTTGCTCTTCGCTAAAGCCAAAAATCATCAGTTTGCGCGTGAAGCCTCGGCATTCATGCCGGGGAGGTAGAGCGCGGAACGCGCAGCGTTCCTGGCTTTGGGCCTTGCCTGTTCACGTCTTGTGTTGTTGTTGGCCCGGTTGAAGAAGTAGCCATAGCCATCAGCGCGTTGAATCACGCGGCAATGCTTGTGGCTAATGCCTTGCACTACGACGGCTTTACCGTCTTGGTAGCTTTGGATGTTAAAAGAGCCACTGGCCCGCACGGCCACCCGTCCGACATATACCCCAGCTTTGACCCCCGAGGGTACCTCCGCGCGCACCATGTCGCCGGTGCCAAAGCCATGCACCCGTTTAGTACGCATCAGGTAGCCGCGTGGAAAGCCGAATTTATCTAACCGAGTGCGCTGGTAACTGCCCCGGCCAGCGGCTTTGAGGGTTAGCGTTGGCAAAGTGCCTTGTTGGTACTCGATGCCCGAGATTTCCGGGTTTTGCAAGGCTTGCATATCAAAGCGCACCAGTTCAGAACTGATAGCGCTGACCGGTGCCCAACGCTGGATGCGCCGCACCCAGGCCATGCAGGTGTCCACCCGGTGTTGCAGCGAGGGTGCCAGCC